>NZ_JBKIUU010000009.1:0-211641 GCF_046603115.1 Klebsiella sp. 1SOBk5mer | reverse complement strand
CTTTTTGTCGGCCGCGGCGTCAATTTTCGCCTGGCGGTCGGCCAGCGCTTTATCAACGGCTTTGGCGACGATGGCGTCGATCTGTTCCTGAGTAAATTCTTGCGCCATTACAGAGGTAAGCGGAAAAAACGCGGCGATAACCGCCATGGTTAATGGAAGTTTTTTTATCATTGTCATGAGTTTCTCAATATAGGTTAATTTTATTCAGACAATAACCAGCCTATTCTGAGCTGACAGAATATGTCGCTATCATCAGAACAAGTTATTTTTTATTTTGTACGGTCACAGAGGTATTACACAATTATCGCTACTCGCCCTCCCTCACTGATATTAAACAGGTGGCACAATGGCAGAACCATCCGCGCGGCGGATTGTTCCTCTATAGACAGTCAAACAGATAGCCTTTCGGCACAGACAGCATAAATACAACACGAACAAATAAACGCTATTTCCCGGCAGCGGGCACACGGCGGAATACATGCCCCCGCAGGGGCATGTCAGCAAAAATTAACCAAAGATATAGGTATTGACGAGATTTTCGAGTAATTCCTGACGCCCGCTCTGATGCTGCGGATTCAGATTATGCTGCTCAGCGTACCGGGCAATATTATCCAGCGACATACGGCCGGCCATAATTTGCTGCCCCAGCTCGCCCTGCCAGCCGGCATAGCGTTTTGCCAGACCCCGATCGAGCTTGCCATCCTCAATCATCCGCGCGGCCAGCTTGAGGGACAGCGCCATCACGTCCATGGCGCCAATATGGCCATAGAACATGTCGTATTTGTCGGTGCTCTGCCGGCGAACTTTGGCGTCAAAGTTCAGGCCGCCGGTGGTGAATCCCCCGGCTTTGAGGATCTCGTACATCACCAGGGTATTTTCTTCCACGCTGTTCGGGAACTGATCGGTATCCCAGCCGAGCTGCGCATCGCCGCGGTTGGCATCAACGGAGCCGAAGATCCCCAGCGCGATGGCGCTGGCGATTTCATGGTGGAAAGAGTGCCCCGCCAGGGTGGCGTGGTTGGCTTCAATGTTCACCTTGATCTCATTTTCCAGACCAAACTGCTTCAGGAAGCCATACACCGTCGCGACATCGTAATCGTACTGATGCTTGGTGGGCTCCTGCGGTTTCGGCTCGATAAGCAGCGTGCCGCCAAAGCCAATCTTATGCTTGTGCTCCACCACCATCTGCAGGAAGCGGCCAATCTGCTCGCGCTCCTGACGCAGGTCGGTATTCAGCAGGGACTCGTAACCTTCGCGGCCACCCCACAGAACATAGTTTTCGCCGCCGAGCTGGTGGGTGGCGTTCATGGCGGTCACCACCTGCGTGGCCGCCCAGGCAAACACCTCCGGATCGGGGTTGGTCGCCGCCCCGGCGCCGTAGCGCGGGTGGGTAAAGCAGTTGGCGGTGCCCCACAGCAGTTTCACGCCGGTTTGCTGCTGTTTCTCCGCCAGCACCTCGGTCATCACGGCAAAATTATGCAAATACTCTTTCAGCGACGCGCCTTCTGGCGAGACGTCGACATCGTGGAAGCAGTAATACGGCACGTTGAGCTTGTAGAAAAATTCAAACGCCACGTCCGCTTTGCGTTTGGCCATTTCCAGCGCATCGCCCGCGGCCTGCCAGGGACGCTCAAACGAGCCGGCGCCAAACATATCCGCGCCATTCCAGCAGAAGTTATGCCAATAACAGGCGGCAAAACGCAGATGATCTGCCATACGTTTTCCCAGCACGATTTCATCCGGATTATAGTGGCGAAACGCCAGAGGATTATCGGTTTTAGGTCCGGCAAAAAGAACGCGTTCGAGCTGGTCAAAATAAGTTTGCATGATGAACTCCGAAATTGAGGAAGCCGAAAATTAACAACTGTGACACATCGTGTATTCTCATCGTCGGTTGCTCAATTACGTTATTTCACTCGGCGATTGAGAAAATGCTCAAATGTGAGCCATCTCGCAAATAAAACTATTTTAAATATCTCGCTTCGCGCGCGTATAGAGTACACTTCCTGGGGAATTCAGGTGGACATAGCGAATTAAAATGCCGGTTTTGTCACATTGCCTGTCTGCCAAAAAATTAGCGGCGGATGGCGGCTCAACGCAGGTGATACAGGCCTTTGCTTCGAGGATCACAGAAGTAAAAAAACATAATTACTTAATTTAAAAACGTAATAGATTCTTCCATGTCAACTGTGTCAGAAAGTGTTTCACCTACACAAAACAAACCGGAGTCTGCTTAGAATGAGTAAAAACATAATGCACAGTCGGCATGATGAATATCATAAATTAACCCGCGGAGAACGAATTGGTTATGGCATGGGCGACTTTGCGCAAAACCTGGTTTTCGGCACAATTGGGGGTTTTCTGGCTTTGCATATGCTGACGGTAAATACCATCAGCACGGCAACGGCAGGCTTTATTTTTCTTTTTGTCCGCATAATTAACGTGTTTTGGGATCCGATGGTCGGCACCTACGTGGATAAACGAACCTCGAAAGCAGGGAAATATCGTCCGTGGCTGTTACGAGCCGGCGTGCCGCTGGTGATCCTGTCGGCATTACTGTTCGCGCCCATCCCCGGAGTGAAAGGTTCGGTGGCTTTCGCCTTTATTATTTATCTGGCGCTGGACCTGGTTTATTCCTTAGTCAATATTCCCTATGGCTCGCTGAATGCGTCGCTGACCCGCGACCCGGAATCGATCGATAAGCTCACCAGTACCCGCATGATGCTGGCCAACAGCGCCAACCTGCTGGTCTATACCCTGTTCCCGATGTTTGTGCAGATGGCGGCGCCGAAAGATCGCAGCCTGAAAGACACCGGCTTTTTTGGCCTTGAGCTGAATCTGGGGAATTATGCCGATCCGTCGGCAAATTACGCCTGGTTTGGCGTGTACGCCATCTATATGATCATCGGCGCGGTGGCTCTGTTTATCTGTTATAAATTCACCAAAGAACGCGTTGTCGCGACCGCCGAGCAGACCGCCAACGTCAAAACCACCGACCTTTTCCACGAGCTCCGACATAACCGCCCGCTGGTTATTCTGGGCATGTTCTTTATGCTGGCCTTTACCTTCATGTTCTTCATGAACACCGTTAACGGCTTCTTCAACCAGTACGTCGTCGGCCACTCCGAATGGATGGGCGCGGTGGGTCTCGTCGCGTCTATTCCCGGCATCGCCTTCCCGATTTTCTGGCCGAAACTGAAAAAAATCTTTGGTAAAAAAGGGTTCTTCCATCTGTTCCTCGCCATGTTCATCGTCGGCGAACTGCTGACCTACGTCTGGTCCCGCGAAGGGATGCACGACGCGCTGTGGCTGGCCTACATCGCCACCTTTATTAAACAGTGGGGCTTAACCTCCGCCACCGGCTTTATGTGGGCGCTGGTACCGGAAGTCATCGCGTACGGCGAATTAAAATCTGGCAAACGCAATGCCGCCATTATCAATGCCATTATGGGACTCTTCTTCAAGATCGGCTTCACCATCGGCGGCGCGATCCCGCTGTGGCTGCTGGCGGTGTATGGCTTTAATGAAAGCGGCGCCGTGCAGAGCGCCAGCGCCATCGACGGGATCATTATGACCGCGGTGTGGATCCCGATCGCGCTGGCCGCTATTTCGATGGTGATTATCCAGGTTTATCCGATCTCCGATAAACATGTTACCGACATCAACCGTCAGCTGGATGAGATCCGCGTGTAGTTAAAAAAATTATAAATCAGACCGATTCGTCACTTTCCATTTTAAAAGGTGTAATGAAATGTCACTTATTCAAAACCCGATATTACGCGGCTTTAATGCCGACCCCAGTATTATTCGCGTCGAGGATACGTACTATATTGCCAACTCGACGTTTGAGTGGTTCCCGGGCGTGCGTTTACATGAGTCGAAAGACCTGAAAAACTGGAACCTGCTGCCTTCGCCGCTCTCCACCACCACCCTGCTGGACATGAAGGGCAACCCCTCCTCCGGCGGCATTTGGGCGCCGGCGCTCTCCTGGGCCGACGGGCAATTCTGGTTGGTGTATACCGATGTGAAGGTCACCGAAGGCGCCTTCAAAGACATGACCAACTACCTGACCACCGCGAAGGATATTCGGGGGCCGTGGAGCGACCCGATCAAGCTGAACGGCGTCGGGTTTGACGCCTCGCTGTTCCATGACGACGATGGCCGGAAATATATCGTCCAGCAAACCTGGGATCACCGGGAGTACCATCACCCCTTCGATGGCATTACCTTAACGGAGCTGGATACCAACACGCTGAAGTTAATGCCGGAAACCGCGCGCACCATCTACCGCGGCACCGCCGTGGCGCTGGTCGAGGGGCCGCACCTCTATAAACTGAACGGTTATTACTATCTGTTTGCCGCCCAGGGCGGCACCGTATTTACCCACCAGGAGGTGGTGGCGCGGTCGACAACCCTCGAGGCCGACAGCTTTGAAACCGAGCCGGGCGACGTGTTCTTAACCAACGTCGACACCCCGGACAGCTACATCCAGAAACAGGGCCATGGCGCGCTGGTCTCCACCCCGGAAGGCGAATGGTATTACGCCTCGCTCTGCGCCCGGCCGTGGAATCGCCCGGGAGAATCCATCTACGACCCGCGCGGCTGGTCAACCCTCGGCCGGGAAACCGCGATCCAGAAAGTGTACTGGGATGACGAGGGCTGGCCGCGTATTGAAGGCGGTCACGGCGGGAAAACCTTCGTCGAAGGGCCGAAAGACGCCATCTTCACCGAAAGCGCCAGCGATAACAGCCAGCAGGATGACTTTACGTCGCCAGCCCTCGACCCGAACTGGAATACCCTGCGGGTGCCGTTTACGGCCAAAATGGGCACCACCGGCGACGGCAAATTAACCTTAATCGGCCAGGGTTCGTTAGCCAATACCCATGACCTGTCGCTGATTGCCCGCCGCTGGCAGGCCTTCTATTTTGACGCCGCGGTGAAGGTGAAATTCGAGCCCTTCAGCTATCAGCAGATGGCCGGGTTAACGAATTACTATAACGACCGCCACTGGAGCTTCGTCTTCCTGACCTGGAATGAAATTAACGGCAAGGTCATCGAAGTCGGCGAAAATAACCGCGGGAAATACACGTCGTACCTGAAAGATAACGCCATCAAGGTGCCGGACGGCGTGGAATACGTCTGGTTCAGGACCAAAGTCCGCAAGCAGACCTACAGCTATGAATACAGCTTCGATGGCGTGACGTTCACCGAGATCCCGGTCCAGCTGGATGCCGCGGTGCTGTCCGATGACTATGTGTTGCAGAGCTACGGCGGGTTCTTTACCGGGGCGTTCGTCGGCCTGGCGGCGGTAGACTACGCCGGGTACGGCACCCAGGCTGAGTTTTATCAGTTCGAGTATCAGGAGCTGGGCGATAAGTTAGCTGCCGATGGCAGCTACAGCTGGGAGGCTGGCGAGACGCGGGATAAGTAAAAGAGAGCGGGCCCACGCTACCGGTAAGGTAGCGTGGGGTTTGTGGTGTGTTTGATGTAATTAATGCGAGTGCTGTCGGATGTCAGTCTGCGGGGCGCAGCCGGGCCTTCAGCTCTTCGGGAGTAAACGGCGGATCTCGCCGGTGCAGCATCGCATGGCAATTAGGACATACCGGGATCAGATCGGTTTCAGGGTTCAGACGGTAGTCCTGCTTTATCCCGGCCAGCGGAATGAGATGGTGGATATGGATAAAACCCTGGCCGATTTCGCCATAGCGGCTGGCCATATCCAGACCGCATACCTGACACCGGCAGCCGTGTAGGCGAAGCGCCGCCTGACGAGCCTGACGGTCGCGCTCATAGCGATTGACCACCACCTGCATCGCCGCCCCTTCCACGAACTCCATGGTCGTCTGCCCCTCATCGGGGAAAAGCGCAGCCTCGTCATCGCCAGCGCCCTGCGACGCGATCGTAAATCCTTGCTCCAGTAACAGGCGCACGCATTTGGATTTAATCCCCCCGCTGAAATCCGCCGGGGTAAATTCCGTTCCCGTGGCAAGCGTGGCCGCTAACCCGACGATGGCTTTTGAAGGATACCGACGCCCCTCAAACTCGATCTCATACAGACGCGCGCTTTTAAACTGATGCGCAACGCCTGCATCGTAAGCGCGAATGGCAGCGATGATGCATTCCCTGGATAAATGGTCCGGTAGTTTTTTCATAAGACATAGCTATCTGATGGCGCGAAGCTTGAGTATAAATAGAAAGCTATGGGCTTTTCGAACAAATAACTGGCAGTGATAATTAAATCGCGATCCACGTAGAATCGCCGCATCTGGTAGGTTGATCGGCAAGGATTTTGCGAGCATCATCGCATTTATTTAGCTGCCAATGTAACGCTATGCCCTCCAGCACGACCCTGCAACACGCGATCGAGAACATCACCATCTGGCGCAAAGGCGAACAGCGTGCGCCGCATAAGCCACTATTGCTGCTGTACGTCCTCTCACAGTACCAGCGCGGCCATGCGCGGATGTTCGATTACGCCTCGGAGATACGCGATGAGCTGCATAGCCTGCTGGAACGCTTTGGCCCGCAGCGCCGCCAGTACCGGCCGGACATGCCCTTCTGGCGCCTGAAAGGCGACGGCTTCTGGGAGCTGCACAACAGCGAACAGTGTTCATCCCAGGGCAGCCGACAGCCGCCCGCCAAAGAGCTGGAGCTCTGTCACGTCGCCGGCGGCTTCGATGAGCCGCATTTTGCGCTACTCAACAGAAATAAGAAGCTGATCAATACCCTCGCCCATCAGATCCTCGAGGCGCATTTCCCGGAGAGTATTCAGGAAGAACTGGCTGAAGAGATGGGGTTTGATCTGCAGCAGATCCGTAAAGAGCGCGACCCGCATTTTCGCCAGCAGGTGCTGCGCGCCTATAACTTTGAGTGCGCGATCTGCGGCTTCAATATGCGCCATGATAATACCTCTGTCGCCCTGGAAGCGGCCCATATCAAATGGAAGCAGCACGGCGGCCCCTGCGAAATCCCTAACGGCCTGGCGCTCTGCGCGATTCACCATAAGGCTTTTGATAAAGGATCCATTGGTCTGGATGAGGATATGCGCATCCAGGTTTCGCCGGCGGTGAACGGCGGGGGCATCGTTGGCAGGCTGTTCTGGGATTTTGATGGTAAGCCGATTACCTTGCCGCAGGGGAAAGAATGTTATCCGCAGGAAGGGTTTGTGGCGTGGCACCGGCGGGAGGTGTTCAGGGGATGAGGGGTGTGGTGAGTGGGAGATTAATGGGAAGCGTGGGGTTTAGGGATTTTGAATGTGTTTCGGAGAGGATTTCGTGGTTGATCAATGATTGGTCGTGGCTAGATTAAAGGACTTATTTATTGGTTGTTTTGATATTGATGCGAAGGCCGGACTCGAATTATACACCTAATAGACTGATATCAATGTTGTTTATAAACAGGAGTAAATAGTTATACCCGCACTTGTACCCACAAGTGAAAATCCGTACAAAAAATAGACATTTCGAGTGGGTATAAAGCCATATCAGTAGAACACCGATATGGCTATCAAAGCAAGATTCAGGCAGGTAGGAAAGTTTTCTTCAGAGGAACCAAAAGTTTGGTTTCGATATCGACTTGCTCGTAGTTCTCAATAAGAGCACGGACGAGATCATCAAGCGTCCAGAGCGTCAGTGGTATCGTCGAACGGTCGGCTTCATATCGAGCATCTTTCGTAAAACCCCCTGTACTGACATAAAGCCCGCGATCGTCTTTATGGCGACCGCCGATAAAGCTGCGTATCTGTTGGCTTCCCATCTGTTCCCTGCGGTGCTTTACTTCAACGATGATACGCGGATTTTCAAAACCGAACCCATCAGGTGAAGCAATGATGTCTTTACCCCGATCAGCTCCCGCAGGTGAGACCTGCGTTTTATAGCCCATACTGCGTAAAACTCCGGCAACAAGATTTTGCATCTCATCCCAGTCAAGAGAGTTGATACGATCTTTGATACCCTCAAACGCCAGCATTTCCATATCGCGAAGCGGATCAGAAACAACCTCATCTTCATCCATCGCAACTGGATTCTGAGTAATCACATCTATAGTGGGTTTCTTATCCTGTAAAAGCTCTTCGAGCGCATATTCTGGAAGCTGGAAAACCGTCAGCGTAGACCCCAGTGTGTTCTTGGTAGCTACAGACAGTCGATCGCGATCAATTTCTTGAGTATTCCATTTAACCTGTCGAGCGATTCCCATCCCCTCTTCCACCCATTCAGGATGATATTGGAAATCTGAAGTAACTTTGCCTAGCAAATAAGTACGGTTGGCTGGCGAATAGGTAATAACCCAATCACCCTTTTGGATTTCGTTCACAAAACGCCAGACCTGCGATGCACCAGAACGCGCAGTTCCCAGCTTTGTTAATGGATCTGCCTCTTGGTATAAGGCGAGTAACTGAGCTCGAGACAGGCCGGGTTTGACTAATGGAGCCAGCTGAGACCAACCGATGCCTACAATTTGCTTATCGCGAAAATCGTCATAGAGCTTGCCGCCGTCACCGCGGATCATCCACATTCTGTTGCCCATACCAGTCCCTTCATGAGGAAAAGAAATTAAGCTGGATCATAAGCTTGTTCGCCGCATGCGTCAAAACCATCAACAACGATGGCCCAGCATTCTCGGATTGTACTTGCGATAATGTGCCCAGTTAAAATTACAGCTTCAATTTGCATGATATTTCGTCCATATAAGTAAAAGCACCAACCAGCATCGGCAGGTGCTTTTTGGAATGAGTCAATTAAATAAGTAAGGAAAGCTGCAGTGTGAATCAGGAAGGCTATTCCCAATGTTCACCGTGCCGCGCTAATACGATTTCTTTTCAATAAACCTGTTGCCTGTCGCGCCCGCAGAATATCGACTGCCCGCAGATATGGGGACTGTTCTTGCCAGTCGAATCCCCTACGATCAATACGAACCAGCCCGTACTTTTCCACCAGAAAATTAACGGCATCGGCCAAAGATATACCGGCATCGATATGTTCCTGAATTACCGTTTCATCACTGAATGGCGTGTCGTTCAGCGCCAGGCCGTAGTGCTGTTCCAACAGACGAGTAAGCAGCATCTGCCAGACTGCCACAGGCGACGGGCAGGACTGCGCCTCCCGTTCTCGGGATACAGGTAAAATTCTCATCGTTAGTTCTCTATGAATAAAAGAAAGGAATTAATGGCGGACGGATTTAACGCGGTACGTTACTGCCGTATGACATCCAGCGCGGTTTTTAGGGAGTCCCAGTTTATACCCTGATCCGCATCGTGGTGTCGGGCGGCATGGCGTAATGCAGCCCTGGCTTCTTCATCTGTGGCGGACGCATCCACATTGCGTACATCGTCCTCGTACCAGACCGAACACAGGACGAAGTCGTCGTGTTGATGCTGTTGCAGCAGTTCAATGACTTCGCTGACTTTACAGGCGTGTGGCATGGCTATTAGTCTCCGGGTTGTGCTTCAGGTGGGGTCGGGTAAATCGCTATATAGATGTACCCGTGCGAACCGAGAGGGTCGGCTTCACAGGTCAACCCTTTTGCGAAAAGCATAACTCTGTGCGAGTGGCGAGGATTAAGTTCACCGGTGGAGAGCATCAGCTCAAGTTGTTTCATCAGTACCGGAAATGCTTGGTCAAGATGACGTAAATCCGCCTCGCGGAACTGACCGGTGATGCTGGCGCGGTCGGCCAGGTAATGCAGGTAGTTGCCCTCCTGGACCAGTCGTGCGCCAAAACAGGGCGTGATATTGCACTGAAGACCCCACCACGGTTCGGCAATATCATGGTTTACTGGTGGAGTGTTATTCGACAATTGAAGTGCTCCTTAATCATGAGTTAATTCAGGGTAACGCTGCGCAGGACAACATAGGGGCCGTTACGGTCCTGGCGGCATTCAGCAAAGACGGCCAGCACACCTCTGATATCTGGTACTTCACGCCCGGCGTAGTGGCAGATGCTGCCGCTCCATTTGTACTTTCCGGTACAGAATCGAAACAACCGGGACTGAGGATGCTGGCGGTAAATCGTCATCGCCTGGCGTTTGCTGATAATCTTCATTGCACTGTTTTTCCTTAAAGCCAGCCACGTTCGGCAAACGAGATGACATCCATCCCGCCAACTACCAGATGGTCCAGTAACCGGATATCAACGAGTTCAAGTGCATTTTTGAGGCGTTCAGTCATCTGCCGGTCAGCATGGCTGGGTTCCGCAAGCCCTGACGGGTGATTATGTGCAAGTACGGCCGCCGCCGCATTGTGCTTCAGGCCCGCCTTAACGATTTCACGCGGATGCACTGTGATAGTGTTGATGGTGCCCAGAAACAGCGTGTCGTAAGCAATAAGCCGGTGCTGGTTGTCGAGCCACAGCACGGAGAATTCCTCACGTTGCTCCTGCGTCAGTTGCAGACGAAGCCAGTCGCGTACCGAACTGCTGGTGGTGAAGGCCGCACCGGGTTCGTGTAACTGGCGTTCCAGAATGTTCAGCGCCCGCCGGATGGTACGCTGCGCATACGGCGTCATGGCGGGGCGCGGGTGAGGATGTACTGAGAGGGGGAACATATCGGGTTGTAATGGTGCGGGTAATGTTGTCGTGTCCTGCATGGCCTGAAAGCTCCTAATCGATGATGTGCATGATGGCGTTACATTCAGCATGGCTGAGCGCGTAATCCCGCAGACGATAGTAATGTTCCGTCATGGCATCGGACTCAGTGCGACAGGCATGGTGGCTGTAAGTAATCAGACAGACCGCAATCCCGGCAGCTTCGGCGCTCATGGCCGCACTGTTGCCATTCATGTCGTTAAACAGTGACCATGTTTCATCGCCTTCAGATTCCGGTGCCATAAATGCGCCACCGTTGCTCAGCGTGTAAAAGTTCCAGACGCCGCCGCTGTAGTCCGCACAGAGGCGGTCCATCCAGGCGAAGATGTGCGGCTCCAGGGTTATCCACTGCGGTATGCTGCCGAAGTGCTGCGGCCAGAAGCCGATGCGGTTCTCGTCGGTTACCTGTGTTTTGGCAATCTGATGTGGAGCCGCAACAGGAACGGTTTCTGCGGGAGTGAACAGTGGCAGAGTGTTGTCAGTCATTTGTGTTTTTCCTCAGGCATGAATACGTTGAATGGGAATAAATCCCCGGAGATGGATTTTGGTGATGGGAGCCGGGGAGGGTTATTTACTGAGCAGGTTCATCATGTTCTCGGCCATCACCCAGAGCGCCCGGTTGAGTCTGACATCACTGTCTATCCCGTTAATGGCGCGAGTGTGACTGCGCTTGCCCTTCGCAGTGCGTCCGGGCAGACCGCCTTTCAGCAGGTTCTCCTGAAGCCTCTGGTATGTCGTCCACAGGTCATCCTTGCGGTCTTCATAGCGTCGAGGTGTCAGTATCTGCGTTGCGGTGACCGGCTGATACTCTTCGCCATAACGGTACGTCAGCGCAGCATTTGCCAGCGCCTCCTGTGCTGGTGGCGGTAACAAAAGCGATTCCATCGCATCGCGCTTGTCTTCCACCCGGTCAAAGACGCTGAGCACGTCGTAGGCTCCTTCAATGACCTTGCTAACGACATCGCCCCGGTGCGGAACTCTGATTTCGCCAAACGACTGACCACAGACCATGCCGTTGGTGCAAATGGCGCGGAAGTATCCCGGCAGCATCTGGTAACTGGACGAACCGTCGTGCGAATTGAGTAGGATAATTTCCGGTACTTGCGGGCGGTTGATTTGCCCGGTACGACGCAGGCGCAGCATATGTTTTGTATGTTCACGTCGGTTCTGATCGCGGACGCGACTCTGGCAGGCAAAGAACGGTTCAAAACCTTCGCGATGCAGGTTTTCAAGTACGGTGATGGTCGGTATCCAGATATAGCGGTCTGAACGGGACTCATGCCTGTCGCTCCCGAAAACGCTGGGGACAACCTGCATTAGTTCTTCACGGGTCAGGGGACGGTCGCGGCGGATCTGGTTCACCCGACCAAAACGGCTGGCTAATCTCATACTTAATTTCCTCATGGTCAATGTCACGGTATAAACAAAAAGACCATGCGCTCTGACGGGTACATGGTCTGTCGGTGTACTAGCTGGTGTGCGGGTGATGCCCGTGGTGCGTCAGTCCTGGGGGAGCCCATGGCTTACCAGATAACGGTTAAACCACTCCCCGGCATCCGATTCAAAATTCCATGCCCGCCAGATTAACTGACTGTCGCGGTCACGGATCACCAGCCGAAAATGGCTCCCCTCGTCGTCTTCAATGGTGATGTTGCAGTAAAGTGCCGCCACGGCTTCAGCCTGTGGGCGGGTGAAAGGGCCGGGTGGTAACGGCGTATCGTCAGTGTTTTGCACAGTGCGCTCCTGATAATTGGCACAAAAACAAACGCCCTGCCCGAATGAGCAGAGCGTGGAGTAGTGTTGGCTAAAAGATTGTTTACGGCAGAAGTGTTATTACGGAGGCTGGTTCAGCGAGTATTGCAGACCTTACTGGATATCAAACTTCGCCACGCAGCCGTTATCGCCAAATGCCGGTATCACTCCGGCAGCACCTTTCAGCGTGAAGACCGCCGGTTTTGCACCAGTGCCGGAAACGATCACACGTTTACCGGTACGCAGCTTGTTCCACACCCACATAAGGTTGTCTTCTCCCACGTGAGAGTCGCTTTCGCTGATATTTGCCTCTTCTTCGTTATCAATTTTCATCGTCAGGGTCTGACCGCTGTCCATACTGACCTGATGGCCGTTTGCGTCGGTGAAGATGATGGTGGCGGCCTGTGAGCCGGAACTGTCGCACGCGAGGTACAGCTGTGACTTCCCCTTGCCGAGGATAGTGTATTCTGCTGTGCCCTGCGCAAAGCCACTGGTCCAGGTATCGTGGCTACCGAACGCCAGCGCCTGATCTGAGAAACAGAGTGCGAGGGTAAGAGGGAGTATCGATTTGAATGACATCAGGCTTTTCCTTTAATAAACAATGAGAAACTTGGGGAGATTAGACGTCGATTTTAAAAGCGGTTTATTCGGTCACCGTGAAGGTGCCATGGTCGGTGAATACCCTAGCTTCAAGAAAGCTGCAGACTACACCTGCGGGTGGCTGAAGGTAGGTATGGCCGAAATGCCAGGTCAGTCTGTCAGCAAAATGCATCGTGGTGGGCGTGAAATTCGCCCCCTGCGCCACCCAGCCCTCAAGCCTTTTCCCCTGATAGGTGATAGTTCCCTTTGTCAGCAGCGGGCATTTTCCCCGGTTGACGTCAATATTCTTAATCACAACGGTGTCAGTTTTAGCCGTAACGGTGACATTGATACCCTGTATGTTTTTCTGAATACCGACCTTAATGATGTCATTTTCAGTCGCTCCGGCCGTTGAGGACAGGGTTGCCAGCAGAATAATGGCTGCAGCAGCAGTATAATATTTAGTCATAAAAGTTCCTTAAGACGTGACAATCCCTGCGAATCATCGCATTGATTTTTAATGAAGAAATAACGTAATGACATGAATCCCAATGGATTATGTAACTGAGGGGCTTATCAGGTACAACGATGAATATCGATCTGTTCGATCGACGAATTCGATCGTGACGAAGCAAAAACGTTTATCAACAAAAATGAAGATGTTTATCTAACCGAAGAAAAATCCCCACAGGGAGCGTGCCGCACGGGCGACGGTGTGGGTCACCGCATGCAGTGCTGTGCGGGCCACCTGCGGCAGAGGGGCCAGGTCAATGACCTTATCAATCACCTCCACCACGGCATCGCCAAAGCTGCTGCTGGCGCTATTGATAACGGTATCAGTGCGATACCGGTTCTGAAGATGAGGCACAAGTGGACTGCGGGCCTGCTTTGGGAGGCGGGTAATCATGGCCTCCACCAGGCGCGACAGCCGGTAACGCCCGCGGACAGAGACTGGCAGAATATCTATTTCTGCTATCTGCAACTGACGTGCCACAGCCTGCTGTTTCTGCGCAATACGCTCCGCCTGTAACGCCGAGGGCTGAGCCGACAACCAGCGCCACTGCTCGGCGGGTTCGGTTTTGTCCACTTGGTTGAGTATCCACAGCACTGGCGGCAGCGGTCCACTGAACTGCGCGAAGACGTCACAATAAAACTGCTCTTCCACCGCAAATGCGCGGTCATCGGCCTTGAGCACCCACAGCACCATATCGAGCTGTGGCATGAGGTCACGATACAGCTCACGGTATTCACCGTCGCGGGAAACAGACTCGCCCACGCCGGGCAAGTCGACCAGCGTCAGATAATGGCTGCCGAAGCGCAGCCGGACCCGTTGTGGCTGGCGCGTGCAGGCTTCCACTGCGTTCACGGCGCAGACTTCGCTACGGAACAGTGCATTGCATAGTGAGGATTTGCCGACACCTGTTTTCCCCATTATGCCAATCACGGGTTCATACGTGACCAGCCGGTTGAGTTCCTGCAACAGATGCTGGCGCAGCGCGTATGGGTAACGCCGCAGATGGCGACGAATAAGGGCATAGCCCGAGGAATGTTTCATGCTTGCCTCTGTATGAAAAAAACCATCCAGGGGGACGGCCTGTTGGAGTAAAACGGGAGGGAATTCATGAAGGTGATATATAACTAAAAAAAATTAAGAAGAAAGCCACAGCGGCCGGTTAAACTACCACTGGATGAGGACTAATGGATTAAGTATGCGGGTCTGCTTTGTGCCTGAAACGGACGTTGCAAACTCTACTCCTGCAGCTGCCAATCATGATTCCAGAAAATTTTTATCACTGTTTTGCTCTTAAAAAGACAACTTTAAGCAGATTTCTTGATAACATATGTAGTGTAGACCGTGCATGGTTAAGTCAATTTTGTAGCTTACTTAAAGGGTTAAACATGATAATTTGCTTCATTGACATGGAAGGAACCATTCTAGAGAAAAATATTTCGCTTGATAATGGAAAGGTTGCACCCAGTGCATGGACGGCTTTAGCAAAGGAAATCAGCGAGGACTGTTATCAAGAAGAAGAACTGTCTAAAGATCGTTGGCTGCAGAATAAGTACGGTAGTTATACTGAATGGATGAAAGACACCGTTAGGATTCATATTAAACATGGTATGAGAAAAGATCATCTTATCAAAGTTATAGATGCATCAAAATTTCATGATGGTGCAGATGAACTTTTTGAATTTCTTAGAAAAGAAAATATTATTACTGCTCTTATATCTGGAGGCTTCAAGCATTTAGCAGATTTAGCTCAAGTGAAATTATATATTGATCATGCCTATAGTGCTTGCGAATACTTCTTCGATAAGGATGATAAAGTAAAGCATTTCAATCTACTCCCTACAGATGAAGTTGGGAAACTTGTTTTTATGAAGCACTTAGCTGAAGAGTATGCTGTGAGTTTGCGTGATTGTATCTTTATTGGCGATGGAAAAAATGATGTTCATTTGGCAAGAGAGGTTGGTACATCTATTGCTTTCAATGCACAACAAGAGCTTGTTGATGTATCAACCTTTTCTGTAAAACAAATAAAACCAGACCTATCTGCCCTTATTCCTATTATCAGGCTTAAGCTCTAAGGTTCGTATCTGTTCTTTTAGTTTTTCGACATCACTTTCAAGACTTTCAATTTTATACTCATTTTTTTTCTGTGTAATCAGGCCATCTTTGAAATCATATTGCCAAGCAAATATCCAATCTTTTACCATGGGTAAGAAAGTAAAAAACAAACCAAGTAGCGCAATTGTAAAGCCTACTTTAACCATAGAAAATTCTGAAACCTTACTATATATCTCATCTTGAATCTGTTGTTTTAAAACCTTTGGTTCTAAAAATGTTTTAGGGAAATTCTTTAAATCATTTAATTTATTATTTTTATAATCATTATAATCCTGATCGCTATAATTACCTACGGCTTGCAGAACCTGAGAACCAGGCAGTGCTGAATCTAATTTATGAAAAACAACTCTGAAAAACTCTTTTTGTTCTTTTGTTCTTCCTGAAGGAATAACTGCATCTACGTTCGAAAAATTTATTACCACTGTTGATATAGGCCCTACATAGTTCGCATCTATAATACCAGTATTTAAAGCTAAAAGTCCTTTTTGACTTAACCTGTTTTTTAAGAAAACATATGCAACATGATCGGGTGGAACATGGATTATCTCATCGGAAATAATCACTAATGACTCTTGAGGTTTAAGTTTTGCACCTACTCCCTGAACAATATTTTCATTATTGTCCTTTTTAAGAATCTCTCCAATAGTAAGATCAACACTTGAAGCCTTACTATAATCCGCAGGATTTAATAAATTTCCTCTATTATCCCTAACGTAACCTAAGCGAATTGCTACTGTTGAATCTAGCTGCATTTATCCCCCTTGCAATACAGAATGAACTTTATGTGATGTAAAAATCATCACCTTCAACCATAATTTTTTTCAAACTAAATTACAAGGAGATTTGAATGTCTATTTTAAAATAGCGAATTTGGAAAACCTCAGTATATTTAGCATATTGCAGTAACTCTTTATGTGGCCACACTGGAACACTGGAACACTGGAACACTGGAACACAATACTACGCCAACACAACACCTCGCTCATAGCAGGCAGACAACACTAGGTACCTGTCCATTTTTTGTCAGAAACGGAACTAGATCAAACAAGATAATTTCTCATTAAAGATGCCATCTCATCATTAGAAAGCTCACGGCAATAATCGATCATTTTATTATATAAACCCCTTGCATAAATTGCTATTTCAGATAGTGGTCTATTCTCATCTTTAAAAATACGATGGAAATATTCAAGCCGAGTATATGCATCCGGATGAGCACCTTTAATCGATGCAATATTTATAACCCCTCCAAATCTAGAACGAATGTTCTCCTCCATTTGTTCAATAAAGTTCATATGTTCAAAAAGAAGTTCGACCGCTTCAATTGCATCCGCATAAACAATGACAGAATTTTTATTTCGTGGTTCGTCATCCCTCTCAGTCATAACCGCCGAAGCCATAAGTGCATTTGCTAATGTATCTGCCTCATACTCAAATTTCGTAATTTTGTTCTGACGTTCAACATAATCCTTTATCAAACTGGCTCGTTCTGGATGTTCAAGAATATGGTGAGCGATTTCGTGTAGGACAATGAAATCAAGTTGGTAATCAGTTAGTGTTTTTACTTTCCAGCCTGATTGTCCAAAAAGAAATTGTGGGAAGAAATACCTAGGACTACATGATGTTAAAAAATATAAAACCACTGGAACTATCTCAGGTAATGCACGTTTTTCTCTGTTCCCTAGACTATAAACCTCAGTTGACTGGAAGTGATAAATAAATCGATTAAGCTCATGAAGAATCCCATTGAGCCCGAAATTGGCGGTAACATATTTTTGTCCGTTAATTGAACAGCTTGTTGCATTAAGACCTCTTCTGTGTATAGGGAAGAAAAATATCTTGTCAAGCTGTGCATTGTTTATCAAATTGTTTGGTATATGGCTCATAATTCTTAGTTGACTGAGCCGCAGCCAATAAGGCATTTTGTATCTATTGCTTCCGAAACTTGATGCTAAAAAATCAGCTTTTCTGTAGATAAGGTTATTGAAAGTGCTGTTGTGATAACTAATTGCCCTTATATCATCATTAGATTCAGGAACCTTCCAGCCAAGCGAAAATGTACATCTAAGCTCAAGGAAAAACATGTCTACAACTGAGTCTGTCTCACCTGACAACCTTTTTTCCATCAAATCCACCTGGATGTGTGTTAACTCTGGCAATTGACGATAGTCAAGTGTGCATAAACTTTCTAAATCTAAAATAGTTGATTCCATAAAAAGGGGGGATTCACCTCCCTGAATTGTTAATGCAGCAGCGCTAGCTACTATATCGTCGATTTCGTCTTTACTTATAACAAAACTAATAAGATCCCAGTCAGTACTTATCTTGTTAAGGCTTATGGTGTTAAAATCTACGGCCGAACACTCATTCATCTACCTTTTCCTCAATCAATTTTGAATAATAAGTTTTCTTTCAGAGAGTCGTGACTAATAGTTGTTCGTTCAATATAAAACAATATCGCCTTCGTTTAAATACACACATATCTTCTTTTATTATTCCTTGATTAAGGTTAGCGTTGCATCGACTCGTTGAACTCCCCTAGATCATGACTGGAATGATTCTCATATGCTCAAAAAACCCACAAATAGCATCCACAAGTGGCTACAACCTCCGATGAAACGCCTCCCATCTTGGCTCAAGATAGACTATGTTGATCGGCTTCTTAGTCGCCAGTAATTTCTTCCCTTCAAGCTCACTCAGGTCTTCATCCTCCTTAAGGACCTCAGGAGAAAAATGAATACGTAACGTTTCAGGATCAACCGCACACATGCCAGCATCAAAAAGCCGGTGGATATCAGCACGAAGCCACAAACCATTGCTCCAGTGGTCAAAACCAGCCTTGCAGTGCTCAATGAGGTGGGCTGCTTCTCCCCTACATTTGGTGCTTACGCCGGTAACAACACATCTGTTCAGACAGTTTTGACGAACAGTATTGCTAAACTTCATCTGATCTGGCCGGGATGCTGAGCCATAGTAGCGATTCCCATAACGTTTGGCTGATACGGTCTCATCCAGAACGTCACTGAGGGAAGAAAAGTGTTCAGCCCGTAGCACCTTCAGACGTACCTCCCAACGAATGCCATCTCTTGCATGTGGGGTTGTAACGCGAGGGTCATCATCGGGCCATATTGCAATACCCTTTCGCTTCACTGCGAGCCTAAACTGCCGGGCATCTGCATTGGTCCCCGTACCTTTTATCTGCATAAATTGATGTACACTATTAAATTCCTCATAGGCTTCTGATCCATCCACAGGCCGAACCAGAACTTTGTCCTTAATATCACGTGGCAATTTATCCATCATGTTTTTATCTATCGCCATAATGAGATACCTGGTGGTTTGTAGAGTTTGCAACTATGTACCGCATTTTCCTGCGAAACCATAGCCACTGGTTCATTTTCTGAGGTCGCTCAGCTACCTCACAAAGGATTGTTACGGCTTCTCCTCTTTTAAAATCCCGTAGACATGCTCCTCAAAGTTTGAAGGCAGAACATCATTAAATTCGTCGAACGGGTAAGGCAACTCGGGAGAGCCCTCTTGATCATAGAGATCATTTCCGGGTGTAGCTGAAGTTTCATTGATAGGTAATGCTGTTTTGGATTTCTTCTTCAGGTCTTCTTTTTTGGCTTTTCTGCGTTTCTTCTCGGCTGCGTTGATGTAGGTAAAATCGTCAGAACATGTCAGGGTTCGTGCACCAGGAATAACATTGTAGATTTGAGCCTGAAGGCGAAAGAAAGCCAGATAACCTTTACGGTTGTTTTCGAATTTGCTTTCTTCTGATAAAACCAACGAGATCGGGTCTGAAAATTGGCCAACATCGATTAATCGGTCTGGCCTGCGGATAAATAGACCACTGTCTTCTGGAACATATGGCCGGGATGCATCCTTAAAGCAATAGTACCCAGCCTGCTCACCAGATCTGTTTTCTTTCTTACCCGATTGCACCCATTTCCTGTAAATGTCTAATGAGACTAAGCTGTCGACCCGACTGTCTGGATGCTTTTTGAAAAAGAAATTCACCAGATAAAAAGGCTCAAATCTCGCACTTATCAGTATCACTCGCGAGTAACCACAGGAGGCTTTATAAAGCGGATCCGCAATTATCCTTTTCCTCATCAAGGTAAAGCGTCGTTCAAGTTCAGCGAGTTGTAGTCTGAAACGAGAGTCATCTTTTTTAATCCGTATGTTCTGCATCTTCTCCCCTTTATCAAGAGGTAAATAAAAACACAGAGTTAACATTTCAATCTGACGATGCTTTCTTACAACCTTTCGAAAGTTCTCGCTGAGATAAGATAATGCCTTCTCTTTATCAGAGATCGCTTTTACAAGCGTATCTTTCCACTTTTTCTCTAACTGTTCGCTGTGGATTAGCTGAGAATCACGAAACTTCGTCTTCGGTCTTCTAAACTCTTGCCCATCGCTGGTCGCCTGGTTCAGATAAAGTTTGTCCAGCATATCGAACATCCTGAAGCTAGCTTTGGACTTTTCATCCTTATCTGGCCTTTCATCCTCCTCCAGGCGCTCGAACCCAACAAAGAAATATTGATGGCTGATTTCCCCCCACCTTTGGTTAGGACTCTCATAGGCCAGGTCTTCCCGGCGTAAGTCAAACACTCTAAAGTCATCCTTCAGGCCTGCCATCCCTCGCTCCTCCCAACTCGCTGCGACATCGAAATTGTCACTCGTCCGATCACACAATTCACATAATTCAACTGTACGAATTTTGACGTTTATCATGGCTGTTTTTTAGTATTAAACGACTCGATTTTAATACAATAGATCGCCGTTTTTTATGATGTATATCGTCGTTTTTTAATTATTTAACTCACTTGCAGATGCCGTTTACACTGGGTTTATTGCCAAAAATGCTTTGCAAACAGCCTGCTCTGTCTCTTTCTGGCCTATTTGTTATGGCAATATAGCGGAACGTGGCTTAGATACGGCTCCTTTATGCCGCTGAGTTAGGTCCTGGGGGAGAGCCTTTAGATGGTAAGATTTTTAAAAATCATCTGGTCAAGGGGCGAAGGTACCAACAAGGTTAATGCCATGAGATGAGCAAATGCTCCTGCCTTGAAGTACATGAATCTCGAGGCCGAAATCATTTAATTAAGGAATAAAATGATATTTTATAGAGAAGCACTTTCGTAACCCTCCACACCCAGGAGCGATGCCCGAGCACGGCAATCTGCAGGGTACCGCGATATTTACCGCTCTCCTGCACCCATTTCAAAACTGATGCCAATGTCCATTCCCATGACGATTACACTCACATGGAGAACAAGACATGAGCTACCACGACACGACCGATATCAATCTCAGCTACGTTCAGCACACAGCCCTGAACCGAAAACTACGACGACATCAGGACCAGTTATTCGAACGCTATTCCAAGCTACTGATGCTACGGGTGGACTTCTCGTACCTCCAGGACAGTGATTCTCATGGGCAGGGAGATATTCATTCAACAGTATCGGATATCACGTTACTGATTCAACGCAGTGGGGATATCAACGGGCTGGTAGGTTACGCATGGGTACTGGAACAAACCGAACAGCATGGTTATCACATCCACGCCGCGTTTTACCTCAACGGTCAAAAGCATCGCCAGGTCTGGACTGTCTTTGAAGCACTCAGGGAAACCTGGAAGTATGTGACATGGGGAGAAGGACACACACACCGCTGTGAGCCTAAAGAGCATTATCGCGTGCGAGGAGAATGGGTGACCTCTTATAACGATGCCAGAGGACGCAGAGGTATGCAGTATATCCTCAGCTACCTCAGTAAGCAGGCACAGAAAAGCCTTGGGGTTATCTGCCAGTTGAGTGACATTCCTGCACCACGGACAGCAGGCAGGCGGCGAAAAGCCAGTTAAAAATTACGCCGATGCCACATCGTTTGAAGGAGTCTGCGTTCACCTTACCTGGCTCCTTCTCCCATTCACTTAAGGAGAAAAACGATGACCACACCTGCCAGCCTTCTTAACGATAAGTTCGTCGATATGGCCTTCATTACACAACTCACTGGCTTAACCGATAAATGGTTCTACAAACTGATTTCATTGGGTGAATTCCCAAAGCCAATTAAGCTGGGCAGAAGCTCCCGCTGGCTTGAAAGCGAAGTGGAAGCCTGGCTACAGCAACGCATAGCACAGTCCCGTCAGTAATCTATCGAACGCAATAAAATTCCCCACCTGATTTAAACTCCACCAGTCGTATGGTCTCCGCTGCTGCCCTTCCCGGGACGGCTTAGCCCTGAGCGTCATCCGGCAAAGGACCAATACTATGTACGCAAAATCTTTTATCGCCACTGATGGTAATCAGCGCCTCACGGGCGCGGTCACTGCACAGCTTAACCCTTACAACCGCTACTCCTGCCACCTTTGCGGCAGCGCTCTGATATTCCACCCGGAATGGGGTAATAACCGTCCGTGGTTTGAACACACATGGGAAGACCTGACCGAGAACGGACGTCACCACTGCCCGTATGTGAACCCGGAGCCGAAAGAAGCGCGGCGGATACGCATGCTGCGTCGCTATGTGCCGGATGTCTTACCGCTTGTGCGCAAGGCCGAATGGCACTGTTCTGGCTGCGACTGCGATTATCACGGTGAGCGCTATTGTCTGACCTGCCGTACCGGTGACCACAGTACCGAACGTTACGCAGAATGAGCCTGCGTTATCTGCCACTTGCTATCAGGATCCCATGACAGGATTTACACCATGCAATTTAGAACCATTCGTACCGCCCTTGACCACGAGGGCGAAGTCACTTACATCCGGGACCTGACTCCGCGTTCAAGGGGGCTCTGGTTCTGCCGTTCCTGCAACAATCCCCTGCATCTGCACTGGACGCATGACAACGGCGGTTATTTCGAACATGACCTGGAAGACGCTGACGAACGCCGGTTAAGGCATTGTGCGTACCGGATCATAGCCCGGGATAAACCGGTATCCGCTTTTGACCAGGCCGTGAATGCACTGATGGAACGTGATGATGTGTCCGTAACAGCACCTTCAGACAGAGAATACTTCTGCGTACTCTGCCAGCGTGAATATTATGGTATCCGCTGCTGCCCAGCGTGTGGGCAGCATATCTACAGCACGGAAATGAAAGACCTAGATACCCTGACGATACCGGTTAAATTTGCAAAATAAGGGGGGGTCTCGCCGTTGGTTATGCAGAGAGAAAGCCTGACATACGGGCATTCCTACAACAGGCGATGGCGCATTATCTAAGACTGGCAGAACTCAGCTTTACAGTACTGTAAACGCACAGTGTCGCATAACCACGCCTCTTATCGATCGGCACCAACGATCAATATCTGAAAACTGATCTATCAAAACGATTATCTTTCATGCGCCCAGCCTGGCTATTATTGTCTTACCTTACTCGCAGAAAAGCCTTTTATTACGGTTAGTTATCTAGCTGAGGCTTGCTACGTCCTTTTTCTATGTACCCAAAATCACGAGGTTACTAAGGCGCGGAAAGATGAAGAGATGTGCACGTTGCAACAAAAAAAGAAGCGTCCTTGAGCGGTGGCTCTCCCTCGATAAAGAATTCTGCGACGAGTGCTTATTTGATATCGACCAGGAAATCAGGGAAAGACGAATTATCCCGATCGGGCGTCAGAACGACAATAACGAAAGGAAGTCGTAATTCAGCATGAAAAATAAAATCGACGTTAGCATCATTATCCCTGCTTACAACGCCGCTGCGACCATTGGTTGTCTGGTCAATAAAATCCTCAGCGAACCCCACGTAGCGATTGAACTTATCGTTGTCGACGACGGTTCTACCGATGGTACCGGCAACATTATCCGCCAAATCCACGATGACCGGCTCACCCTCATTGAGCGGGCCAATCAAGGTGTCTATGCTGCCCGAAATGCTGCTCTAGCCTTGCACCAAGGAGAATGGGTTATATTCCTTGATGCGGACGACGATATAGCAGATGGGTTCATAGAAAAACGATGGCAAGCAGCTACTACGTCGCAAGCCGACGTCATGATCTTTAATGGCTGGCATTCTGGTGCTGACCACCATCAAAGAGCTGTTCACCGACAGCAGCGCTATGGGACGACTCTGTCAGGTCATGAATGGATTAGACACTGTGTCACACACCGCGAATGGCCGCATTATCTGTGGCTGCAGATGGTCAGATCATCTTATATCAGACAACACTCACTGCGCTTCCAGCCCGGCAGGAGCCATAAAGACATTCTGTGGACAGTTCATCTTGCGGCGAGCAACGGTCGGTTCTGCGTATTGGATGTTAAGGACTATATCTATATCAGCAATAAGACCTCTATCACGCATCGGCCGGATTACTACGATGTTCGTGCGTTGAGCTATATCGAGGTGATTGCGGAAGTCATCCGACTGGCGAGCCTTGAGCAAAACAAAAAAATAAAGTTTTTTTTGTACCGGCATGCACTGGTGGAAGCTCGTCATTTTTTGGGGTTGTATCGCAATCGCGTCCGGGATAAATCGAGTGTGAAGTATAGCTTTGAGGCAAAGATCACACTCGGCAGTTTATTCCGAGGCATCAACAGTTTTAGCGATGTTTTTTTCTTTATCAAACTGGTAAGCAAGCTGTTCTAAAATTACTATCAAGCATAAGCTTCCACTCGTAATTCCCTGCTTCAGGGTTGTTACTTTACCTATCAAACCACCGGCATGGTCTCAACGCTTCCAACTTGGTAAACTCTTACCCAATTTCTCACGCGACAGGCAGCATTTCAGCACTGGTGCTTGTTACTCACCCTGTCGCGTTCTCAGTATTGTTTTCACCGGACACCATATGGCTATCAAGAAGAACGAACTTTACTCCTCCCTTTGGGCGAGCTGCGACGAGTTACGTGGCGGAATGGATGCTTCACAGTACAAAGACTATGTGTTGACCCTACTGTTTATGAAGTACGTCTCTGACAAAGCTAAGGGCAACCCTTACGCGATGATTGAAGTGCCGGAAGGTGCAAGTTTCGACGATATGGTTGCTCTCAAAGGCAACAAAGAAATTGGCGAAAAAATTAACAAAACCATCAGATTACTGGCTGAAGCTAATGACCTGAAAGGTGTTATTGACATCGCCGACTTCAATGATGAGGACAAGCTGGGTAAAGGCAAAGAGATGATCGACCGCCTTTCCAAGCTGGTGGCAATCTTCGAAGGGTTGGATCTCTCAGCCAACCGCGTTGATGGAGATGATCTGCTGGGTGATGCCTACGAATATTTAATGCGTCACTTTGCTACAGAGTCAGGTAAATCAAAGGGGCAGTTTTACACCCCGGCAGAGGTGTCACGCATTCTGGCGAAAGTGATTGGCATCAGCAAGCAGACACCACAGGATGCTACCGTTTATGACCCTACCTGTGGTTCAGGGTCACTATTGTTGAAAGCCAGTGACGAAGCCGGTCCGAAAGGACTGACCATTTATGGCCAAGAGATGGATTATGCGACCAGCGCACTGGCACGCATGAACATGATCCTGCATGACAACGCCACCGCTAAAATCTGGAAAGGTAACACCTTAGCCGATCCACATTGGAAGGATGACAACGATAATCTGAAAACCTTCGACTTTGCTGTAGCCAACCCCCCTTTTTCCAACAAAAACTGGACCAGCGGACTGGATGCTGCGAATGATACTTTTGACCGTTTTGTCTGGGGGACCCCACCCGAAAAGAACGGCGACTATGCTTTCCTGTTGCACATCATCAAAAGCCTGAAAAGTACTGGCAAAGGTGCGGTGATCTTACCTCACGGCGTTTTATTCCGTGGTAATGCTGAAGCACGTATTCGTGAAAATCTGCTAAAACAGGGTTACATCAAAGGCATCATTGGCCTGCCCGCTAACTTGTTCTACGGCACGGGTATCCCGGCATGCATTATTGTCATCGATAAAGAAGATGCTCGACTCAGAGCGTTCAATGCTAATGGTGAGAGTCAACAAGGTATCTTTATGATCGATGCCAGTAATGGCTTTATTAAGGATGGCAATAAAAATCGCCTACGCGCCCAGGACATCCATAAAATTGTTGATGTATTTAATCGTGAGCAGGAAATCCCTCGTTTCAGCCGCAAGGTACCGCTGTCAGAAATTGCAGCCAACGACTTCAACCTCAATATCCCTCGCTATATCGACAGCAGCGATCCGGAAGATCTGCACGACCTTTCTAGCCATTTGGCGGGAGGTATTCCCGATCGCGATATTGATGCTCTCAGTGCTTACTGGAAAATTTTCCCGACTTTACGTCAGGATCTGTTCGAACCTGCCCGACCTGGTTACAGCAATGCTCGAGTCGAAGCAAGCGAAGTTAAGAACACCATACTGGCACACCCAGAATTTGCCGCTTTCAGAGCTGGAGCACTGATACCCTTTGAAAAGTGGTTTGCAGGTTGTCAGCTTGAAGAAATTGCTCGTGGAGACTCACCGAAACAGCTGATTGAAGAAATTGGCGAGCGACTCCTCGCTGCTTATACTTCAGAAGCTACTGATGACACTCCGTTGCTCGAGAACTATGCTATCTATCAGTTACTAATGGACTACTGGATGGATGTAATGCAGGACGACGTTTATGTCTTGAGCCAAGATGGCTGGCTTGCTGGCAAAGTAGTACGTGAGCTGGTTGTGGAAAAAGGCGAAAAACTCAAAGAAACGCCAGACTTGGTTATTGGTAAGAAGAAGTATAAGACTGAACTGTTGCCGCCAGCCCTTTTAGTGGCTCGATATTTTGCCACTGAGCAACAAAAGCTAGGCCAACTACAAATTGCTTATGATGAAGCAGTGCAAGAACTGGAAAACTTCATTGAAGAAAACAGCGGCGAAGATGGTTTACTTGCTGATGCAATGAACGACAAAGAGAAAGTGACTGCTGCCAGCATTAAGACGCGACTAAAAATTGCCACTGATAGAGAAGAAAAATCTGTGTTGAAAGCTGTTGAGGCGCTGTTCGATGCTGAAACAAAAACCAAAAAAGCACTTAAAGAAGCACAGGAAAAGCTGGACTTTGCCGTGTTTGCTCATTATCCAAAGCTCACTGATAACGACATAAAAAATCTTCTCGTACATGATAAATGGAAGGTTAGCTTGGTTGAAGCCTTAGAAGCGGAGATTGAACGTGTCACACAGCGACTGACAAATCGTGTAAAAGAGCTGGAAGAGCGCTATAGCGCGGCTCTACCTGACCTTACTAAAAGAGTAACAGAGTTAGAGTCAAAAGTTGTAGCTCATCTCCAAGCTATGGGGCTGGAGTGGATTCAATGATTAATGTAGAAATGACACAGAACGAGAAAAAGATGTCAATTAAACAGGAAACCATTCCGGTTGGTTATAAAAAAACAGATGTGGGGATAATTCCTGAAGATTGGATGGTAATGAATATTGCCAAAACCATGAGATTAGTTAATGGTTATGGGTTCAAACCATCACAATGGAAAAAAGAAGGGTTACCAATAATTAGAATTCAAAACCTTAATGACCCACATGCATCTTGCAATTATTTTCCCGGCAATGTGGATGCAAAATTCCACATAAAAAAGGGTGATTTATTGTTTGCTTGGTCCGGTTCTAAAGGCGTTTCTTTTGGAGCTAGAGTATGGCAAGGTCAAAAAGCAATACTAAATCAGCACATTTTCAAAGTCATCCCTGATGAAAATATTGTTACAGCAGAATTTTCGTATTTAGTACTTTGTAAGGTCCAAGAGCAAGTTGAAAAAATGGCTCATGGATTTAAATCATCTTTTGTTCATGTAAAAAAAGGGGATTTAGAAAATACGCCACTTCCAATTCCGCCAAAGGAAGAACAACAATCTATTGCTAATGTTTTAACTAATACTGATGAGCTGATTACTGCACTTGAGCAGTTAATTTCCAAAAAAAAGGCCATCAAAACCGCCACCATGCAACAATTATTGACCGGACGTACCCGTCTTCCTCAGTTTGCTAAACGACCAAATGGGGCCTTAAAAGGCTGTAAGTCCAGTGAAATTGGAATGATTCCTGAGGATTGGGAAACTGTGGCGATGGGGGACATGGGGACAACATATGGAGGACTGTCAGGGAAAAGTAAGAATGACTTTGGATCAGGGAACAGCTTATACATTCCATTTACTAACATCATGGCAAACGTGATCATAAATGTTAATCTTCTAGATAGGGTTAAAGTTCACGAAATTCAAAACTCAGTTTTGCCCGGAGATCTTTTATTTAACGGCTCTTCAGAAACACCTGAAGAAGTATGTTTTTGTTCTTTGTTATCAGATGAGATTGATAAGTTATATCTTAATAGTTTTTGTTTTGGTTTTAGAGCCAACTCACAACCAAAGTATTTACCGTTATATTTAGCTTATTGGTTTCGTTCTAATGCAGGAAGAACCGCAGTGTCAATGATGGCGCAAGGTTCTACTCGCTATAACATATCAAAAAGCCAATTTTTGACACTAAAGATTGTTATTCCCTCCATACAAGAGCAAACCGCAATTGCTACCATCCTCTCAGATATGGATATTGAACTCGAAGCTCTAGAAAAAAAACTAGCCAAGCTCCGCGATATAAAGCAGGGGATGATGGAGCAACTCCTGACCGGACGTATCCGTTTATCATTGGATCAGCAACCATGAAATATCCCCTTGATAAGACAGTACTGTCGGTCAAGGGTCTATTAAGCCTGACGGATGTAACAATTCCGGCCTATCAGCGCCCTTATAAATGGACGGTAAAAAATATCAGCGAACTGTTTGCGGACATAAACAGTCATCTCGATAAATCGGCCTACCGCTTGGGCTCAGTAGTGTTTCATCAGCCTGAGAGTAATGAAGAACATAGACTGGATATCGTCGATGGTCAGCAACGAACTTTAACATTAATGCTGGCAGTATGGGCCATTATCGAAACCCGACTTGCTGAATTGGAACGTCAGGATTTGCAGGAAGCGCTAACCCAGCTAAAGCCCTCCGTTGAAGGTTTTATGGGACGGCAACGCTTTGCCAGTCAGGTATCGGAATACAATCTGTACCAGAATTATCAGGAGCTAAAACGTAGGGTTAGCCATCGAGAATTCAGCGAGCAACATATTGATTTTCTCCTCAACCGCTGCCAGTTGGTGGTCTTTGTGCTGACTGACCTGTCTGAAGCCTTTCAGTTCTTCGACTCGCAAAATGCCCGAGGGCGAGATCTGGATCCACACGATCTGCTTAAAGCCTTCCATCTACGTGAATTCGCCAGCCATGAGGTAGAACTGAAAGCTACATCCGTTGCTCATTGGGAAGGATTGCCCTGTGATGACCTGGCTAATCTTTTCGCATCTTATCTCTATAGGGTACGTCAATGGTCCCTGGGAAATTCCGCTCGTTTCTTTGGTAAGGATGAAGTCGGCCTATTTAAAGGGATCAATCTTGACGAGATTGGTCAATTCCCTTATGTGGAATCTTTGCGCATGGCTCATCATTTTGTGGATGACTATAACAATCAGTACCAGCGCAAGATTGATGGCCAGAAAATGCGTTTCCCTTTCCATCTCGATCAGATAATTATCAATGGAAGACGCTTTTTCGAAATGGCGGAACACTACCAGCAACAGGTATCGGCAATTATCGCCAGTGAGCATTCCAGCACTCATACTCAAAAGCCGCTAGTGATCCAGGGCGTAGTCCTTGGTGAAATGGCAACTCAGATACTAAGAACGTTAAATAGCTATCGAAATCGCTATCGAACAGGGGATCAATATATACGCACTATGTTTGATTGTGCTCTGATCTTTTATATCGACAAATTTGGTGGGCAGTCGTTATCTGCAGCGATTGAAAAAAGCTTTATCTGGGCCTACAGATGCCGAATCCGACAGCAGGTGGTACAGCTAGCAACTATGGATAAGTACGTGCTGGAAAATAATCTGTTCCGGGTAATCAAAGAAGCCAGAGTACCTGGTGATGTGCTATCTATACCATTACTCACAATTCGGGCTTCAGAAAATAATAATAACCGCCGTACCGGTAACCATGAGCAAGACGAGCTGGTGAGGCTGTTCAAGGAGATGAACTACTATGAGTGATGCAAAGGTAACATCCTTTACGGTCAGATCATTACTGGGTGATGCATCTCGTTACCTTATCCCCATGTACCAGCGTAATTATGCCTGGGGAGAGGGGGAGATCACTCAACTTGTGCAGGACATACTCGACTACCAACAAAAAAGCCTGCATAGCCTATACCCTCAAACTTACTACATCGGTACGTTAGTCGTGTTCACTCGTCCTGATGGGGACGCAGAGATAATCGACGGGCAGCAACGTTTCACTACCCTATCCCTTCTTGCTAACTGGTTAAAAAAACATGCGGGATCCACGCTGGATATGCGCTGGTACCAAGGGATTAACTTAGGGTTTGAGAGCAGACCTAAGTCTGGCGAAACCTTTGCTCGGCTCTGGCAAGGCGTCGAACCACATAAACTGCGGAGCAAGGAATTTAATGAAGGGCTGATCAAAGGCTACGAACTTATTGGCAAGGTTCTACGCGACTTGAAATTAGTTGGTGAGTCATTAACTCATTTTTGTGCCTATCTGTTCGACCATGTACAAATTGCCCGAATAGAAGTGCCTGCTGATACCGACCTCAATCATTTTTTTGAGGTGATGAACAACCGAGGCGAGCAACTTGAAAAACATGAAGTGGTGAAAGCGCGACTGATGGCTGTGCTCAACGAGATAACGGACCAGCAAGCTCGGCAGAGCAGCCTGAACACCCTCTCACGAGTTTGGGATGCTTGCTCCAACATGGAACGTTATGTCCAGTACGGTTTTACACCAGCCGAACGTCATCAATTATTTGGCCAGGAAAATTGGGGGGAATTTGTGCCTGCTGATTTTAATTCTCTAGCTGGCATGCTTATCCCATCGACTTCGGAGCTTGGCACAAGAGAGAACCAAACAAACCGCACACTGGCTGACATTATCAAGTCATCTTCAACCATAAGTGGTGATAGAGGTGAAGAAGATGCAGGTAGCTCAGAGCGTTTTAATAGTGTTATCAACTTCTCCAATTTCCTGCTCCATGTATTGCGTGTCTGTAGCCAAACTGGAAAGGTCAGAGTAGATGTACCGCTTGATGACAAACAATTAATCGAACAGTTCGAACTTCGGTTATTAAAGCAGAATGATCCGGTTAAAACGGTACAGGATTTCGTCTTTGCACTTCTCAAATGCAAATATCTTTTTGATCAGTTCGTGATAAAACGAGAATTCGCAAAGGGTAGCGATGGGTGGAGCCTTAAGCGCCTGCGTTGGTATTCGGAAAAGAGCACCAGCTATACCAATACGTTCAATGAAGATGATGGTAGCTATGTAGACATCAACCGACAGATCTTGATGCTGCTTTCCGCATTTCACGTTTCAACCCCTACTCTGGTTTACAAACACTGGTTGAATGGGGCTTTGTTCTATCTGTTTAATGCCCATTCCGCTGTAAGCCAGATCGAAGCAAGGGAGTATCTCGAATATCTGGAGCATCTTGCCTCCGCATTTGTCTTTCAGAACTTCCTGTCAGAAGAAACGCCAAAATCATATTTTGAGATTATCTACGGTAATGAGCCGCATATCCAACCTGTTGTACTGTCAGATCAGATTCATAAGAAGATGCGCTTTGGTACGATAGCAAACAACTTGGTATTCAATTACCTGGACTACTTACTCTGGTGTCGTGACAGACATAAAGCTGAGGTAGTCAAACGTTTTGAATTTACCTTCCGAAGCTCGGTAGAGCATTTCTATCCTCAGCACCCCATGGATGGCTATAGGACATTACCAGATACATCGTTGCATACCTTCGGTAATCTCAGCCTGATTAGCCACAGCAAGAATTCGCGACTTAGTAATTTCCAGCCAAAACAAAAGCAAGAGCACTTCGAAGCGAGTCTTGAACGGAATGAAATTGATAGTCTGAAACTGCTCGCCATGATCGAGCTGATGAAGAAGAACAATCAGTGGGGGGAAGAAGAAATCGCCACTCACGAAGCGGAAATGCTGGCTGTGTTAACCGGTGCAGGTGGTAGTGATAGCGTATTTAGGGAGGTGTTATGAACAGTGTTGGTCAACGTGAACGCATAACACAAAAACGTGTTATCCAGTTATTCACCGATCATCTCGGTTATCACTATCTTGGTAACTGGCACAAAAGAGAAGACAACCGCAACATCGAGCCTAGCTTAGTTTCAGCCTGGCTATCAAAACGCGGTGTTTCAGAAGTCCTAATCGCCCGAGCATTACGGCAGCTGGATCGAGCCGCAAGCCTCGGTGAAGGTCGTATCCTCTATGATGCAAACAAAGAGGTGTATCGCCTGCTACGCTACGGCGTAAAGGATAAAGAAGGTGCTGGTGAGCAGAATCAAACCGTGTGGTTGGTAGATTGGAAAAATCCAGAAGCCAATGATTTTGCTATAGCTGAAGAAGTAACCTACAACGGCGAAAATAAAAAGCGCCCGGATTTGGTGCTGTATGTTAACGGTATTGCGCTTGGTGTCATTGAGCTAAAACGTTCTACAGTGTCAGTCTCAGAGGGCATCCGCCAAAACCTCGATAATCAGCAAAAAGCCTTTATCCGCAACTTCTTCACTACCATCCAACTGGTGATGGCCGGTAATGATTTAGAAGGGCTTCGCTATGGTGTAATTGAAACGCCGGAGAAATATTACCTTCAATGGAAAGAAGCCGCTGAATCCCCCCACGCCAACATGCTTGATCGTCACCTGGCTCAGATATGTAATAAACAGCGCCTGCTGGAATTGATCCACGACTTTATCGTTTTCGATGCTGGAGTGAAAAAAACCTGCCGTCATAACCAATATTTTGGCGTCACTGCAACGAAACCGTTTATTCAACGCAATGAAGGCGGGATTATCTGGCATACCCAGGGCAGTGGTAAAAGTCTGACTATGGTTTGGCTAGCAAAATGGATCAGAGAAAATATTACCGACAGCCGAGTTTTGATCATTACCGACCGTACAGAACTTGATGAACAGATCGAGAAAGTGTTTAACGGTGTGGAAGAAGAGATCCTTCGCACCAGAAGCGGCGCAGATCTGGTGACTCGCCTGAATCAAACCAAGCCCTGGCTTATATGCTCGTTAGTGCATAAGTTTGGTCGTCAGGAGGAGGAAGACAGAGATGCTGACACGGACGATTTTATCGAACAAATGAAACGAAATATCCCTGCCGATTTTAGCCCGAAGGGAAAATTATTCGTGTTTGTGGATGAGTGCCACCGAACCCAATCCGGCAAATTGCATTCGGCAATGACAAGCATTTTGCCAGATGCACAATTTATCGGTTTCACCGGTACCCCTCTGATGAAGAAAGATAAGAAGAAGTCAGTGGAGGTCTTCGGGCCTTATATCCACACTTATAAATTTGATGAAGCAGTCAATGATGGGGTTGTACTGGACCTGCGCTACGAAGCTCGTGACATCGATCAGCGGGTCAAATCTCAGAAAAAAGTCGACCAGTGGTTTGATGCTAAGACATCTAAACTTTCTCGCCTTGGCCAACAGCAACTCAAGCAGAAATGGGCTTCGATGCAGAAGCTGTTGTCGAGCCGCTCGCGACTGGAACAGATTGTGGCTGACATCCTTCTCGATTTTGAACAAAAGCCACGACTCGCCGACGGCCGCGGTAACGCTATGCTGGTTTGTTCCAGCGTCTATCAGGCCTGCAAATGCTATGAGATGTTTAGTGAAGCTGGTTTTGCCGGTAAATGTGCGATTGTGACGAGCTACCAGCCAAATGCCAGTGAGATTAAAGGCGAGGAGAGCGGTGAAGGACTGACTGAGAAACTGGCCAAGTACAACATCTATCGCAAAATGCTTGCGGAGTATTTTGAACAGCCTGAGGCTGAAGCAGCCAAACGTGTAAGTGATTTTGAAAAAGAGGTCAAACAACGCTTCATTAAAGAACCGGGCCAGATGCGCCTACTGATAGTCGTTGATAAGTTATTAACTGGCTTTGATGCTCCTTCAGCAACTTACCTCTATATCGACAAGAAAATGGCTGATCACAACCTTTTCCAGGCGATATGTCGCGTTAACCGGTTGGATGGTGAAGATAAAGAATACGGCTATATTGTCGACTATAAAGACCTTTTCCGCTCATTGGAAAAAACAGTTCAGGACTACACCGCAGAAGCCTTTGACGGTTACGACAAAGAAGATGTAGCCGGTTTACTGAAAGATCGATTGCAACAGGCAAAAATCGATCTGGATGGTGCTCTGGATGCCGTTCGTACCCTTTGCGAACCAGTAAAAATGCCACGCAATCAACTTGATTATCAGCATTATTTCTGTGGGGAATCAGGGGCGTCGATAGAGCAGTTATCTGAGAAAGAAGCTTTACGTCTGACATTGTATCAATCCGTGGCGAAGCTTATCCGTGCTTTTACCAATCTGGCAGGTGAGCTAACAGATGCTGGTTATAGCGAGCAGGAGGCAAATCAAATCCGCATTGATGTTGAGTTTTATACAAAAGTCCGCAATGAAATCAAAATAGCCAGTGGCGATTTCGTGGACATGAAACAATTCGAGCCAGGTATGCGGCAGATGCTGGATCTTTGGGTGGATGCCGATCCTAGTGAAACCCTTATGGATTTTGAGGAACTAGGACTGCTTGAGTTGATTATTGAACGCGGGGAAGAAGCACTGGATGGACTTCCAGCTGACATGCGTGGCAACCAAGAGGCTATGGCTGAAGCGATTGAAAATAACGTTCGCAGAACCATTGTTGATGAAAACCCAGTCAACCCGAAATACTACGAAAAAATGTCGGTATTGCTTGATGAACTGATCGCACTTCGTCGTCAACAGGCGATCTCCTATCAAGATTATCTGGAGCACGTACGTGAACTAGCGAAGCAGGTTAAACATCCGCAGTCAGGTAGTAAAAGTACTTATCCAGTAAGTATTGATACCCTCGCCAAGAAAGCGTTGTATGACAACCTCGGGCAGGATGAAGTGTTAGTTTTAAAGATAGATACTGCAGTACGTCACACTAAAAAGGCCGACTGGTATGGGGATCGTTTTAAAGAGCGCGAGATCAGCTTTGCTATCGCAGAAGAAATTAAAGGTTATTCAGTGACGGTCGCGGATGTTATGGCTCTGGTGAAGGTACAGAAGGAGTACCGCTGATGCCATTGGTTACCTTTGGTGAGCTCACTCTCGATTTGCAGCGCAAGCCAATCAAAAACTTGCATATCAGCGTACTGCCTCCGGATGGCCGAGTAAGAGTATCAGCTCCCGTCACTCTGTCAGACACAGCTATCAGGATGGCTGTTGTCAGAAGGCTGGTTTGGATTCGACAGCAGCAAGCACAATTTCAGGCTCAGCCGCGCCAGAGTGAACGAGAAATGTGTAGTGGCGAAACACATTACCTTTGGGGAAGAGGATATCGGCTGGATGTAGTTTTAGTAGATAAGCCCGCTGAAGTGAAACTTCAGGGTGGTTGGATACACATGAAAGTACCTCCACATTATGATACGTCCCAGCGGGAAGCTGTTCTCAACCAGTGGTATCGCGGTATTTTAAAACAAAGACTGCCTAAGTTAATGGCAAAATGGCAGCAGGAAATTAAAGTTGAAGCCAGTTATGTTGGCATCAAGCGAATGAAGACTAAATGGGGTAGCTGTAACCCCCAAACCGCACGTATCTGGATCAATCTCGAACTGGTGAAAAAACCTCCTGAATGCCTTGAATTCATTGTGGTTCACGAGCTAGTTCATCTACACGAACGCAAGCACAATGAGCGTTTTATCGGCCTGATGAACAAGTACCTACCGAACTGGCGCGAACACAGAGCTAAGTTGAATAAAATGCCCTTGGCTTATAATCACTGGTCATATTAAAGCCAATATATTCAATTAATAATATTAAAAAAAGCTAGTACCGATAGGTACTAGCCGAACACTTAAAAATGGATATACAATTTCATTTCTTTTTCTAAAGAACGAAGTTCTTCTTGTAATTTCTCTTGTTCATAGATTAAAGAGTATAGATCAATATCTTGAGTTTCCTCTTCACGCTTTACATATCTGGTAATATTAAGATTATAGTCATTACCCTTAATTTCACTAAAGCTGACAACGCGTGAAAGATTTTCCACATCATGTCTTTTATGATAAATATCAGATATTTGTTCAATATTTTCGACGGTTAAATAATTCCGTCCCTTTGATTTTAAGAAAAACATAGTTGAGTCAATAAACAATACATTTGAATCATTTCTATTTTTTTTGAAAATCAAAATCACCGTTGGTATATTAGTTGATAAAAATAAACGTTCAGGAAGACCAATAACAGCATCCAACAGATTCTCTTTAATTAAATTCTCTCTAATCAAAGCTTCACTTGCACCTCGAAATAAAACCCCATGCGGGGCAACAAGTGCCATCCGCCCTGTCTTATCTTTCATAGATGCAATCATATGCAAAATAAATGCATAATCCGCTTTGGATTGTGGTGGAATTCCTAGACCAAACCGACCAAATCTGTCTTTTAATGCCTCTTCATATCCCCAATTGGATACTGAAAATGGTGGGTTTGAAAGTACAACGTCAAACTTTTCTAGTTCGCCTTTAGAGTCATGAAATTTAGGATCCAGCAGGACGTCGCCCCATTTTATGCTACAGGAGTACACACCATGTAAAAACATATTAATACAAGCAACATTCCATGATGACTTCAATATCTCTTGGCCATATAATTTATAATCCTGAAACTGATTACGATATGCTATTTCTTGCATAGCTCTTAATAAAAGTGAGCCAGTGCCGCATGCTGGATCATAAATCGAATCACCTGGAACGGGTGTAACCAACTTAGATAACAATACCGAGACGCCATATGGCGTATAAAAACCACCACCTCTTAGACCTGCATCAGATGCAACTTTCTCAAATAAAAAACCACATATTGCCTTTATTCTATCATGGCCATTATTGTAACTATTAAATTGAAAGACTTTAGAATTGAGGGCATGCATTAACTCACTTAAAAAAGCCTCTCTCTCTTTACGAGGTCCAAGCTTGTCAGATGTAAAGTCTATATCTCTAAAGACATCTCTTTCACATTTGTAAAATTTCTGAAAAATAACTTCATCATAATAGCTGAGTGCCGTATTAATCCTTTCACCTATCCCTCTATCATTAACACCTGAATATATATAATTGAAACTCATATCCTCAGGGGTATTAGACAACAGCACCTTTAATTTCAAGTCATCATCAACCACTTTATCTTCATGGATATCACATATTAAATCAGATACATACTTTAGAAATAACAAAGAAAGCATGTAATCAAGAAACTGTATAGAATCCAAACTTCCTTTGTAAACACTGAATATGTCCCAAACTACATTTTTAATTTCTTTATCATCAACTGTTGACATAGTTAATTACCTTCTTTAAGCAGTTTGAAGCAAATATTGAGGTAGAGTAAGTTACCATTATTGATAATCTTCCTATGAATATCCCTTTGCTTTTCCCAGTTATTTTTTATTCTAACGACATTATTTTGAACCTCTATAGGAGGCAATTTAATCTCCATATCAGAAAGGGTTTTCAAGCTAACTTTAGTGATGTTAGTCCCCTCACTCATCCTGTTAAAATAATCCTGACCTAAAGGTGAATTAATGTACCATTGTAAATAATCTGGTAAAACATCATTCTCTTTGCATTTAATTATTGCGTTTTGATTACTTGTAACACTAGGTAGTTTTTTTGAACCCGTAAACATTCCAGCTGCAAAAACTGGCCCCCTCAAGCGTAAAAGAATGTCCCCGGCCTGGAGATAGTGTTTTTTAGGGTCAACCGGAGGAGATACTCTGGCAAGTTCATCCATACGCAAAAGCCCTTCTGTATCAATATCTTTCGTCTGTATTAAATAACACTTACCATCATCGCCAAGGTCTTTTATAGCCGTTTTAAACGGCATCCCTAAACGGATGTCTGCAATTTCTTCCAATCTAACGATAACGCTCATAGGCTTTTAGGGGAGAAGCCTCTCCCCTCTCCATTAGTTAGTTTTTAAAGTGATTGATTGCTTGATGTTCGTATCACCCGAGTGAACTTCCAAGTCCATTTGAAATGATAAGGCAGGCACAACGTATAAAAGTATTGCTAAAGGCGCCATACGGAGTCTTTTTGCAGTTGCATTTAACAGAGTAGGCTGGTATTTTTTAGTATTCATATTTTTCATTCCTCTTCGATTAGCGATTTCTATCAGAGTAATGAGAGTGAACTGTAGCCCCACTACATGGACACTCCCCTATCGTCGTAGGTAGCGTACTACCTAGCGATAGGGTAAATATACGTATGTGCACTCAATATTGCAAGAAGTACATAGCCTACTACGTGAGTAATTGTTCCAGTTACATACCGAAATACGAGTAAAGTCACTGTTTTAATTGAACAATTTTTTTTTAGTTTTTTCGAAAATTAAACGGTTCTTCTCTGCTTTCTCGATTGGCATCCAAAAAATCAGCCCACCACTGCAACATCAACCTTCTTTCTCCCAGATGTTCAGCCTTATGGATATAAGCCGCCCGCACAGAGTTACGTTCCTGGTGGCTCATTTGCCGCTCCACTGCATCCCTCGACCACAATCCTGATTCAATCAGAGAACTGCAAGCCATCGTCCTGAAACCATGCCCACACACTTCCATTTTCGTGTCATAGCCCATCACTCGCAAAGCCTTGTTCACCGTATTCTCACTCATGGGTTTACGCGGATCGTGATCACCTACAAAAATAAGCTCTCGGTTCCCATTCATTCTTTTGATCTTTTCCAGAATAGCTAAGGCCTGACTCGATAAGGGAACAAGATGGGGCGTCCGCATCTTTGAACCACGTTGAGAATGTTTAACACCTTCCAGTGGTTCACGCTCACCAGGAATCGTCCACATGGCCGTTTCAAAGTCTACTTCTGACCAACGGGCAAAACGCAGCTCACTTGAACGGATGAAGACCAACAAAGTCAGTTCAACAGCCAATCGAGTTAAGGGTCTGCCAGAATAGTGATCTATGCGATGAAGTAATTCTGGAATACGGTTCAGTTCAAGAGCAGCACGATGCTGTCTTTTCGCCGTAGCAACCGCACCGGCAATCTCTTGAGCGGGGTTGTAGTCGATTAACCCACTCTGCACAGCAAAGCGCATAATCGCGGTAGTACGCTGTTGTAAACGGGCGGCGACTTCAAGGCGTCCGGATGACTCGACTGCTTTGATGGGTACAAGTAGGTCTCGCGTTTTCAGTTCTGCAATGTTCCGCTTACCAATGGCAGCAAAGAGATTATCTTCGAGACTTTTTAATACACGAGCGCTATGCGATGCAGACCACTTTTGATTGCTGGCGTGCCAGTCTCTGGCTACCACTTCAAACGTTATTGCCTCTTGCTCCTGCTCTACCTTAACGACTTTCTTATTCTCACTGGGATCGACACTATTAGCTAACAGCTTACGGGCTTCATCCCTGCGTGCTCTGGCATCCGCCAACGAAACCTCAGGGTATTTCCCCAGCGCCAGCATCTTCTCTTTACCACCGAAGCGATAACGCAGTCGCCAATATTTGGAACCGTTAGGGTGAACCAGCAATACCATGCCGTCGCCATCAGTAAGTTTATAGGCTTTTGCTTCAGGCTTAGCCGAACGAACCTTCACATCACTCAGAGCCATGATGAGTATCCTTTCAAGGGTTCTGCGTGGGTACAAACATTATCGAACCGGGATATACCCGCAGTTGTACCCACATCAGTAAGTTGATGTAGATTGAATCAGGTTGACTTAGGTTGAGTGAAAAAGCGAGGAAAGCCTTGCGAATGCTGGATTTCAGGCACAAAAAAAGACGTCCGTTGACGTCTATTGATGTTCCGATGGTGCCGAAGGCCGGACTCGAACCGGCACGTATTTCTACGGTTGATTTTGAATCAACTGCGTCTACCGATTTCGCCACTTCGGCACTGAAGGGGATGCGGAAACGTTCTGGATTATACCTGTCGGCGGCGGCCATGCAAGCGACAGCGTGTCGCCATTGCGCTAAGTGTTGAAAAAAACAGCGCTATCCTGCGCGGCGTCACCTTTTGCCGCCGTTCCATAGCGCGACGGCCACCAGCCCCCCTCCTCTCACAACCCCGCGACCCAACCCCACCTGCCAGCCATCATCCTTCTCCCCCAGCACTCCCAAACCCCACTCAAACTTATCTCAAATTTTTCTCACCACGCTCTCACCTGCATCCTCATCACAATCCCTCTCTCCCCAAACAAATCCCCACTATCCACTCCCCAACTATTCTCCCAACCCCTCCTACCATCATTCCCATATATTCCAGAAAGTTTTAGCCAATGCCTTTTTGTTATTCACTCGCTCCGCAGTCAAATATTAATTTCATCAATATTTTTATAACTTTACATTAATGAAAAGTTTTCTTTTTGCCGTTTATTCCAGGATTTTCCTCAGGCGTGAAGGGTTCCGGTAAACACTATTTTTACTAGTCGCTGTACGAGTCTTGATGGACATATTCACTCGATGAATTAACTCAGGAGAATACTTGTGACGACGTTAAAACCTTTGCTGGCCCGCAACCGCAGCTGGGCGCTGCAGAAGTGTCAGCATGACCCGGACTATTTCGAAAAATGGGTCGACGGGCAGCGGCCCCACTCGCTGTGGATCGGCTGCTCAGACAGCCGCGTTCCCGCCGAGGTGCTCACCGGCAGCCAGCCCGGCGAGCTCTTTGTCCACCGCAATATCGCCAACATGCTCGATCCCGCCGACGACAACGTCATGAGCGTCCTGCAGTATGCCCTCCACTACCTTGAGGTGGAGCGGGTGGTGCTCTGCGGCCACTACGGCTGCGGCGGCGTGCAGGCGGCGCTCTCTCTGCCCACCCTGCCGCTGGCGCAGGAATCCTCGGCGCTGGCTCGCCGCATCGGCCAGCTGCGCCACACCCTGCATCGCGAAATTGCGCAGATCGCCGATGGATGTTGTGTTGCAGCCTCCTCCGGCGCCAGCGCCAGCACCGACGCGGAGCACTCTCGCCATGCGCTGGACGCCCTGGTGGAAGCCAACGTTCGCGCCCAGTTCGCCCGTCTGCTGGAGAGTGAGCCGGTGCAGACGGTGCTCGCCAGCGGGCGGCCGCTCAGCCTGCACGGCTGCGTCTACGATCTGGCTTCCGGCCATTTAACCACCCTCGTCGAACACCTCTCACCGCAGGAGCACGCCCCATGAACACACTTCGTCAGGACTCTCTCGCCGGCATCGTCGTCTTCCTTGTCGCCCTGCCGCTGTGCCTTGGCATCGCCCAGGCCAGCGGCTTACCGCCCTTCGTCGGCCTGCTGACCGGCATCATCGGCGGCCTGGTCGTCACCGCCCTCAGCCCCTCCCGCTTCGCCGTCAGCGGCCCCGCCGCCGGACTGGTCACCATCGTCGTCGCCGCCATCGAATCCCTGGGTTCCTTCTCCGTCTTCCTGATGGCGCTGGTGCTGGCCGGCGTGCTGCAGCTGCTGTTCGGCATTCTGCGGGCTGGGCGTTTTATCTCGCTGGTTCCCGCCAGCGTCATCAAAGGCATGCTGGCGGCGATCGGCATCCTGCTGATTATGCAGCAGATCCCCGTCGCGCTCGGTACGGCGGAAGAGACCGGGCTTGCCGATGTGTTTCAGGGCAATGCCGCTTTCTCCGTCACTGCGATTGCCGTCGCCGCGGGCGGCCTGCTGGTGCTCTGGCTCTGGGGCTCGCCGCTTATCCGCCGGGTGAAGAGCCTGCGCTGGATCCCCGGGCCGCTGATCGCCGTCCTGCTCGGCTGCGTGACCACCCTGCTGCTGACCCATTTTGCGCCGCAGCAGCTGGCCGCTCTGCCGCGGATTACCCTGCCGGCGTTCGGCAGCCTCGGCGACCTGCTGGGCGAGCTGGAATCTCCGGCGTGGAGCGCGTGGCGCAATCCGTCGGTGTGGATGGTGGCGGTGACCCTGGCGCTGGTCGCCAGCCTCGAAACCCTGCTCAGCCAGGAGGCGCTGAAAAAGCTGCGCCCGCAAAATCCGCCCCCTTCGCCGAACCGCGAAATGGTCGCCCAGGGCGTCGGCAACCTGCTCTCCGGCGTGCTGGGGGCGATGCCGATCACCGCGGTGATCGTCCGCAGCTCGGTGAACGTCAGCAACGGCGCGCAGAGCAAACTGTCGATCTTTATCCACGGCGTGCTGCTGTTGATCTGCGGCCTGTGGTTCAGCGGCCTGCTGACCCTGATCCCGCTCGCCAGCCTCGCCGCCGTGCTGCTCTATACCGGCTATAAGCTGGCGACGCCGCGGCTGTTCATCGAGCAGTTCCGCCAGGGGGCGGCGCAGTACGTCCCCTTCCTCGCCACCATCAGCGGGATTATCGCCTTCGGCATGCTGGCGGGGATCGGGATTGGTCTTGCCACCCAGATAGCGTTCAGCCTCTGGCGCAGCCATCGCCACTCGCTGCAGCTGGCGCGCTACGATGACCACTACGTGCTGCGCATCCAGCAGAATCTGACCTTTATGCACAATCCGCATCTGCTGGCCCTGCTGGCGAAAATTCCGGAAAAGAGCGTGGTGATCGTCGAGCACGACAGCGTCGGCTACCTCGATCCGGACGTGCAGGCGGTGCTGGATGATTTTGCCGAGAGCGCCCCGCAGCGCGGCATCCGCCTTAATCAGTGGCCGCTGGCCAGCCGCTGACCTTAACGGGCGGCTGGTCCGCCCGCTTCGCTACCCCTCCGATTGCCAAGCGCCGGGGAATACCATGCTCTACACTTTCTGGGTTATCACGCCAACCCCAAGGAAACAAACATGAGCATCATTAAAAGCTACGCCGCCAAAGAAGCGGGCGCCGATCTGTCGCTGTGGGAATACGATGCCGGCGAGCTGCAGCCGGAAGATGTCGAAGTTGAGGTGGAATACTGCGGGATCTGCCATTCGGATCTGTCGATGATCGACAACGAATGGGGGATGTCGAGCTACCCGCTGGTGGCCGGTCACGAGGTGATTGGCCGGGTGGCGGCGCTGGGCAGCGCGGCGCAGGATAAAGGGCTGAAGATTGGCCAGAAGGTCGGCATCGGCTGGACGGCGCGCAGCTGCGGCCATTGCGATGCCTGCATCAGCGGCAACCAGATCAACTGTCTGGAAGGCTCGGTGCCGACCATTCTCAACCGCGGCGGCTTCGCCAATAAGCTGCGCGCCGACTGGCAGTGGGTGATCCCCCTGCCGGAGAGCATCGATCTGGCGTCCGCCGGCCCGATGCTGTGCGGCGGCATCACCGTCTTTAAACCGCTGCTGACCCACCACGTCACCGCCACCAGCCGCGTCGGGGTGATCGGCATCGGCGGCCTCGGCCATATCGCCATTAAGCTGCTGCGGGCGATGGGCGCGGAAGTGACCGCCTTCAGCTCCAACCCGGCCAAAGAGCAGGAAGTGCGGGCGATGGGCGCCGATCGCGTGGTCAACAGCCGCGATCCTGAAGCCTTAAAAGCGCTGGCCGGCCAGTTCGACCTGATTATCAACACTGTCGCCGTCGACCTCGACTGGCAGCCGTACTTTGAAGCGCTGGCGTACGGCGGCAACTTCCACACCGTCGGCGCGGTAATGAAGCCGTTCCCGGTGCCGGCCTTTACCCTTATCGGCGGCGACCGCAGCATCTCCGGCTCGGCGACCGGTAACCCGTCCGAACTGCGCACGCTGATGAAGTTCGCCGGGCGCAGCAAGGTGGCCCCGACCACCGAGCTGTTCCCGATGTCGCAGATTAACGAAGCGCTGAAACACGTTCGCGAAGGCAAAGCCCGCTACCGCGCGGTGCTGAAAGCCGACTTCTGATGGTTCTCTCCCGCCGGGCGGCCCGCTCGCCCGGCGTTTTTCCCGTCGCTTCATCAAACCGTCATCTCCCCGCCATGCCTCTGTAGTCATTGCTTCCCACAATCCGGGCTTCGATAAATGGCTGAACGAGATGCGCGTCACCATGAGAAAGACCTGGCTTCCCTGGCTGATCCTGTCGCCTTCCCTGCTGTTTTTACTGCTGTTTACCTGGTTCCCGCTGGGGCGTTCGGTGTATGACAGCCTGTTTGATACCCGCATGGCCAGCGACGGCGCGCAGTACGTCGGGCTGGATAATTTCGCCCGCCTGTTTGCCGATAACGTCTTCTGGCAGTCGCTGGGCAATAACCTGCTCTATATCCTGCTGACGGTGGTGCCCGGGGTGACCCTCGCCCTCCTGCTGGCGGTCGCCCTGAGCGAGAACCATCGCGTCAACCGCTGGCTGCGCACCGCCTTTTTCTTCCCGATGATTATCCCGATGGTCAGCGCCGCCGCGCTGTGGCTGTTTATCTTTATGCCCGGCCTCGGCCTGCTCGACCACTATCTGGCGAAGCTGTTCGGGCCGATGAACAACAACTGGCTGGGGCGCAGCAACAGCGCGCTGCTGGCCCTGGCGCTGATCGGCGTGTGGAAGTTCGCCGGCTACTACATGCTGTTTTTCCTCGCCGGGCTGCAGAGCATTCCGGCCTCGACGCGGGAAGCGGCGCTGATGGAAGGGGCTACCCGCACGCAGGTCTTTTTTAAGGTCACGCTACCGCTGCTGCGCCCGACGCTGAGCTTTGTGATCACCACCGCGCTGATCTACTCCATCACCCAGATCGACCACGTGGCGGTGATGACCCGCGGCGGGCCGGACAACGCCACCACCGTGCTGCTCTATTACATCCAGAATCTCGCCTGGGATACCCATGACCTCGGTAAAGCCTCCGCCGCCACCTTCCTGACCCTGGCCGGGCTGTTCGCCTTCTCGCTGATTAACCTGAAACTGCTGGAAAAAGGAGCCCACTATGAGCGCTGACATCTCTCCGCTGCTGGTCCGCACGCCCGCCGCCGCCCGTCCGCTGTGGCTGCGCCTGCGCCGCTCGTCGCCCTTTACGCTCACAGTATTAATGTGCTGCCTGGCGCTGCTATGGATCAGCCCGTTTATCTGGATGCTGGCCACCTCGTTCAGCGCCACCACCTTCGGGGAAGATATGGCCTCGGTGCTGCCGCGCCTGCCGCTGACCCTCGATAACTTCCGCGACGCCTGGAACAGCGCCGACTGGCTGAGCCTGTACGCCAACACCCTTATCTTCACCTTCGGCACCTTCTTCGTGCAGCTACTCACCATCACCACCGCCGGGTACGTCTTCGCCTGCCACGAGTTTCGCGGCAAGCAGACGCTGTTTCTCCTGTTCCTGGTGCAGCTGATGATCATGCCGGTAGTGATGATGGTGCCGAACATGCTGACCCTGAAAACCTTCGGCCTGCTCAACACCCTCACCGGGGTGATGATGCCCTACTTCACCTCGGCGTTCGGCGTGTTCCTGATGCGTCAGGCGTTCCTCGCCATTCCGAAAGAGCTGGAGGAGGCGGCGCTGATGGAGGGCTGCCGCTGGTGGCAGGTGCTGTTCCGCGTGCTGCTGCCGATGTCCTGGCCGTCGGTGCTGGCCTTCGCCACCGTCAGCATTACCTACCACTGGAACGAGTACCTGTGGCCGCTGATGATGCTCAACGATCCCGATAAGCAGGTGCTGACTGTCGGGCTGGTCTCCTTCGCCATGGGCGCCGAATCCGGCGGCCAGTGGGGCACCATCGGCGCCGGCACGCTGATGGTCTGTCTGCCGCTGATGCTGGCGTTCATCCTTTTTCAGAAACAGTTCCTGCGGAGCTTCGGCTTCTCCGGGATCAAATAAGGAGTGATTCATGCTGTTAGCGCACATTTCCGATACCCATTTCCGCAGCCGCGGCGAAAAGCTGTACGGCTTTATCGACGTCAATGCCGCCAACGCCGACGTGGTCTCCCAGCTTAACGCGCTGCGCGAGCGTCCGGACGCGGTGGTGGTGAGCGGGGATATCGTCAACTGCGGCCGCCCGGCGGAGTATCAGGTGGCCCGCCAGATCCTCGGCAGCCTGAACTATCCGCTGTATCTGATCCCCGGCAACCACGACGACAAAGCCCATTTTCTGGAGCATCTTCACCCGCTGTGCCCGCAGCTGGGCAACGATGCGCAAAATATGCGCTATGCGGTGGATGACTTCGCCACCCGCCTGCTGTTTATCGACTCCAGCCGCGCCGGCACCTCGAAGGGCTGGCTGACCGACGAGACCATCGGCTGGCTGGAAGCCCAGCTGTTCGAGGGCGGCGACAAACCGGCAACGGTGTTTATGCACCACCCGCCGCTGCCGCTGGGCAATGCGCAGATGGACCCGATCGCCTGCGAAAACGGCCACCGTTTGCTGGCGCTGGTGGAGCGTTTCCCGTCGCTGACGCGCATCTTCTGCGGCCACAACCACAGCCTGACCATGACCCAGTATCGCCAGGCGCTGATCTCCACTATCCCCGGCACCGTCCATCAGGTGCCGTACTGCCACGAAGACACCCGGCCCTATTACGACCTTTCTCCGGCCTCGTGTCTGATGCACCGCCAGGTCGGCGAGCAGTGGGTGAGCTACCAGCACTCGCTGGCCCACTACGCCGGGCCGTGGCTGTACGACGAAAACATCAGTTGCCCAACGGAAGAGCGCTAACCGCCATGCTCAGTCTGCAAAACATCAGTAAACGTTTCGACGGCAAGCCGGCGCTCAGCGCCCTGTCGCTGGATATTCACGAAGGCGAATTCGTGGTGCTGGTCGGCCCGTCGGGCTGCGGAAAAAGCACCCTGCTGCGCCTGCTCGCCGGCCTGGAGCCGGTCAGCGAAGGCCAAATCTGGCTGCATGATGAGAACATCACCGCCACCACGCCGCGCGAGCGCAACTTCGCGATGATCTTCCAGAACTATGCCCTGTTTCCGCATCTGTCGGTGCGCGACAACATCACCTTCGGCATGAAGGTGCGCAAGGAAGAGAAAAGCAGCTGGCAGCCGCGGGTGGACAACGTGGCGCAGATGCTGCAGCTGGAGGCGCTGCTCGACCGCAAACCGGCGAAGCTCTCCGGCGGCCAGCGCCAGCGGGTGGCGATGGCCCGGGCGATTGTGCGTAATCCGCGGCTGTTCCTGATGGACGAGCCGCTCTCCAACCTCGACGCCCGTCTGCGCAGCGAAGTGCGCGACAGCATTATGGCGCTCCATCAGCAGCTGAAAACCAGCACCATCTATGTGACCCACGACCAGACCGAGGCGATGTCGATGGCCGACCGCATCGTGGTGATGAACGGCGGCCACGTGCAGCAGGTCGGGCGCCCGGAGTATCTCTACGCCAACCCGGCCAACCTGTTCGTCGCCGGATTTATCGGTTCGCCGGCGATGAACCTGCTGTCGCTGCCCTGCGCCAACGGTGAAGTACTGTTGGGAGAACAGCGCCATCCGCTGCCGCCGCGCCACCGGGATCAGACCCGCGTCTGGCTGGGCGTTCGCCCGGAACATATTACCGACCGCGTGGAGGAGGGCCATCTGCGCCTGCCGGCCACCGTTCTGCAACGAGAACTGATGGGGGCCGACTACCTGCTCCACGTCAGCACCCCGATCGGCACCCTGCGCTTTAGCCGCCGCCACCGCGGCACGGTGCCGGAGAAAGGCGAGTCGCTACCGATCGGCTTCTCGCCTGCCGATGTGCATCTTTTTCATGCTGAGACCCAGCATAATTTACTGATGGAGTGTAATCATGTTTAAACCTCTTACGGTAGTCGCGGTTATCCTCAGCCTCGCCCTGAGCGGCGCGGCGCTGGCGAAAGAGAAAATAGACTTCATGTTCCCGGCGCCAGTGGACGGCAAGCTGACCATGGAGATGACCCGCGTCATTAAGCAATTCAACGACTCGCAGCAGGATGTGGAAGTGCGCGGCATCTTCACCGGCAACTACGACACCACCAAGATCAAAGCCGAATCGGCGCAGAAGGCCGGCCAGCCGCCAGCGCTGGTGATCATGTCCGCTAACTTCACCACCGATCTGGCGCTGAAGGATGAGATCCTGCCGATGGATGAGTTGTTTAAATATGGCGATCAACAGGCCGGCGATTTTCTGCAAAAAGAATTCTGGCCCGCGATGCATAAGAACGCCCAGGTGATGGGCACCACTTATGCGATCCCGTTCCATAACTCGACGCCGATCCTCTACTACAACAAGACGATGTTCGATCGGGCCGGGATCAAACAGCCGCCGCAAACCTGGGCCGAGCTGCTGGCCGATGCCAAAAAGCTGACCGACGAGAGCACCGGCCAGTGGGGGATCATGCTGCCGTCGACCAACGACGACTACGGCGGCTGGATCTTCTCGGCGCTGGTGCGCGCCAACGGCGGGAAATACTTTAACGAAGACTATCCGGGCGAAGTCTATTACAACTCGCCGACCGCCATCGGCGCCCTGCGCTTCTGGCAGGATCTGATCTACAAGGACAAGGTGATGCCGTCCGGGGTGCTGAACTCGAAGCAGATCAGCGCTGCGTTCTTCTCCGGCAAGCTCGGGATGGCGATGCTCAGCACCGGCGCGCTGGGCTTTATGCGCGAGAACAGCAAAGACTTTGAGCTTGGGGTGGCAATGCTGCCGGCCAAAGAGCAGCGCGCGGTGCCGATCGGCGGCGCCAGCCTGGTGAGCTTTAAAGGCATCAACGAGGCGCAGAAGAAAGCGGCGTATCAGTTCCTGACCTATCTGGTGAGCCCCGACGTGAACGGCGCGTGGAGCCGTTTTACCGGCTACTTCTCGCCGCGCAAGGCGTCATACGATACGCCGGAGATGAAGGCCTATCTGCAGCAGGATCCGCGGGCGGCGATCGCGCTTGAGCAGCTGAAGTACGCCCATCCGTGGTACTCCACCTGGGAGACCGTGGCGGTGCGTAAGGCGATGGAGAACCAGCTGGCGGCGGTGGTTAACGATGCCAAAGTGACGCCGGAAGCGGCGGTTCAGGCGGCGCAGAAGGAAGCCGACGCGCTGATGAAACCTTATGTGGATAAAACCGCGCTGGCGGAAGTGAAGTGACGCGTTACCCGTCATTGTCCCCCTCACCCCGGCCCTCTCCCTGAGGGAAAGGGAAATGTCCGGCGCCGGAGTTAAGATCCAGTCAGGCGGTTTGCAAGCGGGAACAGGGATTGAGAAAGGAAAAAAAGCAGGCCATACCCGGTATGGCCTGAAAATGTCACAACGATTAGATCCCTGCCGTTTCGCGGATATATTTGCGCGCTTTGACGGCGTATTCGAAAGGATTGGCCAGAGCAGGATCCTGCTCGGCTTCCACCACCATCCAGCCTTTATAGCCAAAGTCGTCCAGCAGCTTGAACACCGGACGGAAATCGATCACCCCGTCGCCCGGGACGGTGAAGGTGCCTTTTTTCACGCCGTCGAGGAACGACAGGCCGTCGCGGCGCACCTGATCGATCACCGGCGGGCGGACGTCCTTCAGGTGGACGTGGTTGATGCGCGGCAGATACTTTTTGAGGATCGCCAGCATCGGCGCTTCGCCGCCTTCGGAGTACCAGGCGTGGCCGGTGTCGAACAACAGGAAGACGCGCTCGTCCACCAGCGACATAAACTTGTCGATTTCCGCGGTGGTCTGAATGCCGGTGCCCATGTGGTGGTGCAGACAGACCTGCATCCCCTTCTCCGCCGCCAGGCGACCGAGGGTGTTGTAGCCTTCCGCCACCCGCTGCCACTCCTCTTCGCTGAAGCACGGCTTCGCATCGCCGAGGATCGGTTTATCCAGCCCCTGGATGCTGCCGCTCTGCTCGGAGCAGCCAATCACTTTCGCCCCCATCGCATGCAGGAAATTCATGTGATTGACGAATTCATCAATGGTTTTTTCCCGCTGGCCGTTAGCGAAAAAGGTGCTGAACCAGGCGTTGCAGATCTGAATGCCGCGGATGTCCAGCATCGGCTTGAGAACCGCCGGATCGCGCGGATATTTGCTGCCGACTTCGCTGCCGGTAAAGCCGGCCAGCGCCATTTCGCTGACGATCTGCTGGAAAGTATTTTCGCTGCCGAGCTCCGGCATATCATCGTTAGTCCAGCCGATCGGGGCGATAGCCAGTTTGACGTTATCTTTGTTCATAGTAGGGCTCCTGCCGCTGCGCCTTAGCGGCGCAGCAATTCACGTTCAATGAGTTCACGGGTTTCCACTGCCTGGTATTTCATTTTTTCCGGGTAGCCAAACAGCGAGGTGGCGACAATCGGCTCCCCGCCGACCTTGAAGGTCTGCTCGGCGAATTTCATTTCGCGCAGGGTGCGGAACAGCGCGTCAAAATCCACATCCCCTTCCCCGACGCCTACGTGCTGGTGCACCACGGCATCCACGCCCGGCGGGTTAACGATATAGCGGCAATGTTTCGTATGATTGCGGGTATCCGCAATCAGGACATGGGAGAGATCGCTCCCGGCATAGCGCAGCATGCTCGCCACGTCGCCGACGCCTTTGTCGTAGAAAAAGGTGTGCGGCACGCTGTAGACGTACTTCACGTTATCGCTGCGGAACGACTTCACGATATCGACGGTTTCATTGTTCTCTTCGCAGAAATCCCAGGGATGCGCCTGGATCTCCACGCGGATGCCTTCCCGCTCAAAAATCGGCAACAGCTCTTCCATCGAGCGATAGAACATTTCATCGCAGATCTCAGGCTGATTCGGATCGCCGGAGAACTCGGTGTTGATCACCTGAACGCCCATCTCCACCGCAATTTCCACCAGCCGTTTCCAGTTTTTCACCGCTGCCTGACGGCGCAGTTCGTCCGGGCCGGACCAGCGGTAGACGCAGATAAACGACGACAGCTCAAGGCCGGTATCGCGCAGCGCCTGCTTGTACTCGGCCATGATCTCCCGGCTGGCGCGCGGGTGCTTGTAGAACGGGTTAATCTGCGGGTGCGGCGACTGTTCAATGTACTTGTAGCCCCACTCCGCTACCTGATGGACCATGCGGGTGATCCCGAGGTCCTTAATCACATCCACATCAAAGGCAATTTTCATCGTCGTTACCTGTGCAAAGAAGTTCCGTCGGCAAAGCGTGCTTAACGTTTGTAGAATGCCGGGCACTCAGGCAGCGTCACCTCAACCGGCTCGCTGGTTCCCTGCGCTTTAATGCAGGCGTCCGCCGCTACCGACGCCGCATAGCCGTCCCAGGCCGACGGGCCGTGCAGCTGACCGGCTTTGACGTCGTTGATAAAGGCCTGCAGCTCGACGTCGTAGGCTTTGATAAAGCGGTCTTTCCAGTCGGTCAGAATAGCGGTCGACAGGCTGGCGGACTTGCGCATCTGGACGGCAGACGGCTCCGGCAGACGGGCAATCCCGGTCTCGCCGACCACTTCGCACTGGATGTCATACCCGTACTGGCAGTTCACGAACACCTCGACGTCGATCAGGGTGCCTTTTTTGGTTTCAAAGGAGACGATCTGCGGATCTTTCAGGCGCGCATGGGTGTGCGAGGTGGAGCGCGGGAAGCGCACCTGCACGGAACGGTAGTCATCGTTCAGCAGCCAGCGCAGCACGTCCAGCTCGTGGATCAGGGTGTTGGTGATCGCCATATCGGTGGTGTAGTTCTCGCCAACCGACTGGTTGCGGTGGGCGCAGCGCAGCATCAGCGGCGCGCCGATATCGCCATCGTCGATCACTTTTTTCAGCGCCAGATAGCCTTCGTCGTATGGGCGCATAAAGCCAACCTGCACCAGGCGACGGCCGGCCTTCATTTCAGCATCGACGATACGGCGGCAGCCTTCCGCAGACATCGCCAGCGGTTTTTCGCAGAACACCGGCTTACCGGCGGCGATGGCGGCCAGGGTGTACTCTTCGTGGGTCGGGTCCCAGGAGGTGACCAGGATGGCATCGACATCGCTGGCGTTAATCACGTCGTGGCCGTCGGCGTAGACTTCCGCCTGCACGCCCGGCAGCGCGACCGCCGCACGGGCGTTGTCGGCATTGATATCAGACACCGCCACAACGGTGGCGCCCTGCAGAACCTGGGTGCAGCGACGGATGTGTTCTTTACCGATAGCGCCAGCGCCGATGACACCTAATTTGAGCGACATAATGGTTTTCTCCGTAAGTCTGTAGGATTCAGGGTGGATGTTCGTTTTAGTAATCACGCGCCTGGGCGCGCTTTTCATTAATCATTTGCGCAACTTTGCGGATCCGCTCTGAGAGCGCCGTCTGGGCGACCCCGACGTTCCACCAGCTGCCGTATTTGTGCACCATGGTCTTCGGCAGCACTTTAATATCAATCAGGGTGCTGACCGTTTCGCGACGGGCGGCGTCCAGCGCGTGGCGCAGTTCGTCCAGGGTGGTGACGCGCCAAGTTTTGCAGCCGTAGCCGGCGGCGATGGTGGCGAAGTCCACCGGCACCAGACCGCCCTGCAGCTGGCCGGTTTCCGGCTGGCGGTAGCGGAACTCGGTGCCGAAGCTGTCCATCCCGTGCTCCATCTGCAGGTTGTTGATGCAGCCGTTGGCCATGTTGTCGAACAGCACGACGTTGATCTTCGCCCGCTCCTGCAGGGAGGTGACCAGCTCAGAGTGGAGCATCATGAACGAGCCATCGCCGACCAGGGAGTAGACTTCGCTCTGCGGCTGCGCCAGCTTCACCCCCAGCGCCGCGTTGACTTCGTATCCCATGCAGGAGTAGCCGTACTCCACGTGATAAGTGTTTTCCGCGCGGTTACGCCAGACGCGCTGCAGATCGCCGGGCAGGCTGCCCGCCGCCGCGACAATCACCGCCTCGGCCGGCAGCGTTTCATTCAGTACCCCGAGGACGCTGCTCTGGGTCAGGGTGGAGTCGGTGATCTGGCGGAACTCGCGATATACCGATTCGCGATCGAGATGATCGTCGATCTCCGGCACAAAGGATTTCTCCTGCCACACCGCCTGGTACACGCGCTGGGTCTCTTTTAACTGACGGCTCTGCACGCTCTCGATCTGCGCGCCCCAGCCGGCCTGCCAGCCGCTGTCCGCCAGCGCCGCGTCGAGGGCGGTCATCGCTTCCCGGGCGTCCGCCAGCATGGCAATGCCGTCCAGCTTCCAGGCGTCGAAGTTGCTGACGTTAATATTCAGGAAACGCACCTCCGGGTGCTGGAAAATCCATTTCGAGGCGGTGGTAAAATCGCTGAAACGGGTGCCGACGCCGATCACCAGGTCGGCCTCTTTCGCCAGCAGGTTCGCCGCCAGACAGCCCGTCTCGCCGACGCCGCCGACGTTCAGGGGGTGAGAAGAGACCACCGTCCCCTTCCCGGCCTGGGTTTCGGCAAAAGGCACTCCGTAGCGCTCGGCGAAACGGGACAGCGCTTCGCCCGCGCCGGAGTATTTCACCCCGCCGCCGCAGACGATCAGCGGTTTACGGCTGGCTTTGATGGCCGCCACGGCGTCCGCCAGCTGCGCGGCGCTGGCCGGACGGCGATCGAGACGGTGTACGCGACGCGCAAAGAAGGATTCCGGGTAGTCCCAGGCTTCGCCCTGCACATCCTGCGGCAGGCACAGCGTCACTGCGCCGGTTTCCGCCGGGTCGGTCAGGACGCGCATGGCGTTGATGCAGGCGCTCATCAGCTGTTCCGGGCGGGTAATGCGGTCCCAGTATTTGCTGACCGCGCGGAAGGCGTCATTGGTGCTGATGCTGAGATCGTAGCTCTGTTCAATCTGCTGGAGCACCGGGTCCGGCTGGCGGGTGGCGAAGACATCGCCCGGCAGCAGTAGCAGCGGAATGCGGTTGGCGCTGGCGGTGCCGGCGGCGGTGATCATGTTGGCCGCCCCCGGGCCGATGGAGGAGGTGCAGGCGATAATCTGCCGGCGCAGGGCCTGGCGGGCAAAGCCGGTGGCCGCGTGGGCCATCCCCTGCTCGTTGCGCCCCTGATAGACGCGCATGTCGCCGCTATCCTGCTCCAGCGCCTGCCCCAGCCCCAGGACGTTGCCATGGCCGAAAATCGCAAAAATGCCTTTCACGAACTTCAGCTCTTCGCCATCCACTTCCAGGTACTGGTTATCGAGGAACTTCACCAGCGCCTGCGCCGTTGTCAGTCTCAGTTTGCCCATGTTGCACAATCCTTATTGTTCAGTATTTGTGTGTGGCGTCGCGCCGATGCCGCCGGGGCCGTCGTTCACGTCACTGGAATACCTGTGGATTATAGGCAAACATTTTTTTCATTAAATACAAATACAGAAGAAATATTTCATTTTGCGAGAAGGATCAAACTCTCTACCCATTTCATACGTTTCACTTACATTCCTGACACGTTTTCGGGCCCTTTTTGGCGGCGCCAGACGGCAATATCCCCTTAAAAATCATAGGTAAATGGCTATCGTTTGGCGTTTCATTTTTCTCCGGGTCGACAGAGGGGGCGATCCGCGCTAACGCGAGGCTCAGTGCGGCAGAGTGGTAGATCCCTCACACTTTTGGTTTTTTAATTTCGAACGAGTTTGCAAATGAAATATTTATTTCTCAAACTAAGGGTAACCAATAACCCTCAGGCTGTTCACGGAGTCGACGTCGGGATCCCGACCCTTCCAGGCAGCAGACACCAAAAAGGAAATCCTAGCTATGAATGCAGCAGTAAAGCGGCTCGACGTCATCTGTATAGGTCGGGTGGCCGTCGACCTCTATGCCCAGCAGATCGGTTCGCGGCTAGAAGACGTTGCCAGTTTCTCGAAATATCTGGGCGGCTCCTCCGGCAACGTGGCCTTTGGCACCGCGATTCAGGGGCTGAAATCGGCCATGCTGGCGCGCGTTGGCGATGAACACAACGGCCGTTTCCTGCGTGAAACGCTCAACCGCGCCGGGGTGGATACCGAGTACCTGATTACCGACAAATCCCGCCTGACCGCGCTGGTGATGCTGGGGATCAAGGATCAGGAGACCTTCCCTCTGATTTTCTACCGCGATAACTGCGCCGATATGGCCTTAACGCCTGACGACATCAGCGAGGAGTATATTGCCTCCTCCCGGGCGCTGGCGGTGACCGGCACCCACCTGTCGCACGCCAACACCCGCGCCGCGGTGCTGAAGGCGCTGGAGTACGCTCGCCGTCACGGCCTGCGTACCGCGCTGGATATCGATTACCGTCCGGTGCTGTGGGGGCTCACCTCGCTCGGCGATGGCGAAACCCGTTTCATTGAGTCCGGGCCGGTCACCAGCCAGCTGCAGGAAGTGCTACATCTGTTCGATTTGGTGGTGGGGACCGAAGAAGAGTTTCATATTGCCGGAGGCAGCACCGATACCCTGACCGCGTTGAAAAATGTGCGCCATGCCACCAAAGCCACCCTCGTCTGCAAGCGCGGGCCGATGGGCTGCGTGGTGCTGGAAGGCGACATCCCGGACAGCTGGGACCAGGTGCCGCTGCAGCAGGGCGTGCGCGTGGAGGTGCTTAACGTGCTGGGCGCCGGGGATGCCTTTATGTCGGGCCTGCTGCGCGGCTGGCTTAACGACGAGGGCTGGGAGCAGGCTTGCCGTTACGCCAACGCCTGCGGGGCGCTGGTGGTCTCCCGCCACGGCTGCGCGCCGGCGATGCCGACCAAAGTCGAACTCGATGACTACCTGCAGCGCGCCGAATCGGTGCCGCGCCCGGACGTCGACGAGCGCCTCAACCATCTGCACCGGGTGACCAGCCGCCGCCAGCAGTGGCCGGAGCTGTGCATTTTCGCCTTCGACCATCGCAAACAGCTGGCCGACCTGGCGCGGGAGACCGGGCGCGATGAAGCCTGCATTCCGCAGCTCAAGCTGCTGTTGTTGGCCGCGGCCGAAGCGGCGGCGCAGGAGGCGGGTCTTGACCAGCGCAGCGGCATTCTGGCCGACGGCACCTACGGCCAGCGTGCGCTGAACGCCATTACCGGCAAGGGCTGGTGGATCGGTCGCCCTATCGAACTGCCCAGCTCGCGCCCGCTGCGTCTGGAGCATGGCAACATCGGCTCGCAGCTGATCGACTGGCCGCTGGAGCATGTCGTCAAATGTCTGGTCTTCTATCACCCGGACGACCCGGCGGCGCTGCGTGAAGAGCAGGACGCTCTGCTGCTCGAGGTGTGGCAGGCCTGTAACAAATCAGGCCACGAGCTGCTGCTGGAGGTGATCCTCCCGGAAAATGGCCCGGACAAAGACGAGCGCCATTACCACACCATGCTGGAGCACTTCTATCAGCTGGGGATCAAGCCGGACTGGTGGAAGCTGCCGCCGCTCTCCAGCGCCAGCTGGCAGCAGATCACCGCCCTTATCGAGCGCGAAGATCCGTGGAGCCGCGGGATCCTGATCCTCGGTCTCGATGCGCCTTCCGATAAACTGCGCGCCGGTTTCGCCGAAGCGGCCGCACACCCGATGATCAAAGGTTTCGCCGTCGGGCGCACCATCTTTGGCCAGCCGTCGCGGCGCTGGATGCAGGGCGAGCTCAGCGATGAGGCGCTGATAGAGGAAGTGAAACGCAACTACCTGACGCTTATTGGCTACTGGCGCGAAGCCCGCCGCTGATCCCCCAACGCCCGTCTCCGTCACCTTGCGGAGCGGGCGTTTTTCTGTTTCTTCGTGAAATGAATCGCGTATTTCGTCGCAATAAATGAAAAATTCGCTTCATTTGGTACACTGGAAGCCATATTCCTTCCATTTTCTCAGAGCGCACTCTATGGCCAATAACCCAACACAGCTGACCATCCTGCAGGATGAAATCAGGCGTCGCTACGATACGTTAAGCAAACGTCTGAAACAGGTCGCCCGCTATATCCTTGATAACAGCAATAGCGTGGCTTTCGATACCGTGGCCTCCATTGCGCAACAGGCGGACGTTCCCCCTTCCACGTTGATTCGTTTTGCCAACGCCTTCGGCTTCAGCGGCTTTAACGAAATGAAACAGATGTTCAAGCAGCATTTGATGGAAGAGACCGCCAACTATACCGAGCGCGCCCGTCTGTTCCGCCAGACCACCAGCGATGAGTCCAGCCCGCCGGAAACGCCGACGGAAATCCTCAATATGTTCACAATGGTGAACAACCAGGCGCTGCAGCAGCTGGCGATGCAGACCTCCAGCGATGAGCTGGAGCGCGCAGTGGCCCTGTTGGGCGAGGCGGAAAATATCTACGTCATTGGCCTGCGCCGGTCGTTCAGCGTCGCCTCCTATCTGACCTATGCGCTACGCCACCTCGATCGCAAAGCCTTTCTGATCGACGGCCTCGGCGGCATGTTCACCGAACAGCTGAGTCTGGTCGGCCCGAAAGACGTGGTGGTGGCGGTGAGCTTCTCGCCGTACGCCCGGGAAGTGGTCGAGCTGGTGGAGCTGGGCGCGCAGCGCAAAGCGCGGCAGATCGCCATTACCGACAGCCAGGTCAGCCCGCTGGCGGCCTTCAGCGATGTCTGCTTTGTGGTGCGGGAAGCGCAGGTGGATGGCTTCCGTTCGCAGGTTGCTTCCCTGTGCCTGGCCCAGACGCTGGCGGTTTCGCTGGCGCTGAACAGCAGTCAGGAGTCCGAGGCCAAGCAGAAGGCGTGAGATAGGCCGCCTGGCGTCGGTTGCGCGGCGGCGCGGGATAAGCCTGCGGGGGGACCCCGTAGGCCGGATAAGCGTAGTCGTTGTAGGCCGGATAAACGTAGTCGTTGTAGGCCGGATAAGCGTAGTCGTTGTAGGCCGGATAAGCGTAGTCGTTGTAGGCCGGATAAGCGTAGTCGTTGTAGGCCGGATAAGCGTAGTCGTTGTAGGCCGGATAAGGCGAAGCCGCCATCCGGCACAAAGGAGGTTGCGTGCCAGCGCTCATCGCCCGGCGGCGCTGCGCTTGCCGGGCCTGGGGTATATGCGCCTGCGGGTCGCCGTAGACACTGTTTTCGGTTTGCAACTTTTCCGGCCAGACAACGCGTTTATCACGTGTAACTTCAGTGAAATTTGCGCTCCCGGTTAATCGTCTGCGTTATGCCTGGCATGGCGCAGGGAGCGCACAGGGGGCGGCCAGTCGCCGCCGCCCCCTGTACCCCCGGGCTCCGGCCAGCAAAATCGCCACTGCGTGGTCCCTTCGACTTATCCCTGCAGGCTTCGGGTCGGGCCGAGGCAGCGTCCATGCAAAACACGGCCCTCAGCCCGCATCCATGCGGGCTGCCCCGGCCTTCCGGGAACGTCTCAGCGATTTTGAGGCCGTCAGCACCGGCAGTTTCAGTCGCACAAGTGGGTAAATCAAGGACAGGTCGCACGAACCCTGTAGGCCGGGTAAGGCGCAGCCGCCACCCGGCATAAAAGCGGCTCCGTACCCGCTGTCATCGCCCGGTGGCGCTGCGCTTACCGGGCATACGAGGTATGAGCCTGTGAGAGGACCCCGTAGGCCGGATAAGCGTAGCGCCATCCGGCACAAGACGGGTATGGCGCCAGAGGTGTCCTGCCCGGCGGCGCTGCGCTTGCCGGGCGTGTGATATATGCGCCTGCGGGTCGCCGTAGACACTGTTTTCGGTTTGCAACTTCCCCGGCCAGACAACGCGTTTATCACGTGTAACTTCAGTGAAATTTGCGCTCCCGGTTAATCGTCTGCGTTATGCCTGGCATGGCGCAGGGAGCGCACAGGGGGCGGCCAGTCGCCGCCGCCCCCTGTACCCCCGGGCTCCGGCCAGCAAAATCGCCGCTACGCGGTACCTTCGACTTATCCCTGCAGGCTTCGGGTCGGGCCGAGGCAGCGTCCGTGCAAAACACGGCCCTCAGCCCGCATCCATGCGGGCTGCCCCGGCCTTCCGGGAACGTCTCAGCGATTTTGAGGCCGTCAGCACCGGCAGTTTCAGCAACAATGGTGAATAAATTAACGACAGGTCGTACGAACGTAGGCCGGGTAAGGCGCCAGCCGCCACCCGGCAACATGACGGGTATCGAGCCTGATATCTTGCCCGGTGGCGCTGCGCTTACCGGGCCTACGAGGTATGAGCCTGTGAGAGGACCCCGTAGGCCGGATAAGCGTAGCGCCATCCTGCATAAAAACGGCGACGGTGTTTGCGGTGTCCTGCCCGGCGGCGCTGCGCTTGCCGGGCCTACGAGGTATGAGCCTGTGAGAGGACCCCGTAGGCCGAATAAGCGTGGCGCCATCCTGCATAAATACAGCGACGGTGTTTGCGATGTCCTGCCCGGCGGCGCTGCGCTTGCCGGGCCTGGGAGGTATGAGCCTGTGAGAGGACCCCGTAGGCCGGATAAGCGTAGCGCCATCCGGCACAGCCACGGGTACGGTGCCTGACTGCCCGGCGACGCTGCGCTTGCCGGGCCTGGGAGTGGGATTCCGCGGAGCCTTTCGCTAAAAAACACTCGCAGCGCATAGACAAGAAGGCCGGTTAGCATCGCTAACCGGCCTTTTTTATCGGCGTCTGCGCGTCACGTTAGTCGTGGCGCGGATATTCCGGGGTGTTGATCCAGGCGTGGTCCTCTTCCCAGGTGAACAGCCATTTCCGATCCGGCCCGGCCATGACGTTCAGATAGTAGCTGTCGTAACCGGCAATCGCCGCCACCGGATGGTAACCGCGCGGCACCATCACCACATCGTGGTTATAGGGCGCCATGCAGGCGTCCAGGCTGCGGTCGTCGGTGTAGACCCGCTGGAAGGCAAAGCCCTGCGGCGGATCGAAGCGGTGATAGTAGGTCTCTTCCAGCTGCGTCTCTTTGCCCGGCTGGGCGGTATCGTGCTTATGCGACGGCCACGAGCTGGTAGCCCCTTCGTCGGTGTAGACCTCGACCACCAGCAGGCAATCCGCCTCGGCGCTGTCCGGCAGAATATTATGCACCCGGCGCTGGTTGCGCCCTTTCCCGCGGTGCTCCACGCCGACGTCTTCCGGCCGAATCAGGCGTGCCGGGAAGCTGCCTTTGCCCGGCGCGCTGCACACCGCCAGCTCCAGATCGGAATCGGCGGTCACCTCGACCCGATCCTGCGGCGGCACGTATACCGACCACGGCGGGGTACGTTCAAACGGCGACATCCGTTTACCGAGATTCGGGAAATCGGCCTGCTGCGTTTTCACCGACGCCAGGCCAGCGACCAGCACCAGGCACAGCTCGCGATCGCCGCTCTCCAGCGTCACAGTCTGCCCTTTTTTCAACATCCAGACATCGAAGCCGATATAGCGCCAACCGGCGCTTTGCGGCGTAATGTGCTGGATCTGTCCCTCTTTTCGCGATTTAGCCAGTAACGACATGGCGCTCTCCTTCGCCGATTAACCTAACGTCGGCATGCTGAATTCAGATACGGTCTGCTGCCCTGCCGGCCAGCGTACGGTGGCGGTCTTCATGCGCGTGTAGAAGCGCACGCCGTCCGGCCCGTGGACGTTCAGCGCGCCAAACACTGAGCGCTTCCAGCCGCCGAAGCTGTGGAACGCCATCGGCACCGGGACCGGCACGTTCACCCCGACCATCCCCGCCTGCACGTCGTGGACGAATTCACGCGCGGTGTGGCCGTTGCTGGTGAAGACGGCGCTGCCGTTGCCAAACTCGTGGCTGTTGACCAGTTCGAGGGCGCTGTCATAGTCCGCCGCGCGCACAATCCCCAGCACCGGGCCAAAGATCTCTTCGCGCCAGATGGTCATCTCCGGGGTAACGTGATCGAACAGGGTGCCGCCGATATAATAGCCCGCGTCGTAGCCCGGCACGCGCAGTTTGCGGCCATCGACCACCAGTTTTGCCCCTTCGCTTTCGCCTTTATCAATATAGCCGAGCACTTTTTTCTGGTGAGTATCAGACACCACCGGCCCCATCTCGTTCTCTTCCTGGCCGCGCATGCAGCCCGGGCCCACTTTCAGCGCTTCCACCAGCGGCTTCAGGCGAGCGATCAGTTTGTCGGCGGTTTCATCTCCCACCGCCACCACCACCGGCAGCGCCATGCAGCGCTCGCCTGCGGAACCGAAGGCGCCGCCCATAATGGCGTTAACGGTGGCGTCGAGATCGGCATCCGGCATCACTATCGCGTGGTTTTTGGCGGCGCCGAAGGCCTGCACGCGCTTGCCGTGGGCGCTGGCGGTCTTATAGATATACTCCGCCACGCCGGAAGAGCCGACGAAGCTCACCGCCGCAATGCGCGGGTCAGTGTACAGCTGCTCGGCATCTTCATTGCTGCAGTGCACGACGTTAAACACGCCGTCCGGCAGACCGGCCTCTTTCAGCAGCTCTGCCAGACGCACGGCGGCCGTCGGCGCCAGCGCCGGCGGCTTGAGGACGAAGCTGTTGCCGCAGGCCAGCGCCAGCGGGAACATCCACATCGGCACCATCGCCGGGAAGTTGAACGGGGTGATCCCGGCCACCACGCCCAGCGGCTGCATCAACGAGTAGCTGTCGACGCCGGTGCCGACGTCAGAGGAGTATTCGCCTTTAATCAGGTGCGGGATCCCGCAGGCGAATTCGACCACTTCCATGCCGCGGGTCAGCTCGCCCAGCGCATCCGACCACACTTTGCCGTGCTCGCTGACGATGATCCCCGCCAGCTCTTCCACGTGCTGCTCCAGCAACATTTTAAAGTTGAACAGCACGCGGGCGCGGCGCAGCGGCGTGGTGCGAGACCAGCTGTCAAACGCATCGCGAGCAACCTGAATCGCCTCAGAGACTTCCTGCGCGGTCGATACCGTGACTTCGCGCACCGCTTTGCCCGTCGCCGGATCGTACACCGGCATCGTTTCGTTGCTGCTGCTGATAACGGTTTTCCCGCCAATAAAGTTTCCTGTGATCGTCATGTTCTCGCCTCATAGTGAAGAGGGCCAGCGCACGCCGGCCCGTCGCTGATTCTGCTGTGCTATAACCGTAGTAAAATGAAATTTATATTTCAACATTGTTGTGAAATGAAATTTCATTTTGGTGATAACAGTCGCATTTTGCGCTCACGCATCGCTTACGCGCTTCCCCCATCGAGCCGCGCCGCCTCGCGATACCTGGCTCCCGGTCCCAATCGCTCCCGCCGCGGCAGCCGGGAATATTTTGCGAGGCAGCTCAAACAATCATCATTTTCATTCTTGCTTATTTTGGAATAAACGTTTTGACTGTTAGCCAATTGAACGAACCCAACCCTCTTCCGTCAGGAGTGTCCTATGGCCATCGCAATGCAACGTTTTTGTATTAACCGCAAAATCGCGCCAGCGCTCAGCATTGAAGCGTTTTTCCGTCTGGTGAACCGTCTGGGCCTGAATAAAGTCGAGCTGCGCAACGATTTACCCAGCGGGAAAGTGACCGACGATCTGAGCCATCAGCAGGTGCGCGAGCTGGCGGCGCGTTACCACATCGAGATCCTGACGATTAACGCGGTCTATCCCTTTAACCGCCGTAGCGAAGAGGTGCGGCAGCTGACCGAGTCGCTGCTGAAAGAGGCCCAGGCCATCGGCGCCAAATCGCTGGTGCTCTGCCCGCTCAACGACGGCAGCGAGGTGCCGGCCAGCGACACCTTAGGCGCCCTGCGCGACCTGGCGCCGCTGTTCGCCTTCTACGGCATCCACGGCCTGGTGGAGCCGCTGGGCTTCCCGCAAAGCTCGCTGCGATCTGCGCACCAAGCGCAGACGCTGATCCATGACGCCCGCGTGCCGTTTAAGCTGCTGATCGACACCTTCCATCACCATCTCTACCCGCAGGCGGCGGACGAGTTCAGCCAGGTGGAGGTGGCGGATATCGGTCTGGTGCACCTCTCCGGGGTGGACGATACCCGTCCGCGCGAGCAGCTCACCGATGCCGAGCGCATCATGCTGACGCCGCAGGATCGCCTCGGCACCTGCGAGCAGGTTAAAGCGCTGGAAGCCCGCGGCTATCAGGGGGTATACGCTTTTGAACCCTTCGCTCCCGAGCTGGCGCAGTGGAGCGAAGCGGATATCGAGCGCGAAATTGAGCAGAGCATTGCGCTTATCCAACGCCACTGCGCCTGAGGCCTCTCGCGACAGCGTGCGCGGCGCGTGACGATTTCCCCAACGCCGGACGACGAGGTTGCCTATAATCGTCGCAGGATAAATGGAGGAATCGATCATGAGCTCACCCCTGTTGATTGCGCGCACGCTGGATAACGCGCTCTATTTGTTGCCCGCGATGGCCAACCGCCATGGGCTGATCACCGGTGCGACCGGCACCGGTAAAACCGTCACCCTGCAAAAGCTGGCTGAGTCGTTCTCGGAAATTGGCGTGCCGGTATTTATGGCGGACGTCAAGGGCGACCTGACCGGCATTGCCGCCGCGGGGCAGAGCTCAGAGAAACTGCAGGCGCGGCTGGAGAAGATCGGCGTCAGCGACTGGGAGCCGCACGCCAACCCGGTGGTACTCTGGGATATCTTTGGCGAGAAGGGCCACCCGGTTCGGGCGACGGTCTCCGATCTTGGCCCCCTGCTGCTGGCGCGCCTGCTCAATCTCAATGAGGTGCAGAGCGGCGTGCTGAACATTATTTTCCGCATCGCGGACGACCGCGGTCTGCTGCTGCTCGACTTCAAAGACCTCCGCGCCATCACCCAGTTTATCGGCGACAACGCCAAATCTTTCCAGAACCAGTATGGCAATATCAGCAGCGCCTCGGTCGGCGCCATCCAGCGCGGACTGTTGACCCTGGAGCAACAGGGCGCCGGGCACTTCTTCGGCGAGCCGATGCTGGATATTGCCGACTGGATGCGCGTCGATGCCAGCGGCAAAGGGATAATCAATATCCTCAGCGCCGAAAAGCTCTACCAGATGCCGAAGCTCTACGCCGCCAGCCTGCTGTGGATGCTCTCCGAGCTGTACGAGCGTCTGCCGGAGGCGGGCGATCTCGACAAGCCCAAACTGGTGTTCTTCTTCGATGAGGCGCATCTGCTGTTCAACGACGCGCCGCAGGTGCTGCTGGATAAAATCGAACAGGTGATCCGTCTTATTCGCTCCAAGGGCGTCGGCGTCTATTTTGTCTCGCAGAACCCGGCGGATATACCCGACGCCGTGCTCGGCCAGCTGGGCAACCGCGTACAGCACGCGCTGCGCGCCTTTACGCCGAAGGATCAGAAAGCGGTGAAAACCGCCGCCCAGACCATGCGCGCCAACCCGGCCTTCAGTACCGAGCAGGCGATCCAGGAGCTGGGCACCGGCGAGGCGCTGATCTCCTTCCTCGATGAGAAAGGCAGCCCCTCGGTGGTCGAGCGGGCGATGGTTATCGCCCCCTGCTCGCGAATGGGGCCGGTCAGCGATGATGAGCGCAATGGCCTGCTGAATCACTCTCCGCTGTACGGCAAGTATGAAGAAGAGGTGGACCGCGAGTCGGCCTTCGAAATGCTGCAGCAAGGGGTGCAGGTCACTACCGAGCAGCAGTCGGCTCCGTCGGCGAAGGGTCAGCAGAGCGGGGAAGACGATGGGCTGCTCGGCGGCCTGAAAGATATCCTATTCGGCAGCACCGGCCCGCGCGGCGGCAAACGCGACGGTATCGTGCAGACCGCGGCGAAAAGCGCGGTTCGCCAGGTCACCAATCAGATCGTCCGCGGCATGCTGGGCAGTCTGCTGGGCGGCCGCAAGCGCTAAAAAAAAGCCCCCTCATCGTTGAGGGGGCTTACGTTCCGTAGCCGAGTCCGCTAGGCCTTGCGCATCATCAGCCAGAGGCTTATCAGGAAGAAGCTGGCGCTTGGCAACAGGGCGCCGATGATCGGCGGTATGCCGTACACCAGGGTCAGCGGGCCGAAAATCTGATCCAGCACGTAGAAGATAAAGCCGAAGCTAATCCCGGTCACCACCCTGACGCCCATCGGCACGCTACGCAGCGGGCCAAAGATAAACGACAGCGCCATCAGCATCATCACCGCCACCGACAGCGGCTGGAAGATTTTGCTCCACATATTGAGCTGGTAGCGTCCCGGATCCTGGCCGCTGGACTTCAGGTATTTCACATAGTTGTGCAGCCCGCTGATCGACAGCGCGTCCGGATCCAGGGCTACCACGCCGAGCTTGTCCGGCGTCAGGTTGGTTTTCCAGGTGCCGCTCACCATCTGCGACCCGGTCACCTGCTTCGGATCGGTCAGATCGGATTCATCCACCTGCGACAGGCGCCACACTTTATTCTCGCTATCGAATTTTGCCGAGGCGGCATAGCGCACCGACTGTAAACGACGCTCCGGGTTGAAGGCATAAATGCTGACGCCCCCCAGCTCATCGTTACCTTTTACCCGTTCGATATAGACAAAGTTATGGCCATCTTTCGCCCACAGCCCCTGCTGGGTGGAAAGCAGCGAACCGCCGTACATCTGCTGGGCGCGGTAGTTGCGCGCCATCTGCTCGCCCTGCGGCGCCACCCACTCGCCGATCGCCATGGTCAACAGCACCAGCGGGATCGCGGTTTTCATCACCGCCAGCGCCACCTGCAGCCGGGTGAAACCGGACGCCTGCATCACCACCAGCTCGCTGCGCTGGGCCAGCATCCCCAGCCCCAGCAGCGCGCCAAGCAGCGCCGCCATCGGGAAGAAGATCTGGATGTCTTTCGGCACGCTGAGGATGGTGTAGAGGCCAGCGCCCAGCGCATCGTAACTACCCTGCCCGGACTTTTTCAGCTGATCGACAAACTTGATAATGCCGGAGAGCGACACCAGCATGAACAGGGTCATCATGATGGTGTTGAAAATCGTCTTACCGATATAACGGTCAAGTACGCCAAACGCCTGCATCAGGCCGCTCCTTTATTAAAACGGGCGCGGAAGCGGCGCATCGGCACCGTGTCCCACAGGTTTAACAGCACCGCCAGCGCAAAATAGAGCAGGTTAATCGCCCACATCCAGATAGCCGGGTCCATTTTGCCTTTGCCGCCGTTCGACTTAATCGAGGTCTGCAGCAGGAAGAACACCAGGTAGAGCAGCATCGCCGGCAGCATCGACAGCACGCGGCCCTGGCGCGGGTTGACCACGCTGAGCGGCACCACCATCAGCGCCATAATGAAGACGGTCGCCACCAGCGTGAAGCGCCAGTGCAGTTCGGCGCGCGCACGATCGGTGTGGGTCTGCCACAAGGTGCGCATATCCATCTGTTCGGTGTCGTCCGGATCGGCGGCCACCGCCTGGTGGCCGATAATGGCCTGATAGTTATTGAAGTCGGTGATGCGGAAGTCGCGCAGCATCGCGGTGCCTTCAAAGCGGGTGCCCTTATTGAGGGTCACCACCTGCGAACCGTCTTTCTGCTGCGACAGCTCGCCGGAATCCGCCACCACCACGGAGGGGCGCGCGTTGCCTTTCGGGCGCAGCTGGGCAAGGAAGACGTCATGGAAGCGGTTGCCGTTCACGCTCTCGATAAACATGACCGCGTTACCATCGCTGGCCTGCTGGAACTGGCCCTGGGCCAGCGCGGCCATGCCGGGGTTGGCCTTGGCTTCCGCCAGCACTTCATCCTGATGGCGCGACGACCACGGCCCTGCCCACATCACGTTGACCGCCGCCACCGCGCCGGTGAACAGCGCGAGGATCATCGCCGCCTTGATCAATACGGCTTTACTCAGGCCACAGGCGTGCATCACCGTAATTTCGCTTTCGGTGTACAGCTTGCCGAGGGTCATCAGCAGGCCAAGGAACAGACTTAACGGCAGGATAAGCTGCGCCATCTCCGGGATGCCGAGCCCCAGCAGCGAGAGCACCAGATTGGTTGGGATATCGCCATCCACCGCAGCGCCGAGGATCCTGACTAATTTCTGGCAAAAGAAAATCAGTAACAGGATGAATAGGATCGCCAACTGGCTTTTCAGCGTCTCACGAACCAGATATCTTATGATTATCACTATAAATACGCCCGTAAAAACCCGTTTTAGTGCAGGAAAATTGCTTGTTTCATGGCTTAAACGTCATTTATTCTCTTTGGTCGTCGAAAACGTCGCTAAGATTAAATGACTCATCGGTTCTGCATGTCAGGATCTTTTCTGACGAACCCAGGCCTTATTAACGTTAAGATTAACACGAAGTCACCGCAACAGCGGACATGAGTTACGAAAGCTTGCAATTATATACTCAATGGATTTCGAGTTGTAAGAAGGCAGCAGGGCTGTGGCCCCTGGCGCGCACAATGTGCCACGTCAGGGTAAGCAGGCGCAGCCGGCGCATCTGCAACTTGAAAGGCGACGAGTATAGCCGTAGCCACCACTGTTGTCTTTAAGATTCAGGAGCATAGTGCATGGAGTTCAGTGTAAAAAGCGGTAGCCCGGAGAAGCAGCGGAGCGCCTGTATCGTGGTCGGCGTCTTTGAACCACGTCGCCTCTCCCCCATCGCCGAACAACTCGATAAAATCAGCGACGGCTACATCAGCGCCCTGCTGCGTCGCGGCGAGCTGGAAGGCAAACCTGGCCAGACGTTATTGCTGCACCATGTGCCGAACATTCTGTCTGAGCGCATTCTGCTGATTGGCTGCGGCAAAGAGCGCGAACTGGATGAGCGTCAGTACAAGCAGGTCATCCAGAAAACCATCAATACCCTGAATGATACCGGTTCAATGGAGGCAGTCTGCTTCCTGACCGAGCTGCACGTCAAGGGTCGTAACAACTACTGGAAAGTTCGCCAGGCGGTGGAAACCGCCAAAGAGACGCTGTACAGCTTCGACCAGCTGAAGACCAACAAAAGCGAGCCGCGTCGCCCGCTGCGTAAAATGGTCTTTAACGTGCCGACCCGTCGCGAGCTGACCAGCGGCGAACGCGCCATTCAGCACGGGCTGGCGATCGCCGCCGGCATCAAAGCGGCGAAAGATCTCGGCAACATGCCGCCGAACATCTGTAACGCCGCCTATCTGGCCTCCCAGGCGCGCCAGCTGGCCGATACCTATAGCAAAAACGTTATCACCCGGGTGATCGGCGAACAGCAGATGCGCGAGCTGGGAATGAACGCCTACCTCGCCGTCGGCAACGGTTCGCAGAACGAGTCGCTGATGTCGGTCATCGAGTATAAAGGCAACCCGTCGGAAGACGCGCGCCCTATCGTGCTGGTCGGTAAAGGCCTGACCTTCGATTCCGGCGGTATCTCCATCAAGCCGGCCGAAGGCATGGACGAGATGAAGTACGACATGTGCGGCGCCGCGGCGGTGTACGGCGTGATGCGGATGGTTGCTGAGCTGCAGCTGCCGCTGAACGTGATCGGCGTGCTGGCGGGCTGTGAAAACATGCCTGGCGGTCGCGCTTATCGCCCGGGCGATGTTCTGACCACCATGTCCGGCCAGACGGTGGAAGTGCTCAACACCGACGCCGAAGGCCGTCTGGTGCTGTGCGACGTGCTGACCTACGTTGAGCGCTTCGAGCCGGAAGCGGTTATCGATGTCGCGACGCTGACCGGCGCCTGCGTGATTGCCCTCGGCCATCACATCACCGGCCTGATGTCGAACCATAACCCGCTGGCCCATGAGCTGATCGGCGCCTCTGAACTGGCGGGCGACCGCGCATGGCGTCTGCCGCTGGCCGACGAGTTCCAGGATCAGCTGGAATCCAACTTTGCCGATATGGCGAATATCGGCGGCCGTCCTGGCGGCGCGATCACCGCCGGCTGCTTCCTGTCGCGCTTCACCCGCAAGTACAACTGGGCGCACCTCGACATCGCCGGCACCGCCTGGCGCTCCGGTAAGGCCAAAGGCGCCACCGGTCGTCCGGTCGCGCTGCTGTCGCAGTTCCTGCTCAATCGCGCGGGTTTTAACGGCGAAGAGTGATTGCCGTCTGATGCCCGGTGGCGCTACGCTTACCGGGCCTACGGAAAGATGCCGTTTGTAAGCCGGGTAAGCGTAGCGCCGCCCGGCTTTACATTTAAATCCACAACAAGAAGCCCCATATATGAAAAACGCAACGTTCTATCTTCTGGACAACGAAGACACCGTCGAAGGCCTGAGCGCCGTCGAGCAGCTGGTGTGTGACATTGCCGCAGAACGTTGGCGCAACGGCAAGCGCGTCCTGATCGCCTGTGAAGATGAGCAGCAGGCGATTCGTCTCGATGAGGCGCTGTGGTCGCGACCACCGGAGAGCTTTGTGCCGCACAATCTGGCGGGCGAAGGCCCGCGAGGCGGCGCGCCGGTAGAGATTGCCTGGCCGCAAAAGCGCAACAGCAGCCCGCGGGATATTCTTATCAGCCTGCGGCTTAACTTTGCAGATTTTGCCACCGCTTTCACAGAAGTGATAGACTTTGTCCCTTACGAAGAAAATCTGAAACAACTGGCGCGCGAACGCTATAAGGCGTACCGCATGGCTGGTTTCAACCTGAACACGGCAACCTGGAAATAATGGAAAAGACATACAACCCACAAGATATCGAACAGCCGCTTTACGAGCACTGGGAAAAGCAGGGCTATTTCAAACCGAATGGTGATGAAAGCCAGGAGAGCTTCTGCATCATGATCCCGCCGCCGAACGTCACCGGCAGTTTGCATATGGGTCATGCCTTCCAGCAAACCATCATGGATACCATGATTCGCTACCAGCGCATGCAGGGCAAAAACACCCTGTGGCAGGCGGGGACCGACCACGCGGGTATCGCTACCCAGATGGTGGTTGAGCGTAAGATTGCCGCTGAAGAAGGGAAAACCCGTCACGACTACGGCCGCGATGCCTTTATCGACAAAATCTGGCAGTGGAAAGCGGAATCCGGCGGCACCATTACCCGTCAGATGCGCCGTCTCGGCAACTCCGTTGACTGGGAACGCGAGCGCTTCACCATGGACGAAGGCCTTTCCAATGCCGTGAAAGAAGTCTTCGTTCGCCTGTACAAGGAAGACCTGATCTACCGCGGCAAACGCCTGGTTAACTGGGACCCGAAACTGCGCACCGCCATTTCCGACCTCGAAGTGGAAAACCGCGAATCGAAAGGCTCCATGTGGCATATCCGCTACCCGCTGGCCGATGGCGCGAAAACCGCTGACGGTAAAGACTACCTGGTGGTCGCCACCACCCGTCCGGAAACCCTGCTGGGCGATACCGGCGTGGCCGTTAACCCGGAAGATCCGCGCTACAAAGATCTGATTGGCAAATTCGTGGTGCTGCCGCTGGTTAACCGCCGCATCCCGATCGTGGGCGACGAACACGCCGACATGGAGAAAGGCACCGGCTGCGTGAAGATCACCCCGGCGCACGACTTTAACGACTACGAAGTGGGTCGTCGTCACCAGCTGCCGATGATCAACATCCTGACCTTTGACGGCGACATCCGCGAAAGCGCGGAAGTGTACGACACCAAAGGTAATGAATCCGACGTCTACTCCAGCGAGATCCCGGCGGAGTTCCAGAAACTGGAACGCTTCGCGGCGCGTAAAGCCGTCGTTGCGGCGGTTGACGCCCTCGGCCTGCTGGAAGAGATCAAACCGCACGACCTGACCGTCCCTTACGGCGACCGCGGCGGCGTGGTTATCGAACCGATGCTGACCGACCAGTGGTACGTGCGCGCGGACGTGCTGGCCAAGCCGGCGGTGGAAGCCGTTGAAAACGGCGACATTCAGTTCGTGCCGAAGCAGTACGAAAACATGTACTTCTCCTGGATGCGCGACATTCAGGACTGGTGTATCTCCCGTCAGCTGTGGTGGGGTCACCGCATCCCGGCATGGTACGACAACGACGGCAACGTTTACGTGGGCCGCACCGAAGACGAAGTACGCCAGGAAAATAACCTCGGCGCCGACGTGGCGCTGCGCCAGGACGAAGACGTGCTGGATACCTGGTTCTCCTCCGCGCTGTGGACCTTCTCCACTCTCGGCTGGCCGGAAAACACCGACGCCCTGCGTCAGTTCCACCCGACCAGCGTGATGGTCTCCGGCTTCGACATCATCTTCTTCTGGATCGCCCGCATGATCATGATGACCATGCACTTCATCAAAGATGAAAACGGTAAACCGCAGGTGCCGTTTAAGACCGTCTACATGACCGGTCTGATCCGCGATGACGAAGGCCAGAAGATGTCCAAATCCAAGGGTAACGTTATCGACCCGCTGGATATGGTTGACGGCATCACCCTGCCGGAGCTGCTGGAGAAACGTACCGGCAACATGATGCAGCCGCAGCTGGCGGAGAAAATCCGTAAGCGCACCGAGAAACAGTTCCCGAACGGCATCGAGCCGCACGGCACCGACGCCCTGCGCTTCACCCTGGCGGCGCTGGCCTCTACCGGCCGCGACATCAACTGGGATATGAAGCGTCTGGAAGGTTACCGTAACTTCTGTAACAAGCTATGGAACGCCAGCCGCTTCGTGCTGATGAACACCGAAGATCAGGATTGCGGCTTTAACGGCGGCGAGAGGGTACTCTCCCTGGCCGACCGCTGGATCCTCGCGGAATTCAACCACACCGTCAAAGCGTATCGCGAAGCGCTGGATAACTTCCGCTTCGATATCGCCGCCGGCATCCTGTACGAGTTCACCTGGAACCAGTTCTGCGACTGGTACCTGGAACTGACCAAGCCGGTGATGAACGGCGGCAGCGAAGCGGAACTGCGCGGCACTCGCCATACGCTGGTGACCGTGCTGGAAGGTCTGCTGCGCCTGGCGCATCCGATCATTCCGTTCATCACCGAGACCATCTGGCAGCGCGTGAAGGTCATCTGCGGGATCACCGCCGACACCATCATGCTGCAGCCGTTCCCGCAGTATGATGCCTCTCAGGTGGATGACGCGGCGCTGGCCGACACCGAATGGCTGAAGCAGGCGATCGTCGCCGTACGTAACATCCGTGCGGAAATGAACATCGCCCCGGGCAAACCGCTGGAACTGCTGCTGCGCGGCTGCAGCAAAGAGGCTGAGCGTCGCGTGAACGACAACCGCAGCTTCCTGCTGAATCTGGCGCGTCTGGAAAGCATTACCGTGCTGCCTGCCGATGACAAAGGTCCGGTCTCCGTGACCAAGATCGTCGACGGCGCCGAGCTGCTGATCCCAATGGCGGGCCTCATCAACAAAGAAGATGAGCTGGCGCGTCTGGCGAAAGAAGTGGCCAAAATCGAAGGCGAAATTGGCCGCATCGAAAGCAAGCTGGCTAACGAAGGCTTTGTCGCCCGCGCGCCGGAAGCGGTGATCGCCAAAGAGCGCGAGAAGCTGGAAGGCTACGCGGAAGCGAAAGCGAAGCTGATTGAGCAGCAGGCGGTGATCGCCGCGCTGTAATTGCTCGCGATAGAAAAAAGGCCGGAGCTTGCTCCGGCCTTTTTACATTACAGGAACGGCAGCATCGGAAAAAAACCGCCGCATAGTTTGTCAGATACCGTCGGCTGCGGTGGTGCCGCCGGCTGCAGATCGAGCGAATCGAACTCACCGACCATCGTCGTGTTTTCAGCAATATAGCGTAGCAAATCAATCTTGAACCAGGGATAGGCCAGCCCCAGCGTCAGCGGCGTGAGAAACGTCAACGCCAGTAAACGCGGAGCAAGACCGAAAAACGTCAGGGTGGAACGAAAATGAACGCTGTCCCCCAGCACCAGGTTATTCATCGCGTGATTACGTAAAGCCACACGAAGGTATGCCATGGATAACACGATACCGATAGTGAGGAATATATATCCCCCTAATATCGCCCCAAGATGCCGCAATGCCATAAACAGTGCCGAACCTTCACTGCACAGACCAAACATACAGCCCGTCAGCAGTTGAGCGAATGCGGAAAATAAAAAGCCAATAAAAATGATGATAAACGGCAACAAAATCGCCGTTGCCCATAAAAAAATCACCACACAACGCTTAGTACTCACATAAATATTAAATTTATTTTTGCCTAAGGTTGCGCCTTTGCCGATGAGATCAAGCCAGTGGCTGTAAACCACACCGCTGGTTATTGCCATAATAACTAGCGCCAGCAAAAGCAGAACAACGATCCCCAGCAGCATGCTATTTAGGCCATTGTAAAAGAGCCGACTTCCCAGCATGGCGAACACCACCGCTGTTAGCACGTATATCAGCAAAGGTAAGCCGAGCATAATCCACCATCCGCGCAGCAGATGACACTGAACCCCAAAGCGAATATTCGCGAAAGAGGTCATCGTCGCATGGTAGCTTAACCCCTTAATTATCATTACCGGCAGCAGGATAAGAAATGCCAGCGTCTCCAGCCCTTCGCTACCGGGAGAGAAAATGGCAAGCGCTAAGCTGAGTAAAACCAGCACGACAAATATCAATAGCCAGCTGAGTAAAATCGTGATACCGCGCCCGTGATAGGCAAAGCGGGCGCCATTAACCTCCATATTCTCACAAAGATAACGGCGACTCCGTACCCATGCCCACGGAATAAACAACCCACAAGTTATTACAGAAAAAATAATATTAACCAGACAAATAATAAAATAGCGCCCGACCTGACCATGAAAAACAAAAGAATGGCCAGAACGCTGCAATTGCCCTGAAATCATACTCATAAAAAAGTCGTCCTTGTACTTTAAACCATATATAGAAATAATAAATAATGCGCATCGGCATTAAGCGAGCAGAATATATTATTTTGAATTTTCCCGGCAATACATTTCACGCGCACCTTGCGCCTGTAAACGAATAATGGTATTAAAGAAATATATGGTTATTTAAGCTAAAATTGAGTGATTCTATGAATCTTGCCGCGCCACAGACCTTTACTTTACGCCGTATCGCGGTACAGGATAACGCTGCGATAGCGGCCGTCATCCGCCAGGTATCCGCAGAATATGGCCTGACCGCCGATAAAGGCTATACGGTCGCCGACCCGAATCTCGATGAGCTGTATGAGCTGTACAGCCAGCCAGGCTCGGCCTATTGGGTGGTGGAGAAAGAGGGAGAAGTGGTTGGCGGCGGCGGCGTCGCGCCGCTCGCCTGCAGCGAGCCGGATATCTGCGAGCTGCAGAAAATGTATTTCATGACCAGCGCCCGCGGCCAGGGGCTGGCGAAGAAGCTGGCGCTGCTGGCGCTGGACTACGCCCGCGAGCAGGGCTTTAAACGCTGCTATCTGGAAACCACCGCCTTCCTGACGGAGGCGATCGGCTTATATGAGCATCTTGGCTTCGAACATATTGACGGTCCGCTGGGCTGTACCGGCCACGTAGACTGCGAAGTGCGGATGTTGAAAACGCTGTAACGCCTCGATATCGCAGGCGTCCCCGGTAGCGCTACGCTTACCGGGGCTACAGTTCTGGGCCTCCCCGGTAGCCCGGCTAAGCGTAGCGCGAGCTGGGGTATGTCCCGGATGGCGCCGCTTGCACCTTACCCGTGCTCGTGGTGCCGTTTTTTTGTCGGGTGGCGGCTAACGCCTTACCCGACCTACGGCCCGTACCATGGCGAGCTGAAGCTCTCAACGCTATCTCTCCCCCCATGGCTACTGAGACTGCCGGCGTGAGTGGCGACCGGAGCGACGGGAGCCGAACAGCGTGGGCTACTCCGCCGCCGGCACGCCGCTGTGAAAGCGGAACTCGGCCTCCGGACGGAGGATCAGCGCCGCTTCCGCCTCGCCGAGCTGGCGGACCCGTTCGCTGATATCTTCTCCGGCAATCTTCTGCGCCAGATCCAGGTAGTCCTGATAGTGACGCGCTTCCGAGCGCAGCAGCGACAGATAGAACTTCTGCAGATCGTCGTCCAGCCACGGCGCCAGCGCCGCAAAGCGCTCGCATGAGCGGGCCTCGATATAGGCGCCGCAGATAAGCTTATCGATCAGCATCACCGGCTCATGTGAGCGCACCTCCCGTCGCATGCCGCGGGCATAGTTGCTGGCGGTGATTTTGACGTAGGGGATATCGCGCGCCAGCATCATCTCCCGCACCTGCCAGAAGTGATGCAGCTCCTCTTTAATCAGCAAAATCATGCTGTCCAGCAGCTGACGGCCCCACGGGTCGTCGGTCTGCGGCATGGCGCTTTTGTTGATCCGCTTATGCAGGGCGACAAAATCCGGCTCTGGCCCCCGGCGGTAGGTGAAGTCTTCATACGGCTTCAGGCAGGCCAGCAGCTCGTCGGCGTCGGCTTTATCCGCGACGTAGCGACGCACCAGCAGCATGGCGTTCTGCGCCGCTTTCAGTTCGCACACCATATGGTCGGTCAGCAGCAGCGGCAGGTTTTCCGGCTTGCGGGCTTCGTCAATCCACGCCTGCGGCGTCGGGCAGTGCAGGAAGTTGATAATCGGGGAGAGTATCTGCGGGTAATCCATGGAGGTTCCTTGCTATACGGCGGCTGGCGCCGCCGTATCCATTTACATCATCTGCGACTTAGTGACGAACACCATCGTCGTCTTCATCGACAAAATCTTCGTCATCCTCGCCGTCTTCTTCGCCGTTCGGGTCCTCATAGTAGGTGCCCCAACCGTCATACTCGACGTCAAATTTTTCTGCCAGCGTCATCAGCTGTTCCACCTGGGCATCGATCAGTTCTGCGTTCAGGGCGCATTCGCTCAGAATATCGCAGCAGATGACCACTTCACCCTCTTCCACTTCCAGCTCTTCGGGCTCGGTCACTTCGTAGCCCAGCTTAAACGCTTCCACCGCCACTTTCTCCAGGGTTTCGAAATCGTCTGCAGAGAGGTGATGCTCAATCGTGTACAGTGCGTCCGGATCGCTGCCATCTTCCAGCAGCTCTTCGATAATCAGACGCGTCTCTTCACGCTGTTCTTCCAGGTGTTCCGGGTTTGCCATGGCTCGTTCCTCATAATGTGCGGCAGTTATCCCTATTGTCACATACCGCCGTCATTGCCTCCACTTCTCAGTGAAAGATTTCGATCACAGACTTGCAAATGAATATTCATACATATAAATTGAATTTTAATTCAATTAGTGGCCTATGCCAGGTGAGGGAACCATGTCTGCGTTTTACCAGAAGCATTTTTTAAAGTTACTCGATTTTACGCCTGCAGAAATCACCGCCCTGCTCGAGCTGGCGGCAAAGCTGAAAGCCGATAAGAAAAACGGTATCGAAGTCCAGAAACTGGCAGGGAAAAACATCGCGCTCATCTTCGAAAAAGACTCAACCCGTACACGATGCTCTTTCGAAGTTGCCGCATACGATCAGGGCGCCCGCGTGACCTACCTGGGGCCCAGCGGCAGCCAGATTGGCCATAAAGAGTCGATCAAGGACACCGCCCGCGTGCTCGGACGGATGTACGACGGCATTCAGTACCGCGGCCACGGCCAGGAAGTGGTGGAGACCCTGGCGCAATACGCCGGCGTGCCGGTGTGGAACGGCCTCACCAACGAGTTCCACCCTACCCAGCTGCTGGCGGACCTGCTGACCATGAAAGAGCACCTGCCGGGCAAAGCCTTTAACCAGATGACGCTGGTCTACGCCGGCGACGCGCGCAACAACATGGGCAATTCGATGCTGGAAGCCGCGGCGCTGACCGGTCTGGATCTGCGCCTGGTGGCGCCCTCGGCCTGCTGGCCGGAGGCCGCGCTGGTGGAAACCTGTACCGCGCTGGCGAAACAGCAGGGCGGTAACATCACCCTGACGGAAGATATCGCCGCGGGGGTGCAAGGCGCCGATTTTATCTATACCGACGTCTGGGTCTCAATGGGCGAGGCGAAGGAAAAATGGGCCGAACGTATCGCCCTGCTGCGCGACTATCAGGTTAACAGTGCGATGCTGGCGCTGACCGGCAACCCGCAGGTCAAATTCCTCCACTGCCTGCCAGCGTTCCATGATGACCAGACCACGCTGGGCGAACAGATGGCTGCCGAATACGGCCTGCACGGCGGCATGGAGGTGACTGACGAGGTGTTTGAGTCGGCGGCAAGCGTGGTCTTCGACCAGGCGGAAAACCGGATGCACACCATCAAAGCGGTGATGGTGGCGACGCTGAGCAAATAATCCTTCGCTCGCCGTCAAATCCCGGATCGCTCGGCGCGTATCCGGGATACCGCTCGTCAGGGCGCTTTGTCACGCCATCAGCATCTTCACCACCGCTTTGCGCACCTTCGCCGGGGCGCCCACGGCACACAGCGGTTTATGCACTTCGCCGGGATAAAACACCACAAAGTCCCCTTCGTTAAGGATCACCGTTTGCTCCTGCGCCCCCTCCGCCAGGAAAGCGATGTCTTTCTCCGCCAGCCAGTCGGTCTGCGGCTCTCCAGCCGGCAGGGTGCTGAAGGTCATCCCCTCGCTGCCGCGGAGCACAATCTGGATATCGAGATAGCGGGCATGATATTCCGCGCGACGCGCGTCCTGCGGCTCGGTGGTGTCTTCGGAAATCAGATAAAACAGGTTGTTGCCGTCGATATCATGTTTACCCAGCGGCGTCGCCTCGCTGACATGGACGATAACGTGTTCGATAGCCTCGCGCAGCGCGGCAGGCAGCCATGGCTGCAGATGGTGGATATTGCCAATAATCATCGCTTACCTCAAATATAAAACAACATTTCATTTTTGCGTTTTATACCCCCATCGTCGCTGCCATACCAGTGCAGTTTCACGGTTCTTTGCGCTGGCGCACTTTTCTGCAGGCAAACGATTACCTGTTTGTGAATGAATCGCTTGATCGTCATAACGGTCTGCGTATAATGCCAGTCGTTTTGCCGGGAGGAAGCATGGCCAATTGCGTACGACATTCTGTCTTAGCGCGTCTCAATGCAGACGCTGGCCTGCCGTTTTTCTTTCCGTTGCTCATTGGATTCCCGAAGCCCCTTATTTAAGGGGCTTTTTTTTTGCCCAGGCGTCAGGAGATAAGCATGGCTAACCCGCTATATCAAAAACATATCATTTCCATAAACGATCTCAGCCGCGAAGACCTCGAACTGGTGCTGGCGACGGCGGCAAAGCTGAAAGCTAATCCACAACCCGAGCTGCTGAAGCATAAGGTTATCGCCAGCTGTTTCTTTGAAGCCTCGACCCGCACCCGCCTCTCTTTTGAAACCTCGATGCACCGCCTGGGGGCCAGCGTGGTCGGCTTCTCCGACAGCGCCAACACCTCGCTGGGCAAAAAAGGGGAAACGCTGGCGGATACCATCTCCGTCATCAGCACCTACGTGGACGCCATCGTGATGCGTCATCCGCAGGAGGGCGCCGCCCGTCTGGCGACCGAATTCTCCGGCGGCGTGCCGGTACTGAACGCCGGCGACGGCGCCAACCAGCACCCGACCCAGACCCTGCTCGACCTGTTCACCATTCAGGAGACCCAGGGCCGCCTCGAAAACCTCAACGTGGCGATGGTCGGCGATCTGAAGTATGGCCGTACCGTCCACTCCCTGACCCAGGCGCTGGCCAAATTCAGCGGCAACCGCTTCTACTTTATCGCCCCGGACGCGCTGGCCATGCCGCAGTACATCCTCGATATGCTGGATGAAAAAGGTATCGCCTGGAGCTTGCATAGCGCCATCGACGACGTGATGGCGGAAGTGGATATTCTCTACATGACCCGCGTGCAGAAAGAGCGTCTGGATCCGTCGGAATACGCCAACGTCAAAGCGCAGTTCGTCCTGCGCGCCGCCGACCTCGAAGGGGCGCGCGCCAATATGAAGGTGCTGCACCCGCTGCCGCGCATTGACGAAATCACCACCGATGTCGATAAAACGCCGCACGCCTGGTACTTCCAGCAGGCCGGTAACGGCATCTTCGCCCGCCAGGCGTTACTGGCATTGGTACTGAATAGCGAGCTGGCACTGTAAGGGGAAATGAGAGATGACACACGACAATAAACTGCAGGTAGAAGCGATCAAACGCGGCACCGTGATCGACCACATTCCGGCGCAGGTCGGTTTTAAGCTGCTCACCCTGTTCAAACTGACCGAAACCGACCAGCGCATCACCATCGGCCTGAACCTGCCCTCCGGCGAGATGGGCCGCAAGGATTTGATTAAAATCGAGAACACCTTCCTGACCGACGAGCAGGTTAACCAGCTGTCGCTGTACGCCCCGCAGGCGACGGTAAACCGCATTGATGAATACGAAGTGGTGGGCAAATCCCGCCCGAGCCTGCCGGATCGCATCGACAGCGTGCTGGTCTGCCCGAACAGCAACTGTATCAGCCACGCCGAACCGGTTTCTTCCAGTTTTGCAGTGAAAAAACGCACTGATGACATCGCACTCAAATGTAAATACTGCGAAAAAGAGTTTTCTCATTATGTGGTGCTGGCCAACTAAATGCGGTTGGTATTGGTGGTAGGCCTCCCTATAATGGCTACCACCCTACGCTTCGTCCTTCAGCCGGCGTCTGCACCCGGCGGCACAGCGCTTACCGCCTGGCGGCCACCTGAATGATTTTGCGTAACATTACTCAGTTCATCTGGAGATAACATGAGCAAAACTATTGCGACGGAAAATGCACCAGCAGCGATTGGCCCCTACGTTCAGGGCGTTGACCTGGGCAGCATGATCATCACCTCTGGCCAGATCCCGGTCGACCCGAAAACCGGCAGCGTTCCGGAAGACGTATCCGCGCAGGCGCGCCAGTCGCTGAACAACGTGAAAGCCATCGTTGAAGCCGCAGGCCTCACCGTCGGCGATATCGTCAAGACCACCGTTTTCGTCAAAGATCTCAACGATTTCGCTACCGTTAACGCCACATACGAAGCGTTCTTCACCGAGCACAACGCCACCTTCCCGGCGCGCTCCTGCGTTGAAGTGGCGCGTCTGCCGAAAGACGTGAAGATCGAGATCGAAGCCATCGCCGTACGCCGCTGATCGCGAACCCCGGCATGAAAAAAGGCAGCCCGCAGGCTGCCTTTTTTACGGGGGTCATCCGCAAACCTTCCCCTCACTGCCAGCCGTAGCGGCGGCTGTAGAAGCCTTTGACCGTTTGGGTCAGCACCATATAGCCCGCCAGGATCGCCACCAGCCATGGGAAGTAGCTCAGCGGCAGGGCCTGCAGCTGCAGATAGCCCGCCAGCGGCGAGAACGGCAGCGCGATCCCCACCGCCATCACCACCAGGGTCATGGCGAACAGCGGCCAGGCGGCGCGGCTCTGGACGAACGGAATGCGCCGGGTGCGGATCATGTGCACGATCAGCGTTTGCGACAGCAGCCCTTCAATAAACCAGCCGGACTGGAACAGGGTCTGCATCTCCACGGTATTGGCGTGGAACACCCACCACATCAGGCCGAAGGTGAGGATATCGAAAATCGAGCTGATCGGGCCGAAGAAGACCATAAAGCGTCCAAGGTCGGCCGGGTTCCAGCGCTGCGGCTTGCGGATCTGTTCATCGTCGACATTATCGAACGGGATCGCCACCTGGGAGACATCGTACAGCAGGTTCTGAATCAACAGGTGCAGCGGCAGCATCGGCAGAAACGGCAGGAAGGCGCTGGCCACCAGCACGCTGAAGACATTGCCGAAGTTGGAGCTGGCGGTCATTTTGATGTACTTAAGCATGTTGGCGAAAGTGCGGCGGCCTTCGATCACCCCCTCCTCCAGCACCATCAGGCTTTTCTCCAGCAGAATGATATCCGCCGCCTCGCGGGCGATATCCACCGCGCCGTCGACCGAGATGCCGATGTCCGCCGCGCGCAGCGCCGGGGCGTCGTTGATGCCGTCGCCCATAAAGCCCACCACGTGGCCTTCGCGTTTCAGCAGCGTCACGATGCGCTCCTTATGCAGCGGCGCCAGGCGGGCGAAGAGCGTGGTGCGTTTCGCCAGCGCCGCCAGCTCGTCGTCGCTCATGGCTTCAATCTGGCTGCCAATCACCACTTCGCCGGCATCCAGCCCCACTTCATGGCACACCTTCGCCGCCACCAGCTCGCTGTCGCCGGTGAGGATCTTCACCGTGATGCCGCTGGCTTTTAACGCTTTCAGCGCCGGGGCGGTGGTCTCTTTCGGCGGATCGAGGAAGGCGATGTAGCCTTCAAGGATCAGGTCCGACTCATCGGCGCGCTGGTAGTCGCCTTCGCGGGCCGGCAGGTACTTGGTCGCCACCGCCACCACCCGCAGCCCTTGCCGGTTGAGGGTGTCAGTGACCCGGCGAATGCGGCGCAGCATGGTATCGTCCAGCGGCACGATATCGCCGTTGTAGCGCACCTGGGTTGAGACGTTGAGGATCTCCTGCAGCGCCCCTTTGCAGATCAGCTGATGCGCGGCGTCCTCCTCTTTCACCACCACCGACATGCGGCGGCGTTCGAAATCGAAGGGGATCTCATCCACCTTCTGCCAGCGCGCCGCCAGCCCGCGGGCGGCCTCCAGCTCAACGCCCTCCAGCACCGCGGTGTCGAGCAGATTTTTCAGCCCGGTTTGGTAGTGGCTGTTCAGCCAGGCGGCATGCAGTACGCGCTCGCTGACCTTGCCGGAGACGTCGGTATGGTTCTCCAGCACAATCTTATCCTGAGTCAGGGTGCCGGTTTTATCGGTGCAGAGGATGTCCATCGCGCCAAAGTTCTGAATGGCGTCGAGGTGCTTCACGATGACCTTTTGCTTCGACAGCTTTACCGCCCCGCGCGCCAGCGTCGAGGTGACGATCATCGGCAGCATCTCCGGCGTCAGGCCGACCGCCACCGACAGCGCGAACAGCGCCGCCTCCCACCAGTCGCCTTTGGTGTAGCCATTGATCAGCAGCACCACCGGGGCCATCACCAGCATAAAGCGGATCAGCAGCATACTCACCCGGCTGATGCCTTTCTGGAAGGCGTTCGGCTCGCTCTCCTGCTCGCTGACGCGGCCGGCCAGTTGACCAAACCAGGTGTGGCCGCCGGTGGCGAAGACGATGGCCTGCGCCGAGCCGCTCACCACGTTGGTGCCCATAAAGCACAGGGTGTCGCACTCCAGCGGGTTCTGCTGCAGCGGATCGCGGCTGCGGGCCACTTTCTCCACCGGCAGCGATTCGCCGGTCAGCGAGGCCTGGGCGACGAACAGATCCCGCGCCTGCAGGATACGCAGGTCCGCCGGGATCATGTCCCCCGCCGACAGCCGGATGATGTCGCCCGGCACCAGCTGGTCGATAGGCAGCTCCAGCCAGCGGCTCTCCCCCTGTTCATTGACCACCCGCAGCACGGTGGCGGTATTGCTCACCATCGCCTTCAGCGCATCCGCCGCTTTGGTCGAGCGCGCCTCCTGGATGAAGTTGAGCAGCGTCGAGATCCCCACCATCAGGGCGATCACCCCGGCGGCGAACAGATCTTCGGTGGAATAGGAGACGATGCCGAGCACCGTCAGCAGCAGATTGAACGGGTTGCGATAGCAGGTCCACAGATGCACCCACCACGGCGAGGGCTTCTGCGCCGGGATCTGGTTGTCGCCGTGTTTGAGGATTTTCGCCGCCACTTCGCCTTCATTGAGCCCTTCAGGGTGGCTGTCAAAGGCGCGCCAGATCTCCTGGTCGTCCATCGCCGCCACGTCCAGGCACTGTTTGCCCAGCGACTCAGGAATGGGGCCGCTCGCCAGATGGCGGGCGTCCGGCAGCGGATCGCGCTGGACTAAACGGCGTGGCAGATGGCGGCTAAGCTGTGCGAACAGCTGCCGGGTATAATTTTTCAGCATAAACAGTCCCTCCGCGCTCGCGCAAGCGAACGCAGCGTTGCCGACGGGCGTAGCAAAACCTACCTGTCAGGCATGTTATTTTTATGGCAGGGACATCAAGGACGTCACTGCTTTACGCTTTCCGGTAAAGCAGTGTTAAACAGGCTTACCGGAAAGAAAGGTTGCTCCATCGAGGATGAGGAGTGGGATCGGGGTCCATAACTATCTCCGGTAAGTGAATATAAACGGCGCGGATTATAGCGCCCTCGTTGAGGATTGTGTGGCAATAATGGCGATGATAAACCCGCGCAACTAAACCGAACGTAAACCAGACTTTGCTCATTGCGGTTTGGTTGAGTAGCATTAGGCTCACTTCTACCCACCCTGACGAGAATTCCACATGCAGAACCGGCTGACCATCAAAGATATCGCGCGCTTAAGCGGCGTAGGGAAATCAACGGTATCCCGCGTCCTCAACAACGAGAGCGGGGTCAGCGAACGGACCCGCGAGCGCGTCGAAGCGGTGATGCAGCAGCACGGTTTCTCTCCCTCCCGCTCCGCCCGCGCCATGCGCGGCCAGAGTGATAAAGTGGTGGCGATTATCGTCACCCGTCTCGATTCGCTGTCGGAAAACCTCGCCGTGCAGACCATGCTGCCCGCCTTTTATGAGCAGGGTTACGACCCGATTATGATGGAGAGTCAGTTCTCCCCTGGGCTGGTGGAGGAGCATCTCGGCATGCTCGCCCGGCGTAATATTGACGGCGTGGTGCTGTTCGGTTTTACCGGCATCGACGAGGCGATGCTCGCTCCCTGGCGCGACACCCTGGTGCTGATGGCCCGCGACGCCCCCGGCTTCGCCTCGGTGTGCTATGACGACGAGGGGGCCATCATGCTGCTGATGCAGCGGCTCTACGAGCGCGGACATCGCCACATCAGCTTCCTTGGCGTACCGCACAGCGACGTCACCACCGGCGAACGCCGCCATCTCGCCTACCTCGCCTTCTGTAAAAAGCATCGCCTTACGCCCACCGCCGCCCTGCCGGGGCTGGGCATGAAGCAGGGGTATGACACCGTCGCCAGCGTGCTGACGGCCGAGACCAGCGCCCTGGTCTGCGCCACCGATACCCTCGCCCTCGGCGCCAGCAAATATCTCCAGCAGCAGGGCCGCGATGCGCTGCAGCTCGCCAGCGTCGGCAGCACGCCGCTGATGAAGTTTCTCCACCCGGAAATATTGACCGTCGATCCTGGCTATGCCGAGTCCGGACGCCGGGCCGCCCGGCAGTTGATCGAGCAGATCGCCGGCAGCGTCGATCCCCGCCAGATCGTCATTCCCGCCGCCCTCAATTAATCTCGTTCGGGTGATTTATGTGATCGTCGCCGGGTTTCGGGAACGTTCCCATTTTGCAAATCAAGCGGAACGGTTAGGATGCCCTCAAGGTAAAAACGGCATCTCTCCCCTCTGTTTTTGAGGCTTCATCATGAGCAAAGTAAACCTGCAGGACATCGATAAACTGATCGAACTGGTGGGCGGGCGCGGCAATATCGCCACCGTCAGCCACTGTATTACCCGTTTGCGCTTTGTGCTGAACGACCCGGCCATCGCCAGACCAAAAGAGATTGAGCAGCTGCGCATGGTGAAGGGATGCTTCACTAACGCCGGTCAGTTCCAGGTGGTCATCGGCACCGAGGTGGGTGATTACTACAAGGCCCTGCTGGCGACCACCGGTCAGACTTCCGCCGATAAAGAGCAGGTCAAACAGGCCGCGCGGCAAAATATGAAGTGGCATGAACAGCTGATCTCGCACTTCGCCGAGATCTTCTTCCCGCTGCTGCCGGCGCTGATCAGCGGCGGTCTGATCCTTGGTTTCCGCAACGTCATCGGCGACTTACCCATGAGCAACGGCCAGACGCTGGCCCAGATGCACCCGTCGCTGAAAACCATCTATGACTTCCTGTGGCTGATTGGCGAGGCGATCTTCTTCTATCTGCCGGTGGGGATCTGCTGGTCGGCGGTGAAGAAGATGGGCGGTACGCCGATCCTTGGGATCGTCCTGGGCGTGACCCTGGTGTCCCCGCAGCTGATGAACGCCTATCTCCTCGGCCAGCAGGTGCCGGAGGTGTGGAACTTCGGCCTGTTTACCATTGCTAAAGTCGGCTACCAGGCGCAGGTCATCCCGGCCCTGCTGGCGGGCCTGACCTTAGGCTTTATCGAGACGCGCCTCAAGCGCATTGTGCCTGACTACCTCTATCTGGTCATTGTGCCGGTCTGCTCGCTGATCCTCGCGGTATTCCTCGCGCACGCCATTATCGGTCCGTTCGGCCGCCTGATCGGCGACGGCGTGGCCTTCGCAGTGCGCCATCTGTTAACCGGCAGCTTCGCGCCGATCGGCGCCGCGCTGTTTGGCTTCCTCTACGCGCCGCTGGTGATTACCGGCGTCCATCAGACCACCCTCGCCATCGATATGCAGATGATCCAGAGCATGGGCGGGACCCCGGTGTGGCCGCTGATTGCGCTGTCCAACATTGCCCAGGCGTCGGCGGTGGTCGGCATCATCATCGCCAGCCGCAAGCAGAATGAACGTGAAATCTCAGTACCGGCGGCGATCTCCGCCTATCTCGGGGTCACAGAGCCGGCAATGTACGGTATCAACTTGAAGTACCGCTTCCCGATGCTGTGCGCAATGATCGGCTCCGGCCTCGCCGGCCTGCTGTGCGGCCTGAACGGCGTGCTGGCGAACGGCATCGGCGTCGGCGGCCTGCCGGGGATCCTCTCCATCCAGCCGAGCTACTGGCAGGTGTACGCCATGGCGATGGCCATCGCGGTGGTGGTGCCGATTATCCTCACCACCGTGGTGTATCAGCGCAAGTACCGTCAGGGCACCTTGCAGATTGTCTAACTTCTTCTTTCGGGGCGCCTTTGGCGCCCCTCGTTGCAGCAGGAAAGTACTATGAATCATCTCCCCCACTGGTGGCAAAACGGCGTTATTTATCAAATCTATCCGAAGAGTTTTCAGGATACCACCGGCAGCGGCACCGGCGACCTGCGCGGCGTCACCTCCCGCCTCGACTATCTGCAAAAGCTTGGGGTCGACGCCATCTGGCTGACGCCGTTCTACGTTTCACCGCAGGTGGATAACGGCTACGACGTGGCAAACTACACCGCCATCGATCCCTCCTACGGCACGATGGCCGATTTTGACGCCCTGGTGGCGGAAGCGAAGGCCCGCGGGATCCGCATCGTGCTGGATATGGTGCTGAACCATACCTCGACCGAACACGAGTGGTTCCGTCAGTCGCTGAATAAGGAGAGCCCCTACCGTCAGTTCTATATCTGGCGCGACGGCGAACCGGACGCCCTGCCGAACAACTGGCGCTCCAAATTTGGCGGCAACGCCTGGCAGTGGCATGCCGACAGCGGTCAGTATTATCTGCACCTGTTCGCCATTGAGCAGGCGGATCTCAACTGGGAGAACCCGGCGGTGCGCGCCGAGCTGAAAAAGGTCTGCGAATTCTGGGCCGACCGCGGCGTCGACGGCCTGCGCCTCGACGTGGTTAACCTGATCTCGAAAGATCAGGCCTTTCCCTGCGATGCGGACGGGGATGGCCGCCGCTTCTACACCGACGGCCCGCGGGTGCATGAGTTCCTGCAGGAGATGAGCCGCGATGTCTTCACGCCGCGTCATCTGATGACCGTCGGCGAGATGTCTTCCACCTCGCTGGAACACTGCCAGCAGTACGCCGCGCTGGACGGCCGCGAGCTGTCGATGACCTTTAACTTCCACCATTTAAAAGTCGATTATCCCGGTGGGGAGAAGTGGACCCTCGCCCGCCCGGACTATGTGGCGCTGAAGGCGCTGTTCCGCCACTGGCAGCAGGGGATGCACAACCGGGCGTGGAACGCGCTGTTCTGGTGTAATCACGATCAGCCGCGCATCGTCTCGCGCTTTGGCGACGAAGGCGAGTACCGGGTGCCGGCGGCGAAGATGCTGGCGATGGTGCTGCACGGCATGCAGGGCACGCCCTATATTTATCAGGGCGAAGAGATCGGCATGACCAATCCGCACTTCAACAGCATCAGCGATTATCGCGACGTCGAGAGCCACAATATGTTTATCGAACGTGCGGCGCAGGGGCAAAGTCCGGACGAACTGCTGGCGATCCTTGCCAGCAAGTCGCGCGACAACAGCCGCACGCCGATGCCGTGGCATGGTGGCGAAAACGGTGGCTTTAGCGATGGCGAACCGTGGATCGGCCTTGGCGATAACTACCGGGAGATCAACGTCGAGGCGGCGCTGGCGGACCCTGATTCGGTGTTTTATGCCTATCAGCAGCTGATTACGCTGCGTAAAACCCTGCCGCTGCTGACCTGGGGCGATTATCAGGATCTCCTGCCTGACCATCCGTCGCTGTGGTGCTATCGCCGTCAGTGGCAGGGACAAACGCTGGTGGTCGCCGCCAACCTGAGCCGCGACCTGCAGGCCTGGCAGCCTGAGGACGCCCCGGGCGAGTGGAAGATGATCATCAGCAACTATGCCGAGACCACGCCCCGCCCAACCGGGCTGACGCTGCGGCCGTTCGAAGCGGTATGGTGGCTGCAGGCGTAAGGTGTCCCCTGCCCTCCCGAAATGAGAAGGTCATGCCTGGCGCCGGTGGCGAACGCCAGGCATTTTTGCTTATTTTCCAGCCAGATAAATTTACATTTATCGCCAGCGCCCATCATCCGTACTCTCACCTTTTTACCTTGTTCTGGGTCAATAAAATCGCAAACATCTTTGATGCAAATCACTACATATAGAACTTAAAATGCGTCCCGGCCCTACATGTTGTATTAATCGTCTATTATGTCACCATATCTTGTCGATGTCTGGCGGTGATGAGATGTGGATAAAACGGGCCGGATCTGAAGGCAAACAGCACGAGCCGTAGCGTACAGCGCCTTCGGGATAACCTCCGCCTCTGTGGATAACCTGTTCTATATATGGAGTGATCATGACACCGCATGTGATGAAACGTGATGGCTGTAAAGTGCCGTTCAAGTCAGAGCGCATTCAGGAAGCAATTCTGCGTGCAGCTAAAGCAGCGGGAGTCGATGACGCAGACTATTGCGCCACCGTCGCAGAAGTCGTTAGCCAACAAATGCAGGGCCGCGCCCAGGTCGACATCAACGAGATCCAGACCGCGGTGGAAAACCAGCTGATGTCCGGCCCCTATAAGCAGCTGGCGCGCGCCTACATTGAGTATCGCCATGACCGCGATAGCCAGCGTGAGAAGCGCGGCCGCCTCAATCAGGAGATCCGCGGCCTCGTCGAGCAGACCAACTCCGCGCTGCTCAACGAAAACGCCAACAAGGACAGTAAAGTCATCCCGACCCAGCGCGACCTGCTGGCCGGTATCGTCGCCAAGCACTACGCCCGGCAGCACCTGCTGCCTCACGATGTGGTGATGGCCCACGAACGCGGCATGATCCACTATCATGACCTCGATTACTCGCCCTTCTTCCCGATGTTTAACTGCATGCTGATCGACCTGAAAGGCATGCTGACCCAGGGCTTTAAGATGGGCAACGCGGAGATCGAGCCGCCGAAGTCTATCTCTACCGCCACCGCGGTGACCGCGCAGATCATCGCCCAGGTCGCCAGCCATATTTATGGCGGCACCACCATCAACCGAATCGATGAAGTGCTGGCGCCGTTCGTCAGCGAAAGCTTTAACAAGCATCGTAAAATCGCCGAAGAGTGGCAGATCCCGGATGCCGAAGGCTATGCCCGCGCCCGTACCGAAAAAGAGTGCTACGACGCCTTCCAGTCGCTGGAGTATGAGGTTAACACGCTGCATACCGCCAACGGCCAGACGCCGTTCGTCACCTTCGGGTTCGGTCTCGGCACCAGCTGGGAATCGCGGCTGATCCAGCAGTCGATTCTGCGCAACCGCATTGCCGGCCTCGGTAAAAACCGTAAGACCGCGGTGTTCCCGAAACTGGTGTTCGCGATCCGTGACGGCCTGAACCATAAGTTCGGCGACCCGAACTACGACATCAAACAGCTGGCGCTGGAGTGCGCCAGCAAGCGCATGTACCCGGATATCCTCAACTACGACCAGGTGGTGAAGGTTACCGGGTCGTTTAAAACGCCGATGGGCTGCCGCAGCTTCCTCGGGGTGTGGGAAAACGAGAACGGCGAGCAGGTGCACGATGGGCGCAATAACCTCGGCGTCATCAGCCTCAACCTGCCGCGCATCGCCCTGGAAGCGAAAGGCGACGAAGCCGCCTTCTGGGCGCTGCTGGACGAGCGCCTGCAGCTGGCGCGCAAAGCGCTGATGACCCGCATTGCCCGCCTGGAAGGGGTAAAAGCGCGCGTGGCGCCGATCCTCTATATGGAAGGGGCCTGCGGCGTGCGGCTGAAAGCCGACGACGACGTCTCCGAGATCTTTAAAAACGGCCGGGCGTCGATTTCGCTGGGCTATATCGGTATCCATGAAACTATCAATGCGCTGTACGGCAACCAGCATATGTACGACAGCGAGGCGCTGCGCGAGAAGGGTGTGGCCATCGTCCAGCGCCTGCGCGACGCCGTCGATTTGTGGAAAGAAGAGACCGGCTACGGCTTTAGTCTGTACAGCACGCCGAGCGAAAACCTGTGCGACCGCTTCTGCCGTCTCGACACCGCCGAGTTTGGCGTGGTGGAGGGCGTGACCGACAAAGGTTACTACACCAACAGTTTCCACCTCGACGTGGAGAAGAAGGTCAACCCGTACGACAAGATCGATTTTGAAGCGCCGTATCCGCCGCTGGCTAACGGGGGCTTCATTTGCTACGGCGAATACCCAAACATCCAGCACAACCTGAAGGCGCTGGAAGACGTATGGGATTACAGCTATCAGCATGTGCCGTACTACGGCACTAACACGCCGATCGATGAGTGCTACGAGTGCGGTTTCACCGGCGAGTTCGAGTGCACCAGCAAGGGCTTTACCTGCCCGAAATGCGGTAACCACGACGCCTCCCGCGTTTCCGTTACCCGTCGGGTGTGCGGCTACCTCGGCAGTCCGGACGCGCGTCCGTTCAACGCCGGCAAGCAGGAAGAAGTGAAGCGCCGCGTGAAGCATCTGGGCAACGGGCAGATCGGTTAATTCCAGCTGGATTAGCCCCTCCCCCTCTCCCCAACGGGGAGAGGGAACCGGCCCCGTAGCCGTTTGGCCACTAAGGCGCCGTTCCCGGATCGCGGCGCAAAGCGCCTTATCCGGGCTACAACCGCGTATGCGGCTTTTCGTAGCCCGGGCGAGCGCAGCGACGCCGGGAGCCGTTCCCTTTACAAATGCACAGCACCTCCGTTTTCGCAAAGCCATTAGCGTCAGAGCAAGGCGGCAAACGAGGGAATCCCAAACAGCCAGGTGGGTTTCCTCAAATCAGTTGGCGTTGTAGCAAGGCGGCAAACGAGTAAGTCCCGGGGAGCTTACTGGAGTAAGTGACCCGGGCGAGCGAGCGCAGCCAACGCCGCTACATCGGCAAATGAGAAGAGGAAACAATGAATTACCATCAGTACTACCCGGTAGATATTGTCAACGGCCCCGGCACCCGCTGCACCCTGTTTGTCTCCGGCTGCGTCCATGAGTGCCCCGGCTGCTACAACAAAAGCACCTGGCGGGTGAACTCCGGCATGCCGTTTACCGCTGAGATGGCCGACCGCATCATTGCCGATCTCAACGATACCCGCATCAAACGCCAGGGGATTTCACTCTCCGGCGGCGATCCGCTGCATCCACAGAACGTCGCGGAGATCCTCAAACTGGTTCAGCGCGTGCGTGCCGAATGCCCCGGCAAAGATATCTGGGTCTGGACCGGCTATAAACTGGATGAGCTGAATGAGGCGCAGATGCAGGTGGTGAACCTGATCAACGTGCTGGTCGACGGTAAGTTTGTGCAGGATTTAAAAGACCCGGCGCTGATCTGGCGCGGCAGCAGCAACCAGGTGGTACATCATTTGCGATAGCGTTTAGAGCCGTTTATTCGCCTGATGATAAACGGCCGCTTTCTCTCTTTAGCCAATGGCAATAACGTAAACCACCACCAAACTATCCCGTACTTGATACACCAACCGATAACCTGACGCCTTAAGCTTGATTTTGTAGCAATCCGGTAAATCACTCAGACTGGCCGATGCAATTCGCGGATTCTGCACAACCTGCTGGAGCTTATTTTTGAACTGTTTTTTGATCGTCTCGCCAAGCTTCTGCCATTCGCGCCAGGCACGCGGATCAAACGCCAGTTCATAGGTCATCCAGACTCACCTTCACCTCCGGCTGCGGGTTTTCCAGCCGCTCGCGGACGGTGCGTAATAATGCCGCTTCGCTATCGCTGATAGTCATACTTTTCACTGGCATGCGGCCATTTTCCGCAATGTATTGAAACAGCAGGCGCACCGCCTCCGTTGGCGTCATATCGAGTTTCTCCAGCACGGCATAAGCCTCTTTTTTGAGTTTATCGTCCAGTCGAACGTTGAGCGTGGCCATTATGCCTCCAGAAAGGGATATTTTGTAATGCATTATAGCATTACATTTGCATTACACTCGAATCTGGAAAACGCCTCTCAAAACCGGCTGACGCACTCCATCGCCACCGTTTTAAACTCATCGAAGCTGCGGGTCGCGGCGAGGCGGCTCATGGCGCGCTCGCGCAGGAAAGTCACGAAAATATCGTAGATCGCCATCGCCTCTTCATACTCGCGCTTGCTGATAGCGAGCAGGAAGATGATATGGGCGGTTTCATCACCCCAGGCGATGCCCTGCGGGGCAATGACGGTATAGACCACCGTCTTTTTCGCCAGTAGCCCCAGGGAGTGCGGCAGCGCAATGCCATCGCCGAGCATGGTGCTGACAATCGCTTCACGCTCCACCACCGAAGCATGAAACTCGGCGTCAACAAAGCCTTCCTCCAGCAGCTGCTGGCACAGCTCGGCGAACAGCGTTTGCTGATCCATCGGCGTATCGACCACCCGGAAGTGGGCGGCATCGAAGTACTTATTCAGCATCCATGGACGGGTACGGTCCACCAGCACCAGCTTGCCGATCTGATCCAGTTGATAGTCAGTGGGGAACGGCGCGATGGTCACTACCGGCTTGTCTTTTTCGCTGATCCGCACCGTGGAGATAACAAAATCCGCCTCGATCGCGTCCCGCTGTTCGTACTCGCGCTGGGAAATAGTGGCGGCGATCTCCAGCTGCGGATATTTGCGCTGCAGGATCGCCTCAATCATCCGCACCATCGCATTGCTGGTATCGCACACCAGCAGCACCTGCGGCTGACGCTGGTAGCCGATGTTGTAGTGGCGCTCCAGCCCGACGCCGATATGCAGCACCAGAAAGCCGATTTCGTTTTCGCTGATGGTATAAGGCGTGTATTTGCCCCAGCTGGAGACCGCGGCGAGGGTCATATCCCAGGCCATCGGGTAGTGCTGTTTGATGTTATCAAGGAGCGGATTAGGGATCATGATCTGGTAGCGTACGCGGGTGATCATGGTCTTTATGTGAGTCAGCAGATCGGCGTGCAGCTGGGCATCGTCCAGCAGGTTGTAGTTATACTGGCTGTTGATGTAGCGCAGGATGTAGTTGACCAGCGCTTCGTCATCGTCGGCGCTGATGGTTTCCGGGTCCACGTCCTGTACCTGACGGGCGGCGATATGCACGCACAGCCACTCTTCTTCCGCGGGCGATAAAGGTTTACCGGCCAGCCGCTGCAGTTCGCCCGCCAGATCGCGCGCGGCATCGCGGACGTTCTGCGCCACATCTTCAGCACTAAAATCCGCCAGCGGGTAGCCTTCGCTGACGCGACGCACCACCACTGCCCCGTACAGGCAGATAAAGCGCTCGCCGACGTCGGTGAGACGAATATGGTGGCGCGTGAGCGTCTCCTGCAGCACCGGCTCCAGCAGCGCAGGCACCTCCTCTGCAAAGGCCTCGGCGCCGATCGGCGGCGCGATACCGCCCTGCTGGGTTAGCTCCCACAGCAGGTCGGTGAGGCAGGCGCGAACCGATACCTCGCTACCGAACAGCTTCATGCCGTGGCGCGGGCGGGTTTCAAGGGTTAGCTGATAGCGCTGGAAGCGCTCGCGCACCTCGACCATATCGTTTTGCAGCGTGGCGCGGCTGACGAACCACTCATCCGCCAGGTCTTCCAGCTTGATCGAGAACGCCGACGTCAGAAAACGCACCAGCAGGAAAGTGATGCGATCCTGGGCGGTACGCGGAACATGCTGCGCCTTCGGCGCCGTCTCCTCCAGCGCCTGAAAGCTCGCCGGGTTATCAATTTTCAGCTGATAACCGCTGCCGCGGTTAAGGATAAACTGCGCGCCATACTGCGCCAGTAGCGCATTCAGGGCGGTAATATCGGCGCGCACGGTACGGGTGGAAACCGACAGGCGTTGCGCCAGCTCATCCTGCGGCAGCGTTTCATTCCGCAGCAGGGTGAAGAGTTGCGCTAAGCGTTGGTTGGGAAATCGCATGTCAGTTCCTTGTGGTTACGGCTCAGGGTTGGGCGGAAATCACCATCTGCGATGGACTGCCGACCGGCGTGTAGTCTGAGACAAAGGTCAATTTGCCATCCTTCGGCGCCACGCTGAAGCGGGTAATATTATCGCTACGCTGGTTCATGACGTACAGCCACTGCCCCTGATTATCCAGGGTCAGCGTGCGAGGGTAATCTCCGCGCGTCCAGATATCCTCCTGGTGGCGCAGGCGGCCGTCGGCCTGCACCGTAAAGTGGGCGATGCTGTTATGCAGACGATTGGCGACGTACAGCTGTTTGCCGTCGTTGCTCAGCGCCAGGCCGGCGGCAAAGCTGGTGCCCTTATACTCTTTCGGCAGCGCGGAGACGGTTTTGCCTTCGCGCAGCAGGCCGCTTTGCTGATCCAGATGATAGAAGGTCAGCGTCGACGCTTCCTCGTTAATCAGCCACAGACCGTCGCCCTTTGGCGTGAAGACGAAGTGGCGCGGGCCGGCTCCCGGCGACGAGGCAGCGATAAACGGCGGATCGTTCGGCGTCAGCTTGCCGCTGGCGCTATCCAGCCGATACTGATAGATCCGATCCAGCCCCAGATCGGTGGAGTAAACAAATCTCCCGCTGGGATCGGCGGCGATCATATGGGCGTGCGGGCCATTGTGATCGCTGATGGCGAAGCTGCCCTCGACGGCCGCCGCCGGGCGTTCGGCCCCTGCCGGGCCTTCATCCTGATGCTTGTCCACCGCCTCGCCCAGGCTACCGTCTTCTTTCACCGGTAGCACGGCGATGCTGCCGCTGACGTAGTTGGCCACCAGCAGCTGTTTACCGTTCGGCGTCAGGGAGAGATAAACCGGACCGGCGCCGCCGGAGGCGACCTGATTGAGTGCGGTCAGCTCGCCGTTCTTCTCAATACGCCACGCCTGCACCACGCCTTTCTCCACTTCGCTGGCGGCATACAGCGTCTTGCCATCGCGCGAGACGGTCAGCTGCGCGGCGTTCGGCAACGAACTCACCAGCGTCCTGTCACGTAGCGCGCCGGTTTGGCTATCAACGGTAAAGCGGTACAGACCTTCGCCATTGGGATTATAGGTGCCTACCCAGGCATAGTGAGTTTGCGCGGCGGCGGCGGCGGCAAACAGGGACAGTGAAGCGACAAGCAGATGACGAGCGACAGGCATAGCAACTCCTTGATGGTTCAGTGGGATAAGCTGCCCCTCACCCTTTGAGGGTGAGGGGCAAGGGCACTACTTCACTAACTGTTTGGTCATCTCCAGCAGCTGGCGAACATCGGCCGGGCGGGTGTTGCCGCTGGCCTTATCGATAATCGAGCTGTAGATATGCGGGATGATTTTGCTCACCCCGGCATCGAGGGCGATCTTCAGGATCTCGCTGTAGTTTTCCAGATCGATACCGCCGGTCGGCTCCAGCCAGAAATCGTGCGCGGCGCAGGCTTTGGCCACCGCGTCGAACTCGTCGCGGTGCTTCAGGCCGCCCATCGGGAAGTATTTGATGGAGCTGCCGCCCATATCTTTTAACAGCGCGATGGCGGTTTCCAGCGGCACAATCCCATCCGCCGCGCCGCTGCTCAGCGGGCCGGTGGAGATCTTCACCATACCCGGGGTGCCGGTGGGCGAGACCAGGCCGTTGACCACCGTCTCGTTCTGCCCGAGCAGCGCGCGGCTGGTGGCCACGCCGGTGAAGACCTGATTGACGTGCTGCGGCTGCACCTGGCGCGAAATCTCGCTCACCATCGCCGACTGATTCGGATCCCCTGCGCCCAGCCCGACGGAGAGGGCGTTATCAATCAGCTTCGCGTAGTCGCGCATATCGGCCACCGCGCTGGCGACGTCCGGGTAGTTTTTGGAGAGCACGCCGACCAGGACATGACCTTCCGCCGCGTCGTAGATTTCCCGGGCGTTGTCTTTGCTACCCGCCAGGACGTTCAGGCACACGCGGTCACGGTAAAAGTTTGGGGTCAGTTTCATGCTTGTTTCTCCTTGTTCAGAACTTCCGCGATACGGCGGGCGACTACCGCCAGCTGCTGGGCGTCAACGCTGCGGACATCGGCTTCGATAATGCCTTCATTCGCTTTATAGCCGCGGAAGTAGATGGCGTATTCGCCCTGCTTCAGCGCGTTAACCAGATCGCCGGTCTTCACGCCGGTCACCGCTTCGTCGAATTTGATTTCGGCGCGGGCGATATCGCGGCCGGCGCTGTCCCATACCACGCGGGCAGTGACGCCGTTGAGGGTATTGAGCTGTTCGATAAACGGCGTCATCTTCGCCACCATCTCTTCGCCGCTCTCTTTGCTTGCCGTCAGGTAGTGTTCAATGGCGCAGGTCAGGCCGAGGATCCCCTCTTTACCCACTTTCATCGCCCGGCCAATCCCCATCGACTGGCGTTTAACCCACTCGACGTACTGCGTTTTGCCGATCACCAGCCCGCTGGTCGGCCCTTCAATCGCTTTCGCACCGCTGTAGATCACCAGGTCGGCGCCCATGCGGTAGTAGCCCTGCAGATCTTCCTCCGCCGCCGCGTCGACGATCAGCGGTAAATGATGCTGACGCGCCACTTCCGCGGCCTGCGCCACGTTGAGCATGCTTTTCTGCACGCAGTGGTGGGATTTGATGTAGAGGATCGCCGCGGTGCGCGGGGTGATCGCCGCCGCCAGCTGTTCGGCAGAGCATTCGTTGGCGTAGCCCGCTTCCACCAGCCTGCCGCCGCCCAGCGCCACCATGGTGCCGACCGGCGCGCCGAAGTTGACGTTGTGGCCCTTCGGCAGGACGATTTCGTTATGCTCTATCGGCGTGACGTGCAGGTTCTCAAGCAGCCAGTCGCTGTCCTTTACCAGCACCGCCGCCACCGACTGGGCAATCCCTGCCGAGGCGCAGGAGACCACGGTCGCCCCTTCCACGTCCAGCAGCCTGGCGATGTACTCGCCGGTTTTATTCACCAGATCTTTCATTTCAAAGTACTGGTTCATGCCGGCCATCGCGGCGTCCACCACTTCCGGACGCGGCGTGGAAACGCCCAGCGCCGTCATCCGGCCGGAAGTGTTAATAACTTGTTTTAAATGGTATTTTTCAAAAATCGAAGGCATGTTCCGCGCTCCCTTGTTCGGTCAGATAGCCTTTGCCCGCGCGGATCGCGGCCAGCGGCACCAAAATGTTGTCTGCCTGGAGGCTCTCTTTTTCGGCATCCACCAGCAGCGTTGGCTGGCGCTCCAGGCGAAATAGCGTGAGATCGGCGTCGAAACCCACTTCCAGCCGCCCTTTACGCGACAGGCGCAGCCCCTCGGCAGCGCTGACGGTCACGCAGGCAATCACCTGCGGCAGGGTCATGCCGATGGCGAGAAATTTCGACATCACCAGCGCCAGCGAACGCACCGGGCCGTCGATGCGGTTACGGCAGTAAATATCCGAGCTGATGGTGTGCGGCAGAATGCCCAGCGCAATCGCCCGGCGCGCCACTTCAAAGCTGAAGCTGGCGGTACCGTGGCCGACGTCGAGGCGCACGCCGCGCTGCAGGGCGCGAGTAATCGAACTGCGCAGTTCGCCGGCAGGATTCAGAATGCGGTTCGGTTTGCCGTTATAGCAGTGGGTAATGATGTCGCCGCGGCTCAGCAGATCGGCGATTTCATCGAGGTTCGGCGGATTGTTGCCAATGTGCACCATCAGCGGCAGATCGCCGTTTTCCTGCTGAATCGCCTTGGCGCGCGCCAGCGGCGTAATGCCGTTTTCCCCCACCACGCTGCTGCTCATCCGCGCCTTCAGACCAACGATAAAATCGGGATGACGCTGCACCGCCTGCTTCACCGCCTCGGCGTCAATATTGGTCATATTGGCCAGTTCATTCTGGGCAATCAGCCCGACGCGGGAGATATTGAGCAGGGCATAGACTTCCGTCACCGCTTTACGGGTCAGTTGATAGAACTCATCGACATCGTCGGCGCCGGTGCTGCCGGCATCAATCACGGTGGTGACGCCGGCGGCGATACCGACGCTGTCCGGCTCATCGTGATAAATTGGCGAATTCGGGTAGCAGTGAACGTGGGAGTCAATCCAGCCGGCGCTGACGTAGCTGTTGCCCTGCAGATCGAGGGTTTTGCGGGAGGGCGCGCTAATCTCGCCCAGCGCCGCGATTTTCCCGTCCTGAATGGCGATATCAGTCAGGGTATCGTCGACGAGGCGCGCGCGGCGCAGGAGTAAATCAAACATAGCTATCTCCTGATGAAAGAGTGTATCTGTTGCCGGATGGCGGCGTACCAATCGCGCTGACGTGTAGGCCCGATAAGCGCCGCGCCATCGGGCGATTAGCTAATCGCCACCGGGAAAATGGAGCCGAGGATCATCGCGCCGAGGATGGCGCCGCCGGTGATCGGTTTCTGCCAGATGTAGAACAGCAGGGCGCCAACCAGCGAGCCGATCCCGATAGGAATCGAGGCGGTCATTGCGCTGAGGATGATCAAGGGGCCGAGGAAGCGGCCGGAGGCATTACCGGCCCCCATCATCACGTCGGCGCCGTAGGTGGAGTCGCTCTGGTTGATGGTGAACTTACGCGCCAGAATGATGATATAGCCCACCGCCAGGCCGAGGATCAGGCCGGTTGCCAGCGAGGCGGCGAAGTTCGCCACCGGGAAGACAAAGCCCGCGCCGAGCAGCAGCGCCGGGACGCCAAGACCGATCCCGGTCTGAATAGCGCCGCCGATATCGAGGATCCCCACCAGCGACCCTTCGATGATGCGGGCGAACAGGAAGCTGGCGCCAAACGCCGCCACCGCGCCGTAAACGCCGGTATCAATCCCCGACTTCAGCATCGCCACGAAGGCGACTTCGTTAAAGGCGCCGATGCCGTACAGGTAGTACATGTGGGTCCCGGCGAAGACGCCGGAGGAGAGCAGGCCAACGAAGATCGGGAACGACCAGTCGGCATACCAAAAACCTTTATTCTGTTCCATTATCAGGCTCCCGTTACTTGCCGCTGAGTGAGTTGTGGATCATGTCCAGCCAGTTCGGCACGGTCAGATGGAAGGATTCGATCATCTTCATGTCGAAGCCGCGGAAGAAGCCGCTGAGGACGAACAGGGCGACAATGGCCACCATCATCACTTTGGTGACCCGGTTCCAGCCGCTCTCTTCAACGCCTTTGCCGATCAGGATGCCCAGCACCAGCCCCGGTACGGCGTTGCCCATAATCAGCTGCGCCGCGCCGCCGAAGATGGTCGCCCAGAAGCCTGATTTTTTACCGGCGTCGATCGCCGCCAGCCAGAAGATCACCGGCATCACGGTGTTCACCAGCAGGTTTGCCGCCGGGACCAGTACCTTAACCGCGGTCACCTGCAGCGCTTCCGGTACGGACGAGGCGGTGAGGTTAAGGAAGGCGACGACGATCATGCCGATGATGCCGCAGGAGATGGCCATTTTTTTCGGATCGTGCAGCGTTTCGCCGACGTTACGATTTTTCAGCATCAGCGCCGCCGCGCCCCAGTTGGGGATAATGCGGTGGTCAACATCCTGGGTGAAGGAGCCTGCTGCAACGGAAGAGGCCCAGGCGTTAAAGAAGAAACCGAGGCCAAAGGAGAAGTGGGAAGCCGGATCGCCCTCACAGGAGTTCAGCTCGCCCAGGGTTCGAAACGCCCCCATCCCCTGGGTGGTAGGGGCATGAAACATGCGTGCCGCTCCGGCGCCCACGCCGACGCCGACCAGGCCGCCGATGATAAGCGATTTTATTAATATTATCAGGAACATAGTCAGACCCTTTGCTAACAATCAGGTTTGCGTGACGAAATCCACTTTATCGAGATCGATGGCGGTCACGTTGACGGTGACGTCCAGCTCCACGCTGTAGGTCCGTCGTTCACGGCGCAAAAAGAAAAACAGGAAGGCCTCTTTTCGTACCGCTTCGCGCGCATGAACAACCGTCACGTCCTGTGGCTCAATACGCAGCAGAATGTGCGATGACGTTTTCATCACCGCAGCCTGCACATGGTTCAGGGCATCGGCGAAGGCCCGTGATTTGCTTTCGCCTTTGCCGGCAACCCTCACCGTGGTGGTGAATTGCTCTTTCATACTTATGCGCCGTATTTCTTTTTCCAGGCCTCTACCAGCCGCTCGCCCAGCTCTTCTTTATCCATAAAGCCGAAGCCCAGCACGTTGCAGCCTTCGTTGATGGCGGTGACGCCCTCTTCCACGGAACGCATGCCGTATTTCGCTTTGTAGCCGTGTTTGGTCTGGGCGGTGATGGCGCCGGCGCCGCCGCTGCCGCAGAAGGAGATGCCGAAGGTGGCGTTTTCCGCTTTCATCATGTCGCCAAGCTTCATGTCGGCAGCAACGCCAGGGACGACCACTGCACGTGCGCCGGCTTTCTCTGCGCCTGCGGCGACTTTTTGGCCTTTACCCAGACGGTCGCCAATAACTACGGTGATTTGTTCCATGTTTTGCTCCTTACAGGTTTTCTTTTGCGACTTCGAAATGGACGGAGAGCAGCCAGGCCTCTTCATCAGGCAGGTTGCCGAACTGCGCGACCACTTCGCGGGCCAACGTCATTGAATCTGGTGAAATCTCTTCGAACAGGCTGGCATCCACTTCCGGCAGCGGTTCCCCGCTGATTGACCGGTGGGCCATCGCCCGCACGTGGGAGGTCAGCATTTGCTCCTGAACGTCGTTAGGGACGATGCCGTGACGGCTTAACAGGGCAAAAACCTGCTGCAGCATCTTGTCAGCCAGGCGTTCGGTCTGCGCTGCCTGCTCCCCTACGTCGTGTATTACCGCTCCGTTATTCACTTCTGATACCCCGCTGATGTCTCTGGGAATCAAAGTAGCGCCGGGGGATGGGAGTTTGTAGCGAGTTGTTTTCCACTTCGAAGTGGAAAGGGAGACGGCAGGCGTGATCGACCCCACACATTCACTGGAAAAATGAAAAAACAGCAATTATGGCGTGAGACGTATCACAACAATGCGCGTGAATGTGCAGCCCGCGGCTGCGGAAAGGCCGGAAAAAGAGATCGAAAAGTGTGATATCGGTAGGCTTTCAGGCGGGAGACATCGGCTGATGCCTCCCGAAAACGGCAGTTAGCGGTACTTCTTATGGTAGGTGTTGCGGGTGGTTTTAAACTCCTCCGCGGCGGCCTGCGCCTCTTTCACCTTGCCTTCATTCGCCAGCTTCAGCGCGCCGTCGATCTGGCCGATCAGAATATCCAGACCGTGACGGTAATCTTTCATCTCAGCGCTGTCGGCCGCTTTGCCTTCCAGCTTCGGCGGCGTCTCTTTCTGGGCATCAACCGCGGCGGTACGCATCTTATTCAGCGCCGCTTTCAGTTCGCCGGCGTCGGAGGTTTTCTGTACCACTTGCAGATTTTCTGCCAGAGTGTCCATGTCTTCGCCCAGGTCGGCGAAGGCCGAGGCTGAACCGAGCGCAAAAGCAGAGACAGCCAGCATCGCTAACAGTTTTTTACGCATTGCTCACTTCCTTTTTATTATTTAAGCAAACAGGTGTTATTGCCCGGCGATTTTCATCTCCGGCAGCAGCACAGAACCGCACTGAATGTTGCTGCGCGTTTCAATATCATCGCCGATGGTCACGATATTACGCCACATTTCTTTCAGATTTCCTGCAATGGTGATCTCACTGACAGGATATTGAATTTCGCCATTTTCTACCCAGAAGCCGGATGCGCCGCGTGAGTAGTCGCCAGTGACGCCACTGACACCCTGCCCCATCAGTTCGGTAACCACAAGACCGGTGCCCATCTCTTTAAGCATCTTTGCAAAACTCAGGCCGCGGCCGTTGATGCGCCAGTTATGGATGCCGCCGGCGTGGCCGGTGCTTTTCATCCCCAGCTTGCGGGCGGAGTAGTTGGTCAGCAGCCACTGGGTCAGCACGCCGTCTTTGACGATATCGCGACGCTCAGTGCGCACGCCTTCGCTGTCGAACGGCGTGGAGGCCAGTCCTTTACGCAGGTGCGGATGCTCTTCAATGGTCAGCCACTCCGGCAAAATTTGTTTGCCCAGCGAATCGAGCAGGAAGGTGGATTTGCGGTATACCGAACCACCGGCAATCGCTCCGACCAGGTGGCCAAACAGCCCGGTCGCCACTTCATTGGCGAAAATCACCGGCGCCTTCATGGTCGACAGCTTACGCGGCGCGAGGCGCGACAGGGTGCGGCGGGCGCACTCTTCCCCGACCCATTCCGGGGACTGCAGATCCTCGATCGCCCGGCCAATGGTATAGGCGTAGTCGCGTTCCATGTCGCCGTCATCTTCCGCGATCACGCAGCTGGAAAGGGAGTGGCGAGTCGAACAGTAGCTCTGCAGCATGCCATGGCTGTTGCCGAACACTTTGATGCCGTAGTGGCTGTTAAAGCTGCCGCCTTCGGTGTTGGTGATGCGTTTATCGGCCTTCAGCGCCGCTTGCTCTGCGCGGGCGGCCAGTTCGATGGCCTCATCCGGGGAGACCTCCGCCGGGTGGAACAGGTCCAGATCCGGGGCGTCAAAGGCCAGCAGCTCTTTATCCGCCACGCCGGCGAAGGGATCCGGGGAGGTGTAGCGGGCGATATCCAGCGCCGCCTGCACGGTGCGGGCGATGGCGTCCGGGCTGAGATCGGTGGAAGAGGCGCTGCCCTTGCGGTTCTGGTGGTAAACCGTGATGCCTAACGCCCCATCGCTATTGAATTCTACATTCTCCACTTCGCCATAGCGGGTGCTGACGCCGATGCCCGTCGTCTTGCTGACGGAGACTTCCGCGCCATCGGATTTACCTGCCGCCAGTTCCAGCGCCGTGGTCACGGCCTCTTCCAGCGTCTTACGTTGCTGGGCAACTTGAGAGATCACTTTCATTGCTAATGCCATAATGTAAGAAGGAGTTAACTGAAGTCTAACAGAGAACCGTTTTTCAGTGCGCGCCTTAACTGGTAACATTAGCCTCTTTTTTTAAGGAGCCTGAGATGACAAAGCAGCCCGAAGACTGGCTCGACGACGTTCCCGGTGATGATATCGAGGATGAAGACGATGAAATTATCTGGGTCAGTAAGAGTGAAATTAAGCGCGACGCGGAAGAACTGAAGCGTCTTGGCGCGGAACTCGTTGACCTGGGGAAAAACGCGCTGGATAAAATTCCGCTGGATACTGACCTGCGCGACGCCATCGAACTCGCCCAGCGAATCAAAAAAGAGGGTCGCCGCCGCCAGCTGCAGCTTATCGGTAAGATGCTGCGCAATCGCGATGTCGATCCGATTCGTCAGGCGCTGGATAAGCTGAAAAACCGCCACAACCAGCAGGTTGCGCTGTTCCACAAGCTGGAGCAGATCCGTGACCGACTGATTGACGACGGGGATGACGCCGTAGCTGAAGTGCTGAACCTGTGGCCAGATGCTGACCGTCAGCAGCTGCGTTCCCTGATCCGCAATGCGAAGAAAGAGAAAGAAGGCAACAAACCGCCGAAATCCGCGCGCCTGATCTTCCAGTATCTGCGCGAACTGGCGGAAAACGAAGGCTAATTCCCGCCGCTTTTGCCGCACAAGTCACCCGGATGGCGGCGCGCTGCGCCTTATCCGGGCTACTCCGCTTTGTCTGGTGGCGGCTACGCCTTATCCGGCCTACGGAAGGCTGCTGAACCTGAGTTATCAAACAGTTGCTCGACTCTGTAGGCCCGCGCAAGCGCCGCGCCGCCGGGCAGGCTGTATCCTACGCTATTCCCGTTGTTGTGCCGGATGGCGGCCAGGCCTTATCCGGCCTACGGAAGGCTGCTGAACCTGAGTTATCAAACAGTTGTTCAACTCCGCAGGCCCGCGCAAGCGCCGCGCCGCGCCGCCGGGCAGGCTGTATCCTACGCCGTTCCCGTCGTTGTGCCGGATGGCGGCTACGCCTTATCCGGCCTACGGAAGGCTGCTGAACCTGAGTTATCAAACAGTTGCTCAACTCCGCAGGCCCGCGCAAGCGCCGCGCCGCCGGGCAGGCTGTATCCAACGCCGTTCCCGTCGTTGTGCCGGATGGCGGCTACGCCTTATCCGGCCTACGGAAGGCTGCTGAACCTGAGTTATCAAACAGTTGCTCGACTCTGTAGGCCCGCGCAAGCGCCGCGCCGCCAGGCAGGCTGTATCCGGCGCGTTCCCGTCGTTGTGCCGGATGGCGGCCAGGCCTTATCCGGCACACCTCCCCCTTCTTCAACGCAAGCATCGCGTCAGCAGGGGGTTCCCCGCTGCCTCCCCTGAGCCCCCAAGTCCACACAACGAGACTGTCGTTTATTGCCTTCTCTAAAGCTGAATCGTTAAAGCTAAAAGCAATGCAGATCACGTCTTGTGGTGATAATTAAGCATGGTTTATCACAATAATACGACGACTATCGCATTTAACATCTTAAAAACGGCCACTTTCTCACCAGGTGAGGCGCTTCACATTTTAATCACCCCCATGCCGGTAGATTTCACACGTCAATGACACAATCGATTCAGCAAAAAGGGAATAAAAATGAAAAAGACACTGGTTCTGACGGCTATCGCTCTGCTGGTTTCTGGCTCTGCCGCGGCAAAAACATGGGTGCTGACGAATGCTGAAGAGGGCATGGATAAAGGAAACTGGCAGATCGGCAGCGATCAGCTGAAGGTGAAAGACCATGCGTTCAGCATTGAGCAGAAAGTCCTGCACGGCGGCAAGCAGGAAGGCAGCAAAATCCTCACCATTCGCAGTAAAGACGGCCTGACCATCACCCTCAGCCCGACGCGCGGCATGAACTTGCTGCGAGTGGAAGGCTTCGGCAGCCGGATGGGTTGGGATTCGCCGGTCAAAGAGGTTGTTAACCCGGCGTTTATCAACCTGGAGAGTCGCAACGGGCTCGGCTGGCTGGAAGGGTTCAACGAAATGATGGTCCGCTGCGGCTATGAGTGGACCGGCCATCCGGTGACCGCGGACGGGCAAATTTATACCCTGCACGGCAAGGCAGGCAACACGCCGGCCTCTCTGGTGGAGGTAGAGGTGGCCGACAGCGCGCCGTATGAAATTCGCGTCCGCGGGCTGGTGAAAGAGAGCACCTTCAAAAAAGCCGATCTGCAAACCATGACCGAGCTGCGCTATATCCCGGGCAGCAACAGCTTCAGCCTGCACGATGTCTTAACCAATCACGCCGACTATCCGCATGATTACCAGATCATCTACCATAGCAACTTCGGCACCCCGATCCTGGAAGAAGGCGCGCGTTTCCTCGCCCCGATGTCCAGCATCAGCCCGTTCAATGATTACGCTAAGAGCGGATTAAAAACCTGGCAAACCTATCAGGGGCCGACCAAAGACTTTGACGAGATGGTGTTTAATATTCAGCCGCTGGCCGATGAAAATCACCAGACGCTGGCCGCCGTGGTCAACAAAGCGGGCGATAAAGGAGCTTCCATTCAGTTCGACACCCGCCAGCTGCCGGTCCTGACGCTGTGGAAAAACACCGACACCGTCAAACAGGGCTATGTCACCGGTATCGAGCCGGGGACCAGCTACGCCTATCCGGTGACCATTGAACGCGAGCAAAAACGCGTAAAACAGCTGCAGCCGGGCGCCAGCGCGCAGTTTGATCTGACCTACACCCTGCTGCATGACAGTGCCCAGGTGGCCGCCGTCGAGCAGAAAATCGCGCAGATTCAGGGCGACAATAAAGTGGCGGAGAACGACACGCCGATCGCCAAAGAGTAAAAATACCCCAGCCGAACGCCCGGAGCGGTACGCCGCGCCGGGCTACGCCCGCCCCATCACCTCGCGCCCGAGATCCCGGGCAAACTGCTGATACTGTCGCTCATCGATCGGCTGCGGGTAGCTCAGCACCAGCAGTTCATGATCCGCGATGCCCTGATGATAGGTCGGATGACGATGCGCCCAGGGGTTAGCGTGGAATCCCATCGACTGATAAAAGCGCAGCCGTTTATGGGCGATCTCGCTGCTCAGCGGATCGATTTCCAGAATGGTCAGCGGCGCGCGCGTCAGGATCTGCGCCAGCAGCTGTTTACCATAGCCGCGGGAGCGCAGCGTATCGTCGATCGCCAAATGTTCGACATAACAGTAGCCGGCAAACTGCCAGCAGCCGCTGAGGCCGATAAATACGTCCTCATCGAACCACGCCTCCAGCGCGTAGTGCGCGTTGCTCAGCGCCTGACGTTTGGCCTCGCTTTCGCGCTGCTCGTGCCACGGAAAGGCGCGCGCGTAGAGCGCGTCCAGCATGGCGAAATGGGGCGAGTCGGTAGAAAGTACGCTTTCGCGGGTCAGCATCACACCATCCCTGTTGGTAAAAACAAAACTGCCCTCACGCGGAGGGCAGTGACCGGAGGCGGGACGTTACTCTGTCGCGGCCGCTTTTTGCGCCAGTTTATCCAGCAGCTTTTGATGAATGCCGCCGAAGCCGCCGTTGCTCATCACCAGGATATGGTCGCCAGGATGGGCGGTTTTGACCACCATCTCCGCCAGGGTATCGACGTCGGCGCTCCAGTGAGCCGGCTGGACGCAGGCTTCCGCCACTTCCGCCACCTGCCACGGGATATGCTGCGGCTGCAGGAGGAACACCTCATCGGCGCGGCCAAGAGACGGCGCCAGATCGTCTTTGCAGACGCCCATTTTCATGGTGTTAGAGCGCGGCTCCAGCACGGCGAGAATGCGCGCGGTGCCGCCCACTTTGCCGCGCAGCGCCTGCAGCGTAGCGAGGATGGCCGTCGGATGATGAGCGAAATCGTCATACACGGTGACGCCGTTGGCTTCGCCGCGCAGCTCCAGGCGACGGCGGGCGTTGATAAAGCTGCCCAGCGCGTTCGCGGCATCCGCCGGCAGTACCCCGACGTGACGCGCCGCGGCAATGGCCATCAGGCCGTTATGCATATTATGCTCGCCGACCAGCGCCCACTTCACCTCGCCGACCTTTTCACCGTCGAACAGCACTTCCCACTGCGAGGCGTCAGCGTTCAGCTTCCTCGCCTGCCAGTGGCCCTGCTCGCCCACCAGCTCCTGCTCGCTCCAGCAACCCATCGCCATCACCTGCTTCAGGTTGATGTCGTTCTCCGGCAGGATAATTTTGCCTTTGCCCGGCACGATGCGCACCAGATGGTGGAACTGCTTCTGAATCGCCTTCAGGTCGTCAAAGATATCCGCGTGGTCGAACTCAAGGTTGTTGAGGATCAGCGTCCGCGGGCAGTAGTGAACAAATTTGGAGCGCTTGTCGAAGAAGGCGCAGTCGTATTCATCCGCTTCAATGACGAAGAACGGGCTGTCGCCCAGGCGCGCAGAGACGTCAAAATTGCCCGGCACGCCGCCGATCACGAAGCCCGGCTGGTAACCGCAGGCTTCAAGGATCCAGGTCGCCATGCCGGCGGTGGTGGTTTTGCCGTGGGTCCCGGCGACGGCCAGCACCCAGCGATCGCGCAGCACGAAGTCGTGCAGCCACTGCGGGCCGGACATATAGGGAATATTGTTTTCCAGCACCGCTTCAACGCACGGGTTGCCGCGAGTCATGGCGTTACCGATGATCACCAGATCCGGCCGGGGCTCCAGCTGGCTGGGGTCATAGCCCTGAATTAAATCAATCCCCTGGTTTTCCAGCAGGGTGCTCATCGGCGGATAGACGTTAGCATCCGACCCCGTTACCTCATGACCGAGGGAGCGCGCCAGCATGGCCAGGCCCCCCATAAACGTGCCACAGATTCCTAAAATATGAATGCGCATTCGTCATTTCCTTCTCTTATCCGGGGCACATTTTACCCATATCCCGGGCCCTGGCGAAATGCATTTCAGGCGAATCTGTATTTTGCTGGCGCGATTCACTAGTGCGCACTTTTTTGATTCTTTGTTAAGATTGTTGCGTTCGTTTTACTCAACATAAAAATGCAGGGAACGAGTTATGAAAACGTTAGGTGAGTTTATTGTTGAAAAGCAGCACGAGTTCTCCCACGCCACCGGTGAGCTGACTGCTTTGTTGTCAGCAATAAAGTTGGGCGCCAAGATCATCCACCGCGATATCAACAAGGCCGGTCTGGTCGATATCCTGGGTGCCAGCGGTGCTGAAAACGTTCAGGGCGAGGTGCAGCAAAAACTCGATCTGTTCGCGAATGAAAAATTAAAAGCCGCACTGCGAGCACGCGATATTGTTGCCGGGATCGCCTCTGAAGAAGAAGATGAGATTGTCGTCTTCGAAGGGTGTGAACACGCCAAATACGTGGTGCTGATGGACCCTCTGGATGGCTCCTCTAACATCGACGTTAACGTCTCTGTTGGTACGATCTTCTCTATCTACCGCCGCGTGACGCCTGTTGGCACGCCGGTGACAGAAGAAGACTTCCTGCAGCCGGGTAACCGCCAGGTCGCCGCCGGCTATGTGGTTTACGGTTCCTCGACGATGCTGGTGTATACCACCGGCTGCGGCGTCCACGCCTTCACCTACGACCCGTCCCTCGGCGTCTTCTGTCTGTGCCAGGAGCGCATGCGCTTCCCGGAGAAGGGCAATACCTACTCCATTAACGAAGGCAACTACATCAAATTCCCGCAGGGCGTGAAGAAGTACATTAAGTACTGCCAGGAAGAGGACAAAGCGACGCAGCGTCCTTATACCTCACGCTATATCGGCTCGCTGGTGGCGGACTTCCACCGCAACCTGCTGAAAGGCGGCATCTACCTCTATCCAAGCACCGCCAGCCACCCGGACGGCAAGCTGCGCCTGCTGTATGAATGCAACCCGATGGCCTTCCTCGCCGAACAGGCGGGCGGTAAGGCCAGCGATGGTAAAGAGCGTATTCTGGATATTGTTCCGGAAAGCCTGCACCAGCGCCGCTCCTTCTTCGTCGGCAACAACCACATGGTGGAAGACGTCGAGAACTTTATTAAGTCGTTCCCGGACGCCTAAGCGCCCTGCCCGCTCCTCCCGCGCCTGCGGGAGGAGCCTCTCTCTTAGCGACTCCCCGCCCCGCTCACCCGCGTGACCGCCGCATTCTGCCGGTTTTCCCACAGCACGGTCAGCCCACGCTGCAGCGCGATAAAGATAAACAGCAAAATGCCGATGGCGATTTTGGTCCACCATGAGCTGAGGGTGCCGTCGAAGTTGATATAGGTCTGAATCAGCCCCTGGATCGCCACCCCGAACAGGGTTCCCAGCACAGTGCCGACGCCGCCGCTGAGCAGCGTGCCGCCGATCACCACCGAGGCAATGGCGTCCAGCTCTACGCCGACGCCCGCCAGCGCATAGCCCGCCTGGGTATAAATGGAAAAGACGATCCCGGCCAGCGTCGCCAGCCCGGTGGAAAGCATATAGATACGGATCGTGGCGCTGCGGGTGGAAATCCCCATTAAATTCGCCGACGTCGCGTTGCCGCCAATGGCATACACCTGGTTGCCGAAGCGGGTGCGGTGGGCGACAAAAATACCGGCCACCACCACCAGCAGCATCAGCAGCCCCATGGCGCTGAGGCGTCCGCCGCCGGGAATAGTCCATGCCAGCCCGGACAGGGTGTCGTACACCGGGTGGTTAATTGGAATCGACTCCTCTGACACCAGATAGCTCACGCCGCGCAGGAAGAACATGCCGGCGAGGGTGATGATAAAGGCCGGGATCTTCAGGGCGTCAATCAGCAGCCCCATAAACGCGCCGAAGGCGCAGCCCATCACCAGCACCAGCGGAAACGCCACCAGCGGTGATATTCCCCAAAAGCCAATCGCTTTGGCGAGAAAGACGCCGGTAAAGGCGATCACCGACCCGACAGACAGATCGATCCCGCCGGAGAGGATCACGAAGGTCATGCCCACGGCGATGATCCCGAGGAAGGCGTTATCCGTCAGGATATTGCAGATCACCCGCGTCGAGGCAAAGCCGGGGAATTGCGTCAGGCAGTAGAGATAGCCCAGCACAAACACCGCGAGGGTGATCATCAACGGTAAATTACGTTTTATCATGGCCGCGTACCCCTTTCAGTAAACCGATAAAGCGCGGCGACTGGACAATCAGTACGCACAGCACCACCACCGCTTTCACCACCTGGTTGAGCTCCGGCGGGAAGCCGGAGAGCAAAATCCCGGTGTTCATTCCCTGGATAATCAGCGCCCCCACCACCGACAGCAGCAGGTTGAAGCGCCCGCCCATCAGCGAAGCGCCGCCGATGACCACCGCCAGAATGGCGTCCAGCTCAAGCCATAGCCCGGCGTTATTGGCATCCGCGCCGCGAATGTCCGCCGCCACGATGATCCCGGCGATCGCCGCGCAGACGCCGCTCAGGACATAGGCCAGCATCACCACGATGCGGGTATTGACGCCGGCGTTTTTCGCCGCGCGGATATTGATCCCTACCGCTTCGATAAACATGCCCAGCGCCGTTTTGCGGGTAAACAGCCAGAACAGCAGCAGGGTCGCGGCGGCGATGATCACCGGCGTCGGAAACAGGAGGAACGATCCGCTGCCGAGCCACGCCAGCGCCGGGGAATCAAAGGTGACGATCTGCCCGGCGGTGATCAACTGCGCCACCCCGCGTCCGGCCACCATCAGGATCAGCGTCGCCACAAAGGGCTGGATCTTAAGGACCGCCACGAGAATGCCGTTCCATAGCCCGGCCAGCGCGCCCGCCGCCAGCGAGGCCAGCAGCACCACCGGCAGGCTGTGACCGGCGACGGTCATCGAGGCGGCCGTCGCGCCGGCTATCGCCATCACCGCCCCCACCGACAGGTCGATGCCGCCGGTGGCGATCACCAGCGTCATGCCGATGGCCAGCAGCGCCACCGGGGCGGCGCGGTTGAGAATATCGATTGGGCTGCCAAACAGGCGGCCATCCTGGAGCACTACCTGATAAAAATGGGGCGCCACCAGGCTGTCGACCAGCAGAACCAGCAGCAGGGCAATGATCTGCGGGGTGCCCTTCGGCCAGGTGAAGCGTCGCTTCTCCGGGCCGGTTTGCGAAAGAGATCGAGGCATCATGGGTTACTCCTTATGCCGCAATTGCGTTCATGATCGCCGGTACAGAGAGCTCGGCGAGCGGGATCTCGGCCACCTGCCGGCGATCGCGCATGATAATGACCCGATCGGCGTAACCCACCAGCTCCTCCAGTTCAGAGGAGATGACCAGCAGCGCGAGGCCATCGGCGCAGAGGGTTTCAATCAGGCGAATGATTTCCGCATGGGCGCCGACGTCGATGCCGCGGGTCGGCTCATCGAGGATCAGGAACTGCGGTTTGGTCAGCAGCCAGCGGGAAAGCAGCACCTTCTGCTGGTTGCCGCCGGAGAGAAACTCGATCGGCTGCTCCGCGCTGGGGGTGCGGATCCCCAGCTGGCGAATAAAGCGCTCGGCGATCTCGTTCTGTTCGCGCCGGGGTATCGGCCGCAGCCAGCCGCGCTGCGCCTGCAGGGCGAGGACGATATTTTCCCGCACCGAGGCGGCGGCGATAATGCCGTCGGTTTTGCGATCCTCCGGACAGAAGCCGATCCCGAGGCAGGAGGCCTGATGCGGAGAACGCAGGGTTTGCGGTTTGCCTTTGATCCACGCCTTCCCGCTGTCCGCCGTTTTAATACCGAAGATCACCTCGGCGGTTTCCGTGCGGCCGGAACCCAACAGGCCGGCGAGGCCAACGATTTCGCCCGGACGCACCTGCAGGTCGAACGGGGCGATGGTGCCTTTTTTACCGTAGCCTTCAAATGCCGCCACCGGCTTATCGCTCAGCAGGGTTCGGCCCGCCCGCTGCAGGGCGTTGTGGTCCAGTTCGCGGCCCAGCATCATTTTCACCAGCTCAATCTGCGGCAGCTCGCGGGTCTCGCGGCAGCCGACGAAGCTGCCGTTGCGCAGCACGGTAATGCGGTCGCTGACCGCATAGACCTGGTCGAGAAAATGGGTGACGAAGATCAGGCTGACGCCGTTATCCCTGAGCTGGCGCATCAGGGTAAACAGCATCTCCACCTCCTGGGTATCGAGGCTGGCGGTGGGCTCGTCGAGGATCAGCACTTTGGCCGACAGGTCGATGGCCCGGCAGATAGCGACGATCTGCTGCATCGCCACTGAAAAGCGGTTCAGCGGCTCGCGCACATCGAGGGAAAAGCCGTAGGAGGCCATCAGCGCCGTCGCCCTGGCCTCCATCTCTTTCCGCCGCAGCAGGCCAAACCGCCGCGGCTCACGGCCGATGAACAGGTTATCCGCCACCGACATATTGGGCAGCAGGTTCACTTCCTGGTAGACAGTGCCGATCCCCAGCTGCTGGGCATGGGCGGTATTTTTCGGGGAAATGGCCTGGCCTTCCAGCCAGATAGTGCCGCGATCGGCATGGTAAACGCCGGTAAGCGCTTTGATCAGCGTCGATTTCCCGGCGCCGTTTTCGCCCAACAGGGCCATGATTTCGCCGCGCCGCAGGCTAAAGTTGACGTTATCCAGCGCCTTAACGCCGGGGAAGAATTTACTGAGTCCTTCGGTGCGAAGGATCTCCTGGTGTGCCTCGGCGCTCATAATCGATATCACCTTCAAATGATGTCAGGTTGCCCCGGTTCGCGCTGTGCTTGCCGGGGTTGCTGGAACGCTGCCTGTTACCCTCTCCGGCTGAGGAGAGGGGCGGGATGAGGGGCTATCCACTCAGTAGCCCATATTTTTCTTCTTCTCTAACTCTTCTTTCGCCGTATCCGGCAGATACAGCGTCGATTTGGTAATGGTCAGCTTCTCCGGCAGGGTGCCGTCTTTTTTGTATTTCTCCAGCGCATCAAACGCCGGGCCGGCCATATTTGGCGTCAGCTCGACGCTGGCGTTGGCTTCACCGGCGATCATCGCTTTATAGATATCCGGCACGCCGTCGATGGAGCCGGTCAGAATATCTTTGCCCGGCTTCAGGCCAGCTTCTTTAATGGCCTGGATGGCGCCGATGGCCATATCGTCGTTATGAGCGAATACCATGCAGATGTTTTTGCCGTTATTCTCAGCCTTGATAAAGCTCTCCATAACCTCTTTCCCTTTGCTGCGGGTGAAGTCGCCGGACTGAGAGCGGATGATTTTGATATTCGACGCTTTGGCGATGGCGTCAGCGAAGCCTTTCTTACGGTCGATGGCCACGCTGGCCCCGACGGTGCCCTGCAGTTCCACGACGTTACACGGCTTACCGTCGACGGTTTTCACCAGCCAGTCGCCAATCAGTTGACCTTCCAGCACGTTGTTGGCGGTCACGGTGGTCATGTAGAGATCTTTATCTTTCACATCAATGGAACGGTCGAGGAGGAAGACCGGGATTTTGGCCTCTTTCGCCTCTTTCAGCACCGGCTCCCAGCCGGTAGCCACCACCGGCGCAATGAAGATCGCGTCTACCCCCTGGGCGATAAAGGAGCGCACCGCTTTGATCTGGTTTTCCTGTTTTTGCTGACCATCGGCGATCTTCAGCGTGATACCGCGCTTGGCGGCTTCCTCTTTCGCGACGCTGGTTTCTGCCGCACGCCAGCCGGATTCAGAACCGACCTGCGAAAAACCTACGGTTAGCGGGGCAGCTATCGCCATAGACGACATAGCTGCGGAAACTGCTGTGACAAGAAGTAAGCGCTTCCACATAAGGGTATCCTCGTAGGGTTATTGTTGGTTAAAGTCTCACCTGCGGACAAACTATAGACAATCGGTGATGTAACTGAATGCGTTACATCACACTTCAAAAAAGTAAATGAGATGTTAATGACGGCCCCATTGCCCAGCGGAGAGCCGATAAGGCTTCGCAGGGAGCGCGGCTGTTGCGGTTTATGACGTTTTTTTAAGCGGTTTGATAAATCAATCACATGCAATGAAAACGGTTACATAAATTTATTCATGATGTGGCTATGTTTATGGATTTTCATGCCATTATTGCGCGCAAAATTCAGAGCACTCCACGGCGAGATCGGGAAAAAGAAGCGAAGACATTCGATGTGAGTTGGCTATAATACCGAGCACTTGTTTGCCATACATTTTAAAGGAAACAGACATGAGCTTACTCAACGTACCTGCGGGCAAAGATCTGCCGGAAGACATCTACGTCGTGATCGAGATCCCGGCGAACGCAGATCCCATCAAATACGAAGTCGACAAAGAGAGCGGTGCACTGTTCGTTGACCGTTTCATGTCCACAGCGATGTTCTATCCGTGCAACTACGGCTACATCAACCACACCCTGTCCCTGGACGGCGACCCGGTTGACGTGCTGGTCCCGACCCCGTACCCGCTGCAGCCGGGCTCCGTGATCCGCTGCCGTCCGGTTGGCGTTCTGAAGATGACCGACGAATCCGGTGAAGATGCGAAACTGGTTGCGGTACCGCACACCAAGCTGAGCAAAGAATACGATCACATCAACGATGTGAACGACCTGCCGGAACTGCTGAAAGCCCAGATCACTCACTTCTTTGAGCACTACAAAGATCTGGAAAAAGGCAAGTGGGTTAAAGTCGACGGTTGGGACAACGCAGAAGCGGCGAAAGCTGAAATCGTTGCCTCTTTCGAGCGCGCTAAGCAGAAGTAATTCTGTCTCAGGCAGGGTCATACCCTGCCTGATTGCGGCACGGATAGCCGCGATAACACCATGGAGGGTGTCCCGTGAAAAGCGTTCGCTATTTCACTCTTAACTTTTCTGGCTTCACAACCGCCGCCTCTGAAAAACAGGGGTATCTGCGCCTTATCGCCGGCGACCATGTCTTTTATACCGATAAACGCTATTTTAACGCCCCCTCGCTTTTTGACCGCCTGAAGACCCATCAGCCTCTGTATCTCGGCGCCCGCCGCCTGGACAACGGCAGTTACTGGATCCACTGGCTCAGCGATGGCGAAACGCTCCTTGAGCCCAGTCAACGCGTCAAGCGCTGGGCCCGGCCGCTGCTGATTATCAGCCTGCTGACACTCATCGTCTCCCTTATTCCGCTCCTGGTGAGCGCCTCAGAATGGGCAAAGTTCGGCTGCGGCATTATCGCGGTACTGGCCTTCATCGCGCTGTTAACCGGGCTCTGCGAGCGGCTGTTCCACCCGGCGCTAAAACGGCACCCCGCCATGCGCGATCTGCTGGCGAAGATGGCGCAGGCCCGTCGCCGCGACTTTTCTTTTTGCCAGCCGCTACCCGCAACGCCGCGGGCCGTCCGCCGGTCGGCGATGCCTTTTACGCATGCCCTGCCGGAACGCTATGCGGCTAAGACAGACATCATCACCGATACCCACTTTAAGAAGTGGTATGCGGGCAATCCTACGCGGGAATATCACGGCCTCGGGATACAATGCGGTGCCCTGCCGCTGGCCTTCTGGTGGCAGGCAGGCTGCGCTAATTTCGCGCTGCATCCTGTTCTCTATCGTCGTCAGCCACCGTTTCTAGCCACTGGCGATCGTATCGTCGCCGTATACGAGCGCGACAGCCGGGCGATCCATGCGCTATACAATGCCAGCGACGGCGCGGCTTATGTAAAAAACCATCCGCTCTATCCTGGACGCAGACAGCTGTCGCTGCTTTATTACCTGTTTTACGGCCTCGCGCTGGTGATGTATCTGCTATTTCTCGGGGTAGAAATCATCAGCGCCCTTCAGTCTGGCCGGCGCGTCTGGTGGCAGGTTCAGGATTCACTGGACATGCTGTCCTTACTGTTACTCTGCTTTGGCGGGATACTGGCGGTACTGGAGCTGATTGGCCCAACGGCCTGGTTATTGTCACACCGGGTGGCTGACTGGCTGAAGCTGCGATCGGCGATGCGGCGTTACCTGCGGGAGGCAGCCCCCCAAACCACGCCCGAGGAGGTCATGTAATGTTCAGCACCCCAACACGACGATTATTATTCCTCGCGCTGACGACGCTGGCTTCCACGATGTGGCTGGCGAGAGATTATCTGCCGCTCTGGTAAGAGGCGGGCGCAGAAAAAACAACGCCACCCGAAGGTGGCGCTGTCGTGGTTAATACTGGTCGCGATCCAACCAGTTGCCGTTCGCTATCAACGTACAACCCTCAACGGAACGTTGATAGACATACATCCATGCGCTGCCGTAAGGCGTCTGAATCAGGTGGCGCGCATACTCGCCCCCCTTGGTGCGGAGCGCATCCAGTTCGGCCAGCGTCGATGCATCAATACGATAAACTTCACCATGTACTGTGCCTTCGCCGGGCACCGCGCCTGGATAGTGGCCCAGGCTGTACAGCTGATAATCGTCGACACTATGAGCGCCCAGCCACTGGGCGTTGGTCATCCAGTGGCTGTTGCCTTGTTTGCGTCGTAAACTGCCGTAAACAAATATTCGCATTGCTAAAACTCAAACTGATAGAGCAAATCGAGCGCCTGGTCGATGCCAGACACCGCTTCCACATATAGCTTAGGCATCAGGCGATAACGTAAAGTCAGCGTCGCCAGGGAATCGAAGATACCGACCCCGTATTTTACCTGCAGACCCGGCAGTACATAGCCGCTGACCACCACCTGGGAAGAGTCGCCTACCCCTTCGGTGTCCAACGCCAAATTGCTTACGCCAAACGTCTCGCCGATTTTACCCACAACCTGACCACTTTGTGCAACCCCCATACCAATAAGCATTGAGGTCATCGCGGCGCTATCGCTCTGTCCGCTGCTCAAACCCTGGCCGCGCAGCAGATAAGAGAGCGCTTCCTGCTGGGACATAACCGGGTCGGAGAAGATCTCCGCTTTCGGCTGATCGGCGGAGCCGGTGACGCGAACGCCGGCGATCACGTCGTCTTCGGTGGCATCCGGGTTACGAATCGCTTCGATATTCAGCAACGGCTGATCCGGCGGACCGGAGAACAGCAGCTCCCCTTTGCGCACAATCAAATCCTGGCCATAGGCGTGGAAGCGGCCGTCCGGAATATTGATCTGCCCGTTGAGTCCCAGCCCCTGCTTATCCTGCGCCACTTTCAGATCGCCGGTCAGACGCGCTTTCAGACCGAAGGCTTCCAGACGAACGTTGTTGCCGACGTGGATCGTCAGGTTGCTGTTGATCGGGATCCCGGCGCTCTGCTGCTTAATCGGCTTGAGGTTTTTGTCGAGCATCACTTCGTCCGACGACACGCCGACCGCGCTCTCCGGCACCTCGTTGACCACGATCCGCGCCCAGGGCACATCCACCTTGCCATCGAGGTTGAACAGGCTTGGCGTGGCGGTAAACACCACGTCCGGCGATACATCAAGACGGACCATCGGCGGCACAGTGATCCGCACCCGGCTGCCTTTCGCCGCAATCTGCGCCCGCCAGTTATCGATCTGCGTCCAGTCGGCGTCCCCGCTAAGGGCGATTTGCCCCTGACGGGTGTTCACCGTCCCCTGCAGGGTCGAGCGCGTGCCGTTGAAGTTCATCGCCAGCTGGCTCGGCTGCATATCAAACGGCATAAAGTTGCCGTCGATATCCACCCCGCTTAGCTGCATCTGGCCGAACAGCTGCGGACTTTTCACGTTGCCGCCCAGGCGCAGACGGGCGTTGAGCCGTCCCTCCGCCTTTTCACCGCGGGCGAAAATCGGGTTGATCATCGCCAGCGAGAAGTTGCTGATATTGACGTCGCCGCCGAGGTTACGCCGCCCCTGCGGGTCGGTGACCTGCACCTGCCCATCCAGCTGGCCATTGTTGGTCAGGCGGATAAGCCAGCCCAGCTCCGCGCGATTGTTATGCAGGTCGGCGCTGAGGTTCAGCGTATCGAACGCCACCGGCAGCGGGGCGTCATTGACCACCTGGGTCACTTTGACGTTGCGCCCGCTGAGGGTCACTTTGCCCTGCGGCAGCCCCTCTTTAGTGGTGTCCCAGCTGACATCGGCATTACCGGTAAACACGCCGCTGGCCTGGGTCGCCTCCGGCATAAACGGCTTAAGCATCGCCAGGTCGAAGCGGTTGAGATTCACCCGCGCCCGCCCGCTGGCGCCCGCGTCAATGGTCTCAGGCACGCAGAGTTCGGCGTTCGGGTTGGTCCAGCAGTGTGGCCCGATGCTGATTTTCTGCTCCTGGTTACGGTAGTCCAGCGCAATACTGCGCGTCAGCGCTACCGGCCCCACCGGCGTCTGGAAGCGGGTATCGCTTAGCGCGCCTCTCCAGCGCTCGGCCTGACGATCGAAGCTGCCCGCCAGCGCCAGCTGGCCGGAAACCGGATCGCCCTGCACCCGCAGCCGCAGCTCATGTTGCTTCTCAGTGCCTTTGGCATTGAGCTGCACCAGGCTGATATTCACCCCCGGCTGGCTGATGCGATCCACCCGCACGTCCAGGTTGCCGCCAATCTGATCGGTGGATTTCACATCCCCTTTGACGTTGACCTGGGCGATGCTCAGCTCCTGCCAGCGCAGCGCCCGGGCGGTGATGTCCGCCAGCAGCTGCGGCGCATCGACAGTGCCGCGCACTTTCACCAGCCCCTTCGCCGTCCCGCCGAGCCCCGGCAGCGCATTATCCAGGTGCGGCGCATCGATGGTGGCGTCGAGATTCAGATCCTTCACCCCCAGCTCGCCTTTGATATCGGCGCTGTTCGGGCCTAACGCCAGATGCAGCCCCGGGATCTTCCACTGCAGATAGCTGTTGCCCTGCAGCGAGCCGGAGACATCCACCTTGTTCTGTTTCACGTTGCCGGTAATTTTCAGCTCCGGCACCGACATCTGCCAGCTGCCGCCGTACAGGCTGCCCTGGGTCTTGATCCTGCCGTTGAGCTTCGACGGCCAGTCCGGCACCTCTTTGGCGGTGTTGATGCCATCGAGGGTCAGCTCGCCGCGCCAGCTGATCGCCTGCTGCCAGTCGAGGAGCGCCTTCAGCTCGGTTTTCCCTTCCAGGGCATTGACCGTCAGCTTGTCGAGATTGATCTGCCGCTCATTGCCTTTGGCGTTGAGGGCGATTTTCGCCGGCGGCAGCGACTGGCCTTTCACCGCGGTGGAGAAGGCCAGCGCGTAGTCGGTCATTTTGCCGCTGAACTTCAGCTGGACGTCGTCGGCCTGGAACTGCTTCTCGCCGCTGAACGGCCAGGCGAGCTGCTTGCTCTTCAGCTCCATATTGAGCGGCAGCCCGGCCTCCGCCAGCTGCGCGTCCGCCCGCAGCGTGGCCGCTACCGGCCCGCTTAAGTCCACCCCGACCTTAAGCGTTTTACGTATCTCGCCGCCCACCTTCAGCTGCACTTTCTCCCCTTTCATCGGGTCGACGTTCAGCGTTCCGGCGAGGGTGATGTCTACCGGCCAGTTATCCTGCAGCTGGGCGCTGCCCGAGGCGGTGACTTTGCCCTGATCGGAGTCGATATCGAGGGCGTCGAGCTTCATCTGCCCGTCGATACTGCTGACTTTCAGCAGCAGGTTATACACGGTGATATCGGTATCGCCGGTGAGGCGCAGCTGCTCGCCGCGGAACGCCTCAATATTGAGGTTCAGCGGCAGATGGACGTCGGTCATCGCCGGCAGCACCGGCTGCGAGAAGAGGTCGGTCATCGTCTCGCCGAGCGGTTTTTCCTGCGGCTGCGGGTTGTCGATTTTCGGTTCAACCACCTGCTCCTGCGCCACTTTCGCCACCTTCGGCAGGGCGATCAGCAGCCCCTGCAGCGAGGTCGGCGTCAGGGTCAGGTTTTTCTCCTGCCAGTTCAGGCCGGTGGAAAAATCGCGCACAGAGACCGCGGTATCGTCGATTTTGACGTTGACGTTATGCAGCGCGACGCGGCTGAGGGCGATCGGATAAGGGGTGGAGAGATTCAGCGGCCCGCTGTCCTCTTCCTCGACCGGCGCAGAGGGCGGCATCTTCTTCGTATCGACGGCGACGTAAATATCGCGCAGCGAGATGTCGTTTACGCACAGACTGCTGTCCCACAGGCAGCGCAACCTGACGCTAAGATGAAACTGGCCGGCGGTGACCGCCACGCCGGGCTGCTCATAGCGGACATTATCGAGGGTTAAATCACGCCAGCCGCCGGTCACTTTGCCGATTTCCAGCCCCGGTACCCAGCGATCCGCCGCTTTGAACACCAGATGCAAGCCGGTGGTGGTGCCCACCAGGAACCCGACGGTGCCCAGCAGGAGGACCAACACGATTAAGACGCCGAGGCTTATCTTCTTCCATAAACTCATAATTCAGGCCCCAGACCGATGTAAAACTGTAAACCATGCTCTTCTTTGTCGCCGATTGGCCGGGCGATATCCAGCTTGATCGGCCCCACCGGCGACTGCCAGCGCACGCCCACCCCGGCGCCGGTTTTAAAATCACTTTCGCGAATATCGCTGACCGCTTCGCCGCTATCGACAAACACGGCGCCCCACCATTTGCCGCTGACGTTGTACTGATATTCCAGCGAGCCGGTGGCCAGCTTCGAGGCCCCGATCAGCTTGCCGTCATCGTCCTTCGGCGAGATGGATTTGTATTTATAGCCGCGAATACTGCGATCGCCCCCGGCGAAAAAGCGCAGGTCCGGCGGCACCTTGTCAAAGTTGTCCGCTTCGATCCAGCCCAGGTTGCCGCGCACCACAAAGCGGTGGCGGTCATAAAGGGTACGGATCCAGACGTCCTGGGCCTGCATCACGATGAAGTTGATGTCCGAGCCCCACATGGTGTTGGAGTAGTCCACCGAGTAGCGCTGGGAATCGCCCCAGGTGGGCATCAGGCCGCCGCGGGAGCGAGTGCGGTTCACCGAGACCCCGGGGTAAATCAGCATGGTGGTGTTGGTGACGTTCGCCTGGGTAAAGTGGTCCAGGCTCCAGCGCAGGTTGATCGCCCGCTGCCAGCCGCTCGACATCTCCCAGAAACGCGACAACCCAAGGGTGGTGGAGTCAGCCTGGGTGTCATTGAGATCGGTACGCTTAAAGCCGCCCTGCATCAGATAGTACTGCTCGAGCGGGCTCTTGAGCAGCGGGACTTTATAGGTGAAGTCGAACTGCTGCTCCGGTGCGGAGAGGCTGACGCTGGAGGTCAGGCTGTGGCCATAGGAGTTCATCCACGGTTTTTTCCACGTGGCTTTTACCCGCGGACCGACGTCTGTGGAGTACCCTACCCCGGTTTCCACGGTGTTCTCTTTGCGTGGCGAGACAACGCCCTGCAGAGGCAGCACCTTGGTTTTCCGTGACTTAGCAAAATCAGGCGCCACCACCACCGAACTGAACCACCCGGTCGCCGCCAGGCGGCGGTTTAGCTCGGCCAGGTCCTGAGAGGTGTAGTAGTCGCCCTCTTTAAACGGCACGAGGTTTTGCAGGTATTCATCACGGATTTGCGATCCGGAGAAGGTGACGTGGCCAAAGCGATAGCGTTCGCCGCTGTCGTAATCGATATCCCAGAACGCCTGATGGCGGTCGAGGGAGACCCCCAGCTGGCTTTTAATGAACTCGCTGTCAAAGTAGCCTTTGCGCAGGGCGACGCGGGTCAGGGAGCTCTTGAAACCGTCGTAATCGCCGTGGTTGAGCACCGTCCCGATGGCTGGGCGGGTTTTCAACAGCGCCAGATAGTCGCTGTCGGTGCGGGCGCCGCCGCGCAGAATCACCTCGGTGCCGCCAATGCGCACCGGCTCACCCGGGGTCACTTTGGCGATCAGCACCTGACGGCCCCTTTTCGGCGGCGGACGAAGATCAAATTCAATCGTCGGCTCGTAATACCCCAGCGCTTTCAGACCTTCGCGAATGGCGTCATCGACGCGCGCGCGAAAGCGACGATCCGGCGTGACCTCATCACTCTGGATGGTGGAAAGCTGGGCGCGAACGTTTTTCTCCAGCTCCCCGGATAATCCTTCAACCTGCAAACGCACATTCGCTGCGCTGGCGATCCCGCTGACCAGCAAAAGGCTGGTGACACATAACTGGCGGATTTTTAGCACATTTTCTCCTGAATATCCCTGTTTCCCCCTACAGGAAACACTGGCGCCGCTCCACGGCTTAACAAAACCCTAACAACGTAGGGTTGAAAAAGTGGCAATAACCCAAATAATTCTTATGTATTAATCTAGACGTATTACGCGTATTTATTGTGTTAAAAGACACGCTTCGTTACAACCTTAACGACGATTTCTGTATTGAGAGGCCCACCGTGAGTCTATTTGATAAAACGCATCTTGTCGCCCAGGCGGATGCGCTGCCTGGACGCAATACCCCGATGCCAGTGGCGACGCTCCACGCAGTTAACGGCCACTCGATGACCAACGTCCCGGCGGGGATGGAAGTCGCGCTGTTCGCCATGGGCTGCTTCTGGGGAGTTGAACGTCTGTTCTGGCAATTGCCGGGGGTTTACAGCACCGCCGCCGGCTACACTGGCGGCTATACGCCCAATCCGACCTATCGCGAAGTGTGCAGCGGCCAGACCGGTCACGCGGAAGCGGTGCGCGTGGTCTACGATCCGCAGGTCATCAGCTATGAGCAGTTATTGCAGGTGTTCTGGGAAAATCACGACCCGGCGCAGGGAATGAGACAGGGTAACGACCACGGCACCCAGTACCGCTCGGCGATTTACCCGTTGACGCCGGAACAGGCGGAAGCGGCAAAGGCCAGCCTCGCGCGCTTCCAGGCGGCGATGAACGACGCGCACGATACCCGGCACATCACCACCGAGATCGCCACCGCCAAACCGTTCTACTATGCCGAGGACGATCACCAGCAGTATCTGTATAAGAACCCGCACGGCTATTGCGGCATCGGCGGCATTGGCGTCTGCCTGCCGCCTCAGGCGTAATTCTGATTTCCGCCTCAACAGCGAGGCGGTTAATGAACGCTCTGGCGGCTTTACATTCCCTTACGCTATACTACCCAGTGTGACAGCCGGTCCAGCGCCTTCGGACCGGTTTTTTATGTATTCCACATTTGAGTTATCAACTTCCCTTCCGAGGATCTGACCTCAACGGTCAGAAAAGATATGTTAAACAGTATTTTAGTAATACTCTGTCTGATAGCCGTCAGTGCCTTTTTTTCGATATCGGAAATCTCACTGGCCGCCTCACGTAAAATCAAACTGAAACTGCTGGCCGATGAAGGCAACGTCAACGCACAGCGGGTGCTGAAGATGCAGGAGAACCCGGGCACCTTCTTTACCGTTGTGCAGATTGGCCTTAACGCCGTCGCCATTCTGGGCGGTATCGTGGGCGACGCGGCCTTCTCCCCGGCGTTTTATAGCCTGCTCAGCGGGTATATGTCACCGGAGCTCTCCGAGCAGCTGAGCTTCATCATCTCTTTTACCCTGGTCACCAGCTTGTTCATTCTGTTTGCTGACCTGACTCCGAAACGCATCGGTATGATTGCGCCCGAAACCGTGGCCCTGCGCATCATCAACCCGATGCGCTTCTGCCTGTTAGTCTTCCGCCCGCTGGTGTGGTTGTTTAACGGCATGGCTAATATGATCTTCCGCATCTTCAAACTGCCGATGGTGCGGAAAGACGATATCACCTCCGACGATATCTATGCCGTGGTCGAGGCCGGCGCGCTGGCCGGGGTGCTGCGCAAGCAGGAGCATGAGCTGATTGAGAACGTGTTCGAGCTGGAGTCCCGCACCGTTCCTTCCTCCATGACCCCGCGTGAAAGCGTCATTTGGTTTGATTTACATGAAGACGAGCAGAGCCTGAAGAATAAAGTGGCCGAGCATCCGCACTCGAAGTTCCTCGTCTGTAATGAAGATATCGACCATATTATCGGCTACGTCGATTCCAAAGATCTGCTGAACCGCGTGCTGGCGAACCAGAGCCTGGTGCTGACCGGCGGCGTGCAGATCCGCAACACGCTGATCGTCCCGGATACCCTGACCCTCTCCGAAGCGCTGGAAAGCTTCAAAACCGCCGGGGAAGACTTCGCGGTGATCATGAATGAATATGCGCTGGTGGTCGGGATCATCACCCTTAACGACGTGATGACGACTTTGATGGGCGACCTCGTCGGCCAGGGGCTGGAAGAGCAGATCGTCGCTCGCGATGAAAACTCGTGGCTGATCGATGGCGGTACGCCGATTGATGACGTGATGCGCGTGCTGGATATCGACGAGTTTCCGCAGTCCGGGAACTACGAGACCATCGGCGGCTTTATGATGTTTATGCTGCGTAAAATCCCCAAGCGCACCGACGCGGTGAAGTTCTCCGGCTATAAGTTCGAGGTCGTGGATATCGACAACTACCGTATCGACCAGCTGCTGGTGACCCGCATCGATAACAAGCCAACGGTGCTGGTGCCCAAGCAGTCGGAAGCGGCGGAAAGCCAGAACGCCTGAGCGTCATCTTTTCTCTCTCTTAAGGGCGGATGATCATCCGCCCTTTTTATTGCCCGAATGTGAAGCGGCTCACGCCCCTCTGCCGATAGCAGATTATTACTGCTCCATAGCGAAACGTTCATGACTCCCCCGTGCGCAAAAAGGTAACGTTGCTCGCGTCTACACGATCATATTCCTGAATAAAGGAAGCGAGGGTTACCATGATAACGTCGAATAAAAATTACTTTATCAGCTGTCTGTTTTTCCTGTTTTTCTTTATAGGCTGGGGATGCTGCTACCCCTATTTATCACTGTGGTTAACGGAAACCATCGGTATTAACTACACGGACGTCGGTCTGGTTTATTCTTTCACCGCCATTGTGGCCGTCTGCGTTCAGCCATTATTCGGTTTTATATCGGATAAGCTGGTGTATCGTAAGAATTTGATGTGGATGCTGGCGATCATTATCACCTTATTCGCCCCATACTGGATCTATGTCTTCGCGCCTCTGTTAAAAATAAATGTGTTCCTCGGCGCACTGGCTGGCGGCCTCTATATTGGCATGGCCTACGGCGCAGGCTGCGGGATTTGCGAAGCCTACATCGATAAGGTCAGCCGCGCCTCCGGCTTCGAATTTGGTCGGGCGAGGATGTTCGGCGGCATCGGCGCCGCGATCGGCACCTTTGCGGCAGGAAAGCTCTACGGCATCGATCAGAACATGATTTTCTGGCTGGCCAGCGCGGCAGGTGTCTGCCTGCTGGTGATTGTCTGGAAAATGCAGATCAGCACCCATCAGCAGCAGGGGCTACTGTCTGGCAAAACGTCTCCGGTCACCCTCCGCGATGCCGCCTCGCTGCTGAAAATTAAAAAATTCTGGTTCTTCGCGCTCTATGTGATTGGCGTGGGCGCGGTCTATGAAACCTATGACCAGCAGTTCGCTATCTACTACAGCCACTTTTTTGAGAGTAAAGCCCGGGGCGCAGAAGTCTTCGGTTATTTAACGACAGGACAGATTTTCCTTGATGCCGTCGTCATGTTCTTTGCGCCGTGGTTTGTGAATAAAATCGGCCCCAAAAATGCGCTGTTATACTGCGGGCTGATTATGAGCTTGCGCATTATCGGTTCCGCGTGGGCTATTGGCCCGATATCCATCAGCCTGATTAAACTTCTCCATGGATTTGAAAGCTCGGTGTTACTCGTCGCGGCGCTTAAATATATTACCGCTAACTTTAACCCCCTGCTTTCAGCGACGGTTTACTTAATTGGCTTTCAGTTTTCAAAAAGCTTTAGCTCTATTTTCCTCTCCACCGGCATCGGCCATATGTACCAGAGAATGGGCTTTACCAGCAGCTATATCGTGCTGGGAAGTATCGCCCTGTGCTTCACGCTCATTTCGTTTATCACGCTGGATAAAGCGCGCGTGTTCTCTTCACAACCTGTGCCCGCGAATTAATGTCAGGAGGTAGTCTGCATGTCTCAGTTATTTTATGGCGTGGCGTATTACGATGAATATATGCCGGAAGATCGGCTGGCCAAGGATATTGCCTTAATGCGCGAAACCGGCATTAACGTGGTGCGTATCGCCGAGTCCACATGGAGTACGCTGGAGCCCGAAGAGGGTCAGTACAATTTCTACCATATCGACCGGGTGCTGGCGGCGATGCATGAGGCCGGCATCGCGGTCATCGTCGGGACGCCGACCTACGCGGTCCCGGCCTGGCTGGCGGCGAAACATCCCGATATTCTGGTCACCACCGTCACAGGGCAGCAAAAGTATGGCCCACGGCAGATCATGGATATCGTCAACCCGACCTTTCGCCGCTATGCCGAAAAAATTATCCGCACGCTGATGGCGCATGTGCAGCACCATCCGGCAATTATCGGCTGGCAACTGGATAACGAAACCAAGCATTACGACAATATCGGCCGCTATATGCAGGAGGGCTTTGTGCGCAGCCTGCAGGAGAAATATCCTGACCTCCGGCAGCTAAATCACGATTTCGGTCTGGATTACTGGAGCAACCGCATTGACCGCTGGCAGGATTTTCCGCCGGTGGAAAATACCATCAACGCCAGCCTCGCCTGCGCCTTTTTCCGTTATCAGCGCCAGCAGGTCACCGAGTATCTGGCCTGGCAGGCGGAGATCGTGCGCGAGTACGCCCAGCCGCATCAGTTCGTCACCCACAACTTCGATTTTGAATGGCGCGGTTACTCTTACGGCGTGCAGCCGCGGGTCGACCATTTTGCGGCAGCGCAGGCACTGGATATCGCCGGTGTTGATATCTATCACCCGAGCCAGGCGCACCTGACCGGGCGGGAAATCGCCTTCGGCGGCGCCATCACCCGCTCGCTTAAGCCGGGCCAGAACTACTTCGTGCTGGAAACGCAGGCGCAGGGTTTCGCCCAGTGGACTCCCTTCCCGGGGCAGCTGCGCCTGCAGGCGTTCAGCCATATCGCCTCCGGCGCCGCCATGGTCTCCTACTGGCATTGGCATTCAATTCATAACGCCTTCGAAACCTACTGGAAGGGGCTGCTCAGCCACGACTTCTCGCGTAATCCGACCTGGCAGGAGGCCACCACTATCGGGGCTGACTTTGCCCGCCTGTCGCCGCAGCTGGCGGAGCTGAAGGCCGAAAACGACGTTGCGCTGCTGATAAGCAATGAGGCAATGGACGCCCTTAACCAGTTCCGCCCCAGCGACGCCGAGGGCAATATTTATAACGATATTTTCCGCCGCTTCCACGATGCGCTGTATGACCACAATATCAGCCTCGATATCATCCACGACGTCAACGAGGAGACCTCTCGCTACCGGGTGCTGATCGTTCCCGGCCTGTACGCTGCCGATGATGGCCTGCTGGCGCGTATCAACCACTATATCGCCGAGGGCGGCAGAGCGCTTATCGGCTTTAAATCGGGCTTTAGCGATGAAAACGTCAAAGTGCGCCGCAGCGCGCAGCCTGGGATCCTGCGGCAGAGCTGCGGCGTCAGCTACAGCCAGTTCACCCTGCCGGAAGGGACAACGGTAAGCTCATGCTGCGCGGATATTGATTGCCGCAACGACAATCAGGCGGAGCTGTGGATGGAGCTGCTGACGCCCGATGCCGGGACCCGCACTCTGCTGCGCTATCAGCATCCGGCATGGGGCGAGTACGCGGCCGCCACCGAAGCGGATTATGGCCGGGGACGATCGATGTACGTTGGCTTCCTGCCGCAGAAGCGATTGATTAGCCAGCTGTTTGATGTACTCACTGCCGATCTCGCATTGCGCTCGCGCACTTCCGCCTATCGCTACCCATTAGTGGTCAAAAAGATGCGTAATCGCGCCGGGAAAACCATCCACTTCCTGTTCAATTACTCTGGCGAGACGCTCGATTTCGGTAGCGAAACGGCGGGGAACGACCTGCTGAGCGGGGAAACAGTGCGCAGCGGCCAGCCGTTGCGCCTCAGGGCATGGGAATTTACTATCATCGAAAGGTAATGACGCTGCGACGCTCAGGTGGGAGAGAGAATGGAACTTGATATCAATGAGCTACTCAATTTCTCGCCATTGATGAAAACCTTTACCTTCAATGCCTGGGTTGTCGCGGGCTTCACGCCGATAACCCGCGGCTCCAAACTGGACTACTACATTAATCGTCCGCAGGGGATGAAAGGTTACATCATCAATCTGACCCTGCGTGGCCAGGCGCGGGCGAAAGCGGGCGATGGCTTTCTTCTGTGTCGGGAAAACGATCTGCTGCTGTTTCCCCCCGGCGTGCCTCATCATTACGGCAGAGACGAACACAGCGAGTATTGGGACCATCTCTGGATCTACTTTATTCCCCGCCCCTACTGGATAGACTGGCTAAAATGGGACCAAACCACACACGGCATCGGCAAAACGACCGTTGCTGACCCCGACCAGCTCCAGCACCTGCGCGATCTGTTCCATGAAGTGATACGCCACCACTCGGCCTCCGCGCCGCTGTCGGAAGCGCTGGCGATGAACGCCCTGGAAAGGTTGATCCTCCGCTGTTTTCAGCAACAGCCCATCAGCAACCGCCACGCCCACGATCCGCGAATTAACGCCGTCTGCGACTACCTTAACGCCCATATCGCGCAAGAGGTAAAAATCGAGACCCTGGCGGCGATGGTATTTATCTCTCCTTCACGTCTGGCGCACCTTTTCAAAAATGAGCTGGGGCAGACGGTTTACGCTTGGCGGGAAGCTCAGCGCATCAACCGCGCCAGGTGGCTCATTCAGAGCACCACACTCCCGCTTAACAAGATTGCCTTATCGGTGGGTTACAGCGATCCGGTCTATTTCACCCGCTTGTTCCGTAAACATAACGGCATTCCACCGGGGGAGTATCGCAAACGCTATGCGGAGATGAAGGGCTGAAAACATCAACGGCCCCCATCGGGAGCCGTCTTTTACCTACTACGTACTGCTACGTGTCAGGTTATGCCATCTCAGTTTGCAGACGCAACACCTGACGATTGACTTCGGACATCACTGACAGATGCAGCTTGTCCTTGACCTTCGGGATAAGGATTTTGCCCTTATCAAATTCAAATGCGCCAACGTCCTTGATGTACAACCGTCCACGAAACAGGATCTTCACGTACTTCGCCACTTGCAGCGGATTGTAGCGTTGGAAAATTTTCATTCTTCTCTCCTGCCAGGGTTACGCTCCTGTGGTGCCACAGTTAGCCCACGTATCGGGAGCGCAAATTTTAATGCCCTAAAACTATAGTCCAGAATCTCAGAGGGACCCAGTGTGTATAAGTTTATTTACCGTTTGATGACAATAATTCAGAATTTTCGTTTCGGACATACGATGAAGTAAGTATAAGTCGCCGTTTTTCGACTAATTTGTGCGTCAACACGCAAACTGGCATCCTCATTGCGGGTAATCGTCGCCAATCGCACTTATCATTAAACGAGACCAAGTGGTCGGATCACCTGCACAAAAATGATTAAGGATTCCGCATGACCCTACGTAGCATACTGGCCGCCTCGTTACTCCTCTTCCCGCTGCTGGCCTCAGCGCATAACTTTGTCGACGGCCAGCGCGTGGCGCCGGTCGGCGTCGCGGATCGGGGCGAACTTATTCTGGATAATGATAAGTTTAACTATAAAAACTGGAATAGCTCGCAGCTGGTGGGAAAAGTGCGAGTCATCCAGCACATCGCTGGACGCTCGTCAGCAAAAGAGAAAAATGCCAACCTGATCGAGGCGATTAAAGCGGCGAGCTTCCCACACGATCGCTATCAGACCACCACCATTGTCAATACCGACGATGCCATCCCGGGCACCGGCATGTTCGTGCGCAACAGTATCGAGAGTAATAAACAGCTCTTCCCGTGGTCGCAATTTATCGTCGACAGCAACGGGCTGGTGCGGAAAGCCTGGCAGCTGGACGAGAAGAGCTCCGCGATTGTGGTGCTGGATAAGAGCGGGCGCGTACAGTGGGCCAAAGACGGCGCGCTCACCCAGCAGGAGGTGCAGCAGGTGATCGACCTGCTGCGTAAGCTGCTTAATAAATAGAGACCCGGAAGCCGGGGTTGAGGAAGGATTCACGCGGCGTGTAGTCGAGGGTTTTCCCCTGCCAGTCGTGAACATGCGCCCCGGCGGCGACCGCGACCGCATGGCCGGCGGCGGTGTCCCAGGTGCTGGTCGGCCCGAAGCGCGGATAGAGCTGGGCCTGACCTTCCGCCACCAGGCAGAACTTCAGCGAGGAGCCGATAGAGGTGGTCTGGTGCTCGCCCAGCTGCTCAAGGTACTCCTGCAGCTCCGGATCGTTGCCATGGGAGCGGCTGATCACCACCAGCGGCGGACGGGCATCGCGGACCTGGATCTGCTTGCGCACGCCGCACTCTTCTTTCCAGGCTTTGCCTTTTTCCGCGCTGTACATCACCTTCATCACCGGCGCGTAGACCACGCCCAGCGTCGGCTTGCCGTTTTCAATCAGCGCGATATTGACAGTGAACTCGCCGTTACGCTTAATAAATTCTTTGGTGCCGTCCAGCGGGTCGACCAGCCAGTAGCGCTGCCAGTGCTGACGCACTTCCCAGGCCGGCGGGTCCTCTTCCGACAAAACAGGAATGGTGGCATCCAGCGCCTGCAGGCCGCTGACAATGACTTTATGCGCCGCGATATCCGCCGCCGTGACCGGAGAATCATCTTTCTTGCTGGCGACGTTGATCGGTTGGTTTCCATCGTAAACTTCCATGATGGCATCGCCCGCGTTCCGTGCAAGCTGACATACTTGTTCTAACATTCTCCACCTCGTCTGGTTACAGTGGCGTTAACTCGTTGTTTTATTTATATCGCATCACCGCAAGTTCCGCTATCTGTGATAACGATGGCGGTTTCGCTGCCCACTTTTCTGGCAAGATTCACATTTCTGTAAGCAACAGAATATAAATACATTTTCTTCTGTGCTATCGCTCATAAAAAAAGGACGCCTCTGATGATTAAGTTTAGCGCAACGCTCCTGGCCACGCTGATCGCCGCCAGCGTCAGCGCCGCAACGGTCGACCTGCGGATCATGGAAACCACCGATCTGCACAGCAATATGATGGACTTTGACTATTACAAAGATGCCGCCACGGAGAAATTCGGCCTGGTGCGTACCGCCACCCTGATCGAACAGGCGCGGGCAGAAGCGAAAAACAGCGTACTGGTAGATAACGGGGATGTGATCCAGGGGAGCCCGCTGGGCGACTACATGGCCGCTAAGGGGCTGAAAGAGGGCGATGTTCATCCAGTGTATAAGGCGATGAACACCCTGAATTATGCCGTCGGCAACCTGGGCAACCATGAATTCAACTACGGCCTCGACTTCCTGCACAAAGCGCTGGCCGGGGCGAAATTCCCCTACGTGAACGCCAATATCATCGATGCCAAAACCGGCAAACCGCTGTTCACCCCCTACCTGATCCAGGACACCCCGGTTCAGGACAGCGACGGTCAATCCCACACCCTGCGCATCGGCTATATCGGCTTTGTGCCGCCGCAGATCATGACCTGGGATAAAGCCAATCTTAGCGGCAAAGTGACGGTCAACGACATTACCGAAACCGCGCGCAAATATATCCCGGAGATGCGGGCGAAAGGCGCTGACGTGGTCGTGGTGGTCGCGCACTCCGGCCTCTCCGCCGACCCGTATCAGGCGATGGCCGAGAACTCGGTCTACTACTTAAGCCAGGTGCCCGGCGTTGACGCCATCATGTTCGGCCACGCCCACGCGGTGTTCCCCGGCAAAGACTTCGCCAACATTAAAGGCGCGGATATCGCCAGAGGGACGCTGAACGGCGTGCCGGCGGTAATGCCGGGAATGTGGGGCGATCACCTCGGGGTGGTCGATCTGGTGCTGAACAACGACAGCGGAAAATGGCAGGTGACTCAGAGTAAAGCGGAAGCGCGGCCAATCTACGACGCGGTGGCGAAGAAATCGCTGGCGGCGGAAGACGGCAAGCTGGTGGAGGTGCTGAAAGCCGATCACGACGCCACTCGCGAGTTCGTCAGTCAGCCGATCGGCAAGTCCGCCGACAACATGTACAGCTATCTGGCGCTGGTGCAGGACGACCCGACGGTGCAGGTGGTCAACATGGCGCAAAAAGCCTACGTCGAACACTACATTCAGGGCGACCCGGACCTGGCGAAACTGCCGGTGCTCTCCGCCGCCGCGCCGTTTAAAGTCGGCGGGCGTAAAAACGATCCGGCGAGCTTCGTGGAAGTGGAAAAAGGCCAGCTCACCTTCCGCAACGCCGCCGACCTCTATCTCTACCCCAACACCCTGGTGGTGATGAAGGTCAGCGGGAAGGAGGTCAAGGAGTGGCTGGAGTGCTCCGCCGGGCAGTTTAACCAGATAGACCCGGCCAGCAGCAAGCCGCAGTCGCTGATCAACTGGGACGGCTTCCGCACCTATAACTTCGACGTGATTGACGGGGTGAACTACCAGATCGACGTCAGCCAGCCGGCCCGCTACGACGGCGAGTGCCAGATGATCCATCCGCAGGCAGAGCGCATCAAGGGCCTGACCTTCAATGGCAAACCGGTCGATCCGCAGGCCACTTTTCTGGTCGCCACCAATAACTATCGCGCTTACGGCGGTAAATTCGCCGGCACCGGCGAAAGCCATATCGCCTTTGCCTCACCGGATGAAAACCGTTCGGTGCTGGCGGCGTGGATTGGCGCGCAATCGAAGAAGGATGGCGCGATCCATCCGGCGGCGGATAACAACTGGCGCCTGGCGCCGATCCACAGTAAGACACCGCTGGATATTCGTTTTGAGACCTCGCCTGGCGACAAAGCCGCGGCGTTTATCAAAGAGAAAGCCCAGTATCCGATGCGCCAGGTGGCCGCCGATGATATCGGCTTCGCCATTTATCAGCTGGATTTGAGTCAGTAATGCCTGTTCCCCGGTGGCGCTGCGCTTACCGGGGCTACAAACCGGAGCTGACGGGTAGCCCGGATAAGGCGCCAGCCGCTATCCGGGTACATCTCCCCGGTGGCGGGGCTACAGGGAGTGATACATTTTCACTCCCCGTGGCTCGCCAGCACCGCGGGCAGATTAACCTCGATCCAGTCCGCCAGGGCGGCCACCTTATCGCTCACCTGCAGACCGAGCGGCGTCAGGCTATATTCAACGTGCGGCGGCACCACCGGATAAGAGACGCGGTCGATAAAACCATCCTGCTCCAGGGCCTGCAGCGACTGCGCCAGCATCTTTTCGCTGACCCCGCCCATTTTGCGCCGCAGATCGCTGAAGCGATGGGTCCCCTCGCGCAGCGCCACCAGAATCAACACGCCCCAACGGCTGGTGACATGTTTAAGCACATCGCGCGACGGGCACTGTTCCGCAAACAGATTGCCGTTGCGCAGTTTATCGCTCAGCGTCGGTTCGGCCATTTTCATACTTACCTTTTTGTACGTACTTACTAAAAGTTAGTTAAGGTGTTAGCTTACCACAACTGCCAATAAACACGAAGGAGAAGCCCCATGATCGCCCTTACCGGTGCCACCGGCCAGCTTGGCCACTACGTTCTGCAAGACCTGCTTAAAACCGTTCCTGCCAGCCAGATTGTGGCGATTGTCCGCAACCCGGCCAAAGCCCAGGCGCTCAGCCAGCAGGGCGTCGTCGTCCGCCAGGCCGACTATAGCGACGAAGCGGCATTGACCGCCGCGCTGCAGGGCGTGAATAAACTGCTGTTAATCTCCTCCAGCGAAGTCGGCCAGCGTGCCGTACAGCACCGCAACGTCATCAACGCCGCCAAAGCCGCTGGGGTGAAATTTATCGCCTACACCAGCCTGCTGCACGCCGACACCTCGCCGCTGGGCCTGGCCGGTGAACACATTGAAACCGAGCAGATGCTGGCCGACTCTGGCATCGCTTACGCCCTGCTGCGCAATGGCTGGTATACCGAAAACTATCTGGCCAGCGCGCCGCCGGCGCTGGAGCACGGCGTGTTTATCGGCGCCGCCGGCGAAGGTAAAATTGCCTCCGCTACCCGCGCGGATTATGCCGCCGCGGCCGCCCGCGTTATCGCCGGTGAAGGCCATGCAGGGAAAGTTTACGAACTGGCGGGCGATAACGCCTGGACGCTGAGCGACCTGGCTGCCGAGCTGAGCACGCACAGCGGGAAAAACGTGGTCTATCAGAACCTCAGCGAAGCCGACTTCGCCGCCGCGCTGAAAAGCGTCGGCCTGCCGGCGGGTCTGGCGGATATGCTGGCGGACTCCGACGTCGGCGCCTCGAAAGGCGGGCTGTTTGACGACAGCCACACCCTGAGTACATTGATTGGCCGTCCGACCACTTCCCTTGCCGAAAGCGTGAAAGGCATGCTGTAACCGCCCCTCTCAGCTTTTGCGGTTGCGTCCCGGCGGTTCCTCTCTCATATTGAAGAGATCAACCGTCGGGAGGCAGGCATGCAGGGCGTACCACCCCAATTTAGTGATGAAAAAGATCGTGCGCGCTTTCGCCATCTCGAACAGCTGCCCGGGGTGGAGCTTTACCACGCCCATATCTCCCGCTACGCCTTTGAACCCCATACTCACGAAGCCTTCGGCATCGGCGTGATTGAGCAAGGCGCCGAGCGCTTTCGCTACCGTGGCAGCCAGCATATCGCCGCCGCCAACGCTATTGTCACCATGAATCCCGACGAGCTGCACACCGGCGAAGCGGAAACCGCCGACGGCTGGCGCTACCGGATGATTTATCTGGAGCCGGACCGTCTGGAGGCTATCACCGGGGTGCGCGACTGGTGGTTCAGCGAGGTGGTCCGCGAGGATCCCCTGCGGTCCCGGCGGATTGGCCAGCTAATATATGGCCTGTGGCACAGCGACGATGCGCTGGCCCAGCAGGGAATGCTGCTCGACCTCATCGACACCTTCCGCCCTCTGGCCCACCATGCCTCGGCGCAGGGCGAGACAGGACATCGCTTCGACCGCGTGCGCGACTACCTGCACGATAACTATATGCGCCCCATCACCCTCGACGAGCTGGCTCAGGTGGCGGCGCTTAGCCCGTACCACTTTCAGCGCCAGTTTAAAGCCCACTATCATGTGACGCCCCATCAGATGTTGATGGCCATCCGCCTGTGGCGCGCCAAGGCGTTTCTCACCCACGGCATGCCCGCCGCCGAAGTGGCGATAGCCGTCGGCCTTACCGACCAGTCTCACCTGACCCGCGCCTTCACCCAGCGTTACGGCATTACGCCGGTACGCTATCAGAAGCAGGTCGCCAGGCGCTGATGCGCAATCTCATACAATATTCCCGCCCGCCCTCCTTCTACACTGCAGATAACCGTGATGACAATGGATGCAATGATGATTAGTGGTGTGTTGTACGCCCTGCTGGCGGGGCTGATGTGGGGATTAATCTTTGTCGGGCCTTTGCTGGTGCCCGAGTATCCGGCGATGCTCCAGTCGATGGGACGCTATCTGGCGCTGGGTCTGATCGCCCTGCCGCTGGCATGGCTCGGGCGCGCGCGTTTGCGCCAGCTGAGCCGGAACGACTGGTGGACCGCGCTGGGTCTGACGATGATGGGAAATCTTATCTATTACGTCTGTCTGGCCAGCGCCATTCAGCGCACCGGGGCGCCGGTCTCCACCATGATTATCGGCACGCTGCCGGTGGTATTGCCGGTCTTCGCCAATCTGCTCTACAGCCAGCGCGACGGAAAGCTGCCGTGGCGGCGCCTGTTTCCGGCGCTGGTCTGCATCGCCGTCGGCCTGATCTGCGTTAACGTCGCGGAACTGCGCCAGGGGTTGCCTGATTTTAGTCCGTGGCGCTACGGCTCCGGCATTGCGCTGGCGCTGGGGTCGGTGGTCTGCTGGGCCTGGTATGCGCTGCGCAACGCCCGCTGGCTGCGGGAGAATCCGCATCAACCGCCGATGATGTGGGCTACCGCTCAGGCGCTGGTGACGCTTCCGGTTTCGCTGGCCGGTTATCTCGCCGCCTGCGCCTGGCTGCACGGTCAGCAGGCCGGGTTCCCCCTGCCCTTCGGCCCGCGCCCGGCGGTGTTCATTACGCTGATGCTGGCCATCGCGGTGCTCTGCTCATGGGTCGGCGCGCTGTGCTGGAATATTGCCAGTCAACGGTTGCCGACGGTGATCCTCGGGCCGCTTATCGTTTTCGAAACCCTGGCCGGGCTCCTGTATACCTTTCTGTTGCGGCAAAGTTTACCACCGCTGCTGACCCTGAGCGGTATCCTGCTGCTGGTGCTCGGCGTGGTCTCCGCCGTACGCGCCAGGCCGGACAAACCGACGTTGCAACCGCTGACGGACGAAAAAAAGTAGCCAGGCCTCCTTAAGGGGTATTCCCTCGCCAAAAAGATGCATTTAAAATACATCTTATATTCCTGATGACGAGGTAACTGCTATGGCTTTCCGTGACCAACCTTTAGGCGAGCTGGCGCTGACCATCCCGCGCGCCTCCGCCCTGTTCCGTCAATACGATATGGACTACTGCTGCGGCGGCAAACAGACGCTGGCGCGCGCCGCATCGCGTAAAGCGCTGGATGTCGCGGTGATCGAAGCCGAGCTGGCGAAACTGGCCGAGCAGCCCGTCACCCACGACTGGCGCGCGGCGCCTCTCGCGGAGATTATCGACCATATCATCGTTCGCTATCATGATCGGCACCGCGAACAGCTGCCAGAGCTGATCCTGCAGGCCACCAAGGTGGAACGGGTCCATGCCGATAAACCGAACGTGCCGAAAGGGCTGACGAAGTACCTGACCATGCTGCAGCAGGAGCTCTCCAGCCATATGATGAAAGAGGAGCAGATCCTGTTCCCGATGATCAAACAGGGGATGGGCGCCCAGGCCGGGGGCCCCATCAGCGTGATGGAAAGCGAGCATGACGAAGCGGGTGAACTGCTGGAGGTGATCAAACATATCACCCATAACGTGACGCCGCCGCCGGAAGCGTGCACCACATGGAAAGCGATGTATAACGGTATCAACGAGATGATTGACGATCTGATGGAGCACATCAGCCTGGAAAATAACGTGCTGTTCCCGCGTGCCCTCGCAGGAGAATAACGAAAAAGGCGCCCGCAGGCGCCCTCGACATTGTCCGTCTTATTTGGCCACTCCGGGTGGCCTTTTTTATGACGGTCCGTTGCAAGCAACGTTAAAATGCTCTTTTATTTCGCCAGACGTTTTTTGCCGGCAAACAGCCAGCCCGCACCCAGCAGAACGAACCACAGCGGGGTGACCATCAGCGCTTCACGGGTGTCATCTTCGAGGGTCAACAGCACCAGTACGAAGACGAAGAAGGCCATGCACACCCAGCACATTAATTTGCCCAGCGGCATCTTATATTTGGACTTCTCGTGCAGCTGCGGACGCTTTTTACGGTAGACCAGATAAGAGCAAAGGATAATGGTCCAGACGAACATGAACAGGATCGCCGACACCGTGGTGATCATGGTGAACGCGGCGATCACGCTCGGGTTGACCATCAGCATCACCACACCGCCCAGCAGGCACATGCAGGAGAAGGTTAAGCCCTTCGCCGGCACCGCACGCTTCGACAGCTTGGCGAACATCTTCGGCGCCTGACCATCCTGCGCCAGACCGAACAGCATACGGCTGGTGGAGAAGACACCGCTGTTGGCCGATGAGGCTGCGGAAGTCAGCACCACGAAGTTAATCAGGCTCGCCGCCGCCGGCAGACCGACCAGCACGAACAGCTCAACGAACGGGCTCTTGCTCGGCACCACAGAGCTCCACGGCGTCACCGACATAATCACAATCAGCGCGAAGACGTAGAACATAATGATACGCAGCGGGATGGAGTTAATCGCCCGCGGCAGGGATTTTTCCGGGTCTTTGGTTTCGGCCGCGGTGGTACCGACCAGCTCAATCCCCACGAAGGCGAATACCGCAATCTGGAAGCCGGCGAAGAAGCCGCTCAGCCCTTTCGGGAACCAGCCGCCGTCATTCCACAGATGCGCGAAAGAGGCTTCGACGCCGGTCGGCGATTTGAAATGCATCATGACCATCACCAGGCCGACCACGATCAGCGCCACGATGGCGACGATTTTGATCATCGCGAACCAGAACTCCATTTCGCCAAACATTTTGACGGTGGCAAGGTTCAGGCCCAGCAGCAGCAGGATCACCGCCAGCGACGCGACCCAGTCGGAGAGTCCGGGAAACCAGAACTGCGCGTAGGCGGTGATCGCCACCACGTCCGCCATCCCCGTCACCACCCAGCAGAACCAATAGGTCCAGCCGGTAAAGTAGCCCGCCCAGGGGCCCAGCAGATCGGCCGCAAAGTCGCTGAAGGATTTATATTCGAGGTTCGACAGCAGTAATTCGCCCATGGCTCGCATAACGAAAAACAGCATAAAACCGATAATCATATAAACAAAAATAATGGATGGCCCGGCAAGGCTGATGGTTTTGCCAGAACCCATAAATAATCCAGTGCCGATCGCCCCGCCAATTGCAATCAGCTGAATATGTCGGTTTGTGAGATTTCGCCGTAGCGATTGTTCAGTCGGCTCCTGCTCGACAGCAGCGACTTTAACCTGATCTACCATGTGATTTCTTCCTGTTGTACCTGTCTGTGTTGTTCAGGCTCTGATGGCCTGTCGTCTGTCATTAACCCCAGCAAGGGCTAGTCGATATTAGGTAAGAATCGGAGGGATGAATACTATGATTTAGATATAATGTTAATTTTATGTTTAAAGTGAGTGTTATATCACTCATCTAACGCGAAATAGCTCACAAAAATACACCCATACGCGATGAATGCAAAACATAATTCCAATTAATTTTTAACTTAAGGATTTTACGCTATTTTTGTGGCTTCCCCCGCCGCCGGGGAAGAGGAAGCCTCTGCTGTTTAGATAATATCCAGCAGTTCAACTTCGAAGATCAGGGTGCTGAACGGAGGGATCGACGCGCCAGCGCCGCGCTCGCCGTAGGCGAGGTTGTGCGGGATGGTCAGTTCCCATTTGGAACCTACCGGCATCAGGGTCAGCGCTTCAATCCAGCCGCCGATTACGCCGGTCACCGGGAACTCTGCCGGTTCGCCGCGAGCGACGGAGCTGTCGAAGACGGTGCCGTCGATCAGTTTCCCGGTGTAGTGCACGCGTACGCGGTCGGTACGGGCCGGGATCGGACCTTCGCCCTGGGTCAGCACGCGGAACTGCAGACCGGACTCGGTGCTGTTCACACCCTCTTTCTCGCGGTTTTCATCAAGGTATTTCTGGCCGTCAGCGGCCATCGCCTGGAAACGCTCGCGACGCACGGCGTCGGCGCGCTCGTGGATTTCACGCAGCGCACGGTGGACGGCTTCTACCGGCACCTGCGGCTGGTTACCTTCCAGCGCATCGGCGATACCCGCCACCAACGCTTCCGGCAGCAGCCCCTGCAGGCCGGATTCGCTCAGCTGTTGTCCAACCTGCAAGCCGATACCGTAACTTGCCTGCGCTTCGATAGTGTCAAAAGTTGGGGTTGCCATCTTTGTTCCTTTTTTGGGTGATAAACATCAAGAGAAAAGCGTCCGGAAGCATAACAGCCATAGCGAAATGGGTAAAACTTTGTCGGCGGATGATGACAAATCTCAGCGAAAAAGAAACAATAGGCGGCATCAGGTTAACTTCACTTTGTTCCGGTCATCAGGACGTTAGCCATCTATACTCATAGGCAGGATAAAAATATGCGGAGCAGGAGGAAAGCCATGCCCGGGCGCTTTGAACTGACATCTACCCTGGCGAAAATCTGGCACGCCCCGGATCATTTTCGCCTCCTGGACCCACTGCCCCCGATGCACCGCCGGGGAATTATTGTTGGCTTCCTGTTGGTGATTATCGGCATTCTGCTTCCCTCAGACGATAGCCAAAACCCGGCGTCCACCAGCCGTGAAGCAAACCTGAATCTGCAGTCGCAGTCCCAACCGCAAGCTGGCGGCAATCAGGCCGTTCCGCTGCCGCCGATCACCAATACGCCTACCGTGAGCGATGCCGACCAGATGGCGCCGGTCGCCCCGGAGCCGATTCAGGATGAGCAGCCGGATCAGGCGCAGACGCAGCAGCCCGCAGCCTCCCAGCCCTATCAATCCTCATCGCAGCAGTCCGCGCCGGGTATTGAACAGCAATGGCGGACCTATCGCATCGAGTCAGGCAAAACCCTGGCCCAGCTGTTCCGCGATCATGGGCTGCCGGCCACCGACGTTTACGCCATGGCGCAGGTTGAAGGCGCAGGTAAACCATTAAGCACGTTGCAGAGCGGACAGACGGTGCAGATTCGGCAGAACGCCAACGGCGTGGTCACCGGGCTCACTATTGATACCGGCAACGGCCAGCAGGTGCTGTTTACCCGCCAGTCGAACGGCAGCTTTGTGCGTGCGCGCTAGCAGCGAAGACGACAGCGAGCGTTACGCCGCCGCAAAATGAAAGGCGCTAAAAAGCAAAACGCCGGCACAAGGCCGGCGATTTGTTGTTACCAGAACGTCAGAGGCCGATTACTCAGCAACCACGTTGATGATAACTTTAGCGAAAACTTCGCTGTGAACCTGGAAGTCCACTTCGTGCTCGCCAACGTTACGCAGAACGCCGTTCGGCAGGCGAACTTCGCTCTTAGCAACTTTAACGCCTGCTGCAGTGACAGCGTCAGCGATGTCGCGAGTACCGATGGAACCGAACAGTTTACCTTCGTCGCCAGCTTTAGACGCGATGGTTACGGATTCCAGGGCGTTGATCTGCGCAGCACGAGCTTCAGCAGCTGCCAGAACGTCAGCCAGTTTGGCTTCCAGTTCAGCGCGACGTGCTTCGAAGAATTCAACGTTTTTCTTGGTAGCAGGAACAGCTTTACCCTGCGGGACCAGGAAGTTACGAGCATAGCCCGCTTTAACGTTAACCTGATCACCCAGGCTACCCAGGTTTGCTACTTTATCAAGCAGAATAACTTGCATTACCTTATCCTCTCAAAGTCGTATTAATGGACCGTGACCGATTACTGATGACGATCAGTGTACGGCAGCAGGGACAGGTAGCGAGCGCGTTTGATAGCGCGAGCCAGCTGACGCTGGTATTTTGCACGGGTACCGGTGATACGGCTCGGGACAATCTTACCGCTTTCGGTGATGTAGTTTTTCAGCGTAGCGATATCTTTATAGTCGATCTCTTGAACGCCTTCCGCGGTGAAACGGCAGAACTTGCGACGACGGAAATAACGTGCCATATGGCTAGTCTCCAGAATCTATCAATTCAATCTGCTCGGCATGCAGAACCATTTTGCTCAAGCCGTTCTTTGCCTTATGGCAAGAGATGAACCCTCGAACGGTTACTGCGCTACCGACCGTTATACTGTGAGTAATGGCCTGGTTCTCGTGACCGCTAATAATAACGGGCATTTGACACCATGCCTGCCGGTGAAAACCGGCTTCCTCCTGCACTGAACGATGCTCAAGCACGAACTGGCAGTGAGGAATTCCTGACGGGCTGACCTTACGAAGTGGAGTCCTGCAAATAATGCCGGACAGCTCCAGACGGTTGGTCATCAGGATTACTCTTCAGAATCCCCAGCTTCAGAATCATCTGCGGTTTCGTTGGCGAAATCTTCGCGACGCTCACGGCGCTCGTCTTTCGCTTTAACCATCGGAGATGCTTCGGTAACAGCGTGCTTAGTACGCATTACCATGCTGCGGATAACGGCGTCGTTGAAGCGGAAGTTAGTTTCCAGCTCATCGATCGCTTCCTGCGGCGCTTCAACGTTCAGCAGAACGTAGTGAGCTTTGTGCAGTTTGTTGATCGGATAAGCCAGCTGACGGCGGCCCCAGTCTTCCAGACGGTGGATCGTACCTGCTGCTGCAGTGATTGCACCAGTGTAACGTTCGATCATGCCCGGAACCTGTTCGCTCTGGTCAGGATGGACCATAAAAACGATTTCGTAATGACGCATCGAATTGCTCCTTACGGATTATTCAGCCTCCTGTCTGGGTCAGCCGCGGCCCATGGAGGCAAGGAACGTGTTAAAGGGCGGCTGAAAAATTGACGCATCATTCTAATGGCGACCCCCCAGGAACACAAGCGCATTTGCACAAATAATTCGCACTAAGCGCCAAGTGGCGCTAAGTGGGTGATTTAAAATTAACCAGCAAAGGAAGCGGCATTTTTTTGAACAACTGCATCAGAAAAGGTCGCGATACGCCGTTCAATCAGCGATTACACTTAAATCAGAAACCCAATGACCACAGGAGAGCCCCGAGTCAGCGTCAGGACTGTCAGTCAGGAGCGTAGTATATGAAACTGAAAATCATCGCCATGATGGCTGCGCTTTTCTTCAGCGCCAACGCGTTGGCAGCTATCCAAATCACCGAACGACAGGCCCGCAACATGGACGATGTGCAGAGCCTCGGCGTTATCTATATCAATCACAATATGGCCACTGAGCACGAGGCCGAACAGGCCCTTAGCCAGTTGAGCGATGCGCAGGGGGCGAAATATTTTCAGCCCATCCTGATGCACGAACCAGAAACCAACGGCCCGCTTCGCGCCAGCGCGGTGATTTACCGCTAATGTCGGGCCCATTCTTCGCCTCTCCTCGCGAGGGGCGAAGCAAGGCCAGTGGCTAAACGCAATTGAGAATAATTTTATAAATCAACTTATCAGCGTCATCGCAACCTGATTTAATCATCAGTCTATTTTTTGATAATCAGGAGTAATGGATGGTTCCGCGTTTCGCCACCTTAGGCCGCATCCCCAAAGGCGTTTGGGTACTCGGCGGCGTCAGCCTGCTGATGGATGTGTCGTCCGAGATGATCCACAGTCTCTTACCGCTGTTTATGGCCACCACCCTCGGCGCCAGCGTGATTATCATCGGTCTTATTGAGGGGCTGGCGGAAGCCACCGCCCTGATCCTGAAAATCTTCTCCGGCGCGATCAGCGACTACGTCGGTAAGCGCAAAGGGCTGGCGCTGCTGGGCTACGGCCTGGGCGCGCTCAGCAAGCCGCTGTTTGCCATCGCCCCGACCGCCGGCGTGGTGTTTAGCGCCCGCATGATCGACCGCGTAGGCAAAGGCATTCGCGGCGCGCCGCGCGACGCGCTGGTCGCCGACGTCACCCCACCGGAGATCCGCGGCGCCGCCTACGGGCTACGTCAGGCGCTGGATACCGTTGGCGCCTTTCTCGGCCCGCTGCTGGCGGTGCTGCTGATGTTTATGTGGGCCAACGATTTTCACGCTATATTCTGGGTGGCGGTTATTCCCGCCGTGCTCTCTATTCTCCTGCTGGGTTTTGGCCTGCAGGAGCCAAAATCCGCCATCGACCATCAACGCAGTAATCCGCTGAAGCGCGAAAATCTGCAAAAGCTCTCCGCCGCCTACTGGTGGGTGGTCGCCATCGGCAGCATCTTCACCCTCGCCCGCTTCAGCGAAGCCTTTCTGGTGCTGCGCGCCCAGCAGATGGAGATCCCGCTGTTTACCATTCCGCTGGTGATGGTGGCGATGAACCTGGTCTACAGCGTTACGGCCTACCCGTTCGGCAAGCTCTCTGACAGCATGAGCCACAGCAAACTGCTGCAGTGGGGACTGCTGGTGCTGATCCTCGCCGATATCGTGCTGGCCCTCAGCGCCCACTGGAGCACGCTGCTGGTCGGGGTCGCGCTGTGGGGAATTCACATGGGGATGACCCAGGGGCTGCTGGCGGCGATGGTCGCCCATACGGCGCCGCCGGCGCTACGCGGCACGGCGTTCGGTATGTTCAACCTGATGAGCGGTCTGGCGCTGTTGCTGGCCAGTACCGGCGCAGGCGTGCTGTGGGAAACCTTCGGCGCCGCTTCGACGTTTTACGCTGGCGCGATAATTTGCGTGGTCACGCTCATCGGCATGCGCGCTATGCCGTCGGCTTATCGTCAGGGCTAAAAAACGGCTCCGGGGCCAGACCAGTTGCTTCACCGTGACGGTGAAAGCCCCGGAGCGCGTCGTTTACTTCTGCCCGTAGTAGGCGTTCGGCCCGTGTTTACGCAGAAAATGTTTTTCCATCAGCCAGCTGTCAATCGGCTGCAGCCGCGGATTAATGCCGCGGGCAATCCACGCCATGCGTGCCACCTCTTCCATCACAACCGCATTGTGCACCGCCTCGTGGGCGTCTTTCCCCCAGGAGAACGGCCCGTGCTGATAGACGACGATCGCCGGCGTATGCAACGGGTTTGCCTCGCCCAGGGTTTCGATAATCACCTTCCCGGTGTTCAGCTCGTAGGCCTCATCCACCTCCTGCGCGCTAAGCGCCCGGGTGCAAGGGATATCACCGAAAAAGTAGTCCGCATGGGTGGTGCCGAGCGCCGGGATCGCCAGCCCCGCCTGCGCCCAGGCGGTAGCGTGCGTCGAATGGGTATGCACCACCCCGCCAAGGCCGGGATAACGGCGATAGAGCGCCAGATGGGTAGCGGTATCAGAGGAGGGACGCCAGCGCCCTTCCACCACGTTGCCCTGCAGATCGACCACCGTCATGTCATCGACGGTCATGGCGTCGTAGGCCACGCCGCTGGGTTTGATCACCACCAGCCCGCGCTGCCGGTCAATCGCGCTGACATTGCCCCAGGTGAAGGTCACCAGGCCGTATCGGGGCAGATCCCTGTTGGCCTCGAACACCTGCTGTTTCAGTTGTTGCATTACGCCGCCTCCATCAGTCCGGCGCGGACCATCCGCGCTTTCACCCAGTCGCGCGCCTTCGCCACTTCCGCTAGCGGATCCGCGCTGGTTTCGCTCCACATCTCAATCAGATACGGGCCGCAGTAGCCGGTCTGTTTGAGAGTTTCGAAGCAGCGTTCAAAATCGACGACCCCTTCGCCGAACGGCACGTTTTTAAAGACGCCGGGCCGGGTATCTTTGACGTGCACCGCCACGATGTGCCCCATGCCGGCCTGCAGCTCCATCTGGACGTCGTTATCCCACGCCGACAGATTGCCGATGTCGGGATAAAGCTGGAACCACGGATTATTCAGGTAATGGGCGTAGCCCAGCGCTTTGCTGATCGAGTTCATCAGCGGGTAGTCCATAATTTCCATCGCCAGGGTTACCTGGGCCCGGCTGGCCAGTTCGACGCTCTCTTTCAGACCATCGCGAAAGCGACGCCGCGTCTCATCGTTCGCCTGCTGGTAATAGACGTCGTAACCTGCCAGCTGGATCACCCGGATCCCGACATCCTGCGCCAGCTGGATGGCTTTGCGCATGATTTCCAGCCCCTGACGACGCACCGCGTCGTCTTCGCTACCCAGAGGAAAACGGCGATGGGCGCTCAGGCACATTGATGGCACCCGGACGCCGGTTTCGGCCACCGCCTTGACCAGCGCCAGACGCTGCTCCGGGCTCCAGTCCAGCCGCGCAAGACGAGCGTCCGTTTCATCGAGAGACATTTCCACAAAATCAAAGCCTAGCGCTTTCGCCAGCTGCAGCCGCTCCAGCCAGCACTCCCCGGCGGGGAGCGCTTTTTCATAGATGCCGAGCGGAATTTGTTTCGCCAACATAGCCGCTCCTTAACCCCACAGCTGGGCGATAGAGCGTTTAAACTGGCGCGCCGCTTCCACCGGTGAAGCGGCATCGCGGATGCTACGCCCGGCAATAAAGACGTGGATGGGGATGCCGGCGAACAGCGGCAGGTCTTCCAGCGCCAGGCCGCCGGTGACGGTTACTTTGAAGCCCATATCGGACAGACGCTTAATCGCGCTGATATCCGCCTCGCTCCACGCCACGCCCGCCGCCTGCGCGTCGCGGCTGCGGTGGTAAACTACCTGCTGAATGCCCGCCTCGCGCCATGCCTGCGCCTGCTCCCAGGTCCAGAAGCCGGTTAGCTCAATTTGCACATCGCCGTTGAACTCTTTGGCGACATCCAGCGCCCCTTTGGCGGTGTTGATATCGGCGCAGCAGATCACCGTGACCCAGTCGGCGTTGGCTTCAAAGCACATCCGCGACAGGATCTTGCCGGCGTCGGCGATTTTGGCGTCCGCCAGCACGATTTTATGCGGATACAGCGCTTTCAGATCGCGCACCGCGCGCACGCCTTCCCCGACGCAAAGGATAGTGCCGACTTCAATGATATCCACCTCTTCGGCGATCAGACGGGTGGACTCGTAGGCGCTGGCCAGCGTTTGGTTGTCCAGTGCGACCTGCAACATAGGTAATGACATGATAGTGTTCCTTTTAAACAGCCGCCGCGGTGGCGTTTTTAATTAAATCCAGCACTTCCTGCTCGCTGCGGCAGGCGCGTAAACGGTCGAAATTGGCTTCATCATCAAACAGGTTAACGATCTGCATGATCCCCACCTCCTGGTGGGTGGTGGCGTCAACCGCCGCCATGGTGATCAGAATGTCGACCGGGTCGTTATCTTCATGGTTGAAAATCAGCGGTTTTTTCAGGGTCACCAGCGCAAAACCGGTTTTCCTGACGCCCTCTTCCGGCCGCCCGTGCGGCATCGCCAGCCCGGGGGCGATCACAAAATAGGGGCCGTGCTCGGCCACGCCGTCGAGAATGGCCTGGTAATAGCGCGGTTCCACGACGTCGGCGGCCACCAGCAGATCGACGCCGATTTTTACCGCCTCCTGCCAGGTTTCCGCTTCCGCCTGCAGGCGGATGGAGTGGTTCTGCGCCAGCGATTCATGGAGTTTCATGGCCGCTCCTTATTTCACGTCCTGCGGGAAGTGAGTTTTAATCACCTCCAGCAGCTTGGGACCGAAATCCGCCGGCGAAAGCATGTTACGCACGCCCACCACATGTTTATTACCGGAGACGGTAATCTCCCCCGCGATATGGGTTGAAGCGATGATGATATCCGCGCCGTTCAGCTCGCTTTTGTATTCACCTACCGCGCAGCTATTTACCGTGTGGTCGATGTTGGATTGCGTCAGGAACTGGTCCACCTTCATTTTCATGATCATGGAACTGCCTTGCCCGTTACCACACACAGCCAGAATACGTACGGTCATAATCAGAACTCCTTATTGGGCAGAGGCCTCTGCCAGTTGTTTTTCCGCGTCTTCCTCGGCACGCAGCGCGCGGCCGGCGAAGAACATATAAGCCAGTGCAATCAGGATGATGACGGCCATAAACGCCAGTCCGACGGTGGCGAAGCCCTGCATCATCGGCGGCGCCAGAATCGACCAGTCCGCCATTCCCATCCAGGCGCTCATGCCGGTGAGCTTCACTGCCCATACGCAACCGAAAATTTCAATCATGCCCATCACCAGGCAGATCTTGAGCGCCGCGCGCCAGCCGCCAAAGTGGTTGGCAAAGACGCCAATCGTCGCGTTGGAGAAGAACATCGGGATAAAGCCTGGAATAATCAGAATCGGGGAGCCGACGCCGACCAGAATGCCGACGGCAATCAACTGACCGATGGTGCCCCACATAAAGCCCCACACCACCGCATTCGGCGCGAAGCTATAGATGGCGGCGCAGTCGATCGCCAGCACCGCCCCAGGGATCAGGCGCTGCGAGATACCGTTGAAGGCTTCGGACAGCTCGGCGACGAACATCCGCACGCCCTGAGTGATGATGAAAATCGCCACCGCGAAGGAGAAACCGGTTTGCAGGATATAGACCGTCCAGTGGGTTTTACCCGCCATCGCCTGCACCACGTCAATGCCGAAAGAGAGCAGGATCGCACCAAAGAAGACGGTCATCACAATCGCGGTGGAAACGATGTTGTCGTGGAAGATGTTCAGCCAGCCAGGTAGCTTGAGGTCTTCGACGCTCTCCTCTTTTTTCCCCAGCCAGGGCGCCACTTTGTAGGCTATCCACGAGGCGAACTGCTGCTGGTGCCCGATAGAGAAGCCGCAGCCGTCGGTGACCAGCTGAGTAGGCTTGTACATCATATTGGAGGTAATGCCCCAGTAGAGTGACACCAGCACCGCCGTGCAGATGATGGTGGTCCACATGGAGTAGCCGAAGATAAACAACGAGACCGCAATCAGCCCCGCCTGCTGAAACATGATATGGCCCGTCAGCATGATGGTGCGGATGCCGGTAATCCGGCGCAGCAGGACGTAACAGATGTTTAGGGCCAGCGCCAGCAGCACCGCGTAGCCCACCCAGCTATAGGCCTCGCCCATCCGGTCGATGGTCGCCATCATCGAGGCATAGGTGTCAGAGATGGCGCCGTTAATGCCGTACACCTCTGACATTTTCGCCACCACCGGTTTAAAGGTGCTGGTGAGGATGCCGGAGCCGGCTTGTAACAGCATGAAACCGATAATGGTTTTGATGGTGCCTTTGATAATCACGCTGACGCTTTTACGCAGCAGGATATAGCCCAGGCAGGTCACGATACCCAACAGCAGCGGGGCATTGGTCATCACCTGATTAAAGAAAACGGTAAAGATGTTGTAGAGGATTGCCATAACACACTCCCGATGGTGAAGGCGCTGAACGCGCCTTACGCTCAGCATTTCTCGTCGCCCACTCTAATAATCAAAAATAATCACAACAAGATTGAATTTGATTAAATGTGACGCACGCCGCAATAAACCTTTCCTTCACTCAGGTTATTTCTATTCATTTATATCGAAACACAAATAAACATTTCAAATCATAGAGATAAACATTAAATCAAGGCGCGTAAGCTGCGGAAAAGGCGGGAGAATATGCGCGTCAGCTCGCAAAACCAATGGAAAACATGATTGCAATCCTGGAAAGACAGTGACAACATAAATCAAAATAAATCAAATACTGATTACTTTTGAAAATGCATGAGGAAGACCGCGATGAGTAAAGTACAGACCATCACCCGTGAATCCTGGATCCTGAACACCTTTCCGGAATGGGGCAGCTGGCTGAATGAAAAGATTGAGCAGGAGCAGGTTGCGCCCGGCACCTTCGCCATGTGGTGGCTGGGCTGTACCGGCATCTGGTTGAAATCCGAAGGCGGCGCCAACGTCTGCGTCGATTTCTGGTGCGGCACCGGCAAGCAGAGCCACGGCAATCCGCTGATGAAAACCGGCCATCAGATGCAGCGGATGGCAGGGGTGAAGAAGCTCCAGCCCAATCTGCGTACCACCCCGTTCGTGCTCGATCCGTTCGCCATTCGCCAGATTGACGCGGTCCTTGCGACCCACGATCACAACGATCATATTGACGTCAACGTCGCCGCCGCCGTCATGCAGAACTGCCCGGCCGATGTGCCATTTATCGGCCCGAAAACCTGCGTCGATATGTGGATCGGCTGGGGCGTGCCGAAAGCGCGCTGTATCGTCATGAAGCCCGGCGATGTCGTGAAAATTAAGGACATCGAGATCCACGCGCTCGACGCATTCGACCGTACCGCGCTGATCACCCTCCCGGCGGATCAAAAAGCCGCCGGCGTGCTGCCGGACGGGATGGACCAGCGCGCGGTCAACTATCTGTTTAAAACACCGGGCGGCAACCTGTACCACAGCGGCGATTCCCACTACTCCAACTACTACGCGAAGCATGGCAACGAGCATCAGATTGACGTCGCCCTCGGCTCGTATGGCGAGAACCCGCGCGGGATCACCGACAAAATGACCAGCGCCGATATCCTGCGCATGGCAGAGTCGCTCAACGCGAAGGTGGTGATCCCGTTCCACCATGATATCTGGTCGAACTTTCAGGCCGATCCGCAGGAGATCCGCGTCCTGTGGGAGATGAAAAAAGATCGTCTGAAGTACGGCTTCAAGCCGTTTATCTGGCAGGTCGGCGGCAAATTTACCTGGCCGCTGGATAAAGACAATTTCGAATATCACTACCCGCGCGGCTTCGACGACTGCTTCACCATCGAGCCGGATCTGCCGTTCAAATCCTTCCTGTAAACCGCCTCCGGCAGGCCCTGCCTGCCGGAAATACCCCGCCTGAGGGTTAGTATTTTCACATGATTTCAAATATCATCTTTGCCGTTCACTTTTAATCGGATTCGCTCATGACGGAAGCGCAAAGGCACCAAATTCTGCTGGATCTGCTCGCCCAAACGGGGTTTGTTACCGTAGAGCAGGTGATGTCGCGGCTCGGGATCTCACCCGCAACGGCCCGACGTGATATCAACAAGCTGGATGAAAGCGGCAAACTGAAAAAGGTACGCAATGGCGCGGAAGCCATTAGCGAGCAGCGCCCCCGCTGGACGCCGATGAACATCCACCAGGCGCAGAATCTGGATGAAAAAGTGCGTATTGCGCGCGCCGCTTCGCAGCTGATCGCCCCGGGTGAGAGCATCGTCATCAACTGCGGTTCCACCGCCTTTCTGCTGGGGCGCGAACTGTGCGGCAAACCGGTGCAGATCATCACTAACTATCTGCCGCTGGCCAACTACCTGATCGACCAGGAACACGACAGCGTGATTATCATGGGCGGGCAGTACAACCGCAGCCACGCCATCACCCTCAGCCCCCACGGCAGCGAAAACAGCCTCTATGCCGGGCACTGGATGTTCACCAGCGGCAAGGGGTTAACCGCCGAGGGGTTATACAAAACCGATATGTTGACCGCCATGGCCGAGCAGAAAATGCTCAGCGTGGTCGGCAAGCTGGCGGTGCTGGTCGACAGTAGCAAGATCGGCGAGCGCGCCGGGATGTTATTCAGCCAGGCCGGGCAAATTGACGTAGTGATCACCGGCAAACAGGCCGATGCCGCGATCCTCAAGCAGCTTGAGGACCAGGGCGTCAGCGTGATCCGCGTTTAAAGATGCTGCTGGAAAAAGGCGACCGTCGTGGCCAGCGCCTCCGGGGTGATGCGATGGCGGACGCCTTTCTGCCAGACGCAGGTCAGCCTGGCGGCAAGATCGCTCTGCCTGAGCGCCTGCTCAAGCCGGAAGGTCTCTGCCGGCGGCACCACGTCGTCGGCATCGCCATGCCAGAGCAGCAGCGGCCGCCGGGCGAGCGACGCCAGCTGATGACTGACATCCCACTCGCTGAGGCTGTCGCCATCAAAGCCAGGCGAGGGAAACAGGGTTTGCGACAGCGAACGAAAATAGCCCGACCCCATCAGGCAGGCGACGCTGTTCAACTCGGTATGATGCGTCATGATACCCAGGGCCGTCATTCCCCCCATCGACGCCCCCGCCACCGCCAGTCGCTCTCCTTCCAGCCAGCCTTCGGTGATAATCGCCTCGCGCAGCGCGGGAAACTCTCTGAAATTCTGCTGCAGGATCGGCCAGAAGCGCTGCATCCGCCCGGTCTCATCACCGTGATGGCGCGCGCCATGCTCCGGCGCGTCCGGCATAATCACCCGGAAACCCGCCTGGGCCAGCGCCACCGCAAAGTAGCTGTAAACCAGTTTTGACGAGGTAAAGCCATGATAAAAGACGATACAGGGCAGTGGCTTATCCAGACTCTCCTGCGGGCAGGCATGCAAAATTTCGCCACCGCCGAGGTTGCGCATTTCGAGTGCAATCATTTATCGTCTCCCTTCTCTATTGTGGTTAGGCGGCATGGGAAAATGCATTCACCAGGCAACCCCGTTTGCTACGATTCATAATGTTGAGAACCCGGTTACGCTTTCACAACATTTTCATTCGAAAATCGCGTCAGAGATAACAGTTCGGGAACATTCCCCGGAAATCCTGTTAAGGCTACCACTACACTATCACTATCAGGAAACGAGATATGGTTATGCGCAGGTTTTGTCCGTGGTTACTGGCTATCGTCCTCAGCGGGTGTAGCGCTCTGCAGGGAACGCCGGAAGCCCCGCCGCCCGCCACCGACCATCCGCAGGAGATCCAGCGCAACCAGACGGCTGGCCTGCAGAAAATGGCCACGGTGAGCGTACTGATGTACGGTTCGCCGATGGATGTCGAAGCGGCGCTGAAGGCCAAAGCAGAAGCGGCCAAAGCCGATTACTACGTCATCATTATGATCGATGACACCATGGTACCCGGCCAGTGGTATTCGCAGGCGATCCTCTATCGTCGATGACGAGACGGCGTCTTTAAATCTGCTTTACACAGCTTTGCGTCCATTCACGTTCTCCTGTGCATAATAACGTTCGGCCAGCCACCTGGCAGGACGTTAGCAACGGACTGCCCTTGGGACTACGTGAAATGGAGCTGACGATGAAACGATCTTTTACCCTATCCAGCCTGCTGTTAACCACTGCGACGGCCAACACCTCCGCGCAGTCAGCCGAATTCGCCAGCGCGGATTGCGTCACCGGCCTGAATGAAATCGGTCTGATCTCCGTCGCTAATCTTTCCGGCAGCCAACAGGATGTGGAGCACGCCATTGCCCGCAAAGCGGACGAGCAAGGCGCCTCCTGGTATCGCATTATTCAGATGTACGAGGAACAACAGCCGGACAGCTGGCGCGTGCAGGCCATTCTCTACGCCTGAGGCGCCTGGCGCCCCCGCCCCATGGCCCGCAGCAGCAGGTCGTCGAGGGTCGGCGCGTCAAGACGTATGCCGCCGCGCGTGTCGAGCATCATCCGGCACCAGGCTTCGGCCAGCGGCGGCGAAGCGAAACGCAACATCTGCGCTCCCGCCCCCAGACGATAGACCAGCCGGGCAATCTCTCTGCCCTGCTCTTCTGCGGGTCGTTTCAGCAATTGCTGCAGCTGACGCCATGCGCGGTCGAGATGGCGGTTCTGTCCTTTCACCTCCGCACACTCCGCGGCCAGCAGCTCCATCGCCGCCGGCTGCTTGCTCAGCACCCGCATCACATCGAGGCACATAATATTGCCGGAGCCTTCCCAGATGCTGTTGACCGGCATCTCGCGATACAACCGCGGTAGCTCACTCTCCTCGCAATAGCCGATCCCTCCCAGGACTTCCATCGCCTCAGCGACGAACGGGATGCCGGCCTTGCAGATGGCAAACTTGGCCGCAGGCGTAAACAGACGCGCCCAGGCGCTTTCCCGGGCATCATCCCGACAGTCCCAGGCCCGCGCCAGACGAAACAGGAACGCGGTTTGTCCTTCAAGACGGAGCGCCATTTGCCCCAGCAGCTGGCGCATCATCGGTTGATCGACCAGATTTTTACCGAACGCCTGGCGCTGTAACGCATGATACAGCGCCACCGAGAAGGCCCGGCGCATCAGGGCATGGCTACCCAGCGCGCAGTCAAAGCGGGTCAGGCCGCCCATCCTGAGGATCTGCCGCACGCCGTCGCCCTCGTCGCCCACCAGCCAGCCGCAGGCGTCATAAAACTCCACTTCGCTACTGGCGTTGGAGCGGTTGCCGAGCTTTTCTTTTAAGCGCTCCAGCCGCACGCCGTTGCGCTGTCCGTCGGGCAGCAGGCGCGGCACAAAGAAGCACGACAGGCCCGCAGGCGCCTGGGCCAGCACCAGGTGGGCATCGCTCTGCGGCACCGAGAAGAACCATTTGTGTCCCACCAACCGGTAAAACCCTTCCGCCGTTTTCTCCGCGCGGGTGGTATTGCTCAGCACATCGGAGCCCCCTTGCTTCTCGGTCATCCCCATGCCAATCAGCAGGCCGCGCTTCTGGCCGCCCGGCGCGAGGTGGGGATCGTAACGGTCGCTCAGCAGCGGCGACAGCCAGTCGCCAAAAGGCGCAGGCAGGGCGTGCTGCAGCAGGGGCGTCGCGGCGAAGGTCATGGTAATCGGGCACAGCGTTCCGGCCTCTACCTGGGCGTGGAGCAGAAAGCGAGCGGCGCGCGCGACAAACGCGCCTTCACGGGCCTCCTCCTGCCAGGCGAGATTATGCACCCGGTTCGCGCACAGTCCCTGCATCAGCAGGTGCCAGGCGGGGTGGAAGCGAACGTCATCCAGTCGGGCGCCGGTGGCGTCATAGCGCAGCAGCTCCGGCGGGTTGCTGTTGGCCAGGCGTCCCAGCTCCAGCGATTCTGCGGTCCCCAGCTGCTGGCCAATGCTGGCGAGCAGATCGCCATCCCAGCCGGCGCCTTCACGGACCACCGCTTCACGCAGGGCGGTATCAGACAGGAACAGATTGCTGTTATTCAGCGGGGTCGGTTGATTAAAAACGGTGTGCGTTTGCCAGTGCATCGTGTCTCCCTCCATCAATGGCGATAACCATAAGTATGGTTATCCAGGGAGATACTCGCCCGCGAGAGCGGTCACAAAAAAGCCATCCCGGAGGATGGCTTTTCAGTTCCGTCAGCGGATCAGCTTAGCTGCGCTGGCGTACCGCCTCAAACAGGCAGATGCCAGTGGCCACCGAGACGTTCAGCGAGGAAACGCTGCCCGCCATCGGGATGCTGATCAGCTCATCACAGTGCTCGCGGGTCAGGCGGCGCATACCTTCGCCTTCCGCGCCCATCACCAGCGCCATCGGCCCGGTCATTTTGCTCTGGAACAGCGTATGGTCGGCTTCACCTGCGGTTCCGACGATCCAGACGTTCTCCTCCTGCAGCAGGCGCATGGTGCGCGCCAGGTTGGTGACGCGGATCAGCGGGACGTTCTCCGCCGCGCCGCAGGCCACTTTCTTCGCCGTCGCATTCAGCTGCGCGGAACGATCTTTCGGCACAATCACCGCGTGCACGCCGGCAGCATCGGCGCTGCGCAGGCAGGCGCCGAGGTTATGCGGATCGGTCACGCCGTCAAGGATCAACAGGAACGGCTGATCGAGCTGCGCCAGCAGATCCGGCAGATCGTTCTCCTGATACTGACGCCCCGGCTTCACGCGGGCAATGATCCCCTGGTGTACCGCGCCTTCGCTCTTCTCATCGAGGAACTGGCGGTTGGCCAGCTGAATCACCACGCCCTGCGCTTCCAGCGCGTGGATCAGCGGCAGCAGGCGCTTATCCTCACGGCCTTTCAGAATATAAACTTCCTGAAAACGCTCAGGTGCGCGCTCCAGCAGTGCCTGCACCGCATGGATGCCGTAAATCATTTCACTCATTGATGTACTCGTTTTAGGTTCTGTTATCCGCCCTTCACCCCGTCCTGCGTCAGCAGACTTCAGAGTGAAGGGTGGTCAATCACTCGGCGCTCTTCTTCTTTGCCGCGCGCTTGGCTTTGGTCGCGGCGGCGATTTTCTGCGTTTTCGCCGACGGTTTTTTCGCTTTCTTCTCGCCTTTCGGCTTCGCTTTCGCCTGGTCTTTTTCTTTGCGGAACGCGATGTCCGGCTCGAAGTTCACCTGCTTACCAACCTGACGACGACGGCCGCCCGGTTTGCCGGAGGTGCTCTTTTTCGCTTTCTCACGGGCGGTTTTGCCGACATTACGCGGCGCGCGCTCGCTGGAGATGAGGGTAAAGTCGATTTTACGCTCGTCCATGTTGACCGCTTCCACACGGACTTCCACGCGGTCGCCCAGGCGATAGGTCTGCCCGCCGGACTCGCCGATCAGACGCTGCCCCACCTGGTCGAAACGATAGTAGTCGTTATCCAGGGAGGAAACATGCACCAGGCCGTCGATAAACAGATCGTTGAGACGAACAAAGAAGCCAAAGCCGGTCACGCTGGCGATAACCCCGGAGAAGATATTGCCTACCTGATCCTGCATGAAGTCACACTTCAGCCAGTCGGAGACTTCGCGTGTCGCTTCATCGGCGCGACGTTCGGTCATCGAGCAGTGCTCGCCCAGCTGCAGCATCTCTTCCATGCTGTAGTGCCAGCCGCCGGTCTCCGTGCTATTGCCTTTATGCCCCTGCTCTTTAGCCAGCAGATATTTGATGGCGCGGTGCAGCGACAGATCCGGGTAACGACGGATCGGCGAGGTGAAGTGGGCATAGGACTGCAGCGCGAGGCCAAAGTGGCCGCGGTTTTCCGGATCGTAGACCGCCTGCTTCATCGACCGCAGGAGCATCGTCTGCAGCATTTCCGCATCCGGGCGATCGGCGATGGAGGTCAGCAGTTCGGCGTAATCGCGCGGCTCCGGCTTGTTGCCGCCCGGCAGTTCCAGACCCAGCTCCGCCAGCACGCTGCGGAACGCGGTAATCGCCTCGGTGCTCGGCTTATCGTGAATACGGAACAGCGCCGGCTCCTGCGCCTTCTCAACGAAGCGCGCAGCGGAGATGTTCGCCAGGATCATGCACTCTTCAATCAGCTTGTGCGCATCGTTACGCTGGGTCTGTTCGATACGCTCGATACGGCGCTCGGCGTTGAAGATGAATTTAGCTTCTTCACTTTCAAATGAGATACCGCCGCGCTCTTCGCGGGCGCCATCCAGCACCTTGTAGAGGTTATGCAGTTCTTCAATATGCTTCACCAGCGGCGCGTAGTGCTCACGCAGCTCCTGGTCGCCCTGCAGCATATGCCACACCTTGGTATAGGTCAGGCGAGCATGTGAACTCATCACCGCTTCATAGAATTTATAACCGGTCAGACGGCCTTTTGACGAAATCGTCATCTCGCACACCATGCACAGGCGATCGACCTGCGGGTTCAGCGAGCACAGACCGTTAGACAGCACTTCCGGCAGCATCGGCACCACCTGCGACGGGAAGTAGACCGAGGTTCCGCGGCTGCGCGCTTCAGCGTCCAGCGGCGTCCCCGGACGCACGTAGTAGCTGACGTCGGCAATGGCTACCCACAGGCGCCAGCCGCCGCCGCGTTTCTTCTCGCAGTACACCGCGTCATCGAAGTCGCGGGCATCTTCGCCGTCAATGGTGACCAGCGGCAGGGAGCGCAGATCGACGCGCCCGGCTTTCGCCTCTTCCGGCACCTGCTCTTTCAGGCCGGAAACCTGGTTTTCTACCGCCGGCGGCCAGACGTATGGAATTTCATGGGTGCGCAGCGCCATATCGACGGCCATGCCGGTACCCATGTTGTCGCCCAGCACTTCGACGATTTTCCCCACGGCTTTGGTGCGACGGGTCGGGCGCTGGGTCAGCTCGACCACCACCACGTAGCCCATCCGCGCGCCCATAATCTCTTCCGGCGGGATCAGGATATCGAAGCTCAGGCGACTGTCGTCCGGGACGACGAAACCGACGCCAGCGTCGGTAAAGTAGCGGCCAACAATCTGGCTGGTTTTCGGCACCAGGACGCGGACAATGCGCGCTTCGCGGCGGCCCTTGCGGTCCGCGCCCAGCGGTTGGGCCAGCACCTGGTCGCCATGAATACAGGTTTTCATCTGCTCTGACGACAGGTAGAGATCGTCTTTGCGCCCTTCAACACGCAGGAAACCATAGCCATCACGGTGGCCGATAACGGTTCCTTTGAGGAGATCAAGGCGCTCCGGCAGCGCATAGCACTGACGGCGGGTGAAGACCAGCTGACCGTCGCGCTCCATCGCGCGCAGGCGGCGGCGCAGCGCTTCGGTTTGCTCTTCGCCCTCGATATTTAACTCGATGGCCAGCTCATCGCGGCTGGCAGGCTTTTCCCGTTTGGTTAAATGTTCGAGGATAAATTCCCGGCTCGGGATTGGGTTCGCGTACTTCTCAGCTTCGCGTTCCTGGAATGGATCTTGTGACATATCGGTTCCTCCGTTGTCATCTCCGGCAGAGTGGCGTCACTCCACCAGCAATAATTTATAAAGCGGTTGATTCTTCTCAACCAAATCAGCCAGCGTATAGTTATCCAGTTCCTTGAGAAAACTCTGCGCGGCTTCAGCTAGCGCCTGTTTCAAACGACAGGCTGGTGTAATGTGGCAAAACTCGCTGCTGCAGTTGACCAGCGATAAGGGTTCAAGGTCGCGCACCACGTCACCGACGCGGATCTGTCCTGCTGGTTTGCCGAGGCGAATGCCCCCGTTCTTCCCCCGCACGGCAGTTACGTAGCCCATGCGACTTAACTGATTGATTATTTTAACCATATGATTACGGGAGACGCCATAGACCTCGGTCACTTCCGAGATACTGGTCATCCGTCCTTCCGGCAGCGACGCCATGTAAATCAGCGCCCGTAGTCCGTAATCGGTGAAACTCGTTAACTGCACATAAACCTCAGGGAAAAGAAAACAGGGTATGTCGAGCGACATCATTATTATTGATGATAAACCAGCCAGCGCTCAGGCCGCTAATTTATTTAAAATGGGGCGGGCGAACAGCAAAAACAAGGGCGCCCGAACGGCGCCCCTTGCGAGTGATTATGCGTCGAACGGGTCGCGCAGAATCATGGTCTCGGTACGGTCTGGACCGGTAGAGATGATATCAACCGGAACGCCGGTCAGCTCTTCAATACGCTGGATGTAGTTCAGCGCTGCCTGCGGCAGGCCGCTGCGCTCTTTCACGCCGAAGGTGGTTTCAGACCAGCCCGGCATGGTTTCGTAGATAGGCTCGATACCTTCCCAGTTGTCGGCGGCCAGCGGAGTGGTGGTCACTTCGCGGCCATCCGGCATACGGTAGCCAACGCAGATTTTCACTTCTTTCAGGCCGTCGAGGACGTCCAGTTTAGTCAGGCAGAAGCCGGACAGGGAGTTAATCTGCACCGCGCGACGAACCGCGACGGCGTCCAGCCAGCCGGTACGACGACGACGACCGGTGGTGGCGCCGAATTCGTTACCCTGCTTGCAGAGGAACTCGCCGGTTTCATCAAACAGCTCGGTCGGGAACGGACCCGCGCCTACGCGAGTCGAGTAAGCTTTGATGATACCCAGAACGTAATCCACATAACGCGGGCCCAGGCCGGAGCCGGTCGCCACGCCACCGGCGGTGGTGTTGGAAGAGGTTACGTACGGATAAGTACCATGGTCGATATCCAGCAGCGTGCCCTGCGCGCCTTCGAACATCACGAAGTCGCCACGTTTACGCGCCTGATCCAGCAGGTCGGAAACGTCCACCACCATGCCGGTCAGGATGTCGGCAATCGCCATCACATCGTCCAGCACTTTCTGGTAGTCAACGGCTTCTGCTTTGTAGAAGTTCACCAGCTGGAAGTTGTGATATTCCATCACTTCTTTCAGTTTATCGGCGAAGGTTGCTTTATCGAACAGATCGCCAACGCGCAGACCGCGACGAGCGACTTTATCTTCGTAAGCCGGGCCGATGCCGCGACCGGTGGTGCCGATAGCCTTCGCGCCGCGCGCTTTTTCACGTGCCACGTCCAGCGCCACGTGATAGTCAAGGATAAGCGGGCAGGCTTCAGAGAGCAGCAGACGCTCGCGAACCGGGATACCACGGTCTTCCAGGCCCTTCATCTCTTTCATCAGCGCAGCCGGAGACAGCACGACGCCGTTACCGATGATGCTGGTGACGTTTTCACGCAGAATGCCTGATGGAATAAGATGGAGAACGGTTTTTTCACCGTTGATTACGAGAGTATGGCCGGCGTTGTGACCACCCTGGTAGCGCACAACATATTTAGCCCGTTCTGTCAGGAGATCGACGATCTTCCCTTTACCTTCGTCACCCCATTGGGTGCCCAGTACGACGACGTTGTTACCCATTTTTCAAAATCACCGTTTGCTTAAAAATGGATTCTACCATCGCTTTTTCAGAGTTACAGCACTTTTTGCATCCAAAATAAGGCAAATCCGACCACTTTTTGATCAGCCAATCGATTTCCTCAACATGTAGTAGATCACAATCCCGGCAACCACAAGTCCGCCGCCAAAGCGCCGCAATAAATTATCCGGGAGCTGGCTCAGGCTGGCGACCATCTTGCGCCAGGCGCGCGGATAAAGTAGCGGGCCAAGCCCTTCGAGTACTAAAACCAGCGCCAGCGCCAGCCAAATGGTGGAGTTCATCGTCAACCCTAATTGAAAAGTATCATCGCCGCCTTCGCAGGCGTCATCGGCCAGCACAGTGAATTCATTCACTCATTTCACATTGTCCCGTATTTCAGCTTCATTATGAACCAGCAAAGTGAAACATAATTCACAACCAATTGTATTGATGGATATTTTTTAAACTGTAACTATGCCGTCGCGTACTACAACCCGGTACGTCTACATAATCAGGAAGATTATCATGAGAGAATTAACCGCATTTGAAATCGAAAATGTGAGCGGCGCAGGTTGGTTACAGGATGGCCTGGCCTCCTTAGGTAGCAAGGTCGGCGCCGCCGTATGGACGATGGGCACCGATGCCCTGAGCATCAACCTGCCGCTGATTGGCACCATTAATCTGGCCGATCTGGCGCCGGACCTGGGCAAAACCTTGGGCGAAAGCGTTGGCTCATCTATCGGCGGCACCATCGAGAGTACGCTGGCGAGCCTGCCGGTGATCGGTGGCCTGCTGAACAAGCTGCTCGGCAACTAATTCACGCCGTCGTAGCATAAAAAAAGGCGCCTGTCTCAGGCGCCTTTTTGCATTAACCACTGTAGGTTACTGTCATCTTCGACTTATTTACGCACCGAATCCGGTGAACGCATATAGCGGAAGAAATCGCTATCCGGGCTCAGGACCATGACATCCTGATTGCTCTGGAAGCTCTTCTCATAGGCGCGCAGGCTACGAATAAAGGAATAGAAGCCCGGATCCTGGCTGAACGCGTCGGCAAACAGTTTTGCCGATTCCGCATCGCCTTCACCACGCAGGATACGGCCCTGGCGCTCGGCTTCCGCCAGCGTCTTGGTGACTTCATAGTCCGCGGTCGCGCGCAGTTTTTCCGCCTCTTCCTGACCCTGTGAACGGTGGCGACGAGCAACCGCTTCACGCTCCGCGCGCATACGGTTGTAGATCGCTTCCGACACTTCCGCCGGCAGGTTGATCTGCTTGATACGCACGTCGACGACTTCAATACCCAGCGCCGCCATACTGTTCGGGTTGATCACCTGCACTTTGCCGTTGGTTTCAGCTTCCACGCGCTCTGCCGCTTTGGCAATCGCGTCGTCAGCTGCCGGCGTGCTAACCTCGTCTTCCGTACCGGCCGACCCTGAGTTCAGCGCATCACGCACTTCCAGCGTCAGGCGGCCACGGGAGTCGGTGACGATGTCTTTCACATCCAGACGGCCGATTTCAGAACGCAGACGGTCCGAGAATTTACGCTTCAGCAGCACCTCTGCCTGGGAGACGTCGCCGCCGCCGGTGGCCAGGTAGTAACGGCTGAAGTCGCTGATGCGCCATTTAATATAGGAGTCGACGATCAGGTCTTTCTTCTCTTTGGTGACAAAACGGTCAGCCTGGTTATCCATGGTCTGAATACGCGCATCCAGCATTTTCACCGATTCGATAAACGGGATCTTGAAGTGCAGGCCTGGCGCGTATACCAGCGGCTTGTTTTCGTCGTCGCGCAGAACTTTACCGAAACGCAGCGTGATACCGCGCTCGCCCTCCTTCACGACAAAGACTGACATGTAGAGCACTACCAGCACGATGACAATGATCGCGATAACAGATTTACGCATCGTTATTCCCCCTGACGCTGGTAGTCGTTACGCTGCGCGTTAGCGCGGCGTTGGTCCATAATGCTACCCCCGGTTGAGCTCGAGGTTGATGAGGTGCTGGCGCTGCCAGTGCTGGATGCAGGCGGCAGACGCAGCAGATCGCTGGCGTCACTGCTATCGCTCTTTGCTGCCGGCGCAGCGGCGCCTTTCAGCATCTGGTCCAGCGGCAGAACCATCAGATTGCCGTTTTTGCTGTCATTAACCAGCACTTTACGGGTGTGGCTCAGCACTTTTTCCATCGTTTCGATGTACAGACGCTCGCGGGTAATCTCCGGCGCGGCTTTGTATTCCGGCAGGATCTTAGCAAAGCGAGCCACTTCACCCTGGGCTTCCAGGACGGTCTGGGTCTTATAGGCGCGTGCCTCTTCGAGGATACGCTGCGCCTGACCATTCGCGCGCGGCTGGACTTCGTTGGTGTAAGCCTCCGCTTCACGAATGTACTGCTGTTCGTTCTCACGCGCGGCAATGGCATCGTCAAACGCGGCTTTCACCTCTTCCGGCGGACGTGCCGTCTGGAAGTTGACGTCCAGCAGAGTGATGCCCATGTTGTACGGGCGAATCGTCTCTTCCAGCTCACGCTGAGTATCGCTACGGATCACGGTACGACCTTCGGTCAGAATGCGATCCATGGTGTATTTACCGATCACCCCGCGCAGCGCGCTGTCGGTGGCCTGACGCAGGCTGTCGTCCGCGCTGGTGACGCTAAACAGATAGCGCTCCGGATCGGTGACGCGGTACTGCACGTTCATCTCAACGCGCACCACGTTTTCGTCAGAGGTCAACATGACGCCGGACGCCGCCAGTTCACGTACCGACTCCACGTTTACTGCCTGCACGTTATCGATAAAGGTCGGCTTCCAGTTCAGGCCCGGCTCAACCAGATGGCTGAACTTACCAAAACGGGTGACCACGCCGCGTTCGGCTTCTTTAATAGTATAGAAACCGCTGGCCGCCCAGATAATCACTGCCGCCGCGGCAACGATGCCGACAATACGCCCGCCCATCGGTCCGCGAGGTCCCTGCGCGCTATTGCCGCCGCCCAGTCCGCCCTTGCCGCCGCCGAGCCCGCCAAGTTTTTTACTTAACTTGCGGAAGATATCATCCAGATCCGGCGGCCCCTGCTCGCGACCGCCTTTGTTGCCATTTCCCTCAGAGTTGCCGCCAGGTTTGCTGCTCCCCCACGGGTCGCGGTCCTGTCCGTTATTACCGGGCTGATTCCACGCCATGTATATGCTCCATATTTGTTTTTGATATCCCCACAGGGGTCAATATCTTCAGGCAAGCTGCAAGGTCAAACCACATAGTCAACAAGCGTTGGCTCTTGCTTACAGAGGCGCCGCCAGTCAACGATCGGCATGCGCACCTGCAGACTCACGCTGCCGTCATCCTCCATCCACTCTTTTTCTATCGCCTGAAGCTGATAGAAACGGCTTCTCAGTCGCCCTTCTTTCGGCGGTAAGCGCAGCGTATGCTGGGCCACTTCACCGGAAAGGCGCTCCGTTAACGCCTGAAAAAGCAGTGGTACGCCAACCCCGGTCTGAGCGGAAAGCCAGACCCGAATCGGTTTATTTTCATCGTCGCGATCGATGCGCGGTTCAAAATCGTCCAGCATGTCGATTTTGTTCATCACCAGCAGCGCCGGGATCTCATCGGCCTCAATTTCAGCGAGAACCGTATTTACCGCATCAATGTTTTCCTGCACGCGGACATCCGCCGCGTCAATCACATGCAGCAGCAGCGTCGCCTGACGCGTCTCCTGCAACGTCGCTTTAAACGCGGCCACCAGATCGTGCGGCAGGTGGCGAATAAAGCCGACGGTATCGGCCAGCACCGTTTCGCCGACGTCAGGGACGTCAATGCGGCGCAGCGTCGGGTCCAGGGTCGCGAACAGCTGGTTCGCGGCATAGACCTCGGCGGCGGTGATCTGGTTAAAGAGCGTTGATTTTCCGGCGTTGGTGTAGCCCACCAGCGACACGGTTGGAATATCGGCTTTCGCGCGCGACCGCCGCCCCTGCTCACGCTGTTTTTCGACTTTTTCCAGCCGCGACAGGATCTGCATGATGCGGTTACGCAATAAACGACGGTCAGTTTCGAGCTGGGTTTCACCCGGGCCACGCAAACCGATCCCGCCCTTTTGTCTTTCAAGGTGGGTCCAGCCGCGGACAAGGCGGGTCGCCATATGGCGCAGCTGCGCCAGCTCGACCTGCAGTTTCCCTTCATGGGTGCGCGCGCGCTGAGCGAAAATATCTAAAATAAGACCGGTACGATCGATAACCCGGCATTCGCACAGGCGTTCCAGGTTGCGTTCTTGCGCCGGACTCAGGGCATGATCGAAGAGCACGACCGAAGCGCCGGTCGCTTTAACGGCTTCCGCAATTTCGACTGCCTTACCTTCACCAACAAAATACTTCGGGTGCGGTGCTTTACGGCTACCGGTAATCACCTGCATTGCTTCGACACCGGCGGAAGAGGCCAGAGTTTCAAACTCCTGGAGGTCTTCCATATCTTTGTCTTGCGAAAAATAGATGTGTACCAGTACCGCCTGCTCACCGGCGTCATAACGGTCAAACAAGCGTAAACCCCTTATAAAATACCAGCGGGGAACGCAGAAAACCTGGCTCCCCGGCGTGGAAAAACAGCACTAGCCTTATTCGGCGTCGTCGCTGTCTTGTTGTGGCGCAGAAGAGCCCTGCGCGCTACCACCGTGGTGATAGTTACTGGAACCGCCGCCAGCATTGTTGCTGTGGTGAGACACCGGGCGAGACGGGACAACAGTAGAAATTGCGTGCTTATAGACCATCTGGCTGACCGTGTTCTTCAACAGGATCACGAACTGATCGAAAGACTCAATTTGCCCTTGCAGCTTGATACCATTCACCAAATAAATAGAAACCGGAACGCGTTCCCGACGCAAAGCGTTCAGGAACGGATCTTGTAAAGATTGCCCCTTAGCCATTCTCTCTTTTCCTTATATGTATGCTTGTTTTGTACTCAGAACCTTACGATTCTCAAAAAAAATTACGCACGATACCGTTTAATTGTACACGTTCAGTTCTGGCTCGCACCAACAACCTGTAATACTTTGTTGAGCGCTTGTTCAGGTTGTTCACTGTCTAACCAGTGCACACCTTCCCAACCGCGCAGCCAGGTGACCTGACGTTTGGCTAACTGTCTCGTGGCGCAAACACCTCGATAAACCATCTCATCATATGGGATCTCGCCATTGAGATATGACCACATCTGGCGGTATCCGACACAACGGATGGAAGGCATATCCGTATGCAAATCTCCGCGGGCAAAAAGCGCCCGTACTTCTGCTTCAAAACCTGAAGCTAACATCTGATGAAAACGCTGTTCTATGCGTTGATGGAGCAGTTCACGGCTCGCCGGGGCGATGGCGAACTGATGCACCTGATATGGCAGAGCGTCTCCTGACGTTTGCGTCAGTTCCGTTAAAGTTTTACCCGAAATGAAAAAAACTTCCAGTGCCCGGGAAAGCCTTTGCGGATCATTTGGATGAATACGCGCAGCCGCTACGGGATCGATCTCCTGTAACTGCTGATGTAACGCGTTCCACCCCTGCTCTGCGGCCTGTTGCTCAATCCGCGCTCTGACCTCTGGGTCAGCGGACGGTAAGGGCGACAATCCTTCCAGCAACGCTTTGAAATACAACATCGTCCCGCCGACTAACAGCGGAATTCGCCCGGCGGCGACAATTTCCGCCATCGCCGCCAGCGCATCGCGGCGAAAATCCGCCGCGGAATAGGCCTCTGCAGGATCCAAAATATCCAGCAGCCGGTGCGGCGCGGCGCTCAGCTCTGCGGCATCCGGTTTGGCGGTGCCAATATCCATTCCCCGATAAATGAGGGCGGAATCAACACTAATCAACTCTACTGGCAAAACTTTACGTAAGGCTATCGCCAGCGCGGTTTTGCCGGAGGCCGTCGGGCCCATTAAAAAAATTGCCTTGGGCAGGCTCGCCTCGGTTACATCATTCATCTTTCAGGGCATTCATCGCCGAATGGAGATCTACAGGTTGTAACAGGCCACCCGGCGGCGTTCTCACCAGCTGCGGGCAAAGACGCTCAACGTCCGCCAGCAGCGCAATCGCCTGCGCCATATTCCATGACGTCTGTTCGCTCGTCAGATTACGCGCCATCCATTGGGCGATATTGCCGACGTCGAATGCGTTTTGCTGCGCCAGGTAGCCTATCAGTTCAGGAATCAAGATTTGTAAATTTTGTTGTCTTAAGGGTAAAGGGACCGCGCGCACCGTCACGTGCAGGGCATCGGTATGCATATCGATCCCCAGCTGCGTCAGCGCCGGCTGCGCGGCGGCCAGCGCCTGTTTTTCCCCTTCCGTCACTTTTAACCGCAGGGGGATCAGCAGCGGCTGGGCACAGACGGCCTCTGCTCCCGGGGTTAACTGCGCCTGGCGCAGCCAGCGCTCGGCAACGGTCAACGACAGCAGCGCCAGGCCGCCCTCGCGCTCCAGCAGCGCGCAGTCGCGACTCACAATCGTCAGCACTCTGCCAAAGCTCTGGCTGTGACCGGCCAGTTCCGCCGCGCCCGGAGTCTGTAATGCGGGCTTTGGTGCCGTTGGCGTGTCGAGCAACTGACGATAAAGCGCCCCTTGCTGCTTCTGGTAACCCGGCTGCGCGTGCGGCCAGCTCGCGCCGCCCGGCCTGCCGCTGGAGGCCGCAGGCTCACGCGATGGCGTGATGCTGAAACGGGTTGCCGGTTCACGCGCTTCCGACGGCCGCGCAAACTGGTTGCCGCCCGCCGCGATCCGGTTCTCCGGCATCGCACGGGGCGCCGGCGGGTCGTCTTTTTCCGCCAGCGGCGCGTCAAGTTGCTGCTGCAGCACGCTCAGTACGCCCTGGTAGATAAAGTCATGCACCAGGCGCGACTGATGGAAACGCACCTCATGCTTGGCCGGGTGGACGTTCACATCCACCTGATGGGGATCGATCTCCAGATACAGCACAAACGCCGGCTGCTGATCGGCCCCCAGTTTGTCTTCACAGGCCTGGCGGATAGCGTGGTTGATCAGCCGGTCGCGCATCATCCGCCCGTTAACATAGCAATACTGAATTTCCGCCAGCGCAGGGGTGGTATGCAGCGGATCGGCGACCCAGCCGCGCAGGGTCAGATCGCCATGCTGCCACTCAATCGCCAGGGCATGTTCAAGAAAGGCGGCGCCACAGATGGTTCCCAGCCGCCGCTCCCGCTGGCCATCCTGAGCGACTGCCCGGTACTGGCGCATCACCTTGCCGTTATGGCTGAGGTTGATGGTGACGTCGAAGCGCGCCAGCGCAATGCGGCGGACCACCTCGTCAATGTGGCCGAACTCAGTCTTTTCGGTACGCATAAATTTGCGCCGCGCCGGGGTATTGTAGAACAGATCGAGGACTTCCAGGGTGGTGCCGACCGGGTGCGCCGCCGGCTTCACCGTCACCGCCTGATCGCGGCCTTCGGCATACGCCTGCCAGGCTTCCTGCTGTTCCGCCGTGCGCGAGGTGAGCGTCAGACGCGCCACCGAGCTAATACTGGCCAGCGCTTCGCCGCGAAAGCCGAGGCTGATAATGGCTTCGAGATCGTCGAGCGAGGCGATTTTGCTGGTCGCGTGGCGAGCCAGGGCCAGCGCCAGCTCGTCTTTTTTGATGCCGCAGCCGTTATCGCGAATGCGAATGAGCTTCGCGCCGCCGCGTTCGATATCAATATCAATTCGCGTGGCGCCCGCATCAAGGCTGTTTTCAACCAGCTCTTTCACCACCGACGCGGGCCGTTCCACCACTTCGCCGGCGGCAATCTGGTTGGCGAGCTGCGGCGGCAGAACCTGAATCGGCATCCCCTGCTCCTTAGTTAATCAACATCCCGCCTGGCGCTGCGGCGCTGGCGGTCTGCGCCGCCTCGCCGCGAGGCGCAGACTGCAGCGGATGCTGCATAAAGTAGTTGCGCAGACCGTTGTAAATCGCCTCCGCAATCTGCTCCTGGTAATCATCGCTCCCCAGCAGCCGTTCTTCCCCGTTGTTACTGATAAAGCCTGTTTCCACGAGGATCGACGGAATGTCCGGCGAGCGCAGTACGCCGAGGCTGGCATGCTCAGGACGGCGCTTATGCAGATTGCCAATCCGCTGCAGCTGGCTGAGCACGTTGGTCGCCACATCGTAGCCGACACGCTGGGAGTGACCGAACTGCAGATCCAGCACCGCCTGGCTCAGGTAGGGATCGGCCTGGCTGTTCGCCAGCACATCGCCCGCGCCGCCGAGCAGTTCAGACTGCTTCTCATGCTGCTCCAGCCAGCCGGCCATTTCACTGTTGGCGCGACGGTTCGAGAGCACCCATACCGAGGCGCCGGTGGCATCGCGGTTTGGCGCGGCGTCGGCATGGATTGAGACGAGGAAGTTGGCGTTTTGCTTACGCGCCACATCCGAGCGCCCCATTACCGAAATAAAGTAATCCCCGTCACGGGTCAGCACCGGTTTAAACTGCGGATCGGCGTTCAGCAGCGCCCGCAGCTTGCGCGCGATAGCGATAGTCACGTTCTTCTCTTTGGTGCCATTCGGACCAATCGCGCCAGGATCCTGACCGCCGTGCCCGGCGTCGATGGCGATAATCACCTTATCCTGCGCCGACACCGTGCGGGCCGCCGGACGGGTCACGGTCTGATTGTTGGTCATCGCCGGCTGAGAGGGGGTCATCACCGTCTGCCGATCGTGGCCCGACGAGCTGAACGGATTGCGTCCCGCCGTCGCCGTCCGGGAAGGCATTACCGGCGGCGGGTCGGCCCGTTTCACCACCACAGGAGGCGGCGGCGGTGGCGGCGGTGGCGCGTCGGCGTTGATGGTAAAGACCACCGTGTAATTCGCCCCGTTCTGCTGCTTCACCGCCCGGGTTTTGCCATCTTCCGTCAGATCCACCAGCAGACGCAGCGTCTGCGTATCCTGCGGCGTACCGGCGCGAATACTCTTCACCAGGTTGCTGCCGCTAAATTTCAGCGGCAGTCCCTGCAATACGCCGGTCTGCTTGATATCCAGCGCCACCAGTCGTTTGCCCTGCGGGGTAAAGGAATACTCCGGTTCACCGACAAAGCTAAGAGTAATACGGGCCTGCTGGTCTCCATTGGAGACCTGGATATCGGATAAACTCGCCGCAGTGGCGTGAAGACTCGACAGCATCAGCGCAGCGGCAAGCCAGGTGGTTATGCGATACTTCATCCCGTCATCCTTCAGGCTAAATGGCTAAACGCGCCAGTAAAGACTCACCCCGTGAGGAGATCGCGGTAATGCGCGCCTCACGCCCTTGTGCCTGGTAATCAAGGTGAATTTCAACGTCCGGGTCAGGCAGGACACCTGCGCCTTGCTGCGGCCATTCCACCAGGCAGATGGCATCGTCGGCAAAATAATCGCGGATCCCCATAAATTCCAGCTCCTCAGGATCCGCCAGGCGGTAGAGATCGAAGTGATACACCATCAGTTTGTCGAGGATGTACGGCTCCACCAGGGTATAGGTTGGGCTTTTGACATTGCCGCGGTGACCGAGCGCCTGTAAAAAGCCGCGGCTAAAGGTGGTTTTCCCCGCGCCTAGGTCACCATACAGGTAAATCACGGTGGCGCCGGTACAGGCCTGCGCAATACGGTCGCCCAGGGCCAGCGTGGCCTGCTCATCGGGTAAAGGAATCACTCGGTTAATCATGGTCTACGTCAATCACATCCGGGTTAACAACACGCCTGAGCGTGGAAAAGAGATCGGTCGCCAGCATGCCGCGGGTGCCCTCGCGGGCGGCCAGTCGGTCGGCGGCATCGCCATGCGCGACGCACCCGGCACAGGCAGCATCATACGGCGTCAGGTGCTGTCCTAACAATGCGGCGATAATGCCAGTGAGCACATCGCCCATTCCGCCGCTGGCCATCCCGGCATTGCCGGCGTCGATAATGCCCATCGCCCCGCTTTCACTGGCCACCACCGTGCCCGCGCCTTTCAGCACGACCACGCCGCCATACCGTTTTACCAGACGCTGCGCAGAAAGTAAGCGATCGCTTTCAATTTCTGCCACGCTGACGTTCAGCAGACGGGCCGCTTCGCCGGGGTGCGGCGTCAGCACGCGATTGTGACGTTTATCGGGATTGAATGCCAGCAGGTTCAGCGCGTCTGCGTCCCAGACCATCGGTTTGTTAACACTTTCCACCATGCGCAGGGCGCTGCGTCCCCACTCGTTCTGCCCCAGGCCCGGGCCAATCGCCACCACATCCGCCCATTCCAGCGCGGCTTTCAGGGTCTGCGGCGTCAGCTCATCCACCATTAATTCCGGCCGGGCGGTGATAATGGGCGCCACATTCTCAGGGTGAGTGAGTACTCGCACCAGCCCTGCGCCGGCGCGTAAAGCCGCTTCACCGCACATGCGAATCGCGCCTGCCGTGCCGCGATCGCCGCCGACGATCGCCAGCTTGCCGTGATCGCCCTTATGGGAGGTAGCCCGGCGCGGCGGCAGCCAGTCGGCAAGGTGGGCGGCGCAAAATCGCGTCAGGGGAGTACTTTGTCCGGCGAGCCAGCGCTCAAGCCCCAGCGCATGATGGTGGAGCTGCCCGACGACATCCCGCGCCTTGCCGGTCAGCAGCCCCGGCTTGAGCGCAATAAACGTCAGCGTATGGTCGGCCTGAATGACCGCCCCCGGCGTCGCGCCGGTCTGCGCATTCAGGCCGGAAGGGATATCCAGAGCCACCACCGGCGCAGGATGGTGGTTCGCCTGGTGGATGAGCGCCGCGATGGATTCGCGCGGCGCACTGCGCAACCCGGTGCCAAGCAGGCCGTCAATAATCAGTGAGATATCGTCTGGCCAGGGGACTGTGGCCGCATGGATCACGCCGCCGGCGTTAAGCCATGCCTCCCGCGCCGCCTGCGCCTCTTCCGGTAGCGGGTTGTCACTCTCCACCGCCAGCAGCGTCACCCGCCGCCCGGCGGCCTGGGCCAGACGCGCGACGACATATCCGTCGCCGCCGTTGTTGCCATGCCCGCAAAGGATCAGCCAGTGCGCGCTGTCAGGAAAAGCGCGGCTGGCCAGCTGGAACGCCGCCTCGCCCGCGCGCTGCATCAGTTCAAACAGCGTCAGTCCCAGACTGTCCGCCGCCTCTCGTTCGGCCAGGCGCAGCGCCTCCGCAGGCCAAATGTTGTATGGTATACTGTCAGGATTTTTCGTCATTGTATGGTCCATCATGTCACAGCCCCTCGATCTCGTTCAGTTAGCGCAACAAATCAAACAATGGGGCACAGAGCTCGGGTTCCAGCAGGTCGGTATCGCCGATACCGACCTTAGCGCCAGTGAACCCAAACTGCAGGCATGGCTGGATAAACAATACCACGGCGAAATGGAGTGGATGGCCCGTCACGGTATGATGCGCGCCCGCCCCCACGAACTGCTGCCCGGTACGTTACGCGTCATCAGCGTGCGGATGAACTATCTGCCCGCCAACGCCGCCTTTGCCCGCACCCTGAAAGATCCCGCGCTGGGTTACGTCAGCCGTTATGCCCTTGGGCGTGATTATCATAAGCTGCTACGTAATCGCCTGAAAAAACTGGGTGAGAAGATTCAGGAACAGTGTGCTTCGCTCAATTTTAGACCTTTTGTCGATTCCGCGCCTATTCTGGAGCGGCCCATCGCAGAAAAAGCGGGCCTTGGATGGACAGGTAAGCACTCACTTATCTTAAGCCGCGACGCCGGCTCCTTCTTTTTCCTCGGCGAACTGCTGACTGACCTGCCCCTGCCGGTCGACAGCCCGGTCGCGGAGGAGTGTGGACGCTGCGTCGCCTGCATGACCATCTGCCCCACCGGGGCCATCGTCGAGCCCTATACCGTCGACGCCCGCCGCTGCATCTCCTATCTCACCATCGAACTGGAAGGCGCGATCCCGGAGGAATTCCGTCCGCTCATCGGCAACCGGATCTATGGCTGTGACGACTGCCAGCTCATCTGTCCGTGGAACCGTTTCTCACAGCTCACCGATGAAGAGGATTTCAGTCCGCGCCAGGCGCTGCATGCCCCGCCGCTGGTGGAGCTGTTCGCCTGGAGCGAAGCGTGGTTTCTGAAGGTGACCGAAGGGTCGGCGATTCGTCGCATTGGTCACCTGCGCTGGCTGCGTAATATCGCCGTCGCGCTGGGTAATGCGCCCTGGGATGAAGCCCATCTTCGCGCGCTGGAGAGTCGCCTGGGCGAGCACCCGCTTCTCGACGAACACATTGAGTGGGCGATGGCCCAGCAGCTGAAAAAACGGAGCGCCGACGCCGTTGAAGTACAGCTGCCGAAAAAATTACGTCTGGTCAGGGTGGTAGAGAAAGGGCTGCCGCGCGACGCCTGATTCATTCACAGGCTGTGAATAAAATCTAAAACACATTGCGTTTCAAGGCGCAGACCGAGGTCAAGTGATCGGATTAACATTTCGAAATGAAATTTAATTGTTAAATTTCAATTAGATATAAAGATATTATTTACAAAGCGAAGCATTTACGCCGTCAGAGACGAAACGACAACCTGTGGATAACTCTGTTCACAGTATTTCTGCAGACCAAACGAAAATCATCCCCGGCGCTGGATTGCACTGTGGATAAATAAGAGATGGAAGAAAATTTGGAGCGGGAAACGAGACTCGAACTCGCGACCCCGACCTTGGCAAGGTCGTGCTCTACCAACTGAGCTATTCCCGCTTAATCATCGTCATTCAAGCTACTGTGTAGCAACCTGAAAACTGCGACTGGTGTGGTGTGTCATTCAAATTTTGGAGCGGGAAACGAGACTCGAACTCGCGACCCCGACCTTGGCAAGGTCGTGCTCTACCAACTGAGCTATTCCCGCTTAATCTTTGGCTTTCGCCCCGCATCTGCGAGATGAAATCCTTTGATCAGGATGGTGCTTTCAAATTTTGGAGCGGGAAACGAGACTCGAACTCGCGACCCCGACCTTGGCAAGGTCGTGCTCTACCAACTGAGCTATTCCCGCGTTACTGCATTTTTTGCCATATTTCGATGGCGTCGTAATTTGCATTTCTGCGTCGTTACGGGAGGCGCATTATACGAGAATTCGATGCCCCTGCAACCCCCTGTTCATCACTTTTTTGCGTTTTTTGTTTAAATGGATATTTTCTCGCCACCTACGCCGCTGAATTGTATAAATAAGCGTCATTTCGGGCAAAATCGCTTTTTCCGCCCGCCTGAATGACGCAAAATCGCTCGCATCATACAGCGGTGGCGCGACGTAAAACGAGGCCACCACGCCGCCAAACAGGGAATTAGCATGAGAAAAGTCCTCACCGTCCTGCTGCTGAGCACGCTGGCCATCGGAACCGCGTCAGCCGAGACGCTCCATTTTGGCACCAGCACGGCCAATCCGCCGTTTGTCACCGCCAACGGCAAAAATCAGCCTGTCGGCTTCGATATCGATCTTGCCCAGGCCCTGTGCCAGCAGATGCAGGCGCAGTGCCAGTTCACGGCGCAGCGTTTCGATACGCTGATCCCGGCTTTACGCTTCAAGAAATTTGACGCGGTGATTGCCGGCATGGAAGTGATCCCGATGCGTGAGAAGCAGGTCGCCTTCAGCCGTCCCTATCGCCAGGCGCTCTCCGGGGTGGTGATCGTCAACAAAGATGTCGCCCATACCTTTGCCGACCTGAAAGCCAAAAAAGTCGGCGTGGTGAAAGGCACACTGCATCAACACTATCTGCGTGATAAACAGAAAGCCGTACAGGCTGTTCCTTACGACGACGTCGCCAGCGCCCTGGCCGCGCTGAAGGCCGGGCAAATAACCGGCGTCATGGGCGACTTCGCCACCCTCGACGCCTGGCAGCAGGAGAACCCTGACTACGCCATCATGGATGAACGGGCCACCGACCCGGCTTATTACGGTAAGCAGTATGCGATTGCGGTGCGCAAAGACGATCCGGAGCTGCTGAATGCGATCAACGATGCCCTGACCGCGGTCATGGCGACGCCTGACTTCCAGCAGATGCAGCAGAAGTGGTTTAAATAAGGCAGAAAGGTGTACCGGGCCGCGCACAGGGCCCGGTCGCGGTTTACAGCTTAATGAAATGCTCGCGGTAGTAAGCCAGCTCGGCGACTGACTCGCGGATATCGTCCATCGCCTGATGGGTACCCTGCTTTTTAAAGCCGTCGAGAATTTCCGGCTTCCAGCGACGCGCCAGCTCTTTCAGCGTGCTAACGTCCAGATAGCGATAGTGGAAATAGGCTTCCAGTTGCGGCATGTACTTAAACAGGAAGCGACGATCCTGGCCGATGCTGTTGCCGCAGATCGGCGACTTGCCCGCCGGCACCCACTGCTTAAGAAACTCAATGGTCGCCAGTTCGGCGTCGTGCTCGCTGACGGCGCTGGCCTTCACGCGATCCACCAGCCCGCTGCCGGTATGCGTCCGCACATTCCACTCGTCCATCAGCGCCAGCTGGGCATCCGATTGATGCACCGCGATGGTCGGCCCCTCGGCCAGAATGTTCAGGTTGGCATCGGTCACCAGGGTGGCGATTTCAATAATGCGATCGCGCTCCGGATCCAGCCCTGTCATCTCAAGATCGATCCAAATGAGGTTGTTTTCATTTGCACTCATGCTATTTTCCACCCTTCTTGCGTGACTATATTCATCTAAAATAGCGTGTATCATAGAGGTTTTGCCCCATCAGGGCGACCAGGAGCCAGTTCGATTGAGTAAAAATAAACTCTCCAAAGGCCAGCAGCGCCGCGTCAAAGCCAACCACCAGCGCCGTCTGAAAACCACTGCGGAGAAGGCCGACTACGATGACAACCTGTTTGGCGACACGTCGGAAGGCATTGTCATCAGTCGCTTTGGCATGCATGCCGACGTCGAATCCGCTGACGGCAGCGTGCATCGCTGCAATATCCGCCGGACGATCCGTTCGCTGGTCACCGGCGACCGCGTGGTCTGGCGGCCGGGTAAAGACGCCGCCGACGGCGTAAGCGTCAAAGGGATCGTCGAAGCGGTTCACGATCGCGCCTCCGTCCTGACGCGCCCGGATTTTTACGACGGCGTGAAGCCTATCGCCGCCAATATCGACCAGATCGTGGTAGTTTCCGCGATCCTGCCTGAGCTGTCGCTGAATATTATCGATCGCTATCTGGTGGCCTGCGAGGCGCAGGATATCGAGCCGTTAATCGTCCTGAACAAAATCGATCTGCTGGATGACGATGGCCTGCGCTTCGTCAATGAGCAAATGGACATCTACCGCAACATCGGTTACCGCGTACTGCTGGTCTCCAGCCGTACTCAGGACGGCCTCAAGCCGCTGGAAGCGGCCCTGACCGACCGCATCAGCATCTTCGCCGGGCAGTCCGGGGTGGGTAAATCAAGCCTGCTGAACGCCCTGCTGGGGCTGAATGAGGATCAGATCCTCACCAATGATGTCTCGGACGTTTCCGGCTTAGGCCAGCACACCACCACCGCGGCGCGCCTCTACCACTTCCCGCACGGCGGCGATGTGATTGATTCACCGGGGGTACGTGAGTTCGGCCTGTGGCATCTGGAAGCGGAACAAATCACCAACGGCTTTGTCGAATTCCATGATTATTTAGGCCGTTGCAAATATCGCGACTGTAAACACGATACCGATCCTGGCTGTGCGCTTCGCGAAGCGGTAGAGAGCGGCAAGATCGCCGAAAGCCGTTTCGAGAACTACCACCGCATCCTGGAAAGCATGGCGCAGGTACAGGTAAAAACGCGTAAAAACTTTTCCTCGACCGATGACTGACCATTAAGCTGAGCGTCACGTCAGGCGCTGCCGGGCAGCGGTGATGACGCGGCTTACGCGGATGCCATTTGGCGAGTTTTACGTATAGAATCGTCCCCTTTTTTCAGGTCCCCGCCCGCAGGCGGGGTCAGGAACGACATATCATGGCCTGGAGGCTACTTTGTTAAACGATCTTAAACTTTCACTGCAATACATTCTGCCTAAACTGTGGCTCACCCGCCTCGCAGGCTGGGGTGCGAGCAAACGCGCAGGTTGGCTGACGAAGCTGGTCATCGATCTGTTCGTGAAATACTACAAGGTCGATATGAAAGAGGCGCAGAAGCCGGATACCGCGGCCTATCGCACCTTCAACGATTTCTTTGTGCGCCCGCTGCGCGACGACGTTCGCCCGCTGAATACCGATCCTAACGTACTGGTGATGCCGGCCGACGGCGTGATCAGCCAGCTTGGTGCCATTGAGAACGATAAAATTCTGCAGGCCAAGGGCCACGACTACAGCCTGGAGGCCTTACTGGCCGGCAACTACCAGATGGCCGACCTGTTCCGTAACGGCAGCTTCGCCACCACCTATCTGTCGCCGCGCGACTATCACCGCGTGCACATGCCGTGCAACGGTATCCTGCGCGAAATGATCTACGTTCCTGGCGACCTGTTCTCCGTTAACCATCTGACGGCGCAGAACGTGCCGAACCTGTTCGCCCGTAACGAGCGCGTCATCTGCCTGTTTGATACTGAGTTTGGCCCGATGGCGCAAATTCTGGTGGGCGCGACTATCGTCGGCAGCATCGAGACCGTGTGGTCCGGCACCGTAACCCCGCCGCGCGAAGGCATTATTAAACGCTGGACCTGGCCCGCTGGCGACAGCGAAGGCTCCGTCGCCCTGCTGAAAGGCCAGGAGATGGGCCGCTTCAAACTGGGCTCCACCGTGATCAACCTGTTTGCCCCGGGCCAGGTGAAGCTGGTCGACATGCTGCAAAGCCTGTCCGTGACTAAAATCGGCCAACCGCTGGCGACAACGGTGGAAGCAACCACCGCCGCTGAACCGGCGCCGTTACAGGAAGAAGAGATCCGCGCCGAACATCGCGCCAGCCCGCTGGTTGACGATAAACAAGACCAAGGTTAATTCTTCAGCAAAAGGGTTATGCCGTGCGCCTGATATACACTTTCCTGTTGGCCTTGAGCCTCAGTTTCGGGGCGTACGCTGCGACAGCCCCGGATGCTAAACAGATAACCCAGGAACTGGAACAGGCGAAGGCGGCAAAGCCCGCCCAGCCTGAAACCGTTGAAGTTCTGCAGTCCGCGCTGAACGCGCTTGAGGAGCGAAAATCGTCTCTCGAGCGCGCCCGTCAGTATCAGGACGTTATCGACAATTTCCCCAAACTGTTTCAAAGCCTGCGTGCCCAGCTCAACAATCTGAGCGAAGAGCCGCGCCAGGTGCCAGTCGGCCTGACCGCCGATGCGCTGAACCAGGAGATCCTCCAGGTCAGCAGCCAGCTGCTGGAGTCAAGCCGTCAGGCGCAGCAGGAGCAGGATCGCGCGCGTGAAATCGCCGACTCCCTGAACCAGCTGCCGCAGCAGCAAACCGACGCCCGGCGTCAGCTCAATGAGGTTGAGCGCCGCATCGGCACGCAAACCGGCAACAATGCTCTCGCCCAGGCGCAAAATCTTGCCCTGCAGGCGGAATCGGCGCGCCTGAAGGCGCTGGTGGATGAGCTCGACCTCGCCCAGCTTTCCGCCAATAACCGCCAGGAGCTGTCGCGCGCCCGTTCTGAACTGGCGCAAAAGCAGAGCGAGCAGCTGGATGCCTATCTGCAGGCGCTGCGTAATCTGCAGAACAGCCAGCGCCAGCGGGAGGCGGAAAAAGCGCTGGAGAGTACCGAACTGCTGGCGGAGAACAGTGAAAACCTGCCGCCGGACATCACCGCCCAGTTTAAAGTCAACCGCGAACTCTCCCAGGCGCTGAACCAGCAGGCGCAGCGTATGGATCTGGTGGCGTCCCAGCAGCGGCAGGCGACGAATCAAACGCTGCAGGTGCGCCAGGCGTTAAACACCCTGCGCGAGCAGTCGCAGTGGCTGGGCTCCTCTAATCTGCTGGGCGAAGCCCTGCGCGCCCAGGTGGCGCGGCTGCCGGAGCGCCCTCGCCCGCAGCAGCTGGATACGGAGATGGCGCAGCTGCGCGTGCAGCGTCTGCGCTTTGAGGATTTACTCAGTAAGCAGCCGCAGCTGCGGCAGATCCGCCAGGCCGACGGCGAACCGCTGACCAGCGAGCAGAACAAGATCCTGCAGGCGCAGCTACGCACGCAGAACGAGCTGCTGAACTCGCTGCTGCGCGGCGGCGATACCCTGATGCTGGAGCTCACCAAGCTGAAGGTCGCCAACGGCCAGCTGGAAGACGCGCTGAAGGAGATCAACGAAGCCACCCACCGCTATCTGTTCTGGACTTCGGACGTCAGCCCCATCGGCTTCTCCTGGCCGCTGGAGATCGTCCAGGATCTGCGGCGCCTGATCTCCCTGGATACCATCAGCGAGCTGGGTAAAGCCAGCGCGATGATGCTCACCAGCAAAGAGACCCTGCTACCGCTGTTTGCCGCCCTGCTGCTGGTTGGCTTCAGCATCAGCTCCCGGCGCCATTTCACCCGCTTCCTTGAGCGCTCCAGCGCTCGGGTGGGGAAAGTCACCCAGGATCACTTCTGGCTGACGCTGCGCACGGTCTTCTGGTCGATACTGGTGGCTTCGCCGCTGCCGGTGCTGTGGATGACGCTCGGCTATGGTCTGCAGTCCGCCTGGCCCTTCCCGCTGGCGGTAGCGATTGGCGATGGGGTCACCGCGACGGTGCCTCTGCTGTGGGTGGTGATGATCTGCGCCACCTTCGCCCGGCCAAACGGGCTGTTTATCGCCCACTTCGGCTGGCCGCGTAACCGCGTGGCGAAAGCGATGCGCTACTACCTGATGAGCATCGGACTGATTGTGCCGCTGATAATGGCGCTGATCATGTTCGATAATCTTAACGACCGCGAGTTCTCCGCCTCGCTGGGCCGCCTGTGCTTCCTGCTGATCTGCGGCGCGCTGGCGGTGGTCACCCTCAGCCTTAAGCATGCCGGCATCCCGCTCTACCTGGATAAAGAGGGGAATGGCGACAACATGGTGAACCGCCTGCTGTGGAACCTGATGCTTGGCGCCCCGCTGGTGGCCATGCTGGCGGCCGCCGTCGGCTACCTCGCCACCGCTCAGGCGCTGCTGGCGCGTCTGGAAACCTCCGTCGCCATCTGGTTCCTGCTGCTGGTGGTCTATCACATTATCCGCCGCTGGATGCTGATCCAGCGGCGCCGACTGGCCTTCGACCGGGCCCGCCATCGTCGCGCGGAAATTCTCGCCCAGCGCGCCCGCGGCGAAGATGAGCCTGTTCACGTCAGCAGCCCGGAAGGATCGGTGGAGACGGAGGTCAGCGAGGTCGATCTCGATGCCATCAGTACCCAGTCGCTGCGTCTCGTGCGCTCTCTGCTGATGCTGATCGCGCTGCTGTCAGTCATCGTGCTGTGGTCGGAAATTCACTCGGCGTTTGGCTTCCTTGAGAATATCTCGCTGTGGGACGTCACCTCGACGGTGCAGGGGGTGGAAAGCCTCGAGCCCATCACCCTTGGCGCAGTGCTGATTGCCATTCTGGTGCTGATCATCACCACTCAGCTGGTGCGCAACCTGCCGGCGCTGCTGGAGCTGGCGATCCTCCAGCACCTCGATTTAACGCCCGGCACCGGCTACGCCATCACCACCATCACCAAGTATTTGCTGATGCTGATCGGTGGGCTGGTGGGCTTCTCGATGATTGGCATTGAGTGGTCGAAGCTGCAGTGGCTGGTCGCCGCGCTGGGTGTGGGTCTCGGGTTTGGCCTGCAGGAGATCTTCGCTAACTTTATCTCCGGCCTGATTATCCTGTTTGAAAAGCCGATCCGCATCGGCGATACGGTCACCATCCGCGACCTGACGGGCAGCGTCACCCGCATCAATACCCGCGCCACCACCATCAGCGACTGGGACCGGAAAGAGATTATCGTGCCGAACAAGGCGTTCATCACCGAACAGTTTATCAACTGGTCGCTGTCGGACTCGGTCACCCGCGTGGTGTTGACGGTGCCGGCTCCGGTGGACGCCGATACCGAAGAGGTGACCAAGATCCTCATCGCCGCGGCGCATCGCTGTTCGCTGGTCATCGATACCCCGGCGCCGGAGGCGTTTCTCGTCGACCTGCAGCAGGGGATCCAGATTTTCGAGCTGCGTATTTTTGCCGCCGAGATGGGGCACCGCATGCCGCTACGCCATGAGATGCATCAGCTGATCCTGGCGGGCTTCCGCGAGCATGGCATTGATATGCCGTTCCCTCCGTTCCAGATGCGGCTGGAAAGTATCGACGGCAGGCAAAGCAGTAAAACCATGACCTCGGCCGGGAAAACCAGCCGACGTACGGCTGGCAGCCTGTAGGCCATACCCTGCCCGGCGCCGCCGCCGGGCAGGCTTTCTAGCTCTCCATTACCAGCACACCGGACGCCAGGCGCCGACGGTAGCTTTCGTAAATGGCCAACGCCAGCAGCGAGAAGAAGATCGGCCCGCCGACCATCCACAGCGTGCTGTTCCAGTCCCCGCTGTCGATGACCGGCTGAATAATGGTGAAGATATTGGCGAAAGTCACCACCAGTAGCACCACGCCGGTCGCCAGCAGCGTCGACTGGCGGTTTTTGAAAATCACGAACGGCCGATCGAGATGCGCTTTTGACTTGAAGAACGGGAAGGCGATGGTCAGGAACAGGTAAGGCAAAGTCATGGAGACATTGGCCATCAGCGTCAGCTTGTTATAAAACGCGGAAGCGCTGTCCCCACCGAACGACACCATGACAATAAACACCCCGACCAGCAAACACTGCAGCCACATCGCCGCGGCGGGCATACCATTAACGTTGAGACGGGTCATCACCGATGGCCAGAGCGCTTTTGGCGTGCCCTGGATAATCGCTTTCAGCGGCGAATAGCTGAGAGTGAAAAACGCGCCGGTATAGGCGAGAAACATCGACAGCCCGGTAATACGGGCGAACCAGATCCCGGTCAGGGCTGCCGCCTCTGGCGTCATGTGCAGAGCCTGGCCGAGCGTGTTCCCGAGGCTGGTCATCAGCACATAGGTGATGTTGCCGAGGTTGGTTGAACGCGCACCGAGCACCTGCTGCCAGTTAGCGCTCACGCCCCACAGCACAATCGCCAGCGAATAACCAACCGAGATCACGATCGCCGCGATAATAATCCCTTTGGCAAAGTTCTTTTCCGGTTTATCGGTTTTATCCACTAAGCCGCCGACTGCCTCAATTCCGCCATAGGCGAAGATGGCAAATACCACAAATGACAGCATTGCCATACCCGACTGATAGCCCGGATTAGGCGAAAGGGCGAAGTTTAACGGTTGGGCGAAATGGCCGCCGTTGAGCAGCAGGATCGCCCCGCTCGCCAGCAGCAGCACCAGATTAAGCCCCATCACCGCGATACCGCCGACGGCGGTGATCCTGGCGATTTTATTGATCCCTTTGACGGCAATAAAGGTCACGACGACCATCCAGCAGGCCGCCAGAATGCCCACCGTCTGCGTCGGGGTCAGGCTACCCAGCGCCCAGCTTTGGGTTTTGTCGGCGCCAAACAAAAAGGTAGATAGCGGCACCCAGATCTTAGCCGCGGTACTCACCATCCAGACGATGTACGACGCAAACCACATAAAGGTGCCGATAAACGCAAAGCGCGGCCCGACGCTGTGGTTCATCCAGGAGTAAATGCCGCCCTCTTCCCGACGAAAGGCTGAGCCCATCTCCGCCATCATCAGCGCAAACGGAATGAAGAAAAAGAGTGCGGAAAAAAGATAAAACGGCATAGCGCTGTAGCCCATCAGATAAAACGCCGACGGGCTGTTGGCAAAGCCAAACACCGAGGTGAAGATCATCAGAATCAGCCCAATCAGGCTCATCTTCTTGAGTTGTTGATGCATAAACCTATCCAAACGTGAGCATCGCCCGACGGGCAACGCCTGGTCTCATAAAAAGAGCGCGGATAGTAGCAAAATCACGGAGAGAGATTGTGGGTATTCGGGCGAATGCCGGGATACCGTGCGAGGTATAGGTCAGGAGAGGCCTGTCACCTCCCTCGCCCGCAGGCGGCGGGAGGTGACAGCGCCATCAGGCGCGGTCGACCGTAAAGGCGATCACTTCGCCGATGCTTTCAGCGCCCAGCGCCAGCATCACCACGCGATCAACGCCCAATGCCACGCCGGAGCAGTCCGGCAGACCTGCCTCCAGCGCCGCCAGCAGGTTGTTATCGATGGGCTGCTGCGGGAGGCCGCGCGCGGCCCGCTTGCGATTGTCCTGCTCAAAGCGCAGGCGCTGCTCATGGGCGTCGGTCAGCTCGTGGAAACCATTCGCCAGCTCAATTCCTTTGTAATAGACCTCGAAGCGCTCAGCGACCCGATGATCTTCCGGGCTGATCTGCGCTAAAGAGGCCTGAGTCGCCGGGAAATGATAAATGAACGTCGGCCGATCTTTGCCGATGTGCGGCTCCACGCCCATGGTGAACAGCAGTTGCAGCAGCGTGTCGCGATCTTCTTCAGTATCGGCGATATTGCTCAGATCCAGCTTCGCCGCGACTTCGCGCAGCTGCGCTTTATCGGCAGAGAGCGGGTCAATATCCAGATGACGCTGGAACGCCTGCTGATAGGAGAGGCTTTCCGCCGGCTGGCACTCCAGCACCTGCTGCAGCAGATCGTCCACCTCGTTGATCAGACGATACATGTCATAGCACGGACGATACCACTCCAGCATGGTGAATTCCGGATTGTGATGCCGCCCCATCTCTTCATTACGGAAGCTGCGGCACAGCTGGAAAACCGGGCCGCAGCCCGCCGCCAGCAGGCGCTTCATATGGTATTCCGGACTGGTCATCAGGTACAGATTGAGTCCCTGTGAGTGGCCCGGGCCGACGAAACGGGTTTCAAACGGGAACAAATGGATATCCGTTACCGTCGCCTGACTCATGCAAGGCGTCTCCACCTCCAGCACGCCGCGATCGGTAAAGAAACGGCGGATTTCCGCCATCACCGCCGCGCGTTTCAACAGATTGGGAATGGGTGCGCTCGGCTGCCAGGTTGCCGTCTCGCTCATGGTACTTTCTCCGATTGCAAACAAGGGCACGAAGTCTACTCGCAACCGGCGAGTGAAACAAATTTTGTGCAATCCCCGGCAGATTACATGCCATTAATCTATCGTTAACCTAAATGCATAAATATCACTGATAAATAACCGCACATATCGATAAAAAAATCGAACACGTCAATTTTCCATACTGACCCTACGGCTATACTCCTGTACCTATAAAGGAGCAGTGATACTTTTTCGCCAGCCCGGCGGCGAAATACACTAAAACTGGAGGAATGTCGTGCACACTTTTCAAGCCGATCTCGCCGTAATTGGCGCCGGCGGGGCAGGCCTTCGCGCCGCTATCGCCGCCGCCCAGGCCAACCCCAATGCCAAAATCGCCCTGATTTCTAAAGTCTATCCGATGCGCAGCCATACGGTCGCTGCAGAAGGGGGGTCCGCAGCCGTTGCCCAGGATCACGATAGCTTTGAGTACCATTTTCACGACACCGTCGCCGGAGGCGACTGGCTGTGCGAGCAGGATGTCGTCGACTATTTCGTTCACCACTGCCCGACGGAAATGACCCAGCTGGAACAGTGGGGATGCCCGTGGAGCCGCCGCCCTGACGGCAGCGTTAACGTCCGGCGCTTCGGTGGCATGAAGATCGAACGTACCTGGTTTGCCGCCGATAAAACCGGCTTCCACATGCTGCATACCCTCTTCCAGACCTCCCTTCAGTTTCCCCAAATTCAACGCTTTGATGAACATTTCGTCCTTGATCTGCTGGTCGATGACGGCCAGGCCCGCGGCCTGGTGGCGATGAATATGATGGAAGGCACGCTGGTGCAGATCCGCGCCAACGCGGTGGTGCTGGCCACCGGCGGCGCCGGACGCGTCTATCGCTACAACACCAACGGCGGCATCGTTACCGGTGACGGGATGGGTATGGCGCTGGGCCACGGCGTGCCGCTGCGCGATATGGAGTTCGTGCAGTATCACCCGACCGGCCTGCCGGGCTCCGGGATCCTGATGACCGAAGGCTGCCGCGGTGAAGGCGGGATTCTGGTCAACAAAAACGGCTATCGCTATCTGCAGGATTACGGCATGGGCCCGGAAACCCCGCTCGGCGAACCGAAGAACAAATATATGGAGCTGGGCCCGCGCGACAAAGTGTCCCAGGCCTTCTGGCACGAATGGCGGAAAGGGAACACCATTCCCACGCCGCGCGGCGACGTGGTCTACCTCGATCTGCGCCACCTCGGCGAGAAAAAGCTGCTGGAGCGCCTGCCGTTTATCTGTGAGCTGGCGAAAGCCTACGTCGGCGTCGACCCGGTGAAAGAACCGATTCCGGTACGCCCGACCGCGCACTACACCATGGGCGGCATCGAAACCGATCAACAGTGCGAAACCCGCATCAAAGGGCTGTTTGCCGTGGGCGAATGCTCGTCCGTTGGTCTGCACGGCGCCAACCGCCTGGGCTCCAACTCGCTGGCCGAGCTGGTGGTCTTCGGCCGCCTGGCCGGGGAACAGGCCATGCAGCGCGCCGCGCAAGCGGGCGAGACGAACGGCTCCGCCCTTGATGCGCAGGCTGCCGATGTGGAGCGTCGTCTGAAAGATCTCGTCAACCAGGAGGGTAACGAAAACTGGGCGAAAATCCGCGACGAAATGGGGCTCTCGATGGAGGAAGGCTGCGGCATCTACCGGACGCCAGAGCTGATGCAGAAAACTATCGACAAGCTGGCTGAGCTGCAGGAGCGCTTTAAGCGCGTGCGCATTACCGACAACTCCAGCGTATTCAACACCGATCTGCTTTACACCATTGAGCTGGGACACGGTTTAAACGTTGCCGAATGTATGGCGCACTCGGCCATCGCCCGTAAAGAATCGCGCGGTGCGCACCAGCGTCTGGATGAAGGCTGTACCGAACGCGACGACGTCAACTTCCTCAAACATACGCTCGCCTTCCGCGAGGCTGATGGCACCACCCGCCTGGAATATGGCGATGTGAAGATCACCACGCTGCCGCCGGCGAAACGTGTCTATGGCGCTGAAGCGGAAGCGGCTGAGAAGAAGGAGACCACCCATGGCTGAGATGAAAAACCTGAAAGTCGAAGTGGTGCGTTACAACCCGGAGGTCGACACGGCACCGCACAGCGCGTTCTATGACGTGCCTTACGATGAGCAGACCTCGCTGCTGGACGCGCTGGGCTACATTAAAGACAACCTGGCGCCCGACCTGAGCTACCGCTGGTCCTGCCGGATGGCGATCTGCGGCTCCTGCGGCATGATGGTCAATAAGGTACCGAAGCTGGCCTGTAAAACCTTCCTGCGGGATTACACCAAAGGCATCAAGGTTGAAGCGCTGGCCAACTTCCCGATCGAGCGCGATCTGGTGGTGGATATGACCCACTTTATCGAAAGTCTGGAGGCCATTAAGCCCTATATCATCGGCAATAACCGCACCCCGGACCAGGGACCAAACAAGCAGACGCCGGCCCAGATGGCCAAATACCATCAGTTCTCCGGCTGTATCAACTGCGGACTGTGCTATGCCGCCTGTCCGCAGTTCGGCCTGAATCCGGAGTTTATCGGCCCGGCGGCGATCACCCTCGCCCACCGCTATAACGAAGACAGCCGCGACCACGGCAAAAAGGAACGCATGGCGCAGCTTAACGGCCAGAACGGCGTCTGGACCTGTACTTTCGTGGGCTACTGCTCGGAAGTGTGTCCGAAGCACGTCGACCCGGCGGCCGCGATCCAGCAGGGCAAGGTGGAAAGTTCGAAAGACTTTCTTATCGCCACCCTGAAACCACGCTAAGGAGTGCATTATGACGACGAAACGCAAACCCTACGTGCGGCCGATGACCTCCACCTGGTGGAAAAAGCTGCCGTTTTATCGCTTCTACATGGTGCGGGAAGGCACGGCGGTACCGACGGTCTGGTTTAGCATTGTGCTGATTTACGGGCTGTTTGCCCTCAAGCACGGCGCCGAAAGCTGGGCGGGATATATCGGATTCCTGCAAAATCCAGTGGTGGTGATCCTCAATCTGATCACTCTGGCGGCGGCGCTGCTGCACACCAAAACCTGGTTCGAGCTGGCGCCGAAAGCCGCCAACGTCATCATCAAAGGCGAAAAAATGGGGCCAGAGCCGGTGATTAAAGGTCTCTGGGTGGTGACGGCGGTGGTCACCGTGGTGATCCTGTTTGTCGCCCTGTTCTGGTAAGGAGGCTGAGATGATTAATCCCAATCCGAAACGTTCCGATGAACCCGTTTTCTGGGGGCTGTTTGGCGCTGGCGGCATGTGGGGCGCGATTGTCGCGCCGGTGATGGTGCTGCTGGTGGGCATTTTGCTGCCGCTGGGGCTCGCCCCGGCCGACGCCTTCAGCTATGAGCGCGTGCTGGCCTTTGCCCAGAGCTTTATCGGCCGCGCGTTCATCTTTCTGATGATTGTCCTGCCGCTGTGGTGTGGGCTGCATCGTATTCACCACGCCATGCACGACCTGAAAATCCATGTGCCAAACGGCAAATGGGTCTTCTACGGTCTGGCGGCGATCCTCAGCGTCATTACTCTCGTTGGCGTACTGTTTATCTGATCCTGCAAGAGCCCGGCAGCAATTCTGCTACCGGGCTCGCTTCATAGAAAAATCTTGCCGCCTTTGCCCTGCCGGACTCTACACTTAGCTTAAAAGCCAGCAAGGAGCATACCATGCGTATCCTGCCGATAATCACCGCGGTCGCCGTCTCGTTCCTGTCTGTCGCCTGCAGCACCCCTGCCCCGCCGCCGGGCGTCACCGTGGTCACCCCCTTCGACGTTCAGCGCTATCTGGGTACCTGGTACGAAATAGCTCGCTTCGACCATCCTTTTGAAAGCGGGCTTGAAAAGGTCACGATCGCCTGGCAGCCGCGCGATGACGGCGGTCTGGACGTGGTCAATAAAGGCTATAACCCCGACCGCGACATGTGGCAGAAAACGGACGGGGTGGCGTATTTTACCGGCGAACCCAGCCGCGCCGCGCTGAAGATCTCCTTCTTCGGCCCCTTCTATGGCAGCTATAACGTCATTGCGCTGGATAAGGAGTATCGGTACGCACTGGTCTGCGGCCCCGACCGCGACTATCTCTGGCTACTGGCGCGAGCCCCCACCATCGCCCCGGAAGTCAGGCAGCAGATGCTGGATATTGCCACCCGGCAAGGTTTTGATATCAGCAAACTGGTCTGGGTTAATCAGCGCTACAACTAGTGCGCGCTGATCTTCAGGCCAATGATGCCGACCACGATGCAGACAAGACTGGCGATACGCATAGCGCTGGCGGATTCACCTAACAGTACGATACCGGTCACAGCGGCGCCCACGGCGCCGATCCCCGTCCAGACGGCGTAAGCGGTACCCACCGGCAGGGTTTTCATCGCCCATGAAAGCAGCGCCATGCTGACGACCATCGCGACGATGGTGATGACGCTGGGAACCAGGCGGCTAAAGCCATGGGTATATTTCAGGCCGACGGCCCACACCACTTCCAGCAGGCCAGCGATAAATAAGACTATCCAGGACATAAGGCTCCTTTGCTGGGGCCGTCCCCGGATGAGAAACGCTTACGGGTCGTCCCGTAAGGTGGATGAAAAGTCGTAGTGAGTATATCCAACAGGATGGGGGAAGTGAAGAACGGTACGGCGCAAAACCGTACCGTCGAAGGCTGTTATTGCTGAGCTTTGGTTGCTGCGCCAGAGATTGCGCTGCCGCCCTCTGAAATATCCTGACCTACACCGCGCGTGGTGTTACAAGCGGTCAGTGCTGAAGAGAGGACCAAAACCGTAAAGAACGCTGCAATCGTTTTTTTCACCATAATGTCATCCTTAGTGTCAGTTTTGTTTTCATGCCCTATAAGCATAGACAAACCGTCCACAGATGAAGGGATCTTTGCGTTTTTTAAGAGAAAAGGAGTATTCGTGGAGGAAGCAGACGCATCGCAAGGCGATCGCGGCAGGCGAAACGGAAGGAAGTCAGCTTACAGCGCGAGAGATGGCGTGACCCAGGCCCTGAATATCTTCACCGAAACCGCGGGCGGTATTGCAGCCAGACAGCAGTGCGCTGCTCAGAAACAGTAACGCCAGGAGTTTTACGCTGCGCTTCATGTGTCGTGCTCGTCGTGCCAGTACAGAAAGAGCGGCGCAGCACAGAGGCTGCGCCAGTCATCATGACGTGAAATTACTTCACGCGGGATACGTATTCGCCAGAGCGAGTATCCACTTTGATTACTTCGCCAATCTGGACGAACAGCGGCACTTTAACCACAGCGCCAGTAGACAGGGTCGCGGGTTTACCACCGGTACCCGCGGTGTCGCCTTTCAGACCTGGGTCGGTTTCAACGATTTCCAGCTCAACGAAGTTCGGCGGGGTGACCGCGATCGGCTGGCCGTTCCACAGGGTCACGATGCACTCAGCCTGATCCAGCAGCCATTTGGCATTGTCACCGATCGCTTTCGCGTCAGCAGACAGCTGTTCGAAGGTTTCGTTGTTCATGAAGTGCCAGAACTCACCGTCGTTATACAGGTAAGTCAGGTTCATATCGACAACGTCCGCGCCTTCTGCAGAATCAGTAGATTTGAAGGTTTTCTCAACGCGGGTGCCGGTCAGCAGACGGCGCAGCTTAACGCGCGCAAACGCCTGGCCTTTACCTGGTTTAACGAATTCGCTGGCTTCTACCGCATAAGGTTCGCCATCTAACATGATTTTAAGACCAGCACGAAAATCGTTGCTATAGTAAGTCGCCATAAGGCCCTCTGAAATTGTTTAACTGGTAGCTAAGCCACAAAATGGCGCATATTGTAACCCTAAATACCCCATCCAGAGAAGATTGGATAACGCAACTTGCCAATGTTGTGACCAGTCCTGATGAACTGCTGCGTCTTTTAAATGTAGATGCTGATGAAAAACTGCTCGCCGGACGTGAGGCCAGACGCCTGTTCCCGCTGCGCGTCCCGCGCGCGTTTATTGCCAGAATGGAGAAAGGCAACCCTGACGATCCGCTGCTTCGTCAGGTACTTACCGCCGAAGAGGAGTTTATCGTCGCCCCCGGCTACTCCACCGATCCGCTGGAAGAACAGCACAGCGTCGTGCCCGGCCTGTTGCACAAATATCGCAACCGGGCCCTGCTGTTGGTGAAAGGCGGTTGCGCGGTCAATTGCCGTTACTGCTTCCGCCGCCACTTTCCTTATGCCGAAAATCAGGGCACCAGGCGCAACTGGCAGACGGCAATGAACTATATCGCTGAGCATCCGCAGCTTGATGAAATCATCTTCTCCGGCGGCGACCCGCTGATGGCGAAGGACCATGAGCTTGACTGGCTAATGACCCAGCTGGAAGCCATTCCGCACGTTAAGCGTCTGCGTATTCACAGCCGATTACCAATCGTGATCCCGGCGCGCATCACCGAGACGCTGGTCAGCCGCTTCCACCGTTCGTCGCTGCAGGCGATCCTGGTTAACCACGTCAACCACGCTAATGAAATTGACGGCGAGTTTCGCGCGGCGATGGCCATGCTGCGTCAGGCGGGCGTCACGCTGCTTAACCAGAGCGTGCTGCTGCGCGGGGTGAACGATAACGCGCAAACCCTGGCCGATCTCAGCAATGCGCTGTTCAATGCCGGGGTAATGCCCTACTACCTGCACGTGCTGGACCGGGTACAAGGGGCGGCACACTTTATGGTCAGCGATGATGAAGCCCGTGAAATCATGCGTGAACTGTTGACCCTCATCTCCGGCTATATGGTGCCGAAGCTGGCGCGAGAGATCGGCGGCGAACCCAGCAAGACGCCGCTGGATTTAGGACTGAAGCAGCGTTAGCTCCCCTCCCTTGTCTGCCAGGTCGTGCTGGCAGACATCTTAATATGAATACACAGCCAGGTTGGGACTAACATACTCGGCAATCCACTTTACCGTTACCTTCTCGATATAAACCCCAGCGGCGGCGTATTATCGATGTAACACGATCAGTACGATAACATTGATAACAATCATCACGACAATCAGCGCGATTAACCAGGTGGGAACTTTAAAGGTTATATGTAATCGTTCCGATACTTTCTCTGCCACCTTCACGCTATTTTCCCGCCTATCATTCTCCTGGATTGCTAAATTCACTGGTAGTGGAAGACTTAATTTATGGTCAATTTTCCCCGTATCATTGAAAATGACATCAGCAGTTTTACTACTGTGAAAATGCGTTAATCTTTCCCGATTCATATTCTCGCACTCTTCATCCGAGAGCGGGATAACTAAAGTATCCGGGGCGACGCTAAAGCCTTTTTGTCTGACGGTGATAATGATATCCTCAGATAGTCCGGCTTTGAGCAGCGATTTTCTCAACAAAGAGATATTTTGATAAAATGTATTTTGCGAAACTACCACTCCCCGTGTTTCCCATACAGCCGCCAGAAATTCATCCCGAGAAATCACTTTGCCGCAATTCTGCAATAGCAGCAGCAAGCATCTGGCGGTAGGCGCATTGAGGCTGATGCTCTCCCCATCCCCGGCAAGCGGTCGCAGCTCATTCATATTGGCATTAAATATAATCTCCTGATTAATTATACAGCCATTAAATAATGCAATATCATCCATATCCTTGCCCCACGCAACCCTATTATCCATAACAAAAATAAATAATCCCAGCCAAACCATGGCGTGAACATTATCGCTTCAGACAGAAGCGGGGTCAGTTCACATTGAACTTCAGCTTTGAGGATACCGCATAAAAAATGACAAGCGATAGTTATCTTGTTTAAAAGCCACATTTTCGGATTAAATTTATCTCAACCTAACTCAACATCTCATTAGAAAAGGTCATTATTAAATTCACGCGTGCTTCATCAAGAATTCACAAGCATTTTTTGCACCAGACTTTTAAATTACCCCCGCTTCTCCATGGTTCGCTATGGCAAGTGATATTGTAGCGTCGTTCAACAGGAAGGTAGGTTTCAGCACTATATAAGGAATGCTGGCGCTTATTTTCAATATCAATATGAATGCATACTCCATTCCCATGATAACTGTTATCGATTCTACACAGGACTAAGTATCTATATATGGATTAATTAAATGAAAAAGACAATCGTAGCTGTAATGGTCGCTGCATCTGCAGTGCTGAGTGCTCAGGCTTTCGCGGCAGGGAACAGCACCAACCTGACAGTTCTGGGTAAAGTTACTGCAACTGGTGAATCCTGTAACGTAACCCCGGCTCCGCTGATCGCAGGTGGCTCTTTAACTCTGGACGATATCCGAGCTGACAAGTTAGAAAACTTTGCTCTGAACTCTCCTTATAAAGAGCTGGCTAAAGATATTGAATATAAAGTCGAAGACTGTCAGAAAGGTGCTTCTGATTACACCGGTAATATTAGTGTTACCGTTACTGGCGATTACGTCAGCGGCATGAACGACGTTCTGAAAAACCTTGCACCAAACGCTGCCAACAGCGCTGCTGTAACCGTTGTTAATACCGACTGGAGCCGTGTTGATTTAAGCGGTGTTAATGCTGCTCAAACTGTCGCTTATACCGCAGGTACCCCGTCTTACCTGCGTTTTAAAGCTGCATACGTCAGAACAGGTTCTGGCGTAACAACCGGTGACGTGAAAGGCGTAGCTACCTTTACCCTCACTTACTAATAATAAATGGAGCCTGCCCGGCAGGCTCCATTTATATCCAAGGAAAGGATTATGCGTGAATTATTATTAAAATCAGTAATAGCTTTTTCATTAGTAACTAGTTTCTTTGCCCACAGCGGGATTGTCGTTGACTCAACTCGTCATCTTTATAAAGAAGGCTCACGCGAAATCAACGCGCACATTGAAAACAAAGATGACACTCCCTACTTAATCAAGTCATGGGTAGAAGCCCCAGAAGGAAAAGACACATCATATTTTATGGTAACCCCGCCACTGTTTCGCCTGGAAGGAAAACAGAAAAACACCTTACGTATCTTTCCAAATGCAAATATTTCGAATGCACCTAAAGATCGTGAATCGGTTTACTTCTTTAATGTCATGTCGATACCACCGACCAGCGATAGTGATGAAGCTAAAAATAAGATTCAGTTAGCTGTTCGACATAAAATGCGACTGATCTTTCGACCGAAAAGTGTTCAAGAATTATCAGCTGATACTGAAGCTAAAAAATTAGAATGGCAAAAAACAAACAACAAGATTACCTTGAAAAATCCGACACCATTCTTTCTTTATTTTAGGTCGGTAAAAATAAATGACAAAGAGATTAACAGCTCAATCCCACACGTAGCCGCCTACTCTACTGTGGAATTCACTTTACCAGCAGGCATAAATGGCTCGGAAATAACATGGATGATAGCAACCGATAGCGGGGGCTCGGGGTCTACCTACTCCTCATCATTCTAATGAGATTAACTGACTGGCTTGGGTAATAACATGTCTAAATTTATAAAAAAAAGAGCTGGAATTCTTGCTGGTGCTCCTTACACAGTTGCTATTCTCATTCCTGCACTGACATTATGTTTGTGCGGTACCGCGACGGCACGTGATTTTTTTGATCCTGATTTCATTAAATCGGTTGGCCAGGACTCTTCATCTATTCCAGATCTATCAGTTTATGCAACCAAGGATTCTCAAGCATCAGGTGAATATCGTGTCGATGTGGTCTTGAATAATGAACTTAAAGAAACAACTAGTATCCTGTTTGTTGAAAAGCAAAATGGAGAGTTGTCACCTTGCTTGAGTATAGAAAAGCTCTCCAGCTATGGTTTACGACTGAGCGCATTCCCAACGTTAAAAAATGATGCAAAAGGATGCGCGAACACAGCTGACATACCAAACTTTACAGCCGATCTCAACTTTAATACACAGCAACTTTTACTATCTATCCCTCAAGCTGCGTTATCAAGCATTGCTCAAGGATATGTGTCGCCTGAAGAGTTTGATGAAGGTATTAATGCGCTGTTGGCAAATTATCAATTCAGCGGCTCAAAAGATTTTGACGAAAAACAAGAATATTACAATTTTAATCTACAGTCCGGGTTAAATGTTGGCCCTTGGCGCATTCGTAACCTGAGTGCATGGAATAAAAATGGCGGCGATAAAAGCAATTGGGACTCCGTTTATCTTTATGCTCAGAGAAGTATCATTCCATTAAAAAGTACATTAGTTATGGGGGAAAGCTCTTCACTTTCAAGTATATTTGATAGTGTTCCTTTTACAGGTATTCAGCTAGCGACAGACACGGATATGATCCCTGAAAGCCTTCGTGGCTTTGCTCCTGTCGTTCGCGGTATTGCCAGAACTAATGCTCGTGTCATCATTAAGCAAAATGGCTATCAAATTTATCAAACATTTGTTGCTCCAGGCGCCTTTGAAATCACCGATCTCTACTCTACTGGCGGTAACGGTGACTTGTACGTGACCGTTGAAGAAGCAGACGGCAGCAAACAAAACTTTGTCGTCGCCTTTGCTTCTTTACCACTTATGCTTCGTGAAGGCCAGATGGAATACGAAATTACCAGTGGTAAATATCGCCCATATGATAACAATACAGATGAAAAACCATTTACCCAAGCAACAATTAGCTATGGGTTATTAAATAATACAACCTTATATGGTGGTTTACAAACAGCATCGGCTTATCAAGCACTTGCATTTGGTGTCGGCCAAAACTTAGGTGAGATTGGAGCCATTTCAAGTGATGTAACTCAAGCCTGGTCGAAAAAACAAGACAACGAAAAAACATCTGGACAGTCCTGGCGTATTCGCTACGGTAAAAATATTCTCGAAACCGGGACGAATGTTTCAGTTGCAGGCTATCGTTACTCAACGAAAGGGTTTAACACCCTATCGGATACGTTCAACACTTATAATGATCATTATAATGCTTCTTCTGCACGTTCTGTGCGAAACAGGACTAACCTGACGGTGAGCCAAAGTTTGGGCGCGAACTTGGGAAGTCTGACAATCTCAGGTTTATTTGAAGACTATTGGGATAGTGGCCGACGCAATAACTCACTAAACATCGGCTATAATGGCGGAGCACGTCGTTTCAACTATTATTTCGGATATAGTTATAATCGCTATTCATGGAGTAATGGTGGTTCTGGCCGAAATGTGGAAGATGATCATCTTCTTTCGTTCACTATATCTGTACCTTTAAGTGAATGGCTTCCGAATACTTATGCTAGCTATAGTATAAATAATAGCAATCCGGGATCCACCGACCAATACGTATCTCTTAATGGTTCAGCGCTGGAAAATAACAATCTGGACTGGAATGTTCAGCAGGGCTATAGCAACCGAGAAGACGCCACTGGCAGCGTCAATGCTACATACAAAGGCTCGTTAGGCCAGGTAACGGGTGGTTACAGCTACAATAAACATAGTCAAATATTAAACTATGGATTGAGTGGAGGTGCATTAGTTCATGCAAATGGCATTACTCTGGGTCAGGAAATGTCCGACACGGCCGTATTAATTAAAGCTCCAGGGTTGGATAATGTTAGACTGGAGAACGACACCAGCATTGAAACGGATTATCGAGGTTATGCCATTATACCTTATGCAACACCTTTCTATCGTACAAGTGTAACGTTAGATAACACAACGTTGAGCGATAATATGGAACTTCCGAATACAACCCAAAAAGTAGTACCTACTCGCGGCGCTATCGTACGAGCTAATTTCGAAGGTACTTTCGGTCGTAGAGCGTTTCTAATTCTCAAAAGATTGTCCGGTGAAAATGTTCCTTATGGTGCAACCGTAACCTTAACAACTGATAAAAAAGCACAGGCCAGTATTGTATCTGATGGCGGTATGGTTTATATGTCAGGCCTAAAAGATAAAGGTGAGGTATATGCTCAATGGGGAGCAAAAACCGATCAGCAATGTAAAGCTACTTATACATTAGCTACGGCAACAGAAAGTATCGCGCAAACCACAGCGGTTTGTCGTTAACGAGGAAGTACATGCGATGAAAAAATTTATTATTTTAATAGGTATATTATTTTCAAGCTTTCAGGCTAACGCCTCTTGCTCTTATAGCAGTACGTCTAGCGGTGCTATCACGGTGAGTTTTGGTACACCTGCTGTCCTGGCCGATCCAACGTTACCTGTTGGGACAATCTTATCCACTGCAGTCCGTGGGAATATTGTTCCAAAAACATTTTCAAATTGTGACCCTGGAGACATATTTGTTGTCAGAACAAACCCAACCGTAAATCAATCTAGTGTAAATAAAATTAACGGGCAGGTCGTTTACGAGACAGGAATTCCAGGTATTGGTTTTCAAATATCTGATATATTAAAGCCTAAAGGGCGATATATTCCTGCGGTGATTGATCAAACAGAGTCAGCAACAAGCCGATACTTTTCTTCGTCAGATATATCAAAACAAGTCATGGTATGGCTAGTAAAAACTGGGCCGATAACCCAAACAAAGTTAACCAATTATATTACAGTATACTATATGGCAGGAACTCCTGCCCAAACGAGTTCTGGTGCTAATAATAATTCGTCTTTGTATAGAATTAACATAGACCTGACGAACATTAAATTTAAAGAAACAACATGTGAAATTTCGCCCAGAGACGGAAATACCGTGAGGTTACAACCTATTGATTTATCAGAGCTTGCTTCACTTTCTGCAGGCAAGGCTGCTGGTAAACCTAAAAACTTTACCGTCGACATAACCTGTCCAACCACAGAAATAAACAAAAATTATCTTTATTGGTTTAACCCTGTTTCTTTAAATTCAACTTCAGCTGATGGTGTTTTACTTAATTCACTTACAGATGGAGCAACAAACGTAGGTATCATTATTAAGAAAGGCTCTAGTGCAATAAAATTCAACGATTTGAGTTATACTTTTACCACGGCAAAGAACCAAAGCCAGACCTTTTCCGCCGATTATTACAAGATAGCAAATCCAGTAACTCTAGGGGTTACTGGAGATGTTAAAGTAGACTTCGAAATTGTTCTTCAGGAAAAATAGTATATATCTATTTCTCTTTTCAAATCATTTTACCTTTTCCCTCCCCCCCTGAACCAAGGTTCAAGGAGGGGAGTTTTATTATTACAAATAAAGACCAAGTTATAAAAACAACTCCTCGCTTTTGATGATAAGATTCATATGTGAACTAAACTCATCTAATACTTGAACCTGTAAAATTCAAATATAATTCTTATTCAAACTATTGGAAAAAGGATTTTTATGGTTAAAATAGCCTTCGAAATATCACTGAACTGTTCATCATGGTGCTATTTCAAAACCGAAAGTAGCAAAATAAAATTTGATACAAATCGATTATGATGGATTATTAAACAAGGAAATAAAATGAAGCAATTAACTATTGTTGAAATGAATGACGTATCTGGTGCAGGTATCCAGCAGATTATTGATGGTAGCCAGAATGTTCTGTTTGGACTGTTGGATGCAGCAATCGGTGCTGTATTGTTAGGTTTCGGCGCATCTGGTGCTGGTGGTCTGCAGGGCGGTGTAACCGGTAACGGTTCAGGTGGCGGTATTCTGGGCTTCGGTGTTATCACTATCGGTATCGGCTCAATTTGGGGAGCTATCCAGGGTGCTGTAACTGGCGCAGTCTGGGGTGCTTATGTTGGCGCCGATACCAGCGTTGAATACATCAAGAAAGGTGTCGACGCCTGGTTCGCAGGCACCATTGGTGGCTGGACTCCAAACTGATTTTTATAATTAGTTTTTAATAAAAACATACAGAACCTTTGAGTTCTGTATGTTTAATATTATTAGCAGGTTTCTAAAAAACTATCTTGCTCAATCACATGTTTTATCTATTTGTTGGGACTTCTTAATCCCTTGGTTAATTTTAAAAGTGATTTCTGATGGCAAATAATCTTTATCGCAAGGAAGCGATTGAATACAAGAAGAACCACTGGAAGGGCAAAGCTCTTATGTTGGCAGGAATTCCTGCATGGTTGGTTTGCACACTTTCCTTTCTTTTTCTAAGCGTACTAATCATTACTCTGACTACTTGTAACTACACTCAGCGTATTGATGTACGCGGGGAAGTGATTACTCTGCCACATTCTATAAACGTATATGCACCACAGCAAGGATTCATAGTAAAGAAATATATTGAGACAGGTGATATTGTCCGAAAAGGAACGCCTCTGTATGAAATAGATGTCTCTCGTTCTACAGTATTTGGTAATGTGACCGATGAGATGAATGCGGTTATTAACGAAAAAATAACCAATGCCGAAGATATTATTGTAAAAATATTAAAAAATAAAGGTGAAACTTTAGAAGCCCTTCATTCTCAAGTGCGCCAGTATGAAGCTTCGTTAAAAGAAACAAAGCAAATGCTGAACGATACAGACACTGGTCTACAAAAGATGAAAGCTAATCTTGCAAGCTATGATAAGTATCTTAAACAAGGCTTGATAACCAAAGATCAATACAACTATCAGCATTCTCTCTATTTTCAACAACAAAGTACGTACCAATCACTTGTTAGCCAGAAAATGCAGCTTGAGACTCAACTTACTCAGCTTAAAAGCGATCTGGTTGTAAAGAGTGCAGATTTTGACAATCAGATTTCTAGCCAAAAAAATCAAATAAACGATTATAAAAATCAGCGTGTTGAATCAAACGCTAACGGCAATGTGGTTATTAAAGCCACCTCGGATGGTAAAATAGAGTCCATAGCTGTAACCGTAGGGCAAATGGTTGACAAAGGCAGTAGTCTTACCCAGATCAAGCCTACAGGAAATATCGAATATTTTCTTATACTATGGTTACCAAACAATAGCATCCCATATGTTAAAAAAGGCGATATTGTTAACATTCGCTACGATGCATTTCCTTCTGATAAATTTGGCCAGTTCCCTGGCATAGTTGAAACAATTTCTTCTGTACCAGCATCGAAGCAGGAGATGTCCGAATATACAAACGTAGTGAGTAATCCAAACCAACAGGAACTCGCACTTTATAAGGCAATTATTAGAATTAAGAATAAAAATTTTGATTATAACGGAAAGACGCTTGAGCTCTCAAATGGACTAAAAGCTCAGGCTATTGTATTCCTGGAAAAGCGTCCTTTATATTTATGGATGTTTGCCCCGTTTCACAAAATCAAGCAAAGCGTAAGTGAACCGATCAATGACTAGAGAATTATTTGACAACATTACCAAGCAGCTCAATTTCAAATTACGCAAGAGCACACCCGTTATTTTACAATCAGAAACATCTGAATGTGGTATAGCTTGCCTGGCAATGATCTCCGGATATTATGGACTCAATATTGATCTGCTGAACTTTCGCGATCGCTTTGGAACCCCTGCGCAGGGCGTCACACTTTTATCATTAAGCAAGATTGCTGAACGAGCCGGCCTACAAAATCGAGCTCTTTCGCTGGATCTTGATGAAATGCGCCAGCTCAAGTTGCCTTGTGTTATTCACTGGGGAATGAATCACTACGTTGTTCTTACTAAAGTTCGTAAATCCAGTTTCATTGTACATGATCCTGCGCTTGGTAAACGAGTGATTGGACTTCAAGAGATGTCTAATAATTTTACAGGCATTGCGCTTGAACTGTGGCCGGAGCAAAATTTCCAACAGGAAACAGTTAAATCTCGTCTACGCATGATAGATTTAATGAGCAACATAGTTGGACTTAAAAGTACGCTGCTTAAGATTTTTGCTTTTTCGGTAGTTATTGAAGCCATTGGTTTATTATTACCTGTTGGTACCCAACTGGTAACAGATCACGTTATTATGGCACACGATGAAAGTTTACTTGCCGTAATCTGTATAGGGCTGGTGTCATTTACACTTTTTAGTGCTTTCATCAGCATGTTAAGAGCTTGGACATCTTTGACACTGAATACATTGACAAGCATACAATGGAAAACCAGTATGTTTGATCATCTGTTCAAACTACCCTTATCCTTTTTTGAAAAACGCCATTTAGGTGATATTCAATCAAGATTTTCATCCCTGGAAACAATCAGATCGACATTTACCAATAGCATCGTTACAGGAATCATCGACTCAATAATGACTATCGGGCTTTTGATCATGCTAACGCTTTATGGCGGCTGGCTGTGCTGGGTTGTAGTAGGTTTTACAGCTTGTTATGGCATTATGCGCCTGGCCACATACCGTTTTTATCGCCGCGTATCAGAAGAACAAGTCATCAAAGGGGCACGCTCTAGCTCACATTTCATGGAGTCGTTATATGGCATTGCAACAATTAAGGCTCTTAATTTAAAAGAGCGTCGTTCGAAGCACTGGCTAAATTTAAATATCGATGCCTGTAATGCAACGATTAAACAGAGTCGTTTTGATATGCTTTTTGGCGGAATCAATACCCTTATATCCTCAATTGATCAGGTGGTAATTTTATGGTTAGGGGCTTTAATGGTTATCGATAACCATATGACACTAGGTATGTTTATGGCTTTTAATGCTTACCGAGGCCAATTTTCTCAGAGAGCTTCCAACTTGATCGATCTTTTTATGAAGGTACGAATGCTCTCCTTACATAATGAAAGGATTTCTGAAATTGCTTTCTGCGAGCCGGAAAAAGAATTGCCCTCTCGGCGTATTTTTGAAGAAAATATTGGGGTGAAACTTCAGGTGAAAGATCTTACCTATCAATATGATCCGTTTTCACAGCCTATTATATCTAACTTGAATATTACCATTGAACCGGGTGAGTCTGTTGCTTTAATTGGCCCATCAGGTATTGGAAAAACAACCCTATTAAAAGTAATGAGCGGCTTGCTATCTCCTACAAGTGGTGATGTCTTGGTGAATAATCTTGATATCACTAAAATTGGTATAAATAATTATCGTTTAAGCACTGCTTGCGTACTTCAGGAAGATCGGTTGTTCTCTGGTTCTATTGCTGAAAATATTAGCGGTTTTGATGATAATGCAGATATCGATTTCATTATGGAGTGCGCAAAAAACAGCAATATACATGCTGAAATTATGCAAATGCCCATGGGTTATGAAACACTTATTGGTGAACTGGGTACGGGTATTTCTGGCGGACAAAAACAACGACTCTTGATCGCACGAGCGCTATACCGTAAACCAGGTATTTTATTTATGGATGAAGCAACCAGCCATCTTGATTTACAAAATGAGTATCATATAAACCAATCAATATCTAATTTAAGTATTACACGTGTCATTGTTGCACATCGTCCATCAACAATTGCTTCAGCAGATCGTGTGATCGATCTGTCAAAAAATAACTCAATTTCATTGCCTTGTTAAACTGGAAAAGGATGACCTGATGACTCAAAAAATTAGTGGTATTAACACTGGCGCAATTAAATTTAATGACAAGTTTTTCCTGATGGCAGTAAAAATCAAGGTAGAGGACTCTACTTGTAATACTTATTATATGCAATTAAGCGTTATGCTCGATTTTATTATTCTTATGCGCGATCGCGCACATAAAGCAATAAAAAAACTGCAAGATAAAGGGGAGATTTATAAAGCAAAGATCATTGCCGAGCACGAAAAATTGGCAATGAATATTCCTGCTTTTGAAGAAGAAGAACTACAACAACCTAATCAGGCTAATCTGATTACTTCTATTACTCCGAAATTTGATGATGAACGCTGCACATTGATGGTGATGTTACAAAATGAAAATATCCTTTCCTTAAATATTGCTGACATACAGGCAGAATTTTTCATTTTAGCAGTCCAGCAAGCGCTTAGTGCAACAAATGACACTGAAACACTCAAGCAAATTGCATCGATTCTCGATTTTCTAATACTTTATTTTGTTGATCTTTCAGATTTAAGTTATCTGAACTATAAGGAAATAAACCACCAACCCTGGAAGCAATCATTATTTACTCAACATTTTGCTGTTCTTTATAGCTTTGAAAAGGAACAGGGAGAAGAAATCTTAGCAGGCGCTGTAATTAAAACAAATGCGCAGCCGGACACGGAAGAAGCAAAGAACCTTATCAAGCGGATCGCACTTCTTGTACCAGAGCTCCGGGATATTGTTGAAAAAAGACACTTAGCTCAGACATTTATGAAATTAATACCTGCAGATCAGACTCAAGTTCTTACATTAGATGAATGTATGCGCCCACTCTATGAGTTTTGCCTTGAAACACAGAAAACTCTTTAGAGCTTGATATTCAGCTTATAGCAAAGCGGAACTAAGTTCGCTTTTAGGTCGTTTTTCGGGTTGCCATTTTATCAGAAAAATGGCAACCCGATCAGCATATGCCTTCAGCCCTAAAGAACTTATTTATAAGTACTGCCGTCTTCTATTCTGCCTGTTTCCCTTTATTAATGAGAAAGCCCGCGTAAAGAAATTCAAGCAGAAATTCAAGAAATCAGTTCGGGCACTTATAAACCTGGCCGTTCATCTCGCTGTCGGTGGGCACAAAGCTCGACAACAGATTTTGCGTCGGGCTGCTGACGCCATAAATCACGTTGCCGCCCATGGCTGCCGCCTGGTTACGCAGGGCGTTAGCCGCACCGCGCATGGAGCCGCCCTCATCGCCATTCTGGCCGGAGAGCCAGTTGCTCTGTTTACCCGTCGCGGTCCCTAACAGCTGACACTCTGCGCCCGGCTTCTCCTGCACGAAGCGCACATTCTGGCCGGCAGAGGTTAATTCATTGCTGGAACTGCAACCTGCCAACAGTAAGGCTGCGCCGACAATCCCTGCTAAATATTTTACCTGCATGTTAATCCCCATGATCGATGAGCTGGACGCACTGGCCCGGATGTAAACCTGACATCCTTCAAACTGCGTCGGCATGAGCCGCTTTCATTCCTTAGCCGGTCGCGCTAGTTAGTCGCTTCCGATACGGAGGTGCTTGCCGCTCTGATGCAGCTTAAATGATTTTTATGTATAAGCCTTATACTAAAAAGCGCGCCAAAAGAAAAACCCCCAGCCATTACTGGCCAGGGGTTTCTGCTTTTTTATGCCGTAGAGCGCACGATTACATCATGCCGCCCATACCGCCCATGCCGCCCATACCGCCAGCAGCACCTAAATCAGGCGCGTCGCCTTTCGGCAGGTCGGTCACCATGCACTCGGTGGTGATCATCAGGCCAGCCACGGAAGCCGCGTACTGCAGTGCAGAACGGGTGACTTTGGTTGGGTCCAGGATACCGAAGTCGATCATGTTGCCGTATTCTTCAGTTGCCGCGTTGTAACCGTAGTTACCGTCGCCGGCTTTCACGTTGTTCGCCACAACAGACGGCTCTTCACCGGCGTTGGACACGATCTGACGCAGCGGCGCTTCCATTGCGCGCAGCGCAACTTTGATACCGACGTTCTGATCTTCGTTCTGACCGGTCAGGCCAGCGAGTTTCGCTGCAACGCGAACCAGCGCTACGCCGCCGCCAGCCACCACGCCTTCTTCAACCGCAGCACGAGTGGCGTGCAGGGCATCGTCGACGCGTGCTTTTTTCTCTTTCATTTCAACTTCGGTTGCCGCGCCGACTTTGATTACGGCAACGCCGCCAGCCAGTTTAGCGACACGTTCCTGCAGTTTTTCACGGTCGTAGTCGGAGGTTGCTTCTTCGATCTGCTTACGGATCTGAGCAACGCGGCCCTGGATTGCGGATTCTTCGCCAACGCCATCGATGATGGTGGTGGTGTCTTTGTTGATAACCACGCGTTTCGCCTGGCCCAGGTCTTCCAGAGTCGCTTTTTCCAGCTCCATACCGATCTCTTCAGAGATAACGGTACCGCCAGTCAGCGTCGCGATATCCTGCAGCATGGCTTTACGACGGTCGCCGAAGCCCGGCGCTTTCACCGCAGCCACTTTCACGATGCCGCGCATGGTGTTAACCACCAGGGTCGCCAGCGCTTCGCCTTCAACGTCTTCAGCGATGATAACCAGCGGTTTGCCAGCTTTCGCTACGGCTTCCAGAACCGGCAGCATTTCGCGGATGTTGGAGATTTTTTTGTCAGCCAGCAGGATGAACGGGCTTTCCAGCTCAACGGCGCCGGTGTCCGGCTTGTTGATGAAGTACGGAGACAGGTAGCCGCGGTCGAACTGCATACCTTCAACCACGTCCAGTTCGTCTTCCAGACCGGTACCGTCTTCAACGGTGATCACGCCTTCTTTGCCAACTTTATCCATCGCTTCCGCGATCAGTTTACCGACGGTTTCGTCGGAGTTAGCGGAGATGGTACCTACCTGAGCGATAGCTTTGGAGTCAGAGCACGGAACGGACAGCGCTTTCAGTTCTTCAACAGCGGCAACGACAGCTTTGTCGATACCACGTTTCAGATCCATCGGGTTCATGCCTGCAGCAACCGCTTTCAGGCCTTCGTTCACGATAGCCTGCGCCAGCACGGTTGCGGTGGTGGTACCGTCGCCTGCCGCGTCGTTCGCTTTAGAGGCAACTTCTTTCACCATCTGCGCGCCCATGTTTTCGAACTTGTCTTCCAGCTCGATTTCACGTGCAACGGAAACACCATCTTTGGTGATGGTCGGCGCGCCGAAGGATTTGTCCAGAACCACGTTACGGCCTTTCGGGCCCAGGGTCACTTTAACTGCATCTGCCAGTACGTTTACGCCGCGCAGCATTTTTACACGAGCGTCGTTACCGAATTTTACGTCTTTTGCTGCCATTTCTTATATTCCTCAAATTCGTTCAGGGTCGTGCGAATTAAGCTTCAACAATTGCCAGGATGTCGCTTTCGGACATGATCAGCACTTCTTCGTTGTCAATCTTTTCAGTCTTCACGCCGTAGCCATCGTTGAAAATCACGATGTCACCAACTTTAACGTCCAGCGGCTGCACGGTCCCGTTTTCCAGGATGCGGCCTTTACCGACAGCGATGATTTCGCCACGCGTTGACTTAGCTGCTGCAGAACCGGTCAGAACGATGCCGCCCGCAGATTTGGTTTCAACTTCTTTACGTTTGACGATCACACGATCATGTAACGGACGAATACTCATTGATAGCTCTCCTTCGAGAAAGTCATTATCAGTTATGGGTGACGCCGGGCCGAACGCGGTTTACCGGCTAGTGCAGAGAGAGATGGGGATGGCCATTTCCCGCTTCAAGGGCAAAATTAAAAAAAAATTTTTACCTTTGCGCTGGCGCGCAAAAAGCGGCGCCACCGGGCAACCGGTCATAAGGAAAAGCGATTGTGATACTCTCTTTCTTTTCACTGGCGCAGGATGGAATCATGAGTGGTTTAAAACAGGAGTTAGGGCTGGGACAGGGAGTCGGGTTGCTTTCCACCTCACTGCTGGGCACCGGCGTTTTCGCCGTTCCGGCGCTGGCGGCGCTGGTCGCTGGCGATAACAGCCTGTGGGCATGGCCGTTGCTTATCCTCCTTGTCTTTCCGATTGCCATCGTCTTCGCCCTGCTGGGCCGCCATTTCCCCAGCGCGGGCGGCGTGGCCCACTTTGTCGATATGGCCTTTGGCCCACGGCTGGCCAGCGTCACCGGCTGGCTGTTTTTATCGGTTATCCCGGTCGGACTCCCCGCCGCCCTGCACATCGCCACCGGCTTCGGCCAGGCGCTGTTCGGCTGGCATGATGCGCAGCTGCTGCTGGCGGAGCTGGGTACCCTGGCCATCGTCTGGTGGGTCGGTTCACGTGGCGCCAGCTCCAGCGCCAACCTGCAGACGCTGGTTGCCGTGCTGATCGTGGCGCTGATCGTCGCCGTCTGGTGGCGCGGCGGGATAAGTCCGGCGCAGATCCCCTTCCCCGCCCCGGCGGAGATCGACCGCGGCCAGCTCTTCTCTGCGCTGTCGGTGATGTTCTGGTGCTTTGTCGGCCTGGAAGCCTTTGCCCACCTCGCCTCGGAGTTTAAACACCCCGAGCGCGATTTTCCCCGCGCGCTGATGATAGGCCTGCTGCTTGCCGGCTCGGTCTACTGGGCCTGCACCGTGCTGGTGTTGCACTTCCACGCCTTTGGCGAGGAGATGGCGGCGGCGGCGTCATTACCGAATATCGTGGTCCGCCTGTTCGGCGTCGAAGCGCTGTGGGTGGCCTGCGTCATCGGTTACCTCGCCTGTTTCGCCAGCCTCAACATCTATATTCAGAGCTTCGCCCGTCTGGTCTGGTCGCAGGCACAGCATAAGCCACAGAGCTACCTCGCGAGGCTGTCGCCGCGGCAGATCCCGCGCAACGCCCTCAACACCGTGCTGGGCTCCTGCGTGGTCAGCACCTTGTGTATCTATTTTCTCGATATCAATCTGGACGCGCTGATCGTCTATGCCAACGGCATTTTCATCATGATCTATCTGCTGTGCATGCTGGCAGGCTGTCGTTTGCTGCGCGGCCGCTATCGGCTGCTGGCGGCGGTGGGCAGCATTCTCTGTCTGCTGCTGCTGGCGATGGTCGGCTGGAAGAGTCTGTACGCGCTGGTGATGCTGGCGGTGCTGTGGTTGTTTTTACCGAGACGTAAGCTGGCGACAGGAAGCGTATAGGCGCAAAAAGAAAGCGGCCCGGTCGCGTCTGCAGACCGGGCCGATAAACGTTAATCGCGGCGATCGTCCTTGTGGTCCAGACGGTCGCGCTGTTCATCCTTGCGCTGGAATTCCCCTTCGAAGGTCTCTCCGCCGCCAGTCCCGGCGCTAAAGCCGCCGCCCGGCATCCGGCTGAAGCGCAAATGCGGCATCAGCTTCATCGTCAGGTGCTTCTGCACCGGGGGCAAAAGCAGCAGCAGGCCGAGGAAGTCGGTAAAGAATCCCGGGATCAACAGCAGCAGGCCAGCGATAATCAGCGAGACGCTCTTGATCATCTCCGCCGCCGGGCTCTCGCCCGCGGCCATCTTCTGCTGCATCAGCAGGAAGTTTTTGAAGCCCTGGTTGCGCACCAGCGACATCCCCACCACCGAGCTAAAGATCACCAGGATCAGCGTCATAAAGACGCCCAACACGTGCGCGACCTGGATAAAGATCGATATCTCAATGTAAATGTAAAGAAAAAAGGCAATAAACGGAATCCAACGCACCGGCGTCTCCTTCATCGACAGGCGCCGAATTCGGCCCCCGTAGTCATCAATTTGCTGATCGCATCCCACTAAGATGGGGATGCTGAGCGGCTTTTCAATCAGCAGAAATGCTTATTTTTTCCAAGAATAGGAAAGCGGTGACCCATTTCACAGATTAATAAATCTTCTCACACCCGCGATGTAATAAGTGATCAAGCTTACTGATATTCGCTATCATCAGCATATGATCTTGGGCACCGGGCCGGTTAAGGAAATAATCGTCGGCCAGAAAATATACTGAATCCTGGATATTCTGTGTATTTGGTGAATTCATTGGCAGCTTGAAAAGAAGGTTCACATGTTAAACAACATTCGTATCGAAGAAGATCTGTTGGGCACCAGGGAAGTTCCCGCGGACGCTTACTACGGCGTTCATACTCTGCGAGCGATTGAAAACTTCTACATTAGCAACAGCAAAATCAGCGACATACCAGAATTCGTGCGCGGCATGGTGATGGTGAAGAAAGCCGCCGCGCTGGCGAACAAGGAGCTGCAGACCATTCCCAAAAGCGCGGCAAATGCGATTATCGCCGCCTGTGACGAAGTCCTGAATAACGGCAAATGCATGGACCAGTTCCCGGTCGATGTCTTCCAGGGCGGGGCCGGCACCTCCGTAAACATGAACACCAACGAAGTCCTGGCAAACATCGGCCTCGAGCTGATGGGCCACCAGAAAGGCGAATACCAGTACCTGAACCCAAACGATCACGTCAACAAATGCCAGTCCACCAACGATGCCTACCCGACCGGGTTCCGCATTGCGGTGTATGCCTCTATCCTCAAGTTAATCGATGCGATTAAGCAGCTGGGCGAAGGTTTCCAGGCGAAAGCCGAGGAGTTCCAGGACATCCTCAAGATGGGCCGCACCCAGCTGCAGGACGCGGTGCCGATGACCCTCGGTCAGGAGTTCCATGCCTTCAATGTGCTGCTCAATGAAGAGACCAAAAGCATTCTGCGCACCGCGGAGCTGCTGCTGGAAGTGAACCTTGGCGCAACCGCCATCGGCACACGCCTCAACACCCCGGACGGTTATCAACAGCTGGCGGTGCAGAAGCTGGCGGAAGTGAGCAACTTACCGGTCGTTCCGGCGGAAGATCTGATTGAAGCCACCTCGGACTGCGGGGCGTACGTCATGGTTCACAGCTCGCTGAAACGCCTGGCGGTGAAACTGTCTAAGATCTGTAACGACCTGCGCCTGCTCTCTTCCGGACCGCGCGCGGGCCTCAACGAAATTAACCTGCCTGAGCTACAGGCTGGCTCTTCTATTATGCCGGCGAAGGTTAACCCGGTGGTGCCGGAGGTGGTCAACCAGGTCTGCTTTAAAGTGATCGGCAACGACACCACAGTGACCATGGCCTCCGAAGCCGGGCAGCTGCAGCTGAACGTGATGGAGCCGGTGATCGGCCAGGCGATGTTCGAGTCTATCCACATTCTGACCAACGCCTGCTACAACCTGCTGGAGAAATGCGTCAACGGCATTACCGCCAACAAAGCGGTGTGCGAAGGTTACGTCTATAACTCCATCGGCATCGTCACCTACCTCAACCCGTTTATCGGCCACCACAATGGCGATATCGTCGGCAAGATCTGCGCCGAAACCGGGAAGAGCGTGCGGGAAGTGGTGCTGGAACGTGGGCTGCTGACGGCGGCGGAGCTGGATGACATTTTCTCCGCGCAAAACCTGATGCATCCCGCTTATAAAGCGAAGCGTTATACCGATGAAAGCGAACAGTAATCTTTCCGGATAGTCGTTCAAAGGCATGTCAGCGATGACATGCCTTTTTGCTTTTTAGTTTTACTAAAATACAACAATCCAATATCAACTTGTTAAAAAACAAGGAAGGCATATATGTTTGGTGCAGAACTGGTTATTGTCCTGCTGGCGATTTATCTCGGCGCCCGGCTCGGCGGCATCGGTATCGGCTTTGCCGGTGGCCTTGGCGTCCTTGTCCTGACGCTTATTTTTCAAATTAAACCGGGTGCGATCCCCTTCGACGTTATTGAAATCATTATGGCGGTGATTGCCGCTATCGCCGCCATGCAGGTCGCAGGCGGAATGGATTACCTGGTCAGCCTCGCCGAACGGATGCTGCGTCGCCACCCGAAATATATTACCTTCCTTGCCCCGCTGGTGACCTGGTTTATGACCGTGCTCGCCGGCACCGGCCATACCGCCTTCTCCACGCTGCCGGTGATCACCGAAGTGGCCAAAGAGCAAGGCATCCGTCCGTCTCGTCCGCTGTCGATTGCGGTGGTGGCCTCCCAGATAGCGATCACCGCTTCGCCCATCTCCGCCGCGGTAGTGTTCTTTGCCGGGATCCTGGAGCCGCTGGGCGTTAGCTACCTGATGCTGCTGGCCATCTGTATTCCGGTCACCCTGTTGGCGGTGATGCTCACCGCTATCGTCTGCAATTTTCTCGGCTGCGAACTGAAAGACGACCCGGTTTACCAGGAGCGGCTGGCCAAGGGTGAGGTCAGACTGCGCGGCAGCCAGGTGTTTGAGCTGAAGCCGCACGCCAAACGTTCCGTTCTGCTGTTTCTGATCGGCATCGTGGCGGTGATGTTCTACGCCACGGCCATCAGCGATACCGTCGGTCTGATCAAAAACCCGGTACTACCGCGTAACGAGGCGATCGTGGTGTTTATGCTGACCATCGCCACGCTGATCAGCATCACCTGCAAAATCGACACCGGCGAAGTGCTCAATGCCAGCACCTTTAAGTCCGGCATGAGCGCCTGCGTCTGCGTGCTCGGCGTCGCCTGGCTGGGGGATACCTTCGTTAAAGCGCATATCAGCGATATCCAGGCCGTGGCCGGCGACCTGCTGCATAACTACCCGTGGCTGCTGGCGGTGGTGCTGTTCTTTGCCGCCACGCTGCTCTACTCGCAGGCGGCCACCACCAAAGCGCTGATGCCCGCCGCGCTGATGCTGGGCGTGAGCCCTCTCACTGCCATCGCCTCGTTTGCCGCCGTCTCCGCCCTTTTCGTTCTCCCGACTTACCCCACCCTGCTGGCGGCGGTCGAAATGGATGACACCGGCTCCACCCGCATCGGTAAATACGTCTTCAACCACGCCTTCCTGATCCCCGGCGTCATCGCCATTACGCTGTGCGTGATCCTCGGGTTTATTTTTGGCGGCATCATGCTGTAAATCTCTTCAAATTCGGGCCAGATCCTGGCCCGTTTCGTTAATCCTCCCCACCTTGCGTGCTATAGTGCCTCTTTTCGCTGATACGAGGTTCATGATGACTACGCCTGATGCTGTTGTTGTGCTCTGTACCGCGCCGGATGAAGCGACCGCCCAGGATCTGGCGGCAAAAGCGCTGGCCGAAAAGCTGGCCGCCTGCGCCACGCTCCTGCCGGGCGCCACCTCGCTCTATTACTGGGAAGGGAAGCTGGAGCAGGAGTATGAAGTTCAGATGCTGCTCAAAACCGATCTTGCCCATCAGCAGGCGTTGCTGGACTGCCTGAAGTCTCACCACCCGTATCAAACCCCTGAACTGCTGGTTCTGCCCGTCACGTATGGAGACAACGATTACCTCTCATGGCTTACCGCATCTTTACGCTGATCCTGCTGCTGTGCAGCGCGTCAGCCACCGCCGGGTTATTCGACGCGCCGGGGCGCTCGAACTTTGTGCCTGCTGACCAGGCCTTCGCCTTTGACTTTCAGCAGCAACAGCATGACCTCAACCTGAGCTGGCAAATCAAGGATGGTTACTATCTTTATCGTCAACAGTTTGCCTTCCGCGCCGCCGGGGCGACGATCGCCGAACCGGCGCTGCCGGCGGGCGAGTGGCATGAGGATGAGTTTTACGGCAAAAGCGAGATCTTTCGCCAGCGCCTGACCGTCCCGCTGACGGTGAAGCAGGCGGACAAAGACGCCACCCTCACCGTCACCTGGCAGGGCTGCGCCGATGCCGGATTCTGTTATCCGCCGGAGACCAAAGTGATCCCGCTGAGCGCCGTGCTGGCGGCTTCGGCAGATGGCCGGGCGACCACCATTGCCCCTGCGCCGCCGGCGAGCAGCCGTCCGGCGTTCAACCCGCCGCTGCCGGTTGAGCCGCGTCCGGCCCCGGAGGTCGCCACTTCGCCTGCGCCTGCCTCAGCGCCGCCCGCTGACGCCCCCGCCCGCCTGCCTTTCACCGCCCTGTGGGCGCTGCTGATAGGCATTGGTATCGCCTTCACCCCCTGCGTGCTGCCGATGTATCCGCTGATTTCCGGCATCGTGCTGGGCGGCAAACAGCGGCTTTCCACCGCGCGCGCCCTGCTGCTGGCCTTTATTTATGTCCAGGGGATGGCCTTAACCTATACCGCGCTGGGGCTGGTGGTGGCCGCCGCCGGGCTGCAGTTCCAGGCGGCCCTGCAGCACCCGTATGTGCTGGTGGGTCTGTCGGCAGTCTTTATACTGCTGGCGCTCTCCATGTTCGGCCTGTTCACGCTACAGCTGCCCTCCTCGCTGCAGACGCGGCTGGCGCTGCTCAGCAATAAGCGCCAGGGCGGCTCGCCCGGCGGAGTCTTTGCGATGGGCGCTATTGCCGGGCTGATCTGCTCCCCCTGCACCACTGCGCCGCTGAGCGCCATCCTGTTATATATCGCCCAGAGCGGTAATCTGTGGCTGGGCGGCGGCACGCTGTACCTCTACGCGCTGGGCATGGGCCTGCCGTTGATTCTCGTCACCGTGTTTGGCAACCGTCTGCTGCCGAAGAGCGGCCCGTGGATGAGCCATGTGAAGACCGCCTTCGGATTCGTGATCCTGGCTCTGCCCGTTTTCCTGCTGGAGCGCATCCTCGGCGACCAGTGGGGATTACGTCTGTGGTCAATGCTTGGCGTCGCCTTCTTCAGCTGGGCGTTCATCACCTCGCTGGGCGCGACCCGGCCGTGGATGCGGCTGGCGCAAATCATTCTTCTTGCCGCCGCGCTGGTTAGCGCCCGTCCGCTGCAGGACTGGGCGTTTGGCGCCCCGGCGCCCGAGCAGCAGGCGCATCTGGCCTTCACCCGCGTCAGCTCGGTGACCGAGCTTGATCGGGCGCTGGCGCAGGCAAAAGGCCAGCCGGTGATGCTCGATCTCTACGCCGACTGGTGTGTAGCCTGCAAAGAGTTTGAAAAATACACCTTTCGTTCACCTGACGTGCAGCAGGCGCTGAAAGGCGTCGTGTTATTACAGGTTGATGTGACAAAAAACAGTCCGCAAGACGCCGCGCTGCTGAAGCGCCTGCAGGTGCTCGGTCTGCCGACGATCCTGTTCTTCAACGCGCAGGGCCAGGAACAACCCGACCGGCGGGTCACCGGCTTTATGGATGCTGCGGCATTCAGCGCCCATTTGCGCGATTGGCAAGCGTGAGCGACACTTTAGGAGGAAAGATGGAGGAGAACACCGTGCTACGTGAAGACGTCCTGGCAGAAGCCATTAAAATTCTTGAAATTGAAGGTATCGCCAACACGTCGCTGGAGATGGTCGCTGAGCGCGTGTCCTGTCCGACGAGCGACCTGAAACGCTTCTGGCCCGATCGCGAAGCGCTGCTCTACGACGCGCTTCGCTATCTGAGCCACCAGGTGGATGTCTGGCGCCGTCAGCTGCTGCTGGACGACACCTTAAGCGCAGAGCAAAAGCTGCTGGCGCGCTATAGCGCGCTTACCACCTGCGTCAGCAACCAGCGCTACCCCGGCTGTTTATTTATCGCCGCCTGCACATTCTATCCGGATGCCCAGCACCCGATCCACCAGCTGGCGGAACAGCAGAAGCAGGCTTCGCTGGCCTACACCCATGAGCTGCTGACCCAGCTGGAGGTGGATGATCCGGAAATGGTCGCCAAGCAGATGGAGCTGATTGTCGAGGGCTGTCTGAGCCGTCTGCTGATCAAGCGTAGCCAGACGGATGTCGATACGGCGCGGCGGCTGGCAGAAGATATTCTGCGCTTCGCCCAGTGCCGTATGGGCGGGGCCTTAACCTGATTCTGATATCCTAACCGCCACGTCGCGCCTATAATTTCCCCCTCACTGATTGCTGACAGGGATTGATATGCGCGCGTTCTTCTGGGCTGCCTGGCTGGGGCTGTGCTCCACACCTCTGCTGGCGGCGCCCCTGCAAGGTTTTTCCTTTGCGCAAAAAGACTGGGAGCTCGCCTGCGATAACACTGGCACCTGCCGGGCGGCAGGTTACGGTGTCCGCATGGGCGAGGTCAGCGTGCTGTTGACCCGCAACGCCGGCAGCGAACAGCACCTCACCGCCACGGCCACCTTCGCGCAGATCGAACACGATATCCCCGCCGACTCCACCGCCAGCCTGCTGATCGACGACCGGGACCTCGGCTCGCTGGATGCCGTGGATGACAGCCACTTCCGTCTGGACAGCGATCAGACCTCCGCCGTGCTGCAGGCCCTGGCGAACCAGCGCAAAATCGAATTCACGCTTAACGGCCAGCACCTGCCGCTTTCCAGCGCCGGCAGCCGCGAGGTGCTGAGTAAAATGGATGCGTTTCAGCGACGAACCGGCACCGCCGACGCGCTGCTGGATAAAGGCGACGCGGGCGACGATGCCATTTTGCCCGCTGCCCCCGCCCCGGAAATCATCGCCGCGCCGGTGATCCACAACGCGCAACCTGTACCGCTGAGCATGCTCCAGCGCCAGAGGCTGTTGCCCGCCCTGACGCCGCTGCTGAACCAGCGCTGTGAAGACTGGCAGAACCCGGCCATTCCGGCGGCAGAGCGCCAGATCACCCTCACCGCGCTGGATAAAACCCATTCGCTGGCGCAGGCGCTCTGCTGGCGAGCGCCCTATAACGATGGCTATGCCCTGTGGCTGGTCGATAACGCCCAGTTGAGCAAACCGCGGCTGCTCACTACCGAGGCCTCCAGCTACGCCAACGGCACGCTGGTCTTCCTGCACAAAGAGCGGGGCATGGCCGACTGCGTAACCGGCGAGACGCGCGTCTGGGAGGGTAAAACCTTCGTTCCCAGCCTGAAGTACAGCACCGGTATGTGCCGGGAAATCACCCCGGGCGGCACCTGGATGCTGCCGACCTTTGTCAGCCAGGTGATCCCGAAGCAGCAGAAAGAAGCGGATAACCTGGCCCTGCGAACGCTGTACAACGCGGTGCTGAAAGCGCAAAAAAGCGATCCGGAACTGGCGCTGAACCGGGTCGCCGAGCAGTTTCCGTTAACCGGCCATATTACCGACTTCACGCTCACTTACGCCGATGACAGCCTGGTGACGACCAGCAAACCGTCCCCGGATATCAGCGATGACGAGTGGCAGGCGTTTCTGCGCTCCGCAATTAGCGCAGATTCAGAAAACGGTAAAGTCAGCTTTACGCTTATCGACCTCGACGGCGACGGCAAACGCGATCTGATCATCGACAGCTACGTGGGCGGCACCGGGCTCTTCAGCTACACCGGGGTGCTCCGGCGCGGCGATGATGATTTTGCCGCCGTCAACGATAGCGACAGTGATAACGGCGATGATTTCGATGCCGGGGTGCCCGGCGCCCTCTTTTCGATCAATGGCCGCGGGGCTAACCAATGGAACCACTGGGTCAAAATCAACGGCCAGGTGTATGCCCTGTGGTACAACGGCCAGTTTGGCGAAGATAATCTCTATCTGCTGCGCCCGTTCAGCACCGCCAGCCAGACGCCCGCGGTGACGGTTCGCTATCGCTATACGCTGAACAGCATCCGCTCCCCGGAGAAAGACCAACCGCTGACCCCCAGCCTGAGCGACAGCGATAAAGCGGATCTGCTGCGCTCGCTGGAGGTGATGCAGGGCAACCTGCTGAAAGACAAACCCGCCAGCGACAACGATGCGCCGATCTGCCCCATTCCGCCCGGCGCCTCCGCCGACGAGGCGGACAACTATTACAGCGGCGTTGCCGTTAACTATATCTATGAGACGGTGGCCTATATTCCGGTCTGGCTGAACGGAAAATGTTATATCGGTACCATTTTCAGCCATCATGGCGCCTATCGTCACGGCGTGGATGCGGAAATTACGCTGAGCTCGCCGCGGGAAGATGAAGAGGTCATTGGTGATTACCTGATCTCCGGGTTGCGCCACGTTATCTCCGTCACCAGCGGCTGGAAAAGCCGTGAAGGCGATAACGGCATGCAGTGATATTGAGTCAAAATGCGCCTTTGAACGCGGAATTGCCGCAAAGATAAGCAATCGACAAGTAATTTAAGAAATTTGGTTGACGGGGTGGGCGGATTACGGTTTAATGCGCCCCGTTGCCCGGATAGCTCAGTCGGTAGAGCAGGGGATTGAAAATCCCCGTGTCCTTGGTTCGATTCCGAGTCCGGGCACCACTTATTCAGAGAACCCAGCCTATGGCTGGGTTTTTGCTTTTCTACATCCGGACTCTTCATCGAACTGCGTTCGATTATTCGCCGCACAGCGGCTCACCCCTTCGGGGCCAGCGCGACACGCGCGCTGTTCAACGCCTGCGGCGTTAGTCCGAGTCCGGGCACCACTTATTCAGAGAACCCAGCCTATGGCTGGGTTTTTGCTTTTCTACATCCGGACTCTTCATCGAACTCCACTCTATGATCCCCTGCCCGGCGGCGCTGCGCTTGCGCGGGCCTACGCTGTTTGAACCTGCGGGAGGACCCGTAGGCCGGATAAGGCATTGATGCCGCCATCCGGCACAACCGCAGGTACGGCGTCTGATGTATATCGCCCGGTGGCGCTGCGCTTGCGCGGGCCTACGCTGTTTGAGCCTGCGGGAGGACCCGTAGGCCGGATAAGGCATTTATGCCGCCATCCGGCACAAACGCGGGTACGGCGTCTGATGTATATCGCCCGGCGGCGCTGCGCTTGCGCGGGCCTACGCTGTTTGAACCTGCGGGAGGACCCGTAGGCCGGATAAGGCATTGATGCCGCCATCCGGCACAACCGCAGGTACGGCGTC
>NZ_JBKIUU010000008.1:0-260607 GCF_046603115.1 Klebsiella sp. 1SOBk5mer | reverse complement strand
CTTTTTGTCGGCCGCGGCGTCAATTTTCGCCTGGCGGTCGGCCAGCGCTTTATCAACGGCTTTGGCGACGATGGCGTCGATCTGTTCCTGAGTAAATTCTTGCGCCATTACGGAAATTGGGCACAGCGCGGCGACAACCGCCATGGCTAAAGGCAGTTTTTTCACAGTATTCATGGTTATCTCGCTTTAATAATTAATATATTTCAGATAATAACCATCCCATTCTGGCTAAAATAAATAACCAAAATAAGCTGATTTGTTTTTTTAGGGTACAGCGACGCCGGAGAGTAATATTCTCGCTGGCGTTATTCCATATTAATTAACGCTGGTACAGATGGATTAATTCTTCTGAGAACTCGCGGGCCAGCAGCGAATTCATCAGATGATCCTGGGCATGTACCATAATAAGCGTCATAGGCTGACGCGCTTCACCGGCATCCTGCTCGATGAGCTGGGTCTGCATCTGATGCGCCCGGCGGGCGTAACCGTCGGCCTCATTTAAGAGTAAACGCGCTTCGTCGATATTTCCGGTTCGGGCCGCATGCAGCGCTTCAAAACATAATGAGCGTGACTGTCCCGCATTGACGATAATTTCCATTACCGCATCTTCTAATTCAATCATGTGTATTCCTGAAGTCTTTATTATTTAATAATGCAGTGAAAGTCCTTTTTCTGCATTATGACGCTGTCATCATATTATCTCTCCGGGGCGGAGAGGAATTAGCTAACGGTTTCTGCCACCGGAACGCTATTTTTGGTTTTCTCAACTTCGGTTTTCATTAAGGAACGTTCATAGGCGCGCAGGAACGGCAGGTAAATCACCGCCGACATCACCATGCAGATAAGGCACATCACTACCGGGCTCAGCGTCCAGTTGGCCGCCCACGAGGCGCCAATCGGTGCCGGCGTGGTCCACGGAGTGAGAGACACCACCTGGCTCAGCCAGCCAAGACGCGTCGCGCCGTAAGCCAGCACCGCGTTGACCATCGGTACGCAGACGAAGGGGATAAACATCATCGGGTTCATGATGATCGGCGCCCCGAACAGGATCGGCTCGTTGATATTAAAGAAGCTCGGCACGATGCCCATCTTGCCGATGGTGCGCAGATGAGTGGCCCGGCTACGCAGCAGCAGGAAGGCCAGCGGCAGGGTCGAACCGACGCCGCCAATCAGCAGATAGTGATCCCAGAAACCCTGCAGATAGACGTGCGGCAGCACCGTGCCGGCCGCCAGCGCCGCCTGGTTTGCCGACAGGTTGGCCATCCAGAACGGGTTCATAATGCCGGTGACAATCAGCGAGCCGTGGATCCCGGCGAACCAGAAAATCTGGCACATCAGAACGGAGAGCAAAATCGCCGGCAGCGAGTCGGAGGCGGAAACCAGCGGCTCCAGCAGATGCATGATCGCCTGCGGCAGGATCATCCCGGTCTGCGCTTCGATAAACAGGTTCAGCGGATGCAAAGTACCAATCACCACCAGCACCGGGATCAGGATTTCAAATGAACGGGCGACGCCGGTCGGCACCTCTTTCGGCAGACGGATGGTGATGTTGTTTTGCTTCAGCCACGCGTAGACGCGGGTGGAGTAGATGGCGGTGATCAGGGCGGTAAAAATGCCCTGGCCGGACAGATACTGAGTGGAAATTTTACCATCGGCATAGGGCGCGGCGACCAGCAGGAAGGCCATAAACGCCAGCAGACCGGACATCACCGGATCGAGCTGAAACTGACGACCGAGGCTGGCGCCAATGCCGACCGAGATAAAGAAGGTCATTACGCCCATGCTGAGGTTAAACGGCAGCATCAGCTGTTCGCGGTAGTGCTGGGAGAAATCGAGCCAGCCGCGGGCAAAGCCGTTGGTGGTATCGGGTGAAAACGGCGGAAAGATAAATACCAGCATGAAAGAGCCGATGATCATAAACGGCAATGCGGCAGTGAAGCCATCGCGGATAGCGATAACATATTTCTGCTGCCCAAGGCGTCCTGCCAGCGGAGTAATAGATTGCTCGATCACGGCAATCATGGACTGATACAGAGAACTCATTTCAACACCTCTCAGTGCGCCGCTGGGATCAGCGACAGAGCATAATTCAGGACGTTGTCTCCCCGCTGCATGCCGTAGTCCATCGTATCGATGGGCTGAACCGGAATGTTCAGGGAAGCCGCTTTGTCAGACAGGGTTTTCAACATGTATTTCACCTGGGGGCCAAGCAACACCACCTGATACTGCGGAAACTGGATGTCAAATTCGGAAACGCCATAGGCGTCAATCTGCACCGGCAGATCACGTTCATTCGCCGCCTCCACCATCTTTCTGACCAGCAGACTGGTGGACATTCCGGCAGAACAGCACAGCATAATCTTGTACATCGACGACCATCCTCAAAATGTAAAAAGTTATTGCGTGGATGATTTGATATCAGACGGAAACCGGTTTCCATTTATAAAAAGCAGAACTGTGATAGTGGTCAAGATCTCCTGCTTATGGGGCGGATTTATTGGATTTGGCTCACATTATTCTGTCGATTTGGCGATGTTTTGCGCTGAAATGGAAAATCGGTTTCCAAACAAATGGCGAAATGGATATACTGCGCTGGTCATAATTGAAGCGATTCAGGTTTACGGGATTTTAGCGGGGCGCGGCGCCCGCGCAGGGGAAAATGATGTCGACAATCAATGATGTTTCACGACTTGCCGGGGTTTCCAAAGCCACGGTGTCGCGAGTGTTGAGCGGCTCACGTGGCGTGAAGGAGGCCAGTCGTCAGGCGGTGCTGCAGGCGGCGGAAACGCTCAATTACCGGCCAAACATGATAGCCCAGTCGTTGCTTAGCCAGTCCACCGGCTGCATCGGCGTCATCTGCGCCCAGGACAATATCAATCAAACCACCAGCTATCTCTACGCCCTGGAAAAACAGCTCAGCCAGCACCAGAAGCACCTGCTGCTGCGCTTCGCCAACACCAGCAACGGCGTGATGAACTCGCTGGAGGAGTTGACCTGCGGGCTGTGCGATAACGTGCTGATCATCGGCGCGCGTTTTCCTCTGAATATTAACCGCCCGGACGTGGTGCTGGTGGACTGCCTCGACAGCGAGGGCGAAAACAGCATTCAGTTCGATCACGCCTTCGCCGCCGAAACCGCCTGTCACTATCTGATAAGCCAGGGCAGAAGGCAGATTGCGCTGATCCATCCCCAGAGCAGCGGCTTCGCCGATCAGGTGCTGCTGGGCTACAAGCACGCGCTGGAAAAAAACTTTTTGCCGTTTAATCGCAATCTGGTGTTTCTGGATAACACCTCGCCGTCGGTGGCGGTGCAGGAGCTGGTCAATAACGCCACGACGCTGAACTTTAACGCGCTGCTGGTGAGCGATGAACAGCAGGCGCAGCGCGTGGTGCCGCAGCTGCAGGCGTTTAACCGCGCCGTTCCGCAAAATGTGATGGTGTTTAGCCTCGCCGGATCGTTACAGCTGCCCGGTATCCCGACTATCCCGGCGATTGAATATTCCATGGACGCGATGGCGTCGCGGATCGTCAACTGGTTGACCGAGAAAACGGACAACCCGGGCGGCAGCCCGCTGCGCGGCGATTTAATTATTCCGAAGCACTGATCGTCGCTCTTGCCCTGACCCGCCGCCGTTGGCTGCGGGTTTTTTAATGGCTGTTTTTTGTCGCATCCCTCACATTATAAATAAAACTCATATCTGTCGCCGGGTTTTCGAACCGGACAGCCTGCGTGACCTGCCTTAAGTTGAGTACGAAAGTTCCACTCAAAAAACACTAACCAGAACATTCGTACCGCCTGCTTGAGGAAGTCACCCTATGAATCACATGAACGTTGTCGATGTGAAAGCGTGGATAGATGCCCGCCCGGTCTCGCGCTTTCAATGGAACGTGCTGCTGCTCTGTTTCATCATCATTATGCTGGATGGGTATGACGCCGCGGTGATGGGCTTTGTCGCCCCGGCGCTCATCGAGGACTGGGGCATCAGCCGGGCTGAAATGGGGCCGATTCTTGGGGCGGCCATGTTCGGCGTCGCCATTGGCGCGCTGGTGGCGGGCCCGCTTTCTGACCGCTACGGCCGAAAACGCATTTTACTCTGGTCGGTGGCGTTGTTTGCGCTGTTCAGCCTGGCCGGCGCCGTGGCGCAAAGCCCATCGCAACTGGCGCTGATGCGTTTTCTTACTGGCCTTGGACTTGGCGCGGTGATGCCCAACTGCGTCACGCTGGTGGCGGAATATATGCCGGAGCGGCGTAAAGGGGTGATGATCACCCTGATGTACAGCGGTTTTAACGTGGGTTCCGGCCTCGGCGGCTTTATCGCCGCCGGATTGTTATCGCATTACAGCTGGCATTCGGCGCTGATTTTTGGCGGCGTGCTGCCGCTCGTGGTGCTTCCCTTTATGATCGTGATGTTACCTGAGTCGGCAATGAGCATGGTGGCGCGCCGATTACCTGGCGAGCAGATCGCCAGGGCGCTTAACCGGCTTGGGGGCCAGTTTACGGCTGAAACCGTTTTCCAGCTGAATGCGCCGCCCATCACGCGGAGCAGTAAAGTGGCGCAGCTGTTCCGGCATGGCTATGCCCGCGGCACGATAGCGCTGTGGCTGACCTATTTTATGGGCCTGTTCGTGATATATCTGCTGAACGGCTGGCTGCCAACCATTCTTCGCTCCGGCGGGTTGTCGCTGCAGCAGGCGGCGATGATGACCGGCTTGTTCCAGCTTGGTGGCCCGCTGGGCGGGATCCTTGTCGGTATGCTGATGGATCGTGCCTCGGCGAAAGCGGTGATTGCGGCAACCTATTTTCTCGGCTGCCTGTGCTTGATGTCCCAGGGGTTGATGGATTTCGGATCGGCGGCGCTATCGGTGCTGATTTTTATCAGCGGGATGTGCATTAACGGCGCGCAGAACGGTCTGCAGGCCTATTCGCCAGCCTATTATCAAACCGAAATCCGCGCCACCGGCGTCAGCTGGATGCATGGTATCGGCCGTACCGGCGCTATTCTCAGCTCCACGCTGGGCGGGATGCTGATGCTGGCCGTACCGGGACACTCCTCGATCTTTTTAGTGCTTGCGCTACCGGCCTGCCTGGCGGGGATCTGTATTTTGTTGCACCGTATGAATCACGCTAAGCCTCGACTCACAGAGGCAGAACTGGACGCTTTGTCATCCCCCCTGGAACACCGATAAGTGGAGTTATCTGATGGCTAACATTCTCGGCGGTATCGCCGTCTCTCATACCCCGACTATCGGCTTCGCGGTCGATCATCATAAACAGCAGGACCCGGCATGGTCGCCGATCTTCCAGAGCTTCGAACCGCTGCAGCGCTGGCTGGAGGAGAAAAAACCGGATGCGCTGGTGTACATTTTTAATGACCATGTGACCGCCTTTTTCTTCGATCACTATTCGACTTTTACGCTGGGAATCGACAATCAATATGACGTTGCCGACGAGGGCGGCGGACCGCGCTGCCTGCCCCCGGTACAGGGCAACGCGGCGCTCTCAAGGCACATAGGCGCCAGCCTGATGGCCGATGAGTTTGATATGTCGTTCTTTATGGATAAAAAGCTCGACCACGGCCTTTTCTCGCCGCTTTCGGCGCTGTTGCCCTGGGATGAAGAGCAGGGGTGGCCGACGGCGGTGATCCCGTTACAGATCGGCGTGCTGCAATTTCCGGTACCAAGCGCGCGTCGTTGTTACAAACTCGGCCAGGCGCTGCGGCGGGCGATTGAAAGTTTCCCGGAAGATATCAATGTGGCGATTGTCGCGACCGGCGGGCTCTCTCATCAGGTCCATGGCGAGCGCTGCGGATTTAATAATCCTGAGTGGGACGCCCAGTTTGTTGACATGCTGGTTAATGACCCGGAAAAGCTTACCGAAATGACCCTTGGCGAATATGCCGAACTGGGGGGAATGGAGGGGTCTGAGGTGATCATGTGGCTGGTGATGCGCGGCGCGCTATCAGCCAATGTCACCGAAACCTGGCGCGACTATTACCTGCCGTCGATGACCGGTATCGCTACGCTGATCCTTGAGAACAATGCGCGCATGCCCCCCGTCGATACCCTGACGCGCCATCGCCAGCATATGGCGCAGCAGTTGGCCGGGGTGGAGAAACTGCCGGGAACCTATCCTTTTACCCACGAGCGCAGCCTGAATGGCTTGCGGCTTAACCGTTTCCTGCATCGGCTGATTGAGCCTGCCTGGCGCGAACGTTTTCTGCAGTCGCCTCAGTCGCTTTATGCCGAAGCTGGACTGAGTGAGGAGGAAAAGCAGTTGCTCAACGCACGCGACTGGCGTGGATTGATTCAGTACGGCGCCAGTTTCTTCCTGCTGGAGAAAATGGGCGCGGTGGTCGGCGTATCCAACCTGCATATTTACGCCGCGATGCGCGGGCAGACGCTGGAGGCGTTTCAGCAAACGCGTAACCAACAGGTAACTTACTCAGTGGCGGGTAAACGTTAAACGGTCCCGCCCTGAACCTGCTGATAAATAAAACGCAACAGCGCCTGCGTCGCCGGGGAGGGCAGGCTGCCGGCGCGAAACGTCAGTCCGATACGCCGGGTGGTATCAGGCAGGGGGACCGGCAACACGCTGAGCAGCCCGTTGTCTGTCTCAAAACGCATCTGGCTGGCGGAAACCGCCGCCAGCATGTCTGAGTCCCTCAGCAACCCTCGCACCATCGCCGCATCCCCGGTCTCCACCGTCGGCTGAGGCAGCGGCAATCCTAAGGTGACAAACGCCCTATCCAGCAAATGGCGTGCCGGGGCGTTTGCGCGCGGTAGCACCCATTGCGCTGTCGCCAGCTGGCTACGCGGGTCTGGATGGCGTAGCAGTGGGTGGTTATTACGCAGTAAAATCAGCATATCCTCTTCGAATAACGCCTCGCTACAGAGGTCCGGTAGATCTTCATCCTGGCGCAGCGCACCGATAATAAAATCGATATTACCTGCCCGCATATCGGCGACCAGCGACTCATACGGGCTTTCATTGGTCATGAGAGTAATGCCCGGGTGCTGTGCCAGAAAGGCGGCGATGGCGGTGGGCAGTAGCCGGGTGCGACTCAGCGGCAGAGCGCCAATACGAACGGTGCCCTCCAGTACCCCACGACGGGCGGCGAGATCGCTCCAGATATTTTCCAGTTCGTTGAGCGCTCTGCTGACCGGCGGATAGAGCAGTTCTGCGGCAGGCGTGGGGCGTACCCCTTCTGGCGTTCGGCGAAACAGCGCTGAATCCGCCCCTTTTTCCAGGACCTTCAGCGCGGCGCTGACCGCCGGTTGGGTGATCCCCAACTGTTGCGCGACGGTTTGGGTATGGTTGACGTGATAGAGCTGAATAAAAATGGCTAACCGGCGGGTATTGAACAGCCAGCCGGCGTCCGCCAGGGGGCCGCTGGTGCGGGTATGGTGTTTCTGCAACAGCGCCGGAATGGCCTGCAGGTCGTCAATCGCCCGCCGGGCACGCGGCAGGATGCACTTGCCATACTCGGTGGGCACCATGCCGCTGTAATGGCGTTCAAATAGCGTGACGTTCAACGCGGCTTCAAGATCGCGGATAGCCCGGGTTATCGCTGACTGCGTGCGGAATAAGTCATCGGCAGCACGCGAAACGCTTCCGCGCAGCGCGACCTGACAGAAAAAACGCAGTTGCATGATATTTATGATTTTATTGTGCATTCTCTTCAGCATTATTCGTCAGGCCTGATACAGTGAGTGAGTCGACAACATAAATAAAAATCATAGCCTTCGCAAGTTAACGAATTACCTCCCAACGGCGGGACATGACAAGCTGAAAAAAACAACAGAGGAAGCCATCATGTCTCATCCGGTTAGCGAAAAAAGAGCCCTTGTCGTCAGCGCCCACTCGGCCGATTTCGTTTGGCGCGCGGGCGGTGCGATAGCCCTGCATGCCCTGCAGGGCTATCAGGTCCATGTGGTCTGTTTGTCCTTTGGCGAGCGCGGCGAGTCCGCCAAACTATGGCGTAAAGGCAACATGACGGAGGAGGCGGTGAAGCAAGTCCGTCGCGAAGAGGCGCAGGCTGCTGCCGAGATCCTGGGCGCCAGCGTCGAATTCTTTGATATCGGCGACTATCCGCTGCGCGCCGATAAAGAGACGCTATTTCGTCTGGCGGATGTGTATCGCCGTATCCAGCCCCACTTTGTCCTGACGCACTCCCTGCACGATCCCTATAACTACGATCATCCGCTGGCCTCCCATCTGGCTCAGGAAGCACGGATTATCGCCCAGGCAGAGGGCTATCGCCCCGGTGAGAAAATTGTCTCTGCTCCCCCGGTTTACTGTTTCGAACCGCACCAGCCGGAGCAGTGCAATTGGAAACCCGATGTGTTACTGGACATCACCGCCGTCTGGGAGAAAAAGTATCAGGCCATTCAGTGCATGCAGGGTCAGGAGCATCTGTGGGAATACTACACCCGCGTGGCGCTGCAGCGCGGGGTACAGGCCAAGCGCAATATCGGCATCACGGCCGCGCGCGATATCGTTCACGGCGAAGCCTTCCAGAGCATCTTCCCCCGCGTAACGGAGAACCTGGCATGAACCTGTTAAATAAAAAAGGCCTTGTGATCCGCCATCTGCCGCGCCATGACGAGGCGGTTTTGCGCCGCTGTGAGGCGGCCGGGGTGGCGACGCTTCATGAGGCCTGGGATCGTCAGGGGCTGATGGGGCCGACAATCCGTCCGATTCAGCAGGGTGTCAGTCGGGCGGGCAACGCGGTAACCGTGCTGGTGACGCCAGGTGACAACTGGATGTTTCATGTCGCGGTCGAGCAGTGCCGCGCCGGCGATATTCTGGTGGTGGCCCCGACGTCGCCGTGCGGCGATGGCTTCTTCGGCGATCTGCTGGCGACGTCTCTACAATCGCGCGGCGTGGTCGGTCTGGTGGGGGATATCGGCATTCGCGATTCGCAGACGCTACGGGAGATGGGATTCGCCGTCTGGTCTCGTCAGGTGTATGCCCAAGGAACAGTGAAAGAGAGCCTCGGTTCGGTTAACGTGCCGGTGATTTGCGCAGGCCAGCTTGTGCAGCCGGGCGATGTCGTAGTGGCTGACGACGACGGAGTCGTGGTGCTGCCGCACGCTCAGGTTCGTGATGTGCTTGATAAAGCGGAAGCCCGCATGAGTAATGAACTTGCGAAGCGTGAGCGGATGCGCCATGGCGAGTTGGGACTCGATATTTACGCTATGCGCCCGCGTCTGGCGGAAAAGGGGCTGCGGTATTACGACAGTGCTGATGAGGTGGAGGAGTAAGATGGCGCAACGTGGGATCCCTTGTCTGTGGATGCGCGGCGGCACCTCGAAGGCGGCCTGTTTTCTTGCTGACGATTTGCCTGCCGATCCGGCGCAACGTGATGCGGTGCTGCTGGCGGTGATGGGCTCGCCAGATCCTCGGCAAATTGACGGGATCGGCGGCGCCGATCCGCTGACCAGTAAAGTGGCGATTATTCGCCGCTCTGCACGGCCTGACGCCGATGTGGACTATCTGTTTGCCCAGGTGAACGTGGCGGGGGCCACGGTGGATTACGGCCAAAATTGCGGGAATATTCTTGCCGCCGTTGGCCCCTTCGCCATCGAGCGTGGGCTCGTTCCCCACGATGCGCCGCTTACTCGGGTGCGTATTTATATGGAGAACACGGGGCAACTGGCGGTGGCAGAGATCCCCTGCGATGCCGAGGGAGTCAACTACGTCGGCGAGAGTCGTATCGATGGTGTGCCGGGCAGCGCCAGTCCAATCCTGCTCCATTTTCTTGATGTGGCAGGCTCCAGCTGCGGGACACTGCTGCCGACCGGCAGGGTCCGCGACCGTTTTGATGGCGTCGAGGTGACCTGCATCGATAACGGGATGCCTGTGATCCTGCTGCGCGCTTGCGATCTGGGATGCACAGGCTATGAGACACGCGAACAACTGGATAATGATGACGCGCTTAAACGTCGCCTCGAGTCGATTCGTCTGCAGGCCGGGCCACTGATGCAGTTGGGTGACGTCAGCCAGCGTACGGTGCCAAAGATGACCCTGATCGCCGAGCCGCGACACGGCGGCGCCATCAGCAGCCGCACCTTTATCCCGCATCGCTGCCACGCGTCGATCGGCGTTTTTGGCGCGGTGAGTGTCGCCAGCGCCTGTCTGATCCCGGGCACTGTCGCGCAGGGCATGGCGCAGGTCGCGCCAGGCGAGACGCCGCTGCTCAGCGTTGAGCATCCGACAGGTGAATTTAGCGTGACGCTTCAGCTTGACGCTGATGGCGCCCTGGCAGGCTGCGGCCTGTTACGCACGGCGCGACTGCTGTTTGCTGGCGAAGTTTTTATTCCGGCCCGCGTCTGGCCGTGTGAGGAGTAATGATGACGACAATCGCGTTTATTGGTTTTGGCGAGGCGGGTGGCATTCTGGCGGCAGATCTGGCCCGTGAGCATGCGGTGACCATTTGGGATTGCAAGCTCAATGGCCCGGAGCGAGAGGCAATGGTCAGGAAAGCCAGTGAGTCGGGCGTTCAGGTAGGGAGTTCGCTGGCGCAGGCGCTGGAGAGCGCCACGCTGGTTTTTTCTACTGTGACCGCCGGTGAGGCGCTAAAGGTCGCGCAGCAGGCCGCCGCGCTGCTGCAGCCGGGGCAATATTTCCTCGATCTCAACTCCGTGGCGCCGGAGACGAAACGGCAGGCGGCTGGCCATTTTCTGCCCGGCGTTTACATTGATGTCGCGGTGATGGCGCCGGTGCCGCCGGCCCGATTGCAGACACCGTTATTGATCGGCGGGCCGCAGGCGGAGGCGATGGCGCCGCGTCTGCAGGGGCTGGGGCTGAACGCCCGCTATGGCGCCATTACGGTGGGCCAGGTGTCGGCGATAAAAATGTGCCGCAGCGTGATGATCAAGGGTCTTGAAGCGCTCACCACTGAATGTCTGTTCGCGGCCCGTGAATATGGCGTCGAGGAGGAGGTGATGAGCTCCTTGCATCATAGTTTCCCCTCTCTGGGCTGGACGGGGACGTTTCCCGACTATCTGATCAGCCGGGTGGCGGAACACGGAATTCGGCGCAGCGAAGAGATGGAAGAGGTGGTGAAAACCCTGCGTGACGTGGGTAGCAGCGGGGTCATGAGCAAGGCGATCGCGAAAAGCCAGCGCCAGCTTCCGCACCAGATGGCTGCCCGTAGCCTGAGCTACAGGCAGTTGACGCCGTTTGACTGGAGAACGCTGGTCGCCAGGCTGAAATAGTCGCTATTTGGCCGGACAGACGATTTTGTCGATCGCGGCCTGGTAGCTTTTCTGGTTATTGCGCTCTTTCGCCAGCGTTGCTTCGCGGACCGCGTTCTTGTTGCCGTCGGTCGCCAGCACGTTATTGGCAAAATCGTTGTCGCTGAGGTGGCTTGCTGGCGCGCATTTTTCCTTCACCGCTTTAAGCACCTGCTGCTTTTGCTGTTCGAACTGCAGGCTTTGCAGCGGTGATTCAGCCCACGCCGACGTGGCGCTCAGGGCGGTGACCAGGCATACCATCCAACATGCTTTCATCAGGCTTCTCCTTCCGTAATCGCTTCCGTCAACTATATGCGCAGGCGGGCAAACACGCAAATAGCGGTTAATTTAACTTGTTGAAAAGGCGTTTGTTATCATCGCCTCAGGCGGCTCTCACCCGCCGCCGCGAGTCGATGGCGATCAGCACCACCGAGGCCAGGATCAGCAGCGTGCCCAGCCAGTCCGGCAGCGTGAAGGTGATCCCCAGCAGCAGAAGCGACAGCAGGGCGCTGCTCAGCGGTTCGGCGCAGCTGAGGATCCCGGCTTTGGCGCCGCCAATCTTCTGCGCGCCGTTAAGATAAAGGCTGAAGGTCAGCGAAGTACCGATCACCACCAGGTAGAAAAAGGCTAACAGCAGGCTGCCGTTAACCACAAAATCGGTGCCCTGGCCGCCATAAAACGGCAGCAGCATCGCGCCGCCGAACAGCATGCTCCATCCCACGATCGGCAGCGTCCCGTAGCGGGCAATCAGCGTCGAGGGATAGGTGGTATAAAACGCGGCGGCAAACGCCGAGGCGATCCCCCAGAACAGCGCCGCCGGCGAAATCGACAGCGTCGTCGGGTTGCCGTGGGTCACCAGCAGAAAGGTGCCTGCCAGCGAGGTGCAGATAGCCCCCAGCACCAGCGGAGTGGGGCGCGCTTTACGGGCGAGGGCGAACCAGGCGACGATGATCGTCGGGGACAGGAACTGCAGCACCGTGGCCGTGGCGGCATTCGATTTTTCAATGGTCATCAGAAAGGTGAACTGCACGGTTAACGCGCCAAACAGCGAGAAAAACAGCAGGCTGACGGCGTCGCGGCGGTTTTGCAGCACGCGGAAAATGCGGTCGCCGTGAACAAAGCCGAGCATCAACAGGATCAGCCCGGCGAACAGCAGACGCGTCATGGTCAGAAACGGCGACGACATCTGGCTTTCCTGCATAATAAACTGCGCGCACACCCCGGAACTGCCCCACAGCACGGCGGCAATCAGTACGTTCAGCATCCCTTTTTTGCTGGAGCCCATCTTTTCCTCTGGCTAAATATGACAAAGGGGAATCATAGCATGCGCCCGCCCGGGGCGGCGGGGCAGGAAATGGTAGTCGGGCGCGGCGGTACAACTATTTTGCAGGCCCGGTAAGGCGAAGCCGCCGCCGGGCATTAACCGACAATCGCGTTCTAACTTAAATCGACATTTTTACTGCCGAACAGCCAGGTGAGCGCAAAGCCGCACAGGTAGGAGACCGCCAGTCCGCCGGCGTAGACCGCCATCCCGGCGTAAATCCCGCTGCCGGAGGTCATCAGCGGCAGCGCCACCAGGCCGGACGGACCAAACACCGTGTTCAGGCCGACCGGCAGCCCCAGCCAGGCGATCAGCCCGACGAAGAAGCCGCCGCAGGCGCCGCCGAGGCAGGCGGTGACAAACGGCTTCATCCGCGGCAGGGTGACGCCGTAGATTAGCGGCTCGCCAATCCCGAGGAAGCCCGGAATAATCGCCCCCTTAATCTGGGTTCGCAGCAGCGAATCGCGCTTCGCCCGCCAGAACAGCGCCAGCGCCGCCCCCACCTGCCCGGCCCCGGCCATCGCCAGGATTGGGAACAGCGAGTTAAAGCCCTGGGCATCCACCAGCGCAAAATAGACCGGGACAAACCCCTGATGGACGCCGAACATCACCGCCAGCAGGAACAGACCGGCCAGCACCGCCGAGCCAAACGGATTGCCGTTAAGATGCAGGAACAGCCACGACATGCCGGTAAACAACCAGCCGCCAATCGGCATGATCACCGTAAAGGTCACCGCGCCCATGATCAGCAGCGTCACCGCCGAGGTGAGGATCATATCGAGGTTGGCCGGCATGACCCGCCGCACCTGGCGTTCAACCCACGCCCCAAGGATGGCGGCGATCAATACGCCGATGATATTGCCGCGCGGATCGATACCGTGGCCGAAGAAGGTGGAGATCCCGGCGTAGACGCCGCTGGTCGCCTCCGGGTTGTAGCCCAGCACGAACAGCGAGGCGATAATCGCGCCGTTCACGCCGGAGCCGCCGAACGCCTTCTGGGCGTTATAGCCAATCAGGATACTCAGGAAGGTGAACATCCCTTTGCTGAATACCTTCATATAGCCAATCAGCGCCACCAGGCTGGCGTTCGGATGGGCGTTCTCCAGCACGAAAACCTGTTCCGCCAGGGTGGCGAAGCCCAGCAGCAGCCCGACGGCGATAAAGCCGGGGATCAGCGGCGTAAAAATGGTGGCGAATTTGGCGAGAAACTTCTGCACCGCGCTGGTCTGCTTGCCCTTCAGCGCCTGTTTTTTCTCCGCCGCGACGTCGGCCAGCGTCGGCGCGGCGGGCGCCTCCTCCAGCAGGCCGTTCATCATCTCGGCGGCGGTTTGCGCCTTGCCGGGGCCGAGCACCACCTGGAACTGCTCGTCGCTGACGATCACCCCCATCACGCCGTCAATCTGGCGGATGGCGGCGGTGTCGGCCAGGCCTTCATCGCGCAGGGTCAAGCGCAGGCGCGTCATGCAGTTGCCTGCCTGCGCGACGTTAGCGGCGCCGCCTGCGTGGGCGAGGATCCGCGCTATCATCTCTTTCGTTATTTTTGCCATTGCCCGTTACCTGTCTGTCGGCGCTCAGGTGTTGCTGAGCGCCTTGCGGATATAGCCGTTGTTCTTCGCCAGCAGCGACTGCGCCGCTTCGGCGCTTAAGTCCGCCAGCACCATCACGATCGCCGTTTTACAGTGGCGGCCGCAGGCCTCCAGCGCCTTCTGGGCAGTGGGACGATCGCAGTCGGTCGCCTCCATCACGATGGAAACCTGGCGCTCAATCAGCTTGGCGTTGGTCGCTTCGACGTCGACCATCAGGTTGCTGTAGACCTTGCCGACGCGGATCATCGCCCCGGTGGAGATCATGTTCAGCACCAGCTTCTGCGCGGTACCGGCTTTCAGGCGGGTCGAGCCGGTCACTACCTCCGGGCCGACCACCGGGGTGATGGCGACGTCCGCCAGCTGAGCCATTTCGCCATGCGGGTTACAGCTGACGATGGCGACAAAGGCATTCTGACGATGGGCATACTCCATGGCGCCAATGACGTACGGCGTGCGTCCGCTGGCCGCCAGCCCCACCAGTACATCGCGGTTGCTGAAGTTCAGGTTCTGCAGATCCATCGCCCCCTGCGCTTTGTTGTCTTCCACGTTTTCCACGGCGCTGAGAATCGCTTTATGTCCGCCGGCGATGATCCCCACCACCTGCTCCGGGCGGGTGCCAAAAGTCGGCGGGCATTCGCTGGCATCGAGGATCCCCAGACGCCCTGAGGTGCCAGCGCCGATATAAATCAAGCGGCCACCGGCCTGCAGCGCCGTCGCGACCTTATCCACCACCTCGGCAATCTGCGGCAGATAGGGCGTAATCGCCTGGGCCACCTGCTGGTCTTCCTGGTTTATCACCGTCAGCATCTCGAGGGTGGAAAGGGTGTCAATGTTGTCGCTGTTGGCGTTGCGTCGCTCGGTCAGCAGTTTGCTCAGGTCAATACTCATAGAAACCTCGTTATTCTCAGTCGTGCGCAGTATAAGGAATTATTTATTCCTTGCCTGTGAAGAGTATCACGATTAGTTCGAGGAGAATAATATGAGAATGGTAGAGATGGCGGGAAATAGTGCGGTAATCAAGGTGGAATATTTTATTACCGCACCTGGCGTTTAGCGCGCGCCGCGCGGCTGGCTGAGGCCCATCAGCAGCGCCAGCAGGTAGCAGATCGCCATCGCGAGGCTCATCTTCAGCATCGTTTCGCCGCCGAGGCCCGCCAACGGCGCGGCGATGCCGCCGAAAACAAACATCAGGGTGCCCATCAGCGCGGACGCGGTCCCGGACTGGGCGGCGTCGACGGCGCTCATCGCTTCCGCGCCGGCGACGGTACTGATGCCGCTCATCAGCGACACGGTAAAAAACAGGCCGACCAGCGCCAGAACCGGCAGCTGCAGCCAGGCAAACAGCAGCATGATCGCCGCGCAGCCCACCGCCAGCGTCAGGCCGCCGCGCAGCAGGCCTTCGGCGCTGAAGCGGCGCGCCAGACGGGAAAAGATCATCGCCGCGATAATCAGCCCGATACCGTTCAGACCAAACAGCAGGCTGAACTGCATGGCGCTCATGCCGTATTCGCTCTGCATTACGAAGGAAGAGGAGCCGATGTAGGAGAACAGCCCGGCCATCATAAACGCCTGAATCAGGCAGAAGCGCAGAAAACGACGATTCTTCAGCACCGGCTGGCCGGGCCGCTGGCGGGCGGCATGGGTCGCCGCGGCCGGGCGCGTTTCCCGCAGGATAGTCAGGCTCATGACCAGCAGCGCGCCGCCAATGGCGGCCATCGTCCAGAAGAGAATTCGCCAGTCGAAGGCGGTGATCACGTAGCCGCCCAGCACCGGGGACAGGACCGGCGCAATGCCGTTCACCGTCATCAGCAGGGCGAAAAACTGGGTCAGCAGGGTGCCCTGATATTTATCGCGGGCGATGGAGCGCGACAGCACCGAGCCGCCGGCGCCGGCGAAGCCCTGTAAAAAGCGCCAGACAATCAGCATGTTGATATCCCGGGTCAGGGCGCACATCGCCGAAGAGAAGATAAACAACAGCAGGGACAGTGCCAGCGGTTTCAGGCGGCCAATCCGGTCGCTCAGCGGGCCGAAAAACAGCTGACCCAGGCCGAGGCCAATCAGCGCGGCGGTCAGCGACAGCTGGGTCTGGGTGCTGGTGGCCTGCAGCTGCTGAGTGATCTCCGGCAGAGCCGGCAGATAAAAATCCGTGCACAGCGGCCCAATGCCCGACAGCAGGCCGAGGATCAGCGCCCAGGAGAGGGAAACACGTGGCATAACGATTCCTTACAGAAGCCGGGCGCGGTCGCCCGGCGGGTGAAATTAACTGGCGCCGCCGCCCAGCGACTGCCAGAGAGTGATCCGGTTATTGAGGTCGGTCTGCTGCAGGGACAGCAGCGTCGTCTTCGCCGACCACAGCGTGCGCTGGGCGGTGAGCACCGACAGATAATCGCCGACCCCAGCCTGATAGCTCTTCATGGCGATATCCAGCGAGGTCTGCTCGGCGGCGACATACTGTTGCTGGGCATCGAGCTCTTCATTTAGCGTTTCCCGGCGCGCCAGCGCATCGGCAACGTCCTTAAAGGCGCTCTGAATCGATTTCTCGTAGGTGGCGATCAGCCCCTTCTTCTCCGCTTCCGCATAGCGCAACTGCGCCAGGTTGCTGCCGCCGGTGAACAGCGGCAGGCTGATGGAGGGGGCGAACGACCACACCTGCATCCCGTGGCTGAACAGCGACGACAGCGAGTCGCTGCCGACGCCGGCGCTGGCGGTCAGGGAAATCGACGGGAAGAAGTTCGCCCGCGCCGCGCCGATATCGGCATTGGCGCTCTTCAGATTATGCTCCGCTTCCTGAATATCCGGCCGGCGCAGCAGCACCGACGATGACACCCCCGCCGGCACCAAGGCGATGCAGTTATCCCCGAGACTGTCGAGGGTGCCGGGCAGCAGGCTCTCCGGCACGGTTTCCCCCGCCAGCAGGTTAATAGCGTTTTTATCCTGCGCCACCAGCGTGCGGTAGCTGGCGACGCTGGCGCGCGCCTGCTGATAGACGCTTTCCGCCGAGCTTAAATCGCCGGCGGAGGCGGTGCCCACCGCCATCTGACGGGCGACGATGTTGCGCGAGTTTGCTGCGCTGTCCATGGTCTGCTGCGCCAGCGCCAGATTGCTGTTATCCGTCGCCAGGGTCACCCAGGCGGTGGTCAAATCGGCAATCATCGTCAGCCGGGTATTCTGCGCGGTGAATTCGCTGGCAAGCCAGGTTTCGCGCGCCGCGCGCGACAGGCTCTGGTTCTTGCCAAACAGATCCAGCTCGAAGCTGGAGACCGCCCCGTCGGCCTGCGAAGCGGAGCTCAGGCCGCTGGCCACCGTTTTGCTGCGGGTATGGCTCAGCTCGGCATCGACGGTGGGAAACAGCGACGCCCGCGTCTCGCCGTACTGGGCGCGCGCGGCCTCGATATCGGCCAGCGCCTTTTGCACATCGCGGTTGCTGTTCAGCGCGATACTGACCACTTTTTTCAGCCGCGCGTCATTGACCACTTTCTGCCAGTCGCCGACCACCGCCGTCGATTCGCCGTGCGCCCCGGGCAGGGTAGCCGGCACCGGCGCGGCCGGGCGATCATAATGCGGGTCAAGCGAGACGCAGCCCGCGGTCAGGAGCGCGATAAACATAAAACTCAAACGAAACATACCTTACTCCTGAGAAGGACGTTGGCGGGTGAAGAAGCGTTTCACCAGCACGAAGAACAGCGGTACGAAGAACACCGCCAGCAGGGTGGCCGTCAGGGTGCCGCCGATGATGCCGGTGCCGATCGCCACGCGGCTGTTGGCCCCGGCACCGGTGGCGATGGCCAGCGGCAGCACCCCGGCGATAAACGCCAGCGAGGTCATGACAATTGGGCGCAGACGGGTCTGCGCGGCGCGGATCGCCGCCCGGGAGAGCGAATAACCCTCATCCGCTGCGGATTCAGCGAACTCCACGATCAGGATGGCGTTCTTCGACGACAGGCCGATGGTGGTCAGCAGCGCCACCTGGAAGTAGACGTCGTTGCTTAAGCCTCGCAGCGTCGCCGCCAGCGCCGCGCCGAGCAGGCCGAGCGGGATGACCATGATCACCGAGAACGGCACCGACCAGCTCTCATACAGCGCCGCCAGGCACAGGAACACCACCAGAATCGAGATGGCGTACAGGCTCATCGCCTGGCCGCTGGCCAGCTTTTCCTGCAGCGAAATGCCGCTCCACGCCCAGGTGGAGCCCGCCGGCAGGCTGTCGGCCAGCTTTTCCATCTTGTCCATCGCCGCGCCGGAGCTGAAGCCGGCGGCGTTTTCGCCCTGGATCTCAAAGGCGGCGGAGCCGTTGTAGCGCACCAGGCTTTCCGGACCGTATTGCCAGTGGGTGGTGGCGAAGGCGGAGAAGGGCGTCATGCTGTTATCGCTGCCGCGAACGAACCATTTGCCGAGGTCGGAGGGCACGGCGCGCGCGTCGCTCTCGCCCTGGATGTACACCTTCTTCACCCGGCCGCGGTCGATAAAGTCATTCACGTAGGTACCGCCCCAGGCGCTGGAGAGGGTATCGGTCACGTCGCTCAGCGACAGCCCCAGCGAGACCGCTTTGTTGTTATCGATATCCACCTGCAGCTGCGGCATCTGCGGCAGGTCGTTGGCGCGCACCGACTGCAGCTCGCCGCTCTGGTTGGCCGCCGCCAGCAGCTGACTGCGCAGCTTCATCAGGCTGTCGCGGTCGGTACCGCCGCTGGCCATCAGCTCGAAGGTGAAGCCGTTGCTCTGTCCGAGACCGTCCACCGACGGCGGGGTCATGGCGAACAGGGTGGCGTCGCGGATCGTCCCCAGCTCTTTATTGGCGCGCAGGGCGATGGCCTGGGCGGTATTGTCGTCGCCTTTGCGCTGCGACCAGTTGTTCAGCGACACGAAGGCCATCCCGGCGTTCTGACCGCTGCCGCTAAAGCTAAAGCCGTCGACGGTGAAAATGACGTTGGTATTGGCTTTCTCTTTGGTCAGGAACCAGTCGGTGACCTGGCGACGCACCTCGGCGGTACGCACCGCGGTGGCCCCGGCGGGCAGGGTGTACTGGACCATGATCTCGCCCTGGTCCTCCACCGGCAGAAAGCTGCCCGGCAGTTTCCACATCGCCAGCGCCATCGCCCCGCAAATCAGGACGTAAGCGCCCATCATCACCGCGCCACGGCGCAGGCCGCCGAGCACGCGGCGCTGGTAGCCCGCTTCCGTGCGCCCCCACAGGCGGTTAAACGCGCCGAAGAACCCTTTAGTATGAGGCCTGGAGTGGCTAAGCAGCGCGCCGCACAGCGCCGGGGTGAGGGTCAGGGCCACCACCACCGACAGCATCATCGCCGAGATAATGGTCACCGAGAACTGGCGATAAATGACCCCGGTCGAGCCGCCGAAGAAGGCCATCGGCAGAAAGACCGCCGACAGCACCAGGGCGATCGCCACCAGCGCGCCGGAGATTTCGCCCATCGATTTTTCGGTGGCTTCCCGGGCGGGCAGCCCTTCGTCGCGCATAATGCGCTCGACGTTCTCCACCACCACAATGGCGTCGTCCACCAGCAGGCCGATCGCCAGCACCATGGCGAACAGCGTCAGGGTGTTAATCGAGTAGCCGAACAGCGCCAGCACGCCGAAGGTGCCGAGCAGCACCACCGGGACAGCCACCGCCGGGATCAGCGTGGCGCGGAAGTTCTGCAGGAACAGATACATCACGCAGACCACGAGGATAATCGCTTCGAAAAGGGTCTGAATCACGTCTTCGACCGAGATTTTGATGAACTCGGTGCTGTCCTTTGGATAGGCGATATCGTAGCCCTGCGGCATCTGACGCTGGAATTCGGCGATTTTGCTTTTCACCAGGGTCGCGGTGTCCAGCGCGTTGGCGCCGGGGGCCATCATCACCGCGATCCCGGCGGCCGGGTGGCCGTTGAGATTGGCGGTAGCGGTGTAATCCTCGCTGCCCATCTCCACCCGCGCGACATCGCTCAGGCGCACCACCGAACCGTCTGCCTGGCTTTTCACAATGATCGCTTTGAACTGGTCAGGGGTTTGCAGCCGCGACTGCGCGCGCACGGTGGCGGTCAGCTGCTGGGCGCTGGACGATGGCAGGGCGCCGATTTTACCGGCGGAGACCTGCACGTTCTGCGCCTCAATCGCCGACTGGACGTCGGAAGGCATCAGCGAGTAGGAGGCGAGTTTGGTCGGGTCCATCCAGACGCGCATCGCGTATTCGGCGCCGAACACTTGCAGGCTGCCGACGCCCTCTACGCGCGCCAGCGGGTCCTGCAGGTTGCTGACCAGCCAGTCGGAGATATCGGAGCTGGTGGCGCGGTCGGTTTTGTCATACACCGCGAGGATCAGCAGGAAGCTGCTCTGCGATTTTTCCACCGTCACGCCGGACTGCTGGACTTCGCTCGGCAGCCGCGATTCCGCCTGCTGGACTTTGTTCTGCACCTGCACCTGGGCGGTGTCCGGGTCGGTCCCCTGCTCAAAGGTGACGGTGATGCTGACCGAACCGTCGGAGCTGCTGGTGGAGCTAAAGTAGAGCAGATGGTCGAGGCCGGTAAGCTGCTGCTCGATCACCTGGGTGACGCTGTTCTCCAGGGTTTCGGCGGAGGCGCCGGTGTAGGTGGCGGAGATTTTCACCGCCGGCGGGGCGACGTCCGGGTACTGGCCCACCGGCAGAGTGCGGATCGCCAGCACGCCGGCGAGCATAATCAGAATGGCGATCACCCAGGCAAAGACCGGGCGACGCACGAAGAAACGGGAGAACATCAGGCGTTGCCTCCGTTATTGTTGACGGCAACGGCCTTCACCGTCTGGCCTGGGGCCACTTTACCCGTGCCTTCGACGATCAGCTTGTCGCCCGCTTTCAGGCCGCTCAGCACCAGCCATTTATCGCCGTAGGTGTCGCCGGTTTTCACGGCGCGCTGTGCAACTTTGTTGTCGGCATCGACCACCAGCGCCGTGGCGTCGCCTTTGGCATCGCGGGTAATCCCCTGCTGCGGGGCGAGGATCGCGTCGTTCATGATGCCTTCATCGATGCGCGCGCGGACAAACATCCCCGGCAGCAGGACGTGCTGCGGGTTGGGGAAGATGGCGCGCAGGGTTACCGAGCCGGTGGATTCATCGACGGCGACTTCGGTGAGCGCCAGACGCCCTTTTTCGCTGTAGGCGCTGCCATCTTCAAGGATTAACGTCACGCTGAGGGTATCGCTATTGCTGGCCAGGCTTTGTTTGCGTAAACGCAGGAGATCGACGCTGGATCGCGTCAGATCGACATACATGGTGTCGAGCCCGCGGATCGTCGCCAGCGCGGTATCCTGATCGGCGGAGACCAGCGCCCCCGGCGTGACCGACGAGATGCCGATGCGCCCGGCAATCGGCGCGGTGACGGTGGTCCAGTTCAGGTTGATGCGCGCGCTCTCCAGCGCCGCTTTCTTCGATGCCACGCTGGCCTTGTCCTGGGCGCAGGTGGAGGCGGCGTCGTCGGCATCCTGGCGGGAGACGCCGTTATCCCGGACCAGCGACGCGTAGCGCTGAGCCTTCTGGCAATCGGAGACCACCAGCGCCTGGGCCTGTTTCAGCGCCGCCGCCGCTTCATTCCAGGTCGCGCGATAGCTGGAGGGATCGATCTGGTAAAGGGCCTGCCCGGCCTTCACCATATCGCCTTCGGTAAACAGGCGCTTCTGGATGATGCCGCCCACCTGCGGGCGTACTTCGGCGCTGAGCGAGGCGGTGGTGCGGCCGGTGAGCTGGCTGACTACCGGAACCGGCTGGCTTTGCAGAGTGACCACGCCCACTTCCGGCGTGGGTTGCTGCGGGGCAGATGTCTGCGCATTATCGCATCCGCTGAGGAGAAATAATGCTGTTGCGATGGGAGCTATGATGTATTTCATTATATTTTCTCAAGATATAAGACGTCCGCCCCGTTTATTTAAAAACGAGGGAATAGGTTGGGCGCTGAGGCATTTTCGGCTAAGCGAAAATGACAAAAAAGGAACACAGATGTTCCTGAACGTGATTGTTATCGTGTCTCCGCTGAAGCCAACCTCTTCGGCCTTCAGGAGGTGAAAAGCGCATCTCCTCTGGTTTTGTGGTGAGAATGATCATTCTCATTTTTTCCCATTATACGATCCGCCGCGATAATGGAAAGGTTTTTTTGCTTACTTTTAGAACGCAAAAAATTAAGGCAAATAATCATGGAGAAAATAAGAATTTTTTGTGAAAGTGGAGAGGAAAAATAACCTTTCGGCACTGCGATACTGGAGATAGTTAATGGCGTTAATTATTACAAAAAGCATTAATCCCGACGACCAACAAGAATTGTTTGCCGGTCTGCGGCACTATAATCAGCAGTATCTTGATGCGGCGCAGTTTGGCGATCTGGGCGTTTACTCCCGCGATGCGCAAGGGGTGATGCAGGGCGGGCTGATTGCCAAACGTAAGGGTAACTGGCTGTGCATTGAGTATCTGTGGGTCAGCGAAGCGACGCGCGGTCGCGGACTGGGGAGCGAGCTGATGCAGGAGGCGGAGCGGCAGGCGCAGGCGCTGGGCTGCAGCCATCTGCTGGTGGATACCTTTAGCTTCCAGGCGCTGCCGTTTTATCAGAAATTAGGCTATCAGCTGCAGATGTCGCTGCCCGACTTCCCGCACGCGGGGATGCAGCGTCACTATTTGTCGAAGGCGCTGTAACGGTCCTGATATCGCCGGGCGGTCAGGTACCGTACCTGTGATTGTGCCGGATGGCGGCATAAATGCCTTATCCGGCCTACACAGTTCTCCCGTAGTTTCGCCCCACCCAGGACCGGCAAGCGCAGCGCCGCCGGGCAGGATATCAGGCACGGCACCTGTATTCTTGCCGGGTGGCGGCTGCGCCTTACCCGGCCTACGGTTCGTGCTGTGCCCGCCATGATGCCGAGCGGCCTGTTGTTGATATACCCACTTGCGCGACTGAAACTGCCGGTGCTGGCGGCCTCAAAATCGCTGAGACGTTCCCGGAAGGCCGGGGCAGCCCGCATGGATGCGGGCTGAGGGCCGTGTTTTGCATGGACGCTGCCTCGGCCCGACCCGAAGCCTGCAGGGATAAGTCGAAGGTACCGCGTAGCGGCGATTTTGCTGGCCGGAGCCCGGGGGTACAGGGGGCGGCGGCGACTGGCCGCCCCCTGTGCGCTCCCTGCGCCATGCCAGGCATAACGCAGAAGAAATATCGGGAGCGCAATCTGTCCGGACATAACACGGGAGTGCTGGCCCTGCTAAGCGCAGTGCGAGCAGGGAAATTTACGGTTGTGCCGTTATTTCTGTAGCCCTGCTAAGCGTAGCGCGAGCAGGGAAAATCCCGGATGGCGGCGCGTGGCGCCTTATCCGGGCTACAAAAGCGTCAAAACCACGCCTTAACCCCCGACGCCATGGCCCATTAACGCCAGCGCGTGGCTGACGATGGTCTGGCGGTCGACCGCCTGTAAACGCGGATCGCTGTGGATGCGCGAAAACGGCACCAGCACCAGGCTAATCACCGTGGTAAACAGCAGCTCCGGCGACAGCGCCGGGTTAATCTTGCCCTCCCGCTGCCAGCGGCGCACCGCCTCCAGCATCACCTGAAAACGCTCCTCGCCGAAGCGGGCGTCCATATGCTGACGCAGGATCGGCATCTCGCCGATGATCTCCTGCATCCACAGCGGCGCGAACCAGGCGTTTTTCTCCGCCATGTGCGCCAGCGTCTCGACCATCATCGTCAGCGCCAGCACCGGGTCCTGCGGATGGTCGACAAAGATGCGGCTGATGTGGTTGCGCAGCGGCATAAAGCGCTCTTCGATCAGCTGCGTCACCAGCGCATCCCGCGAACTGAAATAGTAATGCAGCATCGCCGGCGTCACCCCGGCCTCTTTGGCGATGGCGTTCAACGACACGCGGGCCGCGCCGTCGCGGGCAAACAGCGTCAGGGCGATGTCCATCAGCTGTTCGCGGTTGGCGGTACCCGGTTTTTTGCCGCGCGGCCGCCCCGGGCGGCGGGGGGCATCCTGATCCTTTTGTGCTGTCATGATATGGCGATCTCTTGACCCGACTCATTCTTTCACTAAATATTAATTATGCATTTAATTAATTTCAAGCGAGTGTTGTGATGACTTCTCAAGTCGCGAACCCACCGGTGCAGTCGATACGCCTGCTGTTTAGCGCCTTGCTGCTGGTGATGCTCCTCTCCGCGCTGGATCAGACCATTGTCTCCACCGCGCTGCCGACGATTGTCGGCGAACTGGGCGGGCTGGACAAGCTTTCCTGGGTGGTTACCGCCTATATCCTTAGCTCCACCATCGCGGTGCCGCTGTACGGTAAATTCGGCGATCTGTTCGGCCGCAAAATCGTGCTGCAGGTGGCGATTGGGCTGTTTCTTGTCGGCTCCGCCCTCTGCGGGCTGGCGCAGAACATGACCCAGCTGGTGCTGATGCGCGGCCTGCAGGGGCTCGGCGGCGGCGGCCTGATGGTCATCAGCATGGCGGCGGTGGCCGACGTCATCCCGCCCGCCAGCCGTGGCCGCTATCAGGGGCTGTTCGGCGGCGTTTTTGGCCTGGCGACGGTGATCGGCCCGCTGATCGGCGGCTTTTTGGTGCAGCACGCCTCCTGGCGCTGGATCTTCTACATCAACCTGCCGCTGGGCCTCTTCGCGCTGCTGGTGATCGGCGTGGTATTCCACAGCAGCAATAAACGCAGCCAGCATGAGATTGACTGGCTGGGGGCGATTTACCTCAGCATGGCGCTGCTGTGCATCATTCTGTTTACCTCGGAAGGGGGCAGCGTTCATGCGTGGAATGACCCGCAGCTGTGGTGCATTCTGGCCTTCGGCATCGTGGGGGTCATCGGTTTTATCTACGAAGAGCGAATGGCCGCCGAGCCGATTATTCCGCTGTCGCTGTTCCGCAACCGCAGCTTCCTGCTGTGCAGTCTGATCGGCTTCGTTATCGGCATGTCGCTGTTTGGATCAGTCACCTTCCTGCCGCTCTATCTGCAGGTGGTGAAGGAGGCGACCCCCACCGAGGCCGGGCTGCAGCTGATCCCCCTGATGGGCGGCCTGCTGCTGACCTCGATTATCAGCGGGCGGATTATCAGCCGTACCGGTAAATATCGCCTGTTTCCGATCCTCGGTACCCTGCTTGGCGTGACCGGCATGGTGCTGCTGACCCGGATCACCATTCACTCACCGCTGTGGCAGCTGTACCTGTTTACCGGCGTGCTGGGGGCCGGTCTGGGGCTGGTGATGCAGGTGCTGGTCCTGGCGGTACAGAACGCGATGCCGGCGAAGCTTTACGGCGTCGCCACCTCCGGCGTGACCCTGTTCCGCTCGATCGGCGGCTCCATCGGCGTGGCGCTGTTTGGCGCGGTGTTCACGCACGTGCTGCAGAGCAACCTGCAAAAGCGGTTGCCGGAAGGCGCGGTACTGCCGCCGGGAATGAATCCGGTGGCGGTGCAGCACCTGCCCGCGGATATCCGCCTCGACTATCTCGACGCCTTCGGCGCGGCGATCCACGCGGCGTTCCTCATGGCGGCCTGCATTATGGCGGTGGCGTTTGTCCTCTCCTGGCTGTTAAAGGAGGCGCCGCTGAAGACTGCGACGCACTAAGCGGCCCCGGCGATGCGCAGCAGCGCCTGACGCAGCGCCGGCGCGGCAAAATCGATAAATTTTCGCAGCTTAAGCGGCGCCAGGTCCCGGGCGGTATACAGCAAATGGACCGGCGCCGGCTCCGGCTCGACGCGCTCCAGCAGCAGACGGAGCTCACCCTGTCGCAGGCCGTCCAGCGCCTGATAGTGCAGTAAGCGAGCTACGCCCACCCCCAGCCGCGCGGCATCGGCAGCGCTCTCCGGCGTGGTGACCGATAACGCCGGCGGCAGGTTAATCAACTGGTCCTCGCGCTCAGCGGCGCGAAAGCGCCAGCCGCGATAGGGCATCGGCGATTCAATGCGGATGATCGGCAGCGCCGCCAGATCGCGCGGCCGCTGCGGCTCGCCGTATTTCGCCAGCAGCGCCGGATGGGCGCAGGCCACGATGCGCATCCTGCCGAGGCGGGTGGCCACCATGCTGCTGTCCGCCAGGTCGCCTATCCGCACCGCCAGATCGATATGGTCGCCCACCAGGTCGGCGTTACGATCGCTGAGCAGCAAACGGACGTGAATCTGCGGGTAACGGGCGATAAATTCAGCGATCACCGGGAGAACGTGCTGGCGTCCAAACATTGTCGGCGCAGAGATCACCAGCTCGCCTTTCGGTTCCTGATACTCGCCCGTCGCCTGGCGTTCGGCGTTTTCCACCTCCTCAAGGATCCGCCGCGCGGCAGCGACATAATCGACCCCGGCGTCGGTGAGCGTCAGTTTGCGGGTGGTCCGCGCCAGCAGGCGCACCCCCAGCGCGTTCTCCAGCTCGCCGATATGGCGGCTGACGGTGGTCAACGGCATATTCAGCGCCCGCGCCGCCGCCGACATACTCCCCAGCTCGGTCACTTTCACCAGCAGCGCCATCGCGCTTAATCGATCCATTATTCTCCCGATTTTTGGAAAGATGATTGCCACGAAACCAGTATTATCATTTTTCGCAGTACAGTCCATGATGGCGCCAGACAACAGGAGGCGCTATGGCAGCAACCTTTCTCGATATCGCCATCACCCCGGACGTGATGGATGTGCAGCATGAAATGGGCAGCGACCAGCTGTGGCAAACGCCGCGCAGCCGACGCCAGGCCGACCGCTTCGGCGACAGCGAAGCGGGGATGATCGCCACCCGCGACAGCTTTTATCTGGCGACGGTGTCGCAGAGCGGCTGGCCCTACATTCAGCATCGCGGCGGCCCGCCGGGGTTTCTGCATCTGCTGGATGATACCACCCTGGCGATGGCGGATTTCGGCGGCAACCGTCAGTACATCACCACCGGCAACCTGCGCGGCAGCGACCGGGCCTGCCTGTTTTTGATGGATTATCCGCGCCGTGCCAGGCTGAAAATCTACGCCACCGTCGAGGTCGTGGCGGCAGAGAACCACCCGCCGCTGCTGGCGCAGGTGGCGCCGGCCAACTATCGCGCCCGCATCGAGCGCCTGTTTCTTTTTCATCTGCAGGCGTTTGACTGGAACTGCCCGCAGCACATTACGCCGCGCTACAGCGCGCAGCAGGTGGCGGAGTACAGCCAGAACCTGCAGCAACGTATTCATGACCTGGAGCAGGAGAATCAGCGCCTGCAGCAGCAATTAGCCCGCAGAGGAGAGTCAGCATGACTGAACAACGTCCCCCGTTACCGCCGTTTACCCGCGACAGCGCTATTCAGAAGGTCCGCGCCGCGGAAGATGGCTGGAACAGCCGCGATGCCGAAAAGGTCGCTCTGGCCTACACCATGGACAGCGAATGGCGCAACCGCAGCGAGTTTGTCCATGGCAGGGGGCAAATTGTCGAATTCCTGCAGCGAAAATGGCGTAAGGAGCAGCAATATCGGCTGATTAAGGAGCTGTGGGCATGGCAGGAAAATCGCATCGCCGTGCGCTTCGCCTATGAGTGGTGCGACGACAGCGGCAACTGGTTTCGCTCGTACGGCAATGAAAACTGGGAGTTTGATCAGCACGGGCTGATGCAGACGCGCTACGCCTGCATCAACGACCTGCCGATCGCCGAAAGCGAGCGCCTGTTCCACTGGCCCCAGGGGCGTCGCCCGGACGATCATCCGGGGCTCAGCGACCTGGGGCTGTAAAACCGGCGCTGCGCGACGGATTAATCGGCTTTCGGGAAGTCGACCACCGTGTCGTTAACCCGGTTCACCATATTGGTAAACAGGATCGCGCTGATGGCGCTGATAATCTCAATCACCTGCTGGTCGCTAAAACCGGCGTTGCGCAGCGCGGCGACGTCGGCTGCCGGCAGCGTGCCGGTGGTGGTCACCAGCGTCTGCGCAAATTTCACCAGCGCATCAAGCTGTGCCTCTTCCGCATACTCCCCGCGGCGCAGGGCGTGGATCTGTTCGCTGCTGAAGCCGGCTTTTTTCGCCATCAGCGTATGTGCGGCCAGGCAGTAGTCACAGCCGGTGGCTTCGCTGACCGACAGGTTAATGGCTTCCAGCTGTTGGGCGCTGAGGCTGCCTTTATGTAGCATCGCATTGTGCGCCAGCGCCTGCTGCAGCGCGGCCGGCGAGTGGCCGCCGATGGTCAGGTAGGCATTCGGCACTTTGCCCATCGCTTTTTTGATCCCGGCGAAAATATCGGCGGCTTTGCCGGTGGCGTCTTGTTCACGGATATCAGCTAAACGGCTCATGGTTAACTCCTGTTGTTTTCGAGGGTGTGTGTTGGCATTGGGGTCATCTTAGGCGGTTGCCGCATGCTAGACTGGCGGTCTTCGTCTCACCTTTTTGTCTTATCGTCTCAGGAGAAGCATGGACAGTCTCAGTCATCTGCTGGCGCTGCTGGCGCCGCGCTGCGAAGTGAACCTGCACTGTCGCTTCGGCGGCCGCTGGCAGGCCGGGCACCAGCAAATGCGCAGCGGCGTGGTGCCATGGCACGTGGTGCTGCGCGGCGAGGGGCGGCTCAACGTCGGCGGCCAGACCCATCACCTGCGCGCGGGAGATGTGGTCCTCCTGCCGCACGGTTCGCCGCACCTGATGGAGAGCCTGGTGGAGTGGGGCCAGGTGCTGCCGGTGGCGCATCGTTTTAACGGCACGGTGACGGAAATGCGCGCCGGCCCGGCGGAGGGGGCGCTGGAGATGCTGTGCGGCGAATTCTATTTTGGTCCGCACGTCAGCTGGCTGTTCACTGAGGCATCGACGCTGATCCATCTCCATACCGATGCGCGCGAAGACTGCCCGGAGCTGCAGCCGTTGCTTAACATACTGGTCCGCGAAAGTCTGGCGCAGCGTCCCGGCGGCAGCGCTATCGTGCGCAGCCTCGGCGATACGCTGCTGGTGCTGCTGCTGCGCATGCTGCTTGGCGAGCAGCAGCCGCCAGGCGGGCTGCTGCGTCTGATGAGCGATGAGCGCCTGATGCCGGCGGTGCTGGCGGTGATGGCGACCCCGGAGCAGCCGTGGACGCTGGAAACCATGGCCGCCCGCGCCTTTCTGTCGCGGGCCACCTTTGCCCGCCATTTTGCCCGCGTTTATCACCTGACGCCGCAGGCGTGGCTGTCGCAGCTGCGAATGGCGCTGGCCGCCCGGCTGCTGCGCCTGGAGCGTCAGACCAACCTCGAGGTCATTGCCGAACGCTGCGGCTTTCAGTCGCTGGCGTCCTTCTCGAAGCGCTTCAAAATGCGCTATGGCGTGACGCCGGGCGAGTGGCGACGGGGCTAGCGCTTCGCGCCTGGCGAAGATGATTTTATTTCCGGTTGCGTGGTTTGCTGTTTATTACCCCACCCGAAAGTCGCTATAGTTTTGCACGAAAAAAACAACGACAGTCAGGACGGACAGGGTGAAGAGGATGAGATTACGTTTACGTGCCGCCGCCGCGGTAATGCTGGCGGGTCTGGCGCTGGTCGGCTGCGACCAAAAGGGTAATGAAGCGAAGCACATTAAGGTCGGCGTGATTAACGGCGCTGAACAGGATGTGGCGGAAGTGGCGAAGAAAGTGGCCAAAGAGAAGTATGGTCTGGAGGTTGAGCTGGTGGGGTTCAGCGGCTCGCTGTTGCCTAACGAATCGACCAACGCCGGGGATCTGGACGCCAACGTCTTCCAGCATCGGCCTTTCCTTGAGCAGGACAACAAAGCGCATAACTACCATCTGGTGGCGGTAGGCAATACCTTCGTCTTCCCGATGGCCGGCTATTCGCGCAAGATAAAGTCAGTCGCCGAACTGAAAGACGGCGCGACGATCGCTATCCCCAACGATCCGACCAACCTCGGGCGGGCGCTGCTGCTGCTGCAAAAAGAGAAGCTGATAACCCTCAAAGCCGGTACCGGCCTGCTGCCGACGGCGGTGGATATCACCGACAACCCGCATCATCTGAAAATTATGGAGCTGGAAGGGGCGCAACTGCCGCGCGTACTCGACGATCCTAAAGTCGACGTGGCCATCATCAGCACCACCTACCTGCAGCAAACCGGGCTGTCGCCGGTTCGCGATGGCATCTTTATCGAAGATAAAAACTCGCCCTACGTGAACATCATCGTGACCCGTGAAGACAATAAAGACGCGGAAAACGTGAAAGAGTTTATGCAGTCGTACCAGACGCCGGAGGTGGCGAAGGCGGCAGAGACTATTTTCAACGGCGGCGCGGTGCCGGGCTGGTAAGCCAACTTACAGGGAGAGGCGCGTATGGTACGCCAACGGCAGGCCGATCTGCTGCTGATTGCCGCGACGGTGATTGCCGCCTGCGGCTGGATTTTTTCCCGCGAGGCGATCGCCGGCATGCCGGTATTCGCGTTCCTTGGGCTGCGCTTTTTCTTCGCCGCGCTGCTGCTGCTGCCGTTTTGCCGCGGGTTTCGCCCGCAAAAGCAGCACTGGCCAAAGCTCATCATCAGCGGGCTATGGTTTGCGCTCAACCTCTGCCTGTGGATCTACTCGGTCTCCACGACGGCGTCGCTCGGCGAAGGGGCGTTTATCATGAGCCTGTCGATGATGTTCGTCCCGCTGACCGCGTGGGTGATGATGAAGGTGCGTCCGCCGCGGGCCTGGTGGGAGTGCCTGCCGATCGCGGTGGTGGGCCTGGGCCTGCTCAGCCTGCACATGCCGATAGTCTTCCATCCCAGCCAGGGCTGGTTTTTGCTGACGGCGCTGGTGCAGTCCATCTGGTTCTGTTACACCAGCCGCTGCGCGCGCGAAGTACCGCTGATCCCCCTGACCACCGTGCAGCTGGCGATCACTGGTATCGTCGGGTTGACCCTCTCCGCTGCCGTTGAACGCTGGGACCAGCCGATGACCCTGCCGACCTTCGGCTGGCTGGTGGCCAGCATTGTCATCGCCACCAGCCTGCGCTTCGGTCTGCAGATGAAGGGGCAGAAGTACGCGGCGGTGGCCAGCGCGGCGATCATTATGGTGCTCGAACCGCTGCTGACGGTCATTGCCGCCGCGCTGTGGTATGGCGAACAGCTGCCGCTGCAGAAGATTATCGGCGGCGTGCTGATCCTGGTTGCCCAGCTGTGGTTCCGCTGGCGGATGCTTAAGCCGTAGCCTGCCCGGTGCGCGGTTGCGCCATCAATTGCAGCAGCGGCACCAGCGACAGCCCGTCCGGCATTTCGCCGCGGGCGATCAGCTGGTTTATCTCCTCAAAGGTAAACCAGCCGGTTTCCATCACTTCATCCTGATCCGCATCCATCCCCACCCAGCGTAAACCGGTGGCCAGCCAGGTGATAAACAGCTGGTCGCTGCTGCCGTAGGAGGGGTTGAAGCGCATGATCTCCTCGACGCGTTGCGCCTGCCAGCCGGTCTCTTCCCGCAGCTCGCGCAGCGCGGCCGCCGCCGGATCTTCCCCTTCGTCAACGCCGCCTGACGGAATGGCCCACACCACCTTGTCGATCAGGTAGCGGTAGTGGCGAATCAGCAGCACTTTGTCATCCTGGATAGCTACAATCCCCACCGCCGGGCGCGGATAGTGAATGGCGTAAAAGTCGCGGCGCTCGCCGGGGGCGATATCAATACCCACCTTGCGCATGCTGAACCACGGCGTCTCGGCGATGACCTGCGGGTCGTGCATATCGGCGGCGGTCAGTTTTTTCTTCATCCTGCCACTCCTGTCAAAAATGGAGCCTTCAGAACAACATAGCCGGAGGCGGATAGCAATCGCCGCAGGTTGGCCCGATTTCATCGATCCTTGCCCAAATGCCCCTATTGCGCCAGGCTGGTACTCAGTACGATGTTCGTCAAATCACCCCCCTGAGGAACGCCAACATGAACATCACCCATATCCGTAACGCGACCCAGATTATTGAATACGCCGGGAAAAAGTTTCTGATCGATCCGATGCTGGCGGACAAGGGCGCCTGGCCGGGTTTTCCGGGCACCGCGCGCAGCGAGCTGCGCAACCCGCTGGTGGCGCTGCCTTTTTCCCGCGATAAAATCATCGACGTTGACGCGGTGATCGTCACCCATACCCATGACGATCACTGGGACGAGGCGGCGATCGCCGCGATCCCGAAAACCCTGCCGGTGTTCGTCCAGCACGAAGCCGACAGCGCGTTGCTGCGCAGCCAGGGTTTCCAGGATATCCGCCTGCTGACGGCAGACAGCGAATTTGCCGGCGTGCGCCTGCTGAAAACCACCTCCGGCCAGCACGGCAGCGATCGCACCTACGCGGTGCCGGCGATGGCCGAACGCCTGGGCGAGGCCTGCGGCGTGCTGTTTCGCCATCCGCAGGAGAAGACGCTGTGGCTGGTGGGGGATACCATCTGGCGTGATGAAATTGCAGCCGACCTGCTGAAGCTGCGCCCGGACGTGGTGGTCCTCAACGCCGGCTACGCCCACGTCATCGGCTTTGGCCCGATTATCATGGGCAAAGAAGATCTCCTGAACGTACACTTCACCCTGCCGGAAGCGAAAATCATGGCGATTCACCTGGAAGCGGTCAACCACTGCCTGGTGAGCCGGGAAGAGATGCGCCAGTATGCGCTGGATAATCAGATAGCCGAGGTAGTGTGTATCCCGCAGGATGGGGAAACCGTGGTTTATTAACGTGCGCAAGGGGAAGGAACGATGAAACTCACCGACGTGGCGATTGTTGCCGTAGAGGGCTTTAGCCCGTTTCATTACGCCGTTCCCTGCATGCTGTTTGGCGATTCGGTCTCTGAAAGCAAACGCTTTAACCTGCACATTTGCGCCGAGCGGCCGGGGCTACTGCGCGCCCGCGACGGCTTTGCGCTGTACGCCAGCGGCGATTACGCCGTGCTGGAACAGGCGGATATCGTGGTGGTGCCTTACTGGGGCGAGGTTGACCGCCGCCCGCCGCAGGCGCTGCTTGATAGCCTGGTGCGGGCCCGGAATAACGGCGCGGAAATCGTCGGTCTGTGCCTCGGCGCGTTCGTCCTGGGCTACGCCGGGCTGCTGGACGGGAAACGCGCGGCGACCCACTGGGAGTTTGAGCAGGATTTTCAGCGCCGGTTTCCGCAGGTGCGGCTGGATATCAACGCCCTGTACGTCGACGACCAGCGGATCATTACTTCGGCGGGCACCGCGGCGGCGCTGGACTGTTGCCTCTACATCATCCGCCAGCGTTTCGGCAGCCTCGCGGCCAACCAGATCGCCCGGCGGCTGATTGTTTCGCCGCACCGTGAGGGCGGCCAGGCGCAGTTCATCGCCCAGCCGGTGCCGAAAAACACCCGCGATGCGCGAATCAACTGCCTGCTGGATTATCTGCAGCAGCATATTGCCGAGCCGCATAATCTCGATTCGCTGGCCCGGGTGGTAGCGATGAGCCGCCGCAGCCTGACCCGCCACTTCGCCCGGGCGACCGGGATGAGCATTACCGACTGGCTGACCGCCGAACGCCTGCGCCGCAGCCAGAGCCTGCTTGAGGCGGGCGATCTGCCGGTTGAGCAGGTGGCGGAGGCGGTGGGTTATCTCTCTGCCGTCACCTGGCGTCAGCAGTTTAAGGCGCGCTTTGGCGTCAGTCCGACCGAATGGCGGCGCACCTTTCGCCGCGGCGCTTAGCCGGCGAGGGTCGCGCTGTCGATCACGAAGCGGTATTTCACGTCACCCTTGACCATTCTTTCCCAGGCTTCGTTGATCTCCTCGCCGCGGATCAGTTCGATATCGGCGACGATGCCGTGTTCAGCGCAGAAGTCGAGCATCTCCTGAGTTTCCGCGATCCCGCCAATCATCGACCCGGCAATCGACCGGCGGCGGATGATCAGATTGAACACTTCCGGCGACGGATGCGGCGTGGCCGGAGCGCCCACCAGCGTCATGGTGCCATCGCGCTTCAGCAGCGTGGTGAAGGCATCGAGATTATGCGGCGCCGCCACGGTGTTGAGGATGAAATCGAAGCTTTTGACGTGGGCCGCCATTTCGTCTTCGTTACGCGACACCACCACCTCATCGGCGCCCAGCGCTCTGGCCGCATTACGCTTGGATTCGGAGGTGGTAAAGGCCACCACGTGAGCCCCCATGGCGTGGGCCAACTTGATTCCCATATGCCCAAGGCCGCCAATGCCGACCACGCCGACTTTTTTACCCGGCCCGGCGTGCCAGTGGCGCAGCGGCGAGTACGTCGTGATCCCGGCGCACAGCAGCGGCGCGACGGCGGCCAGCTGCGCTTCGGGATGGGTTATCCGCAGCACGTAGTGTTCTTTAACCACGATCTGCTGTGAATAGCCGCCCAGGGTGTGGCCCGGCGCGTCCTGGGTCGGTCCGTTGTAGGTCAGCACCATATGGTCGCAGTAGTTCTCCTGCCCCTCAGCGCACTCCTCGCACTGTTGACAGCTATCGACCATGCAGCCGACGCCCACCAGATCGCCGACGGCGTAGCGCGAGACAGCGTCGCCGACCGCGGTGACCCGGCCCACAATTTCATGCCCCGGCACGCAGGGATAGAGCGTTCCCGCCCATTCCGATCGCGCCTGGTGGAGATCGGAGTGGCAGACGCCGCAGTAGGCGATGGCGATCTGCACATCCTGCGGCCCCGGTTCGCGGCGGGTGATGGCCATTGATTCCAGCGGCTGGCTGGCGGAGTAGGTACCTATAGCGTTGATCAGCATAGCGAAACCTCTTGATCGAATAGAGCGGGAGATGGATGCGGGTGGTCAGTGGCATCGATAAGGGTAGCCTGGACTGGGAGAGATGCGAGGGGGAAAGCGGCATCAGGCACGGCGTAAGCGAGCGAGTCGCCGGAGTCGCAATTTATAAGACAGGTTTATCATTTAAGCGGCTAAACCGTATAAATATTTACGAAAATTATTGTTTTTTAGTGATGTAACATCGAGGTAAACCGCTTATGCCGATAATAATGCTTACACTCTTTTTATTATGGAAACGACTTGGTTTTTATTCATGATTGCGCGTGTTGATACTATTACCGCTGAAAATCATGCCCTTCAACCTGACTTAATGACACAACACGATGTCGAAACCTGACGCCAACGGCCAGAATTCCCGGTCATTACCCTCTTTTTTTTATGGACGACGAACAAAACCGTTACCTGCGGTGGAATCCTTATTATCCGCGTTCCGGCCTGTCAGCACCCCTTTTGAACTGGCGCAGTCAAACTATTACCATTTTCCCTTGGCCCAAAGCGAATCCGGCTTCATTCTCCTCGAAGAAGGCGTGGCTTCAGTTTGCTTTGCGGAAAATCAACTGGTGATATCGACGATCCTCGCCCCGGCAATATTGGGATTAATTGATAATTATGGCGTGTTTAACGGGCTCCCGGATAAACGCCACTGTTCTCTGTTTGCTGAGACGGATTTAAGCGGGCGCTGGATAGCGCATCAGGCCGCGGTCAATATCCTGAATGAGAAAAACCTGTGGCAGGAGATGGCCCATATCCTGACGCAGCGGTTGATGGTGTTGAGCATGCGCGAGCGGGAGCTGCTGGGGGTGGACTCTTACCAGATGGTGCGCATCCTGTTAATGGAACTGGCGGTCTATTCGGAGACGTACCGTAGACAGATCAATGTATTAAGGTTTATCCAGCGGCGTACCAACCTGTCGCGTAGCCGCATTATGTCGATTCTGTCGGAGCTGCGCAAAGGCGGTTATATTATTATCCACCGCGGGGTGTTGATGACTATCGCCCAACCGCTTCCCGCCAATTTTTGAGCCTGGCAGGCGAAGGGCGTGATTTGTCGCCCCCCACCTGCTGGTCCGCTTAGGGCTCAATCGCCGTCAGGTAGTCCAGCCGCAGCGGCTCAGCCAGCAGACGCTCCATCTGCATAACAAACGCCTGAAAATAGGGCATCTCTACATGCGCATCAAGGGCGTCCTGCCCACGCCACGCTTCGCGCATGTAGAAAGTGTCCGGCGCGTCGCGCAGCTGGAACAGCGCGTAGTCGAGATTGCCCGGCTCCTGTCTCGTCGGCAGGAGCAGCTTCTGCAGGGCCTGGCGCAGCGCGTCCGTTTGGCCTGGTTTCGCCTTGAGCACGGCGAGCAGGGTTATCATCTTAAAATCCCTCCAGCACAATCTTGCCCACCGCGCGTCCGGTTTCCAGCTGGCGATGCGCTTGCTGCAGATTGTCGGCAGTGATGGCGCCGTAGTGTTCGCCGAGGGTGGTTTTGATTGTGTGGTTGTCGATCAGGGCCGCCACGCGGGTCAGCAGCTGATGCTGGGCGATCATGTCATCCGTCTCAAACATTGAGCGGGTGAACATAAATTCCCAGTGCAGGGAGAGGCTTTTGGCTTTCAGCGGCACCACGTCCAGGGTCTCCGGATCATCAATCAGCGCCAGCTTGCCCTGCGGGGCGAGGGCGTCAATCAGCGCGTTGAAGTGCTGGTCGGTGTTGGTCAGGCTGGCGACATGGGTCACCGCGTTGATGCCGATACGCGCCAGCTCGTCGGCGAGCGGCTTGCTGTGATCGATAACATGGTGCGCGCCCGCCTCGCGGACCCACCGTTGACTCTCCGGACGCGAGGCGGTGCCGATCACCGTCATGGCGGTCAGTTTGCTGGCCAGCTGGGTCAGGATCGAGCCCACGCCGCCCGCCGCGCCGACGATCAGCAGCGTGTCGCCCGCGTTACCGCCTTCCGTGACGCCGAGACGGTGAAACAGCAGCTCCCAGGCGGTGATCGCCGTCAGCGGCAGCGCGGCGGCGGAGGCGTTATCGAGGGTGCGCGGTTTGTGCGCCACCAGGCGCTCATCCACCAGCTGATATTCACTGTTGCTGCCGGCCCGGCCCAGGGCGCCGGCGTACCAGACCTCATCGCCTGGCGCGAACAGCGTCACTTCCTCGCCGACGGACTGCACCACGCCAACGGCGTCCCAGCCCAGCACCCGCGGCGTGTCGCCCTGGAAGCCGGCGCGCACTTTGGTGTCTACCGGATTGACCGAGACCGCCTTCACGGCAACCAGCAGGTCACGCCCGTGGGCGGAGGGGACCGGCAGGTCGATCTCGGTTAAAAAAGGGATATTGTCGCCGTCAGCGGCGGCTTGAGTAATGGCGATAGCTTTCATAACTGCTCCGGTCTGTGAATCGGGTGAATAAAGCGATGACGCGATAGTAGACCGGTGCCGGGAGGGGAAAAACGGGTTAACGGCAATAACAGTTATATGCAGAAAGTGAAAATCAGCCCACCTGATAGAAATCGAGCATCACCCCATCCTGAGTACGCCCGCCAGCGCAGATAAACAGCGAGGTGGTTAGCCAGCTGAGCGCGGGGGTATCCACCTCGAAGGTGGGGACGGTGCGAAAATAGATATCTTCCGGCGGAATAGTGCTAAAAAAGCGCATATCGTCGGCGAACAGTTGGTCATGATAGTGGGCCGGCACCCGGCGGATACCGTTGTTTTCCACGTACACCGTCCCTTCCTCCACCTGCAGGGCATAGCGGGCGGATAGCCTGCATGTGCCGTCGGGCCCGATAATCTGGCTATCGACGCCGCCGGGCAGCACGTGGCCGCGCAGTTGACCCGAGACGCTGCCGCCGAGAATCGGGATCAGCTGGCGCTTGCCGGTCTGCGGACTGCGGGAGACTATCACCGGTTTGTCAACCTGGATGGTAATGGAAAAACAGTGTCTCAGTTCGGGGGTCATCATGGCTCTCCTGTTTCGGTTGGCAACGACACGCGGCCTTTGCGTCAGTGTAACGGGTTTGCAGGATACAAAATAACGCAGGGTTTGAATGAAAATGATTGGCTGAGATGATGGGTTTTGCGACTCAGTTTGGTTGGGCGTGGCTGTGGGCGAGCAGAGGCAAACTGGCGGAAGATCACAGGAGTTGAACCTGCCCGGGACCGCTGGCGGCCCCAACTGGATTTGAAGTCCAGCCACCTCACCGGAGATGACGATCTTCCGCGCCTCGATTGCTACATGGAGGCGGGGCGCATTATAGCTACTTTCAGCCGTTTACCACATACCTGAACGCACTTTTTTACTGTTAAAACTGGACTTTGCAGAACAGTCTGAGACAAATCCGTTCAAAATCCATGAGTTACACTTTTTCATACTCTTTTCAGGCTAACGCGATCGCAAAATACATGAAACATATTCTGATAATGACCTAATTCATCTTCCTGCGGCAAAGGCTGATAAAAAATGTAACCGGTACCCATCTGTGGTGCCGCCAAGGGAATTGTGCCCATATGAAAGATCCTGTTTTGTCCGTCAAAGAGAAAATTGGCTACGGCATCATGGGCGACGGCGCCACCCTCCCCATTATTCTCGCCTTGTTCACCCTCATTTCGGCGGAGAGGGTTTTTTTATTCCATTTTTGTACAAAAAGTAACATTCATTTCAGTCTGGTGACTCAGGCCGCAGACGCTATTCCTGAACGGTGATAGCGTATGCTGCCGCTGAGAGGAGCCCGCCATGGACTTAGAAAATATCTTTCGTGACGTGAAGCTAAGCAAAACGGAAATGACCGTGCTGCGCTTTATCCAGAACGACCCGGAGCTGTGTATCCGCCAGGGGATCCGCGCCGTGGCGGAGCAGTGCTACAGTAACCCCTCCTCGCTGGTGCGGTTGGCGAAAAAGCTTAAGTTCAGCGGCTGGCTGGAGCTGGTCTATTTCATCAAGTTCAATATCACCATGCCGAAGCTCGATGTCACCAACGATATCGACTATATGAGCATTCAGCCGGCGGAGGCGCTGACGCCGCTGCTGGCAAGCCTCGCGCAGCAGCGCGTCCTGATCCACGGCAGCGGCTTTTCGCAGCTGATTGCCCAGTATATTTATAACAAGTTTCTCGTCACTGGGGTGAATGCCAGCCTGGCGCTGTGGCCGGATTACGAAATCCTTGAGCAGAAAAACGCCGCTCGCTTCGACTCCATCTGGATCATTTCTAAATCCGGGCGCAGCAGCTCGGCGCTCAACTGGGTGAAGGCCATGGAGGGGAAGGAGATCAACCTGGTCTGCTTTACCGGTGATTATCAGAGCCCGCTGGCGCAGGCTGCGGATACGGCGTTTATCATTCACGATCCGCAGAAGTTCGACGATGATATTTACTGGAGCAACCCGTTTTTCGGCTACTGCATCCTAGGCTTTGAGCGGCTACTGAAGATGTGGTTTACCCGCGCACCTGGCAATAGGTAGCTCCGCTAAGCGCAGTGCCGCCGGGCAATATATCAGGCGCCGCGCCGCCATGTTGCCGGGTGGCGGCTGCGCCTTACCCGGCCTACGCCTCCAGGTCCGGTCAGTGATTTACCGCCAGGCGGCGAACTGCTTATCGTCGAGATAAGCTTCGACCAGGGTTTTCGCCAGCGACCAGGAACCGATCAGCGGGTGCGCCATCAGCGCCCGCACCGCCAGCGACTTATCCTGCTGCAGGATCGCCGCTACCGCCAGCCGCTCATACTCTTTCACGCAGGAAATCATATTCTTCTGCGCCGTCGGCACCTTCGTCGGCGTGACCGGCCTGAGGCCCTCCCGGCTCAGGTCGCAGCTGATCTCAATCACGTCGTCAGGGCGCAAAAAGTCGAGCGTGCCATTATTCTGGATCGACACCACGATCCGCTTGGTGGTGGTGCTGTTCACCGCTTCCAGAATATCCAGCGCCACCCCGGCATAGCCGCCGGTGTCCGGCTCTTCGATAAACTGCCGCAGCGTCAGCGGCTCGCGGGTATGAAATTTCTCCTGCCGGGATTCGTTCTGCATATAGCTGTTTTCCCGGCGCAGGTAGTGCTGCATCCAGATATTGAAGGCGGCTTCCGGCTGCGTTCTGGCATCCACGGTGCGCAGCGCCTGGCGCATCTCCTGATTGATACGGGCGATCTGCTCCCCGCGCGTTTCGCCGGCCCCCTGAATCGCCTTCAGCGCCTCGTCGCGATAGTAGTAATAATAGAGATATTCGTTGAGTAACTGGTTATCGCACAGCCGCACCAGCTCGGGTGAGAAGTACTGCATCGCGGTCTTCTGGTACAGCGCCGGGCTGGCGATCAGCCGCTCGGTCACCGCTTCCCCGCGCACGGTGAAGTGGGTAAACCAGGAGAAATGGTTCAGCCCATAGCATTCCACGCTCAGGTCGCGCTCCTCACAGCCGAGGATCGCCGGCAGTTCACGAATCAGCTCGGAAGGCGCATCGCAGATCCCATAGACCCGACGCTTAAAGCCGGACTTGACGATCGCTTCCGTCACCAGGCCTGACGGGTTGGTAAAGTTAAACAGAATGGCGTCTTCGGCGGCATGGGCTTCGATCAGCCGGCAATAGTCGAGGATCGCCGGGATCGAGCGCATGGCCATCGCGAAGCCGCCGGCGCCGGTAGTCTCCTGGCCGAGGGTGTTATGCTGCAGCGCAATGCGCTCGTCGCGAATGCGGCTTTCATCGCCGCCGACCCGCAGGGTGGTAATAATATAATTGGCGTTTTGCAGCGCCGCGACCGGGTCGGTGGTGGTCGTGAAATGAATATCCGGGCGAATGGTCGTAAATACATAGCGGGCAATTTCGCCGAATATCGCCAGATTATCCGCAGAGTTATCGAGAAAAACCACCTCCGTTAAACCAATGCGGTGAGCATTATATGCCAGAGATTTCGCTAAAAATGCAGAGCGAACGCCGCCCCCGCCTAATACGGTTAATTTCATACAAACTCCTCATTAATTTTCTGCTAACCAGTTATCAACCCGGGAACGTACCTGTCCCACTTTTACGCCATAAATAACCTGAACTTCATTACGATTGCGCACCACGCCGTTGGCGCCGGTATTTTTTAATTGCGCGTCATCAACTTGCGCCATATCGCGCACGGCTACGCGCAGACGAGTAAAACAATTATCGACGGAGAGAATATTCTCCTTGCCCCCGAGGCCGCGGATAATGTCATCGGTAACCGACTGCGGCTGTGCGACTTTCTGGCGGTACTCCGCTTTGCTGTAGAGCTTCACGCTCTCGTCATCTTCCCGGCCCGGCGTTTTCAGATTCAGCTTCACCACCAGGGTGCGGAAAATCACGTAGTAGACGGCGAACTGGCCGATCCCGATAAGGACATATCCCGGCCAGCGCGTTAAGGAGACCGGCAGCGGCAGGTTATAGATCAGAAATTCGATCAGGCCCGATGCGCCCCAGGGGCGTACGGTGAAGAGGTCGCAAATGGCCTGCGAGGCGGCGGTTAACGTCGCATGGATCACCCACAGCAGCGGCGAGACAAACAAAAAGGTGAACTCAATCGGCTCGGTGATGCCGGTCAGCATGGAGGTGATAATCGCCGGCAGCAGAATCGCCTTAGCCATGACTTTTTTCTCCGGCTTCGCGGTGTGGTAGAACGCCAGCGAGGCGCCGGCGAGGCCGAAGATAGTGGTCATCCCTTGCTGTGAGAAGCGTAGGGCCTCATTCATCACCGGGGTCAGATCCGGGTGGCGCATATAGGCGAGGAAAATGGCCTGGGTACCCGAGACCACCTGGCCGTCCACGTTCAGGGTGCCGCCAATCTGGGTGAGCTGGAAGGGGGACCAGACAAAATGGTGCAGGCCGGTCGGGATAAGAAATTTTTCAAAGAAACCATAGACGAAGACCCCGGCGACCCCGGCATTTTTCATAAAGCCGGTGAGGGCGGAGATGCCGTGGGTCATAAACGGCCAAATCCAGGTAAAGGCGATGGCGTAGAAGATAACCACCGGCGTCATCGCCACCAGCGTCAGCTTGGCGCCGCCGTACATCGACAGCGCGCCGGGCAGGTCAATGGTAGAGACTTTATTGTGCACCCACGCGATGGTGCAGCCGAGAATAATGCCAAGGAAAACGCCCATATCCACCACCACAAAGCCCAGCAGCTGGGTTTGCCCGGTGCCATAATATTCACCGTTAATTTTTTCGGCGAGTCCGTGAGTGTGTTCCAGCCAGGAGTGGTTGGCGCCAAGAAACATAATGAAGCACATCACCGCAACCAGCGCGACTTCGTTTTTTTTATCTTTTGCCAGACCATAGCTAATGCCGACGCAAAATAATAAGCCGAGGTTGCCAAATAAAGGCCAAAAGGTGTCGCCGAGCATCTGCCCAAGCTGGTGCAGGAAACTGGTTTCAGCAATTAATGTCGGATTAGTTAATACTGAACTGAGGGCCAGAATTAAGCCAATGACCGGCAAGAACAATACGGCGCCGATCATGGCCCGGGAGAATTTTTGCATATTCTCCAGAATACGCTGACGTATTTCAGGCATGATTGATCCTTTTATATTTTTGTAGGGACAGGGAGCGGTTTTTTATCGACTTCCAGTATTTTGGTTATAGCAACTCTGATATTTGAAGGGAACCAGTAGCGGTAAATAGGCACAGATAGCCGCTTATTGCACACAGGTTTCAGAATGCCTGCAGACCCTCTCCCTGACAGGGAGAGGGCGTAGCCAGAGCGGCGTTTTTGCTGAGAAGCCTTTCCTCTCCCGTGGGGGAGAGGGTGATGGGATATCGCTATGGCGTGACGGGAGCGGGCGCTGGCGCGGCGGGGGCGGTATTGACCTCGCCGTTGCGCATCGTTTGCGCCACCTGCTGTTTCTCCATGTTCACGGCGCTAAGCTGTGCGTTGACCGTCGGCTTGAGCGGGGCATCGGCCTGCACGCTGCCGCTGGCGGTCAGCTGGAGATTGCCATCCCCGCTGATGGGGAGCGAAGGCCAGCCCCAGGCCTGCAGAATATTCAGCGGCACGCCGCGGCCGTTCAAGCTCAGATTGACCTGGCGCTGCGGCAGCTGGGATACCGCGGCGGTGGCCTGCAGAATACCGCGCTCGGTGAACGCGCTGAGCTCAGTGATATTGAGCGTCGACGCCGTGGCGCTCAGCTTGAGTGAAGGGCGGCGCACGTCAATTCGGTTAAAAGTCGCCGCCGCGGCGTTCAGCGTCGCGCTACCGTTCCACACCCCCCAGCTGCCGTTTTTCACCAGCTGAAGCTCGCCGCCATAGCCATCGAGAGCGGTAATTTGCCATGGGAAGGCAGGGTCCACATCGATGATCAGGTTGCGGCTGGCGCTGAATTTTTTCAGCGTCAGGCTTTGCAGCCAGGCCGGCAGCGGCGTCATCCACAGCGGCTTCCAGTTCGCCGGCAGCGTGTACTCCAGCCCGGCGAAGGCGGTGTCGTCGAGCACCAGCGCGTTACCGGCGCGCAGCCAGTTGCCGGAGGTTCGCACCATGCCGCCCTCCCAGCGCGAGGAGAACTGGCGCAGGGCAATACCCTGGGGTGAAAATTCGGCATTCACGATCGGGTCGAAAAAGTGCAGCGAGCCGTAGATAAATTCGTTGGCATTCATCGACAGCGTGCCGTCCTGGCTCTGCCAGCCGCCGTGACTGAGCGTCAGGTTGCGCAGGTTCAGGTCGAGGTCGGTTACCGCCCAGTCCGGCCCCTGCAGGCGGGCGTCGGTGATATCCAGGCGGCCAATCTGCAGAGAGGGGACCGTGGTTAACGGCGCGAAAAAGTTGGCCAGCGAGGCGGCGCTCTGCAGTCGGATCTCATTTAGCTGAAGATTATCCACCAGCCAGCTGCCGTCGGCGCTGCGTTTCGCATTGCCGGTTAAGGTGCCGCGGGCGACATCGGCGCCGAGGGTGGAGAGGGTGACTTCGCCCTGATCAATCTTGCCCTGAATCAGGACGTTGCTGGCTTCGACGCCGTTGAGCGTCATTGAACCCGCGCTCATCTGGATCTGCGCCGTTTTCCCCAGCACATTGCCTGCCTCCGGCGCCCATGGGCTGACGCCGCCGGTGACGCGCTGCGCGCTGAGCGCCCAGCCGGTTTCCGGACTATTGAAAGCCATATTGCGCAACATCAGCCGGTCGGCAGCGAACGGCAGGTCGGCAGAGTGGGGGGACAGATTCAGGGTGCCGTCGTTAAGGACAATCTCATCCGCATGCAGCGGGTCGCTAAACTGGCGGGTGCTGAAACCAATATCGACCGTTTTCGCCACCAGGGTTGCCGGCTTGCCTTCCCGGCCAAAGGTGACGTTTTGCAACTGCACATGCAGAGGGGAGGAGAAATCATGATCCATCGCATCGAAGGAGACCTGCCAGCCGGTGCCATTGCTGAGCCAGGCGCTGGCCTGGCGGGCGCCCCAGTGGGTTTGCAGCAGGAACCACGCGCCAACCATGACGAGCAGTAGAGCGACTAGCAGCCAGAGAATCAGCTTTCCAAGAAATTTCATGGTCTTCCATTCTGTGAGATGCACATAACCGTGTTATGCCCGATTTAGGCGCACTTCTCAAGGCAGGCGTGGTTTATTTCCGTGACGGAGCAGGCGGTGGAGGACAACAGGGGGGCGTCCCGGCCGATGGCACGACCGGGGGCGCGTTAAATCAGGCTTTTTCCGGCGGGAAAATTAAATTCAGAACAATCGCCGTGATACCGCCGGCGGCGATGCCGGAGGAGAGCAGATTCTTCAGCCAGTCCGGCGCGAACTGCAGGATCAACGGCTGTTGCGACACGCCGAGGCCCACCGCCAGCGACAGGGCGATAATCAGGATCGCCCGGCGATTCAGCGGCTCGCGGGAGACGATGCGCACGCCGGACGCGGCGATGGTGCCGAACATCACCAGCGTGGCGCCGCCGAGCACCGGCTCAGGGATATGCTGTACGAAACCGCTCACCGCCGGGAACAGCCCGAGGACGATCAGCATCAGCGCTACCACAAAGCCGACGTAGCGGCTGGCGACGCCGGTCAGCTGGATCACGCCGTTGTTCTGGCCGAAGCAGGAGTTCGGGAAGGTGTTGAAGACCGCGGAAACAAAGGAGTTGAGGCCGTTAGCCAACACGCCGCCTTTCAGGCGTTTCATATACAGCGGACCGGAGACCGGCTGCTCGGAGACATCGGAGGTGGCGGTGATATCGCCGATGGTTTCCAGGGAGGTGATCATAAACACCAGCATCAGCGGCAGCAGCAGGCTCCAGTCGATGCCGAGGCCATAGTACAGCGGCGTCGGAACGGTGATGAGGCTGCTGTTGGTCGGGGCGGTGTTGGCCGGCAGCATATCGAGGAACCACGCCGCCAGATAGCCCGCCGCCATGGCAATCACCAGCGAAGCGATGCGCAAATAGGGATTACGCTGGCGGTTGAGAATGATGATCAGCGCCAGCACGATGCCCGCCAGCAGCAGGTTCTTCGGCGCGCCGAAGGTGTGGTCGGCCATCGCCGCGTAGCCGCCGCCGATGGAGGTCAATCCGACCTGAATCAGCGACAGGCCGATAATCATCACCACCACGCCGGAGACCAGCGGGGTAATGATGCGGCGCGCCAGATGCAGGACGCGGGAGAGAACCATTTCCGTGCAGCTGGCCAGCATCAGGGTGCCGAACAGGGCGGCCATCATTGTCGGGACGTCGGCGCCGCCGGTTTTCAGCGCGGTGCCGCCCATGATGAGCGGGGCGACAAAGTTGAAGCTGGTGCCCTGAATGGAGAGCAGTCCGGAACCGACCGGGCCCCAGGCTTTGATCTGAATAATGGAGGCCACGCCCGAGGCGAACAGCGACATGCTGATGATATGTTGGGTATCTTGCGCCGGGAGACCGAGAGCCTGGCAGATTAACAGCGCCGGGGTGATCACCGCGACAAACATCGCCAGCAGGTGCTGGAAGGCGGCGAACAGGGTTTGCGGTAGCGGTGGGCGATCTTCGAGGTGGTAGATTAATTCGCTGGCTGGTTTATGCGCAACCGGTTGCGCATTTTCTGACTCTGCGGTGTTAACGGACATCACAAGCAATCCCAAGGTGGCAAAGCGGGAATTTTATCGGACTGTAGACCAAAAGCAAACGTTTGCCAGCGTTTGCCCATAAAAATTTATGCCGTGAATATGCGCAACGAGATAATTAACATTTTGTATGCTAAATCGCATCATTCAGGATACAAAATATGTTTTTCTGTCATTTTTTCCGCCGTTCTGCGTAAAATCCCCCTCTGACTCCTCATGATGAGAAGCTAAAGACACCAGGAATATCGTCGCGTGTGAATGGATCATGCGCCATAAGGAGCTTTTTATGTTTCATCTCGATACCTTATCGACGCTCGTTGCCGCAACGCTTGTGCTGTTACTCGGCAGAAAACTCGTCCAAACCGTTCCCCTCCTCAAGCAATACACCATTCCTGAACCTGTTGCCGGCGGTCTGCTGGTGGCGCTGGCGCTGCTGGTGCTGAAAAAAAGTATGGATATCGAAATTGATTTCGATATGAGCCTCAAAGATCCGCTGATGCTGGCGTTCTTCGCCACCATCGGGCTTAACGCCAACCTCGCCAGCCTGCGGGCGGGCGGCAAGGTGCTGGGTACCTTTCTGATTGTGGTGGTTGGTCTGCTGCTGCTGCAGAACGCCCTCGGTATCGGTATGGCGAAGCTGCTGGGGCTGGATCCGCTGATGGGTCTGCTGGCCGGCACTATCACCCTTTCCGGCGGCCACGGCACCGGCGCGGCGTGGAGCAAGCTGTTCATTGAGCGCTATGGTTTTGCCAATGCCACGGAGGTGGCGATGGCCTGCGCGACCTTCGGCCTGGTGCTCGGCGGTCTGATCGGCGGCCCGGTGGCGCGTTACCTGGTGAAGCACTCTTCCTCTCCTGACGGGACGCCGGACGATCAGGTGGCGCCGACCGCCTTTGAAAAGCCGGACGTGGGGCGTGTCATCACGTCGCTGGTGCTGATCGAGAGTATCGCCCTGATCGCCATCTGTCTGACGCTGGGCAAGGTGGTTGCGCAACTGCTGGCGGGCAGCGTCTTTGAGCTGCCGACCTTCGTCTGCGTGCTGTTTATCGGCGTGATCCTTAGCAACAGCCTGGCGCTGGCGGGGTTGTATCGGGTGTTCGATCGCGCGGTGTCGGTGCTGGGCAACGTCAGCCTGTCGCTGTTCCTCGCCATGGCGCTGATGAGCCTCAAACTGTGGGAGTTGGCCTCCCTGGCGCTGCCGATGATTATTATCCTGGCGGTCCAGGCGTTGGCGATGGCGCTGTATGCGGTGTTCGTCACCTACCGGATGATGGGCAAAAACTACGATGCCGCGGTGCTGGCGGCGGGCCACTGTGGGTTTGGTCTGGGGGCAACGCCGACGGCGATTGCCAATATGCAGGCGATTACCGACCGTTTTGGCCCGTCGCACATGGCCTTCCTGGTGGTGCCGATGGTGGGGGCGTTCTTTATCGATATCGTCAACGCGCTGGTGATTAAGCTGTTTCTGCTGCTGCCGGTGTTTGGCTGATAAAAACCCGGAGGCGGTGCGCTACCTGATTATGCGGTCTGCGGGCTGTGTAGCCCGGGTAAGGCGTTTACGCCGCAACCCGGGGATACCCCGGGATTTATGCGTTGGCGCGGCTTCTCCCCGGCTCGCGCTGCGCTTAGCCGGGCTACGGGGTGTGCGGCCTGCTGGTTGTATCCCGGCCAAGGCGTTTACGCCGCCAGCCGGGAATACCTCAACAATCTTACGCTTCGTCGTGCTCTTCCCACGCCAGGGCGCGTTTCACTGCTTTCTTCCAGCCGCTGTAGCGATAGTTGCGCTCGGTGGTTTCAATGCCCGGGCGGAATTCGCGCTCAATCACCGCTTTCTCCTGCAGCTCATCAAGGTTCTGCCAGAAGCCGACCGCCAGCCCGGCCAGATAGGCGGCGCCCAGGGCTGTGACTTCGCGCACTTCCGGACGCTCCACACGGGTGCCGAGGATATCGGACTGGAACTGCATCAGGAAGTTGTTGGCCACTGCGCCGCCGTCCACGCGCAGGGCGTGCAGACGGATACCGGAGTCAGCCTGCATTGCTTCCAGCACGTCGCGGGTCTGATAGGCGATGGACTCCAGCGTCGCACGGATAATGTGGTTCGAGTTCACGCCGCGGGTGAGGCCGAAAATCGCGCCGCGGGCATACGGGTCCCAGTAAGGCGCGCCAAGACCGGTGAACGCGGGCACGACATACACGCCGTTGGTGTCCTTCACTTTGGTGGCGAAGTACTCGGAGTCGAACGCATCGCTGATGAGCTTCATCTCGTCGCGCAGCCACTGAATGGAGGCGCCAGCCATAAACACCGCCCCTTCCAGAGCGTAGTTCACCTCGCCGCGCGGACCGCAGGCGATGGTGGTCAGCAAACCGTGAGTGGAGGTCACCGCTTTTTCGCCGGTGTTCATCAGCATAAAGCAGCCGGTGCCATAGGTATTTTTCGCCATCCCTTCCTTGACGCACAGCTGGCCGAACAGGGCCGCCTGCTGGTCACCGGCGATCCCGGCGATAGGAATACGGGTCCCGCCTTTACCACCGATGTTGGTCTGGCCGTACACTTCGGACGACTTGCGCACTTCCGGCAGCATGGCGCGCGGAATATCCAGCGCGTCGAGCATCTTGTCGTCCCAGTCCAGGTCGTGGATGTTGAACAGCATGGTGCGCGAGGCGTTGGTGTAGTCGGTGACGTGCACGCGACCCTGGGTCATCTTCCAGATAAGCCAGGTGTCCACGGTGCCAAACAGCAGCTCACCGCGCTTCGCACGCTCACGGGAACCTTCGACATGGTCGAGGATCCATTTCACCTTGGTGCCGGAGAAGTAGGGGTCCACCACCAGGCCAGTGGCCTTGCGGATATACTCCTCCATCCCGTCACGCTTGAGCTGCTCGCAGATCTCTGCGGTGCGGCGGCACTGCCAGACGATGGCGTTATAGATCGGTTTGCCGGTCTCACGCTCCCACACCACCACGGTCTCACGCTGGTTGGTGATACCGATGGCCGCGATCTGATCGGAGTTGATATCCGCTTTGGCCAGCGCTTCGACCAGCGTCGAGCTTTGGGACGCCCAGATTTCCATCGGGTCGTGTTCGACCCAGCCTGGCTTAGGATAAATTTGTTCGAATTCTCGCTGGGAGACGCTGACGATATTGGCATCATGATCCATCACAACGGCCCGGGAGCTGGTAGTGCCCTGGTCAAGCGCAACGATATATTTTTTGTCGGTCATAGTCGGTGTCCCGTAGTCAGATTACAGCGAAGCTTTATGTTGAGTGGTGGAAGAGGAGGGGCTCTGTTGCTCTTCGTCCACGCAGGTGTCGCAAGGCAGGTGGCGGCCAATCAGCTTACGATAGCTGAACGCGCCCAGCGCCGCGCCGACCACCGGTGCGCACAGCGGCACCAGGAAATAAGGTATATCTTTGCCGCCGGTGAAGGCGACATCACCCCAGCCGGCCAGCCAGGCGAAGGCTTTCGGGCCGATATCACGCGCCGGGTTCATGGCGAAGCCGGTCAGCGGGCCCATGGAGGCGCCAATCACCGCGATCAGCAGGCCGATCAGCAGCGGCGCCAGCGGGCCGCGCGGCACGCCGTTGCCATCGTCGGTCAGCGCCAGGATGACGCCCATCAGGATAGCGGTAATCACCATCTCTACCGCGAAGGCCTGCACAAAATTGATATGCGGGTTCGGGTAAGTGGAGAAGATGCCAGCCAGATCAAGGCTTTCCACGCTGCCGCGTACCATATGGTGGGTGGTTTCATAATCGAGGAAAAGATTGTAATAAAGCCCGTAAACTAATGCCGCAGCGCAAAAGGCGCCAGCGAATTGCGAAATAATAAAAGGAACCACTTTGCGGCCATCGAAGCAGGCGAACAGCCAGAGCGCGATGGTCACCGCAGGGTTAAGGTGCGCACCGGATACTCCGGCGGTCAGGTAGATCGCCATGGCGACGCCCAGACCCCAGATGATGCTGATTTCCCATTGTCCGAAGCTGGCTCCCGCGACCTTGAGCGCAGCCACGCACCCAACGCCGAAAAAGATCAACAACCCGGTACCGAGGAACTCTGCGATGCACTGGCCTTTTAAGGTTGATGTTTGGCTCATAATCGAATCCTGAAGCGTGGTGATGATTATTGTATGTAGGGTGGTCACAGACGACCATATTGCCATGTAGGCATAGTGTTAATTTATCGTTAACGAGCAAAAACGAGAAATATCGAACTTCAAATGTGTGTACCACGTCAAGAAAATGAGCGTTTTCGCGCCATTCGCGCGCATTGAGCGCGCTGCCGGAGCGTTTCACCTCGCATTTTGTTAACCATAAAATTAACAATGGCTCATGAAGTACGAGCGAACTGCGCTGAAAGTACCAGGTAAAGACTGAAAAGTGTTGCAAACCGCAATCTGCGCGGCTTGCCGCTGGACAGGGGAGGCGGGGATTCATACAATCGACGATAACACCGCTATGTGCGCTAATTTTCGTTAAGGCGGGACCGCGTATACGAAACACCAGTTTCTATCAACGCCTTGCAAGTTCAGGAGAGGTATGACGATGTCATTAGAAGTGTTTGAGAAATTAGAATCTAAGGTTCAGCAGGCGATTGATACCATCACTCTGTTGCAGATGGAAATCGAAGAGCTGAAAGAAAAGAACAACACCCTGGCGCAGGAAGTTCAGAGCGCGCAGCATGGTCGTGAAGAGCTGGAGCGCGAAAACAGCCAGCTGAAAGAGCAGCAGCAGGGCTGGCAGGAGCGTCTGCAGGCGCTGCTGGGCCGCATGGAAGAAGTCTAATCGCTTCGCGCCCTCTCCCGCCAGGGAGGGGGTGATCCTTATCCCTTCCTTTATACTCGCAAGTTATAGCCAATCTTTTTTTATTCTTTAATCATTGAATCGCTTTCTGGCACGCTTAGCCCATCACAACACGACATAAAGAGAGCGGTGCGATGAATAAGTGGGGCGTAGGGTTAACTCTGTTGCTGGCATCCGCCAGCGTTCTGGCAAAAGACATTCAGCTATTAAACGTATCTTATGATCCAACGCGCGAGCTGTACGAACAGTACAACAAAGCGTTCAGCGCGCACTGGAAGCAGGAGACCGGCGACAACGTGGTGATCCGCCAGTCGCACGGCGGCTCCGGCAAGCAGGCGACCTCGGTGATTAACGGTATTGAAGCGGATGTGGTTACGCTGGCGCTGGCCTACGACGTCGACGCGATCGCCGAGCGCGGCCGTATCGATAAAAACTGGCTGAAGCGCCTGCCGGATAACTCCGCGCCCTATACTTCCACCATCGTGTTCCTCGTCCGTAAGGGCAATCCGAAACAGATCCATGACTGGAACGACCTGATCAAACCGGGCGTGTCGGTCATTACCCCGAACCCGAAAAGCTCCGGCGGCGCTCGCTGGAACTACCTGGCGGCCTGGGGCTATGCCCTGCATCAGAACCATGGCGACCAGGCGAAAGCCCAGGAGTTCGTCAAGGCGCTGTATAAAAACGTGGAAGTGCTGGACTCCGGCGCGCGCGGTTCGACCAATACCTTCGTAGAACGCGGGATCGGCGATGTGCTGATCGCCTGGGAAAACGAAGCGCTGCTGGCGACCAACGAACTGGGCAAAGACAAGTTTGAAATCGTGACTCCGAGTGAGTCGATTCTGGCTGAGCCAACCGTTTCGGTGGTCGATAAAGTCGTGGATAAGAAAGGCACCCGCCAGGTGGCGGAAGCGTACCTGAAGTATCTCTACTCGCCGGAAGGCCAGGAGATTGCGGCGAAGAACTTCTACCGTCCGCGCGATCCGAACGTGGCGAAGAAATATGCTAATGAATTCCCGAAACTGAAGCTGTTCACCATCGATCAGGAGTTCGGCGGCTGGACGAAAGCGCAGAAAGCGCACTTCTCCAACGGCGGCACCTTCGACCAGATTAGCCAGCGTTAAACCTCTCCAGCCCCGCTCCGGCGGGGCTTGCTGCCATCGCCCTGCGGCGGCTGTGCTTGCGCGGGCCTACAGGCCGCCAGCGTAGCCCGGGCAACGCGCCAGACGCCATCCGGAAAAGCGCCCCGCCCGTCATCTGTTTTCATTTAGTCATCAAATTACGTTACTCTTCCGCTTCAGGCTTAACAGGGAATGAAAATGAGAAGAGTAAGATACTTTTTGCTGGCGCTGCTGGTGGCGATCCTCGCGGCGCTGGCCGGCGGCTACTACTGGCTGCACTCTGGCAACCCGGACGCGTTGCGCAAGATTGTTCTGCAGCAGTGCGTTCCCCATCAGCAACAGCAGCAAAACCCGTCGCCGTGCGCCGAAGTGAACCTCAAGGGCGGCTATGTGCTGTTTAAAGACCGTAACGGCCCGCTGCAGTATTTGCTGATGCCGACCTACCGCATTAACGGCACCGAAAGCCCGCTGCTGTTGGATCCGCTGACGCCCAACTTCTTCTGGCAGGCCTGGCAGGGGCGTGAAATCATGAGCCAGCGCCACGGCGCGCCGGTTCCGGATAACGCGGTATCGCTGGCAATCAACTCGCGCAGCGGACGCACGCAAAACCATTTCCATATTCATATCTCTTGCCTGCGCCCCGATGTGCGCGCGCAGTTAGATAAGGATGCGGCGGCGATCAGCAGCCGCTGGCTGCCGCTACCGGGTGGGCTTGAGGGCCATGAATACCTGGCGCGCCGGGTGACGGAGGCGGAGCTGGCCCAGCGCAGCCCATTCCTGATGCTGGCGGAAGAGGTGCCGGAGGCGCGTCAGCATATGGGACGCTTCGCGCTGGCGATGGCCCAGCAGAGCGACGGCTCGCTGGTGCTGCTGGCGACGGAGCGTAACCTGCTCTCCCTGAACCGGGCCTCGGCGGAAGAGATTCAGGATCATCGCTGCGCCATCCTTAACGCAAACCACTAGTTCTGGCGTTTACCTGTCTTACCTGTCGTCGTATTCTTGCTGAAAAAAACGACAGGAGACAGGCATGTCGCTCTGGCTTACCCACCCGCTGTTCCTCCCTTCACTGATTGTCGGCGTCACCATTGTGCTCTGGGCGACGTCGCTGCTGCCGGAGTTTATCACCGCGCTGCTGTTTTTCGCTGCGGCGATGATGGCGAAAATCGCCCCGCCGGAGGTGATCTTTGGCGGCTTTGCCTCCTCGGCCTTCTGGCTGGTGTTCAGCGGCTTTGTGCTCGGCATCGCGATCCGTAAAACCGGGCTGGCGGACCGGGCGGCGCAGGCGTTGTCGGCGCGGCTAACCGACTCCTGGCCGCGGATGGTCGCCAGCGTGGTACTCCTGAGCTACGCCCTGGCGTTCGTGATGCCTTCCAACATGGGGCGCATCGCGCTGCTGATGCCGATCGTGGCGGCGATGGCCCGCCGGGCGGGCATTGCCGACGGTAGCCGCGGCTGGTTCGGCCTGGCGCTGGCGGTGGGATTCGGCACCTTTCAGCTGTCGGCGACCATTCTGCCCGCCAACGTGCCGAATCTGGTGATGAGCGGCGCGGCGGAAGGCTCGTACGGTATCCACCTGAATTATGTCCCCTATTTACTGCTGCATACGCCGGTGCTTGGCTGGCTGAAAGGGGCGGCGCTGGTGGCGCTAATCTGCTGGCTGTTTCCTGGTAAGCCGCATCCGCCGCGCGACCTGGCGCCGCTGCCGGCGATGAGCCGCGACGAGAAGCGTCTGGCGTGGCTGCTGGCGGTGGTCCTCACGCTGTGGGTGACCGAGAGCTGGCACGGCGTTGGCCCAGCGTGGACCGGCCTGGCGGCGGCGGTGGTAACGCTGCTGCCGCGGGTGGGCTTTATCAGCGGCGAGGAGTTTGCCAGCGGCGTGAATATGCGCACCTGCATCTACGTCGCCGGGATTCTGGGGCTGGCGATCACCGTCACCCAAACCGGGATTGGCGGCGTGGTGGGCAATGCGCTGCTGGAAGTGATGCCCCTGGATAAAGACAATCCTTTCACCAGCTTTCTCGCTCTGACCGGGATAACCAGCGCGCTGAACTTTATTATGACCGCCAACGGCGTGCCGGCGCTCTACACCACCTTTGCCCAGAGCTTTGCCGACGCCACCGGCTTCCCGTTGCTGAGCGTAATTATGATTCAGGTGCTGGGCTATTCCACGCCGCTGCTGCCGTATCAGGCGTCGCCGATCGTGGTCGCGATGGGGTTAGGCAAGGTCCCGGCGAGGGCGGGGATGCTGCTGTGTCTGGCGCTGGCGGCGGTGAGCTATTTGATTTTGCTGCCGCTGGACTACGCCTGGTATCAGCTGTTGGGGAAACTGTAGCGGCAAAAAAAGCCCGGCTTGCGCTGTGCGAAGCCGGGCTTCAGAGAGTTATTAGTCATCCCGGTCGCGTGTCGCCGCCGGGAAAAGCGGATTAGGCTTTTTTCGCCGCTTCTGCCGCTTTCACGATCACCGCGAAAGCGTCTGCTTTCAGGGAAGCGCCACCAACCAGCGCGCCGTCGATGTCCGGCTGGGTGAACAGCTCTGCTGCGTTGCCAGCGTTAACGGAACCGCCGTACTGGATGATCACTTGCTCAGCGATTTTGGCGTCAGCTTTAGCAATGTGGTCACGGATGAATTTGTGCACCGCCTGAGCCTGAGCCGGGGTCGCGGATTTGCCGGTACCGATAGCCCATACGGGTTCGTAAGCGATAACCACGCCTTCGAAAGCGGCAGCGCCCTGCGTTTTCAGTACCGCGTCGATCTGACGCGCGCAAACTTCTTCCGTTTTGCCCGCTTCGTTTTCCGCTTCGGTTTCACCGATGCACAGTACCGGAGTCAGACCCTGCTCTTTCAGCACGGCGAATTTCTTCGCGATCAGCTCGTCGGATTCTTTGTGGTAGGTACGACGCTCGGAGTGGCCGATGATGATGTACTGCGCGCCGATATCTTTCAGCATTTCGGCGGAGGTTTCACCGGTGAAAGCGCCGGACAGGTTCACGTCAACGTTCTGCGCGCCCAGGTGGATGTGGCTGCCTTCTGCCGCACGCTTAGCCAGGTCCAGATACATTTCCGGCGGGGCGATGGCAACTGCACAGCCGCTTACGCCAGCCAGCTCGGTACGCAGGTTCGCAACCAGTTCGTTTACCATGTGGCGGCTGCCGTTCAGTTTCCAGTTACCCATCACTAAAGGATGTCGCATTTTAATTCTCCACGCTACTTAAGCGAATTAAGGAATATAGCCGCCCCAGAGGGCAGCATGGTCTGTGAAACAGTATAGAGACTCGTCACTGGAAAGGCTTTGCTTTTTGTCATTTATTGTTACCTTCCAGCGTTTCAGATAGCGCCAGCTTAATCGGTTCAATAGCGAAGGTCAGACCCTTTTCGCCATGATCTGCCACCACATAGCGCACGGCGCCCTCGGTGTCGGCGAAGTAGCGTTTGCCTTTGCCGGCGGTCAGGAGTTTCTGCAGTTTTTGCTGGCTCTGCGCCGGGCTAAGGGTGGGCACGAAGGCGCGGATCATGGCGCTCATATACTCCAGCGCTTTGGCCTTCGCCGCTTTTTGCTCCGGCCCCTGGATCGGTAGCCAGGTGATCTGCATGGATTTGATCTTCAGCGTGCCGCGCTCCAGCGCGGTGGAGGCATAGAGATTTTCGTTTATCTTGCTGGCGGCGCGGGTCAGGTTAGCCCGATCGCGGCTGGTTGATATGGAACGGAATTCATTCAGAGGCAGCTTCGGGTTATCGGCGTTAAATTTTTCCCGGAACTGGCTGATCGACAGGTCAAAGCTCGGCGCGCCGGCGAGCAGGTAGGGGGCAGCGGTCGTCGATTCGCTTTCTGCGGACAACGCGTGCGGGCCGACGGCAAGGCCCATCAGCCCACTGAAACACAAGATTGTCCACTTCTTCATGCCCGTCGTTCCTTTTTTTGCCTGCTGACGATTAAATCGGGAAGCGCGGCGCTTGTCAAAAAGTCACGACGCCAGGGTAAACTACGCAGACGATGATGATAAGGAAAAACGCATGACCCTACAGCAGTGGTTATTCTCAATTAAAGGGCGCATTGGCCGCCGCGATTTCTGGATCTGGATTGCCATCTGGCTGGTGACCATGAGCGCTCTGTTCACCCTGGCAGGCAGCAATCTGCTTAATCTGCAGACGGCGGCGTTTATTATCGTCTGCCTGCTGTGGCCGACGGCGGCGGTGGTGGTGAAGCGACTGCACGATCGCGGCAAATCCGGACTGTGGGCGCTGCTGATGATTTTGGCGTGGATGCTGCTGGCGGGGAACTGGGCGATGCTGCCGCAGGTCTGGCAGTGGGGCGTCGGGCGCTTTGTGCCGACGCTGATTATCGTCATGATGCTGATCGACCTGGGGGCGTTTGTCGGCACCCAGGGCGAGAATAAGTTCGGCAAGGAGACCCAGGACGTGCGCTGGAAAGCGGACGCCTGATTACCAGTAATGCTCCGCCGTCATGTGGCCCGGCCGGCGACGCAGATGTTTGGTCATCTGCCGGGTCTCTTTTAACAGCTGTTGGGTATCGCGCACCATCTGCGGGTTGCCGCACAGCATCACATGGCTGGTGTCGTTGGTCATCGGCAGGCCGACCGCCTCCTCCAGCGCCCCGGTTTCAATCAGGAACGGCACCCGGCCGGTCAGCGAGCCTGCCACGGTTTCGCGACTGACCACCGTCTGGATGCGTAATTTGCCGGCGTAGCGCTGCTCAAGCTCGCGCATCAGCGGCAGATAGCTCAGGTCCGCGGCGTAGCGCACGGCATGGACCAGCACCAGATGGTTAAAACGCTCAAGATCTTTGCCTTCCTGGAGAATCGACAGGTAAGGCCCAAGCGCGGTGCCGGTCGCCAGCATCCACAGGGTATCGCAATCCGGTACTTCCTCGAGGACGAAGAAGCCAGCCGCTTCGCTCACCACCTGGACCTCATCGCCCGGCTTCAGCGCCGCCAGACGCGGGCTCAGCTTGCCTTCTGGGACGGTGACCAGATAGAACTCGAGATCGGGATTGCCGGGAGCGTTGACGTAGGAGTAGGCGCGCTGCACGCGTTCGCCGTCGATTTCCAGCCCGAGCTTGGTAAATTGCCCGGCGGTAAACGGCTGAACCGGCGCCCGCACGTATAAACTGAACAAGGCGTCCGTCCAGTACTCCACTTTTGTCACTTTGCCGCTAACCCAGTCCGCCATCGTCTTCTCCTGTTGCCAAGCGATGCTTTATCTTCGGCCCAGACGGGCAAGATTTCCACCCCGCAGGCGCAAGAAAGCTCTATTGATCAAATATAAACGAAGAACAGGACAACCGCCCGCGGACGGTTGCCTGGAGGAGAGAAAGCGGTATTACAGGATGTGCTGCTGGACGTCCGGATCTTTACGGTCGAGGTAATGAATCGACTGGATCCGACGGATGGTGCGCGACTTGCCGCGGATCAGCAGCGTCTCGGTGGTGGCCATATTGCCCTTACGGGTGATGCCGTCCAGCAGATCGCCTTTGGTGATGCCGGTGGCGGAGAAGACGACGTTATCGCTGCGCGCCATTTCATCAAGGCGCAGCACTTTACCCGCTTCGATGCCCATGGTTTTGCAGCGCGCCAGCTCGTTTTCACCGATGCGACGATTCTCTTCGCTGTCGCCCTTCACGTGGTGACGAGCCAGCAGGCGGCCCTGCATATCGCCGTCGAGCGCGCGGATCACCGCGGCGGAAACCACCCCTTCCGGCGCGCCGCCGATGCCGTACAGCACGTCGACTTCGCTATCCGGCATGCAGGTGAGAATGGAGGCCGCGACGTCGCCATCGGGAATGGCGAACACGCGCACGCCCAGCTGCTGCAGCTGAGCAATCACCGCGTCGTGGCGCGGTTTCGCCAGCACGGTGACGGTCAGCTCGCCCAGCGGCTTGTTCAGCGCGCGGGCGATATTGCGCAGGTTCTCTTCCAGCGGCAGACTGAGGTCGATAGCGCCTTTAGCGCCCGGGCCGACAATCAGCTTTTCCATATACATATCCGGCGCGTTGAGGAAGCAGCCTTTATCGCCGACCGCCATCACCGCCAGGGCGTTAGCCTGGCCCATCGCCGTCATCCGGGTGCCTTCGATGGGATCGACGGCGATATCCACCGCATCGCCCTTGCCGGTGCCCACTTTTTCGCCGATATAGAGCATCGGCGCTTCATCGATTTCGCCCTCGCCAATGACGATGGTGCCGTCGATATTGACGAGGTTAAGCATAATGCGCATGGCGTTCACTGCGGCGCCGTCGGCGGAGTTTTTATCGCCGCGGCCCAGCCATTTATAGCCCGCCAGCGCGGCGGCTTCGGTGACACGCGAAAATTCGATGGCCAGTTCTCGTTTCATAATCCACTCATTGTGTAGAAAAATTGCCCGCAGCGCGGCAAAAGCGCGCTACGCGTTGGAATAGCGTTCGGTTTCCGGCATCCAGCGCTCGATCAGCGCCTGGGCCTGCAGCGGATAGCGTTCATGAATGTGGCGCGCAATGCGCTGAACGTCGGGGATCATCGCCTGATCGCGCAGTAAATCCGCCACTTTAAACTCGGCGTTGCCGGTCTGGCGGGTGCCGAGCAGCTCGCCGGGACCGCGAATTTCAAGGTCTTTCTGGGCGATGACGAAACCGTCGTTGCTGTCGCGTAGCACCTGCAGACGCTTCTGCGCCGTTTTAGAGAGCGGCGATTTATAGAGTAGCACGCAGTGGGAAGCGACCGCGCCGCGCCCGACGCGCCCTCTGAGCTGGTGCAGCTGCGCCAGACCCAGACGTTCCGGGTTTTCGATAATCATCAGGCTCGAGTTCGGCACGTCGACACCGACTTCAATGACCGTCGTGGCTACCAGCAAGTGCATTTCGCCCTGCTTGAAAGCCTGCATCACCGCCTGCTTTTCCGCCGGTTTCATCCGCCCGTGCACCAGACCGATATTCAACTCCGGCAGCGCCAGCTTGAGCTCCTCCCAGGTGGCTTCCGCCGCCTGGGCCTCCAGCAGATCGGACTCTTCGATGAGGGTACAGACCCAATAGGCCTGGCGGCCTTCGTGGGTGCAGGCGTTGCGCACGCGGTCGATAATATCGCTGCGCCGGGTGTCCGGGATAGCGACGGTGGTCACCGGGGTTCGGCCCGGCGGCAGCTCGTCGATAACCGAGGTATCGAGGTCGGCGTAGGCGGTCATCGCCAGGGTGCGCGGGATCGGCGTGGCGGTCATGATCAGCTGATGCGGATGAAAACCCTGCTGCTGACCTTTCTCCCACAGCGCCAGCCGCTGGTGTACGCCGAAGCGGTGCTGTTCGTCGATAATCACCAGCGCCAGGCCATTAAACTGCACCTGTTCCTGGAAGATGGCGTGGGTGCCGACAATCATCTGCACCTCGCCGCTGGCGATCGCGTCCTGCTGCGCCTGGCGGGCTTTGCCTTTCTGTTTGCCCGCCAGCCAGCCGACTTCAATGCCCAGCGGTGCAAACCAGCTGCGGAAGTTATTAGCGTGCTGCTCGGCGAGCAGTTCGGTGGGCGCCATCAGCGCCACCTGTTTGCCGTGGGCGATAGCGCGCAACGCGGCCAGGGCGGCGACCAGCGTTTTACCGGAGCCGACGTCGCCCTGCACCAGGCGCATCATTGGCACGTCCAGCGCCATATCGCGCTCGATCTCGGCGGTGACCCGCGCCTGCGCGCCGGTGGGCTTAAAGGGCAGGGAGGCCAGCAGCTGATTTTTCAGGGTATCGTTGGCGCCGAGCGGCAGGGCGTGATAGCGCTGGGCGCCTGCCCGCAGCGCCAGCATGCTGAGGTTGTGCGCCAGCAGCTCTTCCAGAATCAGGCGCTGCTGCGCCGGGTGCTTGCCGCTTTCCAGCTCGCTAAGCAATAACGATGGCGGCGGACGATGCAGGGTGCGCAGCGCCTCCGGCAGGCTCATCATCCCCTGCGCCAGCTCCGGCGGCAGGAGTTCGCCGATAGCGCAGGTCTCCAGCAGTTCGAGCGCCTGATCGGTGAGCTTGCGCAGGGTCGCCTGCTTAATGCCCTCGGTAGTCGGATAGACCGGCGTTAGGGTCTCCTGCAGCTCCGGGGTGCTCATATCGCCCTGGACGCGATATTCCGGGTGGATCATTTCGGCGCCGTACTTCCCGCGTTTGGCTTCACCGTAGGCCAGCACGCGTCGACCGGTCGCGAGGCTGTTTTTCATCGCCGCGTTGAAGTTGAAAAAGCGCATGGTGAGGATGCCGGTGCCGTCGCTGATCTGGCAGGTCATCATTCGGCGGCCGCCGAAGGTGATATTGCTGTTGAGCACTTCGCCTTCCACGGTGGCATAAACGCCGGGAAGCAGATCGGCTATCGGATAAAGATGGGTGCGATCTTCGTAGCGCAAAGGCAGGTGCAGCAGCAGATCCTGTACCGTATGCAGGCCGATCTTCGCCAGCTTGCTGCTCTGCGCAGCCCCGACGCCGGTGAGTGAACTGAGCGGAACGGCATCTAACAGGCGGCCTGACATCGGGTTTACCTCGCAGCCTGCATGGTGGCCCACCACGCGGCATCGGCTTCCACTTCGCCCTGCTCGTTAACGTGGGGGTAAGGCAGCCCTTTTTGTCTCGCGACGCGGGCCAGCACCGGATAGCCGCCTTCAAACAGCAGACGCTGTTGCTCTTCCGGCGGCAGCATGCTGTTGGCGCGTTGGTACATCCCGGCATTCTGTCGCTGCCGCTGGGCTTCATACAGGATCAGCGCCGAGGCGACGGAGACGTTCAGCGACTGCACCATGCCGATCATCGGGATAATAATGTCCTGATCCGCCAGGGCCAGCGCTTCCTGAGTGATGCCGGTTTTCTCCTGACCCATCAGGATGCAGGTTGGGCGCGTATAGTCGATTTCACGGAAATCGATGGCTTTGTCGGAAAGATGGGTGGCGAGGATTTGCATACCCTGGCCTTTGAGGTGGCCGACGGCATCTGCGATGGTACGGTGGGTTTTCACCTGCACCCAGCTGTTGCTGCCCGCGGCGGCGGAGGCCATGGTGCGCATCCGGCTGCTCGGCCAGACCGCGTGCACCTCGTGTACGCCAACGGCGTCTGCGGTCCGGATGACCGCAGAGACGTTATGGGGCTTATGGACCTGCTCCATGCAGACCGTCAGGTCAGGCTGACGCCTGGCGAGCATCTCGCAGATACGCGCATAACGCTGTGAATTCATTACTCTTAATCCTTCGAATTACCTCTTTAGCCGCTGCGGATCACGCGGCCCATCCCTGGGCCTCGCCCCTGACGGGGGCGCTGCAGGCAGCGTTCAAATCTGCTCCCGGCAGATCTGTCATTCGCTTGCCGCTTTGATGCAATTCGAATGTTTTGTCTAAAAGCTAATTTCGGTTACGGGTGACTTTAATCACGTCCGGCATGACGCGTATTTTGCGCATGATATTCGCCAGATGCACGCGGTCGCGGGCGGTCAGGCGGATAAAGGCGCTGTATACGCGGCCATCTTTCTCTTCCGTATTCAGGCTCTGGATATTGGAAGAGGCGGTGTTGATCGCCGCCGTCAGGTTAGCCAGTGCGCCCTGGTGGTTAAACATATCCACCTTGATCTCCGTAATGAACTCCTGAGCGGTCTCTTTATCCCACTCAACCGCCATAAATTTCTCCGGCTCTTTCTGGTAGCCGCGGATGTTACGACAGGATTCATGATGGATAACCAGCCCTTTGCCGGGACTGACGTGGGCGATAATCGGGTCACCGGGGATCGGGCGACAGCACTTGGCGAAAGTGATCAGCACGCCATCGGCGCCTTTGATCGGCAGATGGCCGTGGTTTGAGGCATTGGCCGGCACCGGCGCCGCAGCGGCTTCGCCCTGCTGCAGGTTTTTCGCCACCACCACGCTCATGGCGTTGCCCAGACCGATCTCCGCCAGCAGATCGTCAAGCGAGGCCAGCTTCATCCGGTCGAGCTCGCGCTGGATATTCTCCGGCGGGATCTCGGCGAGTTTGCGGCTACCGCCCAGCGCGTGGTTGAGCAGGCGACGGCCAAGGCTGACCGAGTCATCGCGCTTGAGGTTTTTCAGCAGCTGACGGATCTTGGCGCGCGCCTTCGAGCTGACGACAAAGTTCAGCCAGGCGGCATTCGGACGTGCGCCCGGCGCGGTAATAATTTCGACAGTCTGACCGCTGGAGAGCGGCTGCGACAGCGGATAGGGCTGGCGGTCGACGCGCGCGCCGACGCAGGCATGGCCGATATCGGTATGCACCGCATAGGCGAAGTCCACCGGCGTGGCGCCAGCGGGCAGTTCGACAATGCGCCCTTCCGGGGTGAAAACGTAAATCTCATCGGGGAACAGATCGGATTTAACGCTCTCGATAAATTCAAACGAGCTGCCGGCGCTCTGCTGCAGCTCCAGCAGGCTCTGCATCCAGCGCTGGGCGCGGATTTGCGCGGTGGTGCTGCTTTCGCCGCCGTGCTCTTTATAAGCCCAGTGCGCCGCGACCCCCATCTCCGCCATCTGGTCCATGTCTTCGGTACGAATTTGTACCTCGACCGGGACGCCGTGGGGGCCGATCATCGAGGTGTGCAAAGACTGATAGCCGTTCGCTTTCGGAATAGCGATGTAATCTTTGAAACGACCTGGACGCGGTTTATAGAGGCTGTGCATCTGGCCAAGCACGCGGTAGCAGACATCGGCATCATGGACGATAACGCGGAAGGCGTAGATATCCATGATCGAGTGAAAACGCTGCTCTTTAAGCACCATTTTGCAGTAGATCGAGTACAGATGCTTTTCGCGACCGCTAACGCGGCAGGGGATCCCCGCTTCCTGCAAACGCCCTTCGATTTCCGAGAGAATCTTTTGGATCATCTCTTTACGGTTGCCGCGCGCCGCTTTGACCACCTCTTTAATGACGCGGTAGCGGTTCGGGTACAGCGCCTCAAAGCCCAGCTCTTCGAGCTCGGTTTTGATGTGATGGATACCTAAACGGTGCGCCAGAGGGCTGTAGATTTCCAGCGTTTCGCGGGCGATGCGGCGGCGTTTATCCGGGCGTAGCGAGCCCAGGGTACGCATGTTGTGGGTGCGGTCGGCAAGCTTGATGAGGATGACGCGGATGTCCTGCACCATCGCCATGATCATTTTGCGAAAGTTTTCGGCCTGTGCCTCTTTCTTATCGCGGAACTTGAGCTTATCAAGTTTCGATACCCCCTCTACCAGTTCGGCGACGCTTTTACCAAAAAGCTGTTCCATGTCCTGGTAGGTGGCGGGAGTATCTTCAATCACATCATGCAGCAGCGCGGCCATCAGCGTTTCGTAGTCGAGTTTCATCTCGGCCAGAATACAGGCTACCGCGACCGGGTGCGTGATATAAGGTTCACCGCTTGAACGTGTCTGACCCTCGTGAGCGTCACGTGCAACGAGATACGCCTGCCGCAGACGTTTGATCTGGTCTTCCGGCAGGTAGTTTTGAATCAGCTGATTCAGGCTTTCAAACAGATACAAGGGCGACCCGCTGTGTGATTAACGACGACCTTCAGCAATCGCGGTAACGGCTTGTAATTCAGCGGCTTCCTGCTCTTGCTGTTCCTGGCGCTCACGTACGTCGAGGATCTGGTTGTTGATCAGACCTTCTTCGATTTCGCGCAGTGCGATTACGGTGGTTTTATCGTTTTCTTCCGGTACCAGCGGATCCTTTCCGCCTACCTGCATCTGACGAGCGCGACGCGCGGCGACCAGTACCAGGTCAAAACGGTTACCAATTTTCTCTACAGCGTCCTGAACAGTTACGCGTGCCATACTTAAAATGCTCCACAGGTGAAGAAATGACTGGGCATGATACTGAATGTGGGTTCAGTCTGCCAATAGTTTGGTGATTAAAGCGCCATGTCGCTGCTTTTGGCGGCTCATGCGCAGACGTTCAGCGCGGATGATATTTTTCAGGTCGCTCAGGGCGGTGTCAAAATCATCGTTCACAATCAGGTAATCATATTCGGCGTAATGGCTCATTTCCGCAACGGCCTGGGCCATTCGCTTCGCGATCACCTCTTCGCTGTCCTGGCCGCGGCCGCGCAGGCGACGGTCCAGTTCATCTTTTGACGGCGGCAGAATAAAAATGCTGCGTGCGCCAGGCATGCTTTTACGGATCTGCTGCGCGCCCTGCCAGTCGATATCGAGGAAGACATCAACGCCGGTCGCCAGCACCTGCTCGATCGCTTTACGCGACGTGCCGTAATAGTTGCCAAAGACCTCTGCATGTTCCAGAAACGCGTTTTCGCCAATCATCGAGCGGAATTCGTCGTGATTCACGAAGAAATAATGTTCGCCGTGCACTTCACCCGGACGCGGCGCCCGCGTGGTATGGGAAACCGATACCTGGGTGTCATACAACGGTTGGGTTTTTAATAAAGCCTGAATCAGGCTGGATTTACCCGCGCCGCTAGGGGCGGAAACAATATAAAGCGTGCCTTGAGCCATGAGTGTCTTTTGTATGTGGTTATCGAAAGAGGTCCTACATACGAGCCTATTATACACGTCGCCGCGGCGTGACGCAGTCCTTGTCACACTTTTTGCCGCTGTTTCTTTCATTTTGCCTGCCGTTTTCCTGAATTCGCCAGCCGTTGCTGCAACGAGGTGTAAATCCTGGAAGGCGCTTCGCAGGGTGAAAAAGCGCCCGTCGCGGTTTCCGGCATTCTGCCGCAGACTCTCCGCCAGGTGATGAAGGAGGGGACAGCAATGCGTAAAGGAGGAGGGTGGCTGGCGATAGGGATGTTCTCCGCCAGCGCGCTGGCGACGTGTCCGGACTGGCCGCCGGCCAAAGGCAGACAGGAGATCGCACGTCTACATCAGCAGATTGACGCCTGGAACGAGGCTTACTGGCGACAGGGCGCCAGCGAGGTGAGCGATGACGTTTACGACCAGCTCACCCTGCGCCTGGCGCAGTGGCGGCAATGCTTTCCGGGCGCGACGCCGGAGGATGACGATCTGCCTCCGCCGACCGGCGATACGCGTCATCCGGTCGCCCATACTGGCGTGCGCAAGCTGGCGGATGGGGCCAGCGTGGCCCGCTGGATGAAAAATAAAGCCGACCTGTGGGTACAGCCTAAAGTGGACGGCGTGGCGGTCACCCTGGTCTATCGCCAGGGGCATCTGGTTCAGGCTATTAGCCGCGGGGATGGCCTGCGCGGTGAGTTGTGGACCGCCCGAGCGCGGCAGATCCCGGCGCTGGCGAAGCAGACGACCGGCGAACTGGCCAACAGCGTGCTGCAGGGGGAGCTATTTCTGCGTCGGGAGGGGCATATTCAGGAGCAGGCTGGCGGAATGAACGCGCGGGCGAAAGTCGCCGGGTTGATGATGCGGGCTGACGCGGCGGCGGCGCCGCTCAGCCAGCTGGACGTTTTTATCTGGGCCTGGCCAGACGGTCCCTCGGATATGCGCCGTCGGCAGCAGCTGCTGGCGCAGGCGGGGTTCGGCTACAGCGGACAATACACCCATTCGATAACGCGCGTTGAGCAGGTGGCGGAGTGGCGCCAGCGCTGGTATCGCTCGCCGCTCCCCTTCGTCAGCGATGGCGTGATTGTGCGTGAAGGACGCGAACCTTCGGGGCGCGTCTGGTCACCGGGAAGGGGCGAGTGGCTGGCAGCCTGGAAATATCCTCCGGCATCGCGGGTGATGGAGGTGCGGGCGATCCATTTCAGTACTGGCCGCAGCGGCAGACTCAACGTAGTGGCTGAGCTTGAGCCCCAGCGGCTGGATGACAAACGCGTGCAGCGGGTTAACGTTGGCTCTGTGAGCCGCTGGCAGGCGCTGGATATTGGGGTTGGCGATCAGCTGCAGATCAGTCTGGCTGGCCAGGGTATTCCACGGATCGACGCTGTTGTCTGGCGGACGGTCGAGCGCCATAAACCGACGCCGCCGGCGGCGAAATTCAATGCGCTAACCTGCTATTTCGCCACCCCCGAGTGCAGCGAACAGTTTCTTTCCCGGTTGGTCTGGTTGTCATCAAAGTCGGCGCTGGATATCGATGGCGTAGGGGAAAGCGTATGGCGCGTTATTCAGCAGCAGCACCCGATGGAGCATCTTTTTTCCTGGCTGGCGCTCACGCCGGAGCAGCTGCAGGCGATGCCGGGGATCTCGGCTGCCCGCGGGCAGCACCTCTGGCATCAGTTTGATCTTATTCGTAAACGGCCTTTTATACGCTGGGTGCTGGCGATGGGGATCCCGGTGCCCCAGGGGGCGCTGGCGCAGCCTGGCAGTGAAAACTGGCGCCTCCTCACGGCAAAGAGTGAAGCGCAATGGCGCACGCTGCCGGGCGTGGGGGCGATCAGAGCCCGACAGTTAGTGGCTTTCCTGCATGACCCTGACGTGGCGGCGCTGGCGCAATGGCTTAGCAGGCAGCGCATCCCCGGGTTTTAAGGCGGTTAGTGGGCGTCGTGGGTGTAGTGGAAGACCGGTAGCCCGAGCTTCCAGCGCAGCGCCAGCATGCGGGCGGTAAAGCCGAACAGCAGCGTGGCCAGGACCACCACATCGTGGCTGCTGACGTAGTGTTGCAGCGCTATATAGAGTACCGCTGCGGCAAACGAGATCCCGGCATACAGCTCTTTCTGGAAGACCAGCGGAATGCGCTTGCAGAACATATCGCGCAGTACGCCGCCGAAAACGCCGGTGATGACCGCAGCAATAGAGGCGATAACCGGGCCTTCGCCCATATCCAGGGCGATCTGCGCGCCGATGATGGAAAACACGATCAGCCCCAGCGCATCCAGCACCAGGAAAAGCCGGCGAAGGTGCGGCATTACCGGGGCGGCAATTGTGGTAAGGACGGCGGCGACGGCGACAATGATGACGTATTCCGGATGCTTCACCCAGCCGAGAGGATAGTGTCCCAGCAGGATATCGCGAACAGAACCCCCGCCCAGCGCGGTCGCGGTGGCGATAATAATGACGCCAAACGTATCCATCCGCCGACGACCGGCAGCCAGCGCTCCGGTCATGGCTTCCGCGGTGATACCGATTAAATACAGAACATGAAGCAGCATAGATCCCCCCAGACAGTGGCCGGCAGGTTAACGATTTGTGCGCAGGATCACGATTGATATTTTCTAAAGTGAAGTCGTTAGGCCAGTAAAAAGTAATGACAACATGGCTTAAATTGGCTTTATTTGGCGGTTAAGTATTATTTTTTGAATTTTTACAGATTAGAAAAAGTAATGTTTTATTCCCGATCGGTTATCTATATTGAAAACGCTAAGAATACCTAATGTTTAAGTCCCGACCTTTATCCTTTTATTTTCTTTCTCGAGGAGATGAGAAATGCGTGTCGCCGCCGGGAACAAACATTCTCTGACTCGCCTGATGGCCGTGGTATTAACCGGGATTCTGGCCGGTCTGTCCGGTATGGCGCTGGCGCTGATTTTACATGCCATTCAGCACCTGGCTTTTGGCTACAGTCCAGCGCATATCGTCGGTTCGGTATCATTTTTACAGGGTGTCACGGCGTCGCCCTGGCCACGTCGCATCGCGGCAATCGTGGCCGGCGGCATCGTCGCCGGATTTGGCTGGTGGCTGCTTGGTCGCTATGGGCAGAAGCGGGTTTCCATTGCCGCGGCGGTGGCTAACCCTTCCGTCCCCATGCCCGCAGGCACCACGACGATCCACGCTCTGCTGCAGATCGTCACCGTCGCGCTGGGGTCCCCGCTTGGCCGCGAAGTGGCTCCTCGGGAAATGGGCGCGCTGGGAGCGGGGATGGTGGCGCGTAAGCTGCGCCTGCTGGAGGATGAAACCCGTACGCTGATTGCCTGTGGGGCGGGCGCGGGCCTGGCGGCGGTGTATAACGTCCCGCTGGCAGGGGCGTTGTTCACCCTCGAGGTCATGCTGCTGTCGTTTAGCTGGGAAAAAACGCTGGCGGCGATAATGACCTCGGCGATTGCCGCCTGGACGGCCACCCTCGGGTTAGGGGATGAATCGCAATACCATTTTGTTTCCAGCGCGCTTCCGCACACCTTTCTCTGGTGGGCGATTCTGGCGGGCCCGATTCTTGGCGCCGGCGCCTGGCTCTTTCGCAAAGCGACCAGCGCAGCGCGTTCACGCGTGCGAAGTAACTGGCAGATGCCGGTGTTCTGTCTGCTGGCGTTTTCGCTTCTGGCCGTCCTTAGCCTCTGGTTCCCTGCGCTACCGGGCAATGGCAAGGGGCCGATGCAGCTGGCGCTCAGCGACGGGCTGCCTCACTCCATGGTCGCGATCCTGTTAGGGCTGAAGCTGGTGGTGATCCTGGCGGTGTTGCGCGGCGGCGCGGAAGGCGGGTTGTTAACCCCGGGGCTGGCGGTGGGCGGGCTGGCCAGCCTGCTGCACTGCGCGCTCTGGCAATCAGGGTTCCCTGGCGGAGATGAAAGCAGTTTCGCCCTGGTGGGGGCAGCCGCTTTTCTCGCCGCCTCCATGCAGATGCCGCTGACGGCGGTGGTGCTGGTGATGGAGTTCACCCACATGGATCACAGCTATCTGGCCCCGACGCTGCTGTGCGCGGCAGGGGCGTTTTTGACCTGCCGGGTACTGGATAAAAAATAGTGCTTTTGAAATGAATGAAAAAAGGCCGGTAAACCGGCCTTCAGAAAGGTATCTGAGATTACTCGATATTCTGGATCTGCTCGCGCATTTGCTCGATCAGCACTTTCAGCTCAATCGCAGAGTTGGTGACCTCGGCATTGATCGATTTTGACGCCAGGGTGTTCGACTCACGGTTGAACTCCTGCATCATAAAGTCGAGACGGCGACCCACAGCCTCTTTCTTTTTCAGAATGTTGTAGGTCTCTTTTACGTGGGCTTCGAGGCGGTCCAGCTCTTCGGCAACGTCGATACGCTGCGCCATCAGCACCAGCTCTTGCTCGAGACGGTTATTCTCCAGCTGCACTTCCGCATCTTCCAGCTTGGCGACCAGACGCTCGCGCTGCCACTGGAGAATTTCCGGCATATGGGCGCGAACTTTCGCCACTTCGCCGCTCACGCCTTCAAGACGCTGCTCGATAAGCGCTTTCAGCGCCTGGCCTTCCGTTTCGCGAGCGACGATGAAGTCATCCAGCGCGCCGTCAAGGGCTGCCAGAATGTCGGCGGCGATGGCGTCAAGATCCTGTTCTTTGGCGGCCATCACGCCCGGCCAGCGCAGGATATCAACCGGATTGATTTCCCCTTCATCGCTCTGCATTTTTACCCAGTTGGCGGCGTTAACCAGCTGTTTAGCCAGCTTTTCGTTGAGAATCAGTTCGCCCTGAGCGCTGGGGTCTTGTTCAAAACGCAGGGTGCATTCGACTTTACCGCGAGTCAGGCGGGCGCGAATGCGCTCGCGTACCACGGGCTCCAGGCTACGGAACTGCTCCGGCAGGCGGAAGTACGTTTCCAGATAGCGCTGGTTTACCGAGCGCAGCTCCCATGCGGCGCTACCCCAGTCACCCTTGATTTCACGGCGGGCATAGGCGGTCATACTGCGGATCATAGTCGTTCCTGTTTTTAAAGGAGAGTGGGGAGGATTATAGCTTTCGAGACCTTATCAGGATAGGAATAAGCGCCTTTAATCCGTATAATGCGCAGCCACATTCGTTTCAAGCCGGAGATTTCTATCATGCGTCCAGCAGGTCGTAGCGCCAACCAGGTGCGCCCCGTTACCCTGACCCGTAATTACACAAAACACGCTGAAGGCTCTGTGCTGGTTGAATTCGGTGATACCAAAGTGCTGTGCACCGCCTCCATTGACGAAGGCGTACCGCGTTTCCTGAAAGGACAGGGACAGGGGTGGATCACCGCTGAATATGGCATGCTGCCGCGTTCAACGCACACGCGTAACGCGCGTGAAGCGGCAAAAGGCAAACAGGGCGGCCGGACGATGGAAATTCAGCGCCTGATCGCCCGTGCGCTGCGCGCGGCGGTTGATCTGAAAGCGCTGGGCGAGTTTACCATCACCCTCGACTGCGATGTGCTGCAGGCCGACGGCGGCACCCGCACCGCGTCTATTACCGGTGCCTGCGTGGCGCTGGCCGACGCGCTGAATAAGCTGGTGGCGGCCGGCAAGCTGAAAACTAACCCGATGAAAGGGATGGTGGCGGCGGTCTCTGTTGGGATCGTTAATGGCGAAGCCATCTGCGATCTGGAGTACATCGAAGACTCTGCCGCGGAAACCGACATGAACGTGGTGATGACCGAAGATGGTCGCATCATCGAGGTGCAGGGTACGGCAGAAGGCGAGCCGTTCACCCATGAAGAGCTCCTCACTCTCCTGGCGTTAGCCCGAGGGGGGATCGAATCCATTATTACGACGCAGAAGGCGGCGTTAGCAGATTAGTTTTTAAGGCGACTGAGAAGTCGCCTTTTTTTTGACCGTAAAAAAGTAAGATGAGGAGCGAATCCATGAAGCCGTATCAGCGCCAGTTTATTGAGTTTGCGCTTAGCAAGCAGGTTCTTAAGTTTGGCGAGTTCACGCTGAAATCCGGGCGTAAGAGCCCCTATTTCTTTAACGCCGGCCTGTTTAACACCGGGCGCGATCTGGCTCTGCTGGGCCGTTTTTATGCCGAGGCGCTGGTGGATTCCGGGATTGAGTTCGACCTGCTGTTTGGCCCGGCCTACAAAGGGATCCCGATTGCCACCACCACCGCGGTGGCGTTAGCCGAACACCATGACCGCGACCTGCCTTACTGCTTTAACCGTAAAGAGGCAAAGACTCACGGCGAAGGCGGCAATCTGGTCGGTAGTCCACTGCAGGGCCGGGTCATGCTGGTGGATGATGTGATCACCGCCGGTACGGCGATTCGCGAATCCATGGAGATCATCCAGGCCAACGGCGCGCAGCTGGCGGGTGTGCTGATCTCCCTGGATCGTCAGGAGCGTGGCCGCGGCGAAATCTCCGCCATTCAGGAAGTGGAGCGGGATTACGGCTGCCAGGTTATCTCGATCGTCACCCTGAAAGAGCTGATCGCTTACCTGGAAGAGAAACCGGAGATGGCGGAACACCTGGCGGCAGTTCGCGCTTATCGCGAAGCCTACGGCGTGTAACGAAAAAGCCCGGTAAGCAGAGCGCTACCGGGCAATGCAAAAAAACTACTGCAGCTGTGCGGCGACCAGCGGCCAGCGGGCGTCGAAATCATCCGTCGGACGGTATTTGAACTCGCTGCGCACAAAGCGCGACAGCATGCCCTCGCAGAAGGCCAGCAGCTGGCTGGCCAGCAGCGTTTCGTCGAGAGTGTAGCCTTCGCCTTCGCGCATTTTTTTCTCGCGCATCACCTGACGCAGCTGCACTTCGATGCGTTCAAAAAGCTGGTTGATACGGCCCTGCAGCCGATCCTGTTCGAACATCAGCGCGTGTCCGGTGAGGATGCGCGTCAGCCCAGGATTACGCTCGCCAAACCCAAGAATCAACAGAACAATCAGGCGCAGGCGCGCGGATGTGTCCTTCTCATCTTTCAGAATCAAATTGATGCGCGTAATCAGACTGTCTTCAATGAACTCGATCAGGCTGTCAAACATGCGGGTTTTGCTGGGAAAATGGCGATACAGCGCGGCTTCAGAAACGCCGACGGAAGCCGCCAGTTTCGCGGTGGTAATACGTTGGCTACCATCGCTGGATTCCAGCATTAGCGCCAGAGATTGAAGTATTTCTTCGCGACGATTCCGTTTCGCAGTTTGCTTTTCTGCCATGTTTTAAAATACCCCTGAAAATAAGCACTTGTCAGGCAGACATCCACAACGCGACCGCAAACCAGAGTTTGCGGTGATGTTATTGCATTATGCGCGTTGGGATGCAGATTCCGTGTTGCTGGGCTTATTTACGCCCTGAGTGACCGAAGCCGCCTTCGCCGCGGTCGGTGGCATCGAAAGATTCCACCAGGTTAAATTCCGCCTGCACGACCGGCACAAAGACCATCTGCGCGATACGTTCGCCCGGCTCGATAATAAAGCTCTGCTGACCGCGGTTCCAGACGGACACCATCAGTTGCCCCTGGTAATCGGAGTCGATAAGGCCCACCAGGTTGCCCAGCACCACGCCGTGCTTATGACCCAGGCCCGAGCGCGGCAGGATCACCGCCGCCAGAGAGGGATCGGCGATATGAATCGCAAGGCCGGTCGGCAACAGCGTGGTTGCGCCCGGCGCCAGCTCTACGGCGTCGTCGAGACAGGCTCGCAGGTCAAGTCCGGCGGAGCCGGAGGTGGCATAGGTCGGCAGCGGAAATTGCTGGCCGACACGCGGGTCCAGAATCTTAACGTCGATTTTTTTCATCATAACGGGTCACGATCTCGTCGAGTAATAATTGGCCCAGGAGTTCCTTGCGCTCAAGTGGTAAGCGCTTTTCCCCATCCTGCCAGAAAAGGTGTAATGCGTTGCTATCGCTGTTAAATCCCTGATTAGGCTGGGAAACATCGTTGGCGCAAATCAGGTCGAGGTTTTTGCGGGCACGTTTTTGCCGCGCATATTCTTCCACATTATTCGTTTCGGCGGCAAACCCAACGACGTAGGGGCGATGCGATTTTAGCGCTGCAACCCCGGCGACGATATCCGGGTTTTTAACCATTTTTATTGTTAATTCATCACCTTGTTTTTTTATTTTATCTTCGGCGATGGCGGCGGCGCGGTAATCCGCCACCGCGGCGCAGCCAATAAAAATGTGCTGCTGCTGAGCGCTGGCCTGGACGGCCGCTTCCATTTCCAGCGCGGTAGTGACATCAATGCGCTGCACAAAGGGCGGTGTCGGTAGCGATACCGGTCCGCTGACCAGGGTCACGTTCGCGCCGCGCTGTGCGGCGGCGGCGGCAATCGCGAAGCCCATCTTACCGGAGCTGTGGTTTGAGATGTAACGTACCGGATCCAACGGCTCACGGGTCGGGCCCGCGGTAATCATGAGGTTGAGATGTTGCAAATCTTTGACAGGGGAGGCGAAATGCTGTGCGACCATCTCCACGATGGTTAACGGATCGAGCATTCGCCCCGGGCCGACGTCGCCGCAGGCCTGGCTACCGCTGTCCGGTCCCCACAGCAGCAGGCCGCGGGATGCGAGCGTCTGCAGATTATGCTGGGTGGCCTGCGCGCGATACATCTGCTGGTTCATGGCGGGCAAGACGGCAACCGGGGAAGGGGTGGCGAGACAGATCGTCGACACCAAATCATTGGCCATGCCTGCCGCCACGCGGGCGATCAAATCGGCGGTCGCCGGGGCGAGGATCACCAGGTCGGCCCATTTTCCGAGCTCAATATGGCCCATGGCCGCTTCCGCCGCCGGATCGAGCAGGCTGTCGGAAACCGGATAGCCGGATACCGCCTGCAGGCTGAGTGGGGTGATGAACGCTTTTGCCGCCTCCGTCATTGCGACACGCACTTCCGCGCCGCGTTCACGTAGTCGCCGTACCAGTTCCGGGGTTTTATACGCCGCGATACCGCCGCTGACGCCCAGGACGATTTTTTTACCCGCCAGAGTCATCATGATGTATTCCTGTTGCCGTAGACCAGAATCCGCGCATCTTATCACAATCCTGCCGCCGTCGTGCCTCTGACGGGCATTCACTTTGCGAGCGGCTACGCAGGGTGAAAAGCGGCGGGTCGGCAGCGTCGTCAGGTTGTGCCAGGATAGGCTGATTCACGCAGGAGGGCGCATGGACGGAACGGAAAATCTGATGCCACGGGAGAAGATGCTGCAATTCGGCATCGAGGCGCTGACGGACGTTGAGCTACTGGCGCTGTTTCTGCGCATTGGCACACGCCGTCAGGATGTGCTGAGCTACGCCCAGGCGTTATTGCAGCGTTTTGGTTCGCTCTACGCTCTGCTTTCCGCTGATAAAGCGCAACTGGTTGCCGTTGACGGGCTGGGGCTGGCGAAATATGCGCAACTGAAGGGGATTGCCGAGCTGGCGCGGCGCTATTTTAGTTCGCAGCTGGTTGAGGAGGCCGCGCTGGTCACCCCCTCGATGACGCGGGAATTTTTGCAAAGCCAGCTGACGGAAGAGGAGCGCGAGATCTTTATGGTGATCTTTTTAGATAATCAGAACCGCGTGTTGAAACATAGCCGCCTTTTTTCTGGTACTCTTAGCCACGTTGAGGTGCATCCGCGAGAAATTGTACGCGAAGCCATCAAAGTGAACGCCGCCGCCGTGATCCTTGCGCATAATCATCCCTCCGGTAGTCCGGAGCCGAGTCAGGCTGACAGGCTGATTACCGAAAGGGTGGTAAAGTGTTGTCGATTCATGGAGATACGTGTGCTTGACCATCTGGTTATCGGCCGCGGTGCGTATGTATCTTTTGCCGAACGTGGCTGGATTTAGCCCCGAACTGGCGATCCTTCGGGATCTTTGTCTGTTCGGGACTTGAGCACATCGCCGAGTCAGCGTATACTACGCCACCTTTGAGAATCTCGGGTTTGGCATTTGGGCCTGGCAGTCGAGAGTTCACATTGAACTGCGATGACCAGGCTGTAAAGCCTGACGAGGCGCCAATACCCCATACGAAGCTCGAGCTAATTTGATTTTTGGAGAATAGACATGTCCCGAGTCTGCCAAGTTACTGGCAAGCGTCCGGTGACCGGTAACAACCGTTCCCACGCACTGAACGCGACTAAACGCCGTTTCCTGCCGAACCTGCACTCTCACCGTTTCTGGGTTGAGAGCGAGAAGCGTTTTGTCACCCTGCGCGTATCTGCTAAAGGTATGCGTGTAATCGATAAGAAAGGCATCGATACAGTTCTGGCTGAACTGCGTGCCCGTGGCGAAAAGTACTAAGTACTTAGAGGAAATAAATCATGGCTAAAGGTATTCGTGAGAAAATCAAGCTGGTTTCTTCCGCTGGTACTGGTCACTTCTACACCACCACGAAGAACAAACGTACCAAACCGGAAAAAATGGAACTGAAAAAGTACGATCCGGTTGTACGTCAGCACGTTATCTACAAAGAAGCTAAAATCAAATAATTTTAGCCTCCTTGTATAAAAACCCCGCTCCGGCGGGGTTTTTTGTTTTTAAAACTCCCCCATATTGCTTTCACACACTCCCTTTTCAGCCACCTGTCCGTGAAGCACAATACGCCGGGTTAATGGAGGAAAATCATGCCTGAATTACCAGAGGTTGAAACCAGCCGCCGCGGCATTGAGCCGCACCTGGTTGGCGCAACCATTCTGCACGCCGTCGTGCGCAACGGACGGCTGCGCTGGCCGGTTTCTGAAGAGATTTATCGCCTGAGCGACGTTCCGGTGCTCAGCGTGCGTCGTCGCGCCAAATACCTGCTTCTGGAACTCCCGAACGGCTGGATCATTGTCCATCTCGGGATGTCGGGAAGCCTGCGCATCCTGAGCGAAGAGCTGCCTGCGGAAAAACACGATCACGTTGATCTGGTTATGAGTAACGGTAAAGTCCTGCGCTATACCGATCCGCGCCGCTTTGGCGCCTGGCTGTGGACCAAAGAGCTGGAAGGCCACCCGGTGCTGGCGCATCTGGGGCCGGAGCCGCTGAGCGACGCCTTCAACGCCGATTATCTCCAGCAGAAATGCGCGAAGAAGAAAACCGCGATCAAACCCTGGCTGATGGATAACAAGCTGGTGGTGGGCGTCGGCAATATCTACGCCAGTGAATCGCTGTTCTCCGCTGGGATCCACCCTGACAGGCTGGCGTCCTCACTGTCGCGGGACGAGTGCGAGCAGCTGGTGAAGGTGATTAAGCTGGTCCTGCTGCGTTCGATAGAGCAGGGCGGCACCACGCTGAAGGACTTCCTGCAAAGCGATGGCAAGCCCGGCTATTTTGCCCAGGAGCTACAGGTCTATGGCCGCAAGGGCGAACCCTGCCGGATCTGCGGCACGCCGGTTGTCGGGACCAAGCATGCCCAGCGGGCGACCTTTTATTGCCGCCAGTGTCAGAAATAGTCACCGGAACAGGAATGATTGTCGGCCAGGTCAGCGGACCTGCGGGGGCGCATCTGGTGGGCCGGGGACGTTTGTAGGCCAGGTGAGCGCAGCGCCAGCCTGGCACATGTCCCAGCAGATGCGTTACTTCAGCTTATTCAACAGCGCCTGGTGGACGTTGGCTGGCAGGAAGTGAGAGACATCGCCCTGGTGGCGCGCGACTTCTTTGACCAGCGAAGAGGAGATAAACGACCACTCTTTGCACGGCATCAGGAACACGCTCTCAAGGGTGGGCATCAAATGGCGGTTCATATGGGCCAGCTGCATCTCATATTCGAAATCCGCCACCGCCCGCAGGCCGCGGATCAGGATATTGGCCTGCTGCGCGCGCGCGAAGCTGGCCATCAGGTCGCTGAAGCCGACCACCTGAACATTCACCAGGTGGGCCGTCGCCTGCTCCGCCAGCGCAATACGTTCATCAAGGCTGAACATCGGCTTTTTACTCGGGCTGGCGGCGATAGCCAGCACCACTTTATCGAACATACTCGCCGCGCGGGTGACGATATCGATATGGCCATTGGTGATGGGATCGAAGGTACCCGGATAGATCGCTTTTGTGCTCATGATGACTCTTTCTCCGAGTAGCCGTGGCTCAGCGCCCACAGCTCGGTATATTTCGTAAACGTATACTGCGCGTTGACCATCGCCAGTAACCAGCCCTGCTTACCGTCCAGCACCCCACCGCGCAGCAGCAGCGTTTTCAGGAACGCGCCCAGCGTGTGGCTGAATATCCCCGCCATCGAGGTCTTCTTGCCCTTCTGGTGGCGTTCTAGCGCCCATGCGGCGGCATACGCCAGCTGTTTTTGCTGAAAGCCAGCGAAGTCGCGGCACGTCAGATGCAGGAGATCGCCGGTCAACGGAATGACCTCGGCGCCCAGGCTATCCAGCGATTCATGGACCAGATTATCGTTATAGCGGTAACGGGCGCGTTCGTACAGGCGCAGGACGCGATCGGGGTACCAACCGCTGTGGCGCATAAAGCGTCCGAGAAAATAGTTACGGCGGGCGATGCTGTAGATGGCGCCGCGCTGCGGGGCTGCCAGTACCGTAAGAATAGCCTGCCTGAGTTCCGGCGTGACGCGCTCATCGGTATCGATCATCAACACCCAGTCGCCGGTGGCGTAGTCCTGCGCGCGCTGGCGCTGAATGCCATAGCCTCGCCAGTCGGTATGGGTATAGACCTGCGCCCCGAGGCGGCGAGCCAGCTCGACGGTGCCGTCGGTACTGCCGGAGTCGAGGACGATAATTTCATCCGCCCAGCTAACGGAGTCCAGACAATCCGGCAGCAGGTCCGCTGCGTTTTTGGCGATCATCACCACGGAAAGCCGGTTCGACATTAATGACTCCGCTGCGGCAGGTAAGGTTGCAGTAACTGTAGCAGACGCGACAGCGCGCCCTGGTTTTGGTGCAGCACTTCCACCGCGTGACGGCCATACCACAGGCGGTAGTCTTCATCGGTCAGCAGCGTGGAAACCTCTTTGACCAGCGAGTTAGCGTCGGTAACGGTGATCAGGCCATCGTCCTGCTGCAGCTTGGCGCAGATATCTTTGAAATTGAAGGTATGCGGCCCCATCAGCACCGGAATGGCGTGCGCCGCCGGCTCGAGCGGGTTATGGCCGCCGCGCTCCACCAGGCTGCCGCCGACGAAAGCGAGGTCGGCAATGCCGTAGAGCAGCATCAGTTCGCCCATGGTATCGCCAATGACCACCTGGGTACTGGAGGAGGGGATCTCGCCGGTGCTGCGCAGAGTGAAGCTCATTCCGGCTTTTTGCACCATGTCGCGGGCGTCAGGGAAGCGCTCCGGATGGCGAGGAACAAGGATCAGCAGCAGGTTCGGAAAGGTCTCCAGCAGCTTTTTATGCGCCTGGAGGATAATTTGCTCTTCGCCATCGTGGGTGCTGGTGGCAATCCAGACTTTGCGGTGCGGCGCCCATTGCCGGCGCAGCGTCACCGCGCGGGCCGCCAGTTCTGGCGTGACGGAGATATCGAATTTCAGGCTGCCGGTGACCGCCAGCTGGTTGCGCTTCAGTCCCAGCGCGAGGAAGCGGTTGCCATCTTCTTCATTCTGCGCGGCGATAAGCGTAATACGGCTCAACAGGCGACGCATAAAGCCGCCCAGTTTGGCATAGCCTTTGGCGGAACGTTCGGACAGGCGGGCGTTGGCAATCACCAGCGGGATCTTACGCTTATGCAGCGCGGCTACCATATTCGGCCACAGTTCGGTCTCCATGACGATCACCAGCTTCGGCTGAACGGTGTCCAGGAAGCGGTTCATGGCGCCGGGCAGATCGTAGGGCAGATAGACGTGATGGACATCTTTGCCGAAGGCCGACATGGCGCGCTCGGAGCCGGTCGGCGTCATGGTGGTGACGGTGATCGGCAGAGAAGGGTAGCGGTGGCGCAGGGCGCGAACCAGCGGGATGGCGGCTAAGGTCTCGCCGACGGAAACGGAGTGCAGCAGAATGCCATCCGGCTCTACCTTGTTCTGACAGAAGCCATAGCGTTCCGCCCAGCGTTTACGGTAGGCAGGAGCCTTACGACTGCGCAGCAGCAGCCGCAGCCACACCAGCGGCTGAATAAGGTAAAGTAGGGTGGTATAAAGCAATTCCAAACTATTTATCCGTTCTCTGTTTTGGCGGGCAAATTCTAAGCATTTAGCCCGCGTAAAGCTATCTCTTTGGCGGAAACAGCGGGTTTTTGGTCTATCCCGCGTGGCGATAACGCTTAATACGCAGATAACGGCGTCCCAGGCGCCAGCGTAAACGGAAAGTACAGGCGTTTTTCCAGATTAACCGCCAGATACCGCGGTCGAAGAATTCTTTAATGATAACATGCTTTTTCGACTCATCTTTCATACTGTCGAAGGTGTGGATGATCCCCAGGCCTTCTTTGGCGATCTGCCAGCGACAGGCGGCGATATGGCGCACTTTGTCCGGGTAACGCTGGTTGATCGCCTCCAGCATCTCCAGAATTTTCATGTAATGGCGCGCCGAACGCATCAGCGTGTCGTCGTTGTCCGGCTTATGCGACACCGACTCAGAGTGGATGTAGTAATCATAGAATTGCTGACTGGTGTACTGCACGCGCTCCGCGGCCAGCAGCGCCTCTGTGGTCCACGGGATATCCTGATGGCGCAGGCCGGGCTCGAAATGGAAGTGATGCTGGCGGATAAAATCGTGGCGATAGATATTGAGCCAGGTGACGTGCAGAAATTTCCGCGAGTCCAGGGCCTGCTTGAGCCAGACATGGCCCGGCAGCACACCGGTCGAGGGCAAGCGATCCAGCGGAAAGATCGGGTGGCTCTCGCGGCGCTTTTCGTACACGTAGGTGCCGTTGCAGGTGGCGACATCGAGATGTGCTTTCTCCGCCATCTCCAGCAGCGTGCGATACATGCCCGGATAGAGTTTATCGTCGATGTCCGGAAACGCGAGGTACTTGCCGCTGGCAACCGCCAGGCCGGTATTGCGCGCGACCGAGACGCCCTGGTTTTCCTGCTCCAGCACCTGGACGTTCTGCAGCCGATCCCGCCATTCGGCGATCACCGCCAGGCTGTTGTCCGTCGACCCATCGTTCACCAGGATCAGTTCATAGCTGTCCAGCTGCTGCTGTTCAATGCACTCAAAGAATTGCGCAAGAAATTTCTCACCGTTGTAGACGGCAGCCACGATGCTCAGTAAAGGCGTTTGACTCATAAATCTTCGATCCTGGTTAACTAACGGCGTCAGATGCGCTGCAGCTGACGGTACTGCTGACAAATGGACACGACGCTGAATTTTTCCAGCGCGGCATCGTCGATGGCCGGCGGGTTATGGTAAATGCTTTGCATCGTCTGAGCCAGCGCCGGACTGGTGAGATCCGCCAGACCGCGGGCAAGTTCGCCGGTGAGGATCTCGGTGACGCCGCCGGGGCAGCGGGTGCTGGCGACCGGGGTATGCAACAGCAGCGCCTCCACCACCACATTGCCGAATCCTTCGCTATCCGAGCTCAAAACCAGCATCCGCGCGCCTTTGATCCACGGTAAGGGGTTTTCCTGAAAACCTTTGAACCACACCCGGTCGTCAATCTGCAGCGTTTTGGCCAGCTGGCGCAGGCGCTGCTCTTGCTCCGGTTTCCCCTGGCCTAACAGCACCAGCGGCGCGTCGATGCCGCTTTGCGCGTAGGCTTCGAGCAGGCGGTCGTGTCGTTTGCCGGGATGGAAGCGGCCGACGTGAATCAGGTAGTCGCCGTCCGGGCGCTCGCTGTCGGCTTCCGCCCCGGCGCGCAGGGCGGCGATATCGAAGGGGTTATAGATGGTTTTCAGCTGCGCCGGGCGCAGGGCGAAGGCGTCCACCAGATCGCGCCCCACGGCGTCGGAAACCGCTACCACGTTGCGCCCCTGGTAAATCCGCTTAATTTTCTGCTGCTTCATCCAGCGATCAAAGCCGGTACGGTGACCAAGATAAGAGGCCGAGAAGACGCCGTGCAGGCAGAACCAGACGTTGCGCTCGCGCAGCGCCCGGCTGCGGGCGACGATGCGGTCGGTTTTGTGCAGGTTGGAGAGCACAAGGTCAAATTGTCCCTGCTGCTCGGCCCGGATGACCGCGGCGTCCAGCTGGCGGGCGCGGCGGGACAGCTCGGTCAGCTTGCGCCACGGTTTGCGGCAGCGATCGGCCACCACCTGGTAGTCGAGCCCCTCGGGCAATGGGTACTCGCAGACGTCGCGTAGCGAAATGAGCGAGACCCGATCGCCGTCGCGCAGGAACTGCGCCGCCAGGGTGAGAACCACTTTCTCCGCGCCGCCGCCGGGCAATCCGTCAATCACAAATAAGATGCGCATCGTTATTTCACCAGATCCTGATAAAGGGAAAGCAGCTGGGTTGAGAGGCGCTCGCTGGTGCAGGCCATGATGCGCTCGCGGGCGCGGTCGCCTTCCGCGGAGCCCAGCGCGCGGGCAGGCAGGGCCATCACCGCCTGCTGCAGCGCCGGGATATCCAGGGCGTCGCAGACGTAACCGTTGTGGCCGTTGACGATAAACTCCGCCCCGCCGCAGCCGGTGGTGGTGATCACCGGCAGACCGCAGGCCATTGCCTCAAGGATGACGTTGGGGAACGGATCGTAGAGGGTCGGCAGCAGCAGGCCATCAGCCATCTGATAGAACGGCAGCGTCTCCGACTGCATGCCGAAGAAGCGCACCCGCGCTTCGCAGCCGAGACTCTTCGCCAGCGCCTGATAGCGCGGCTGATCTTTATCTTTGCCAACCACCAGCAGATAGCGATCGGTCGGGGCGATGGCGCGGATCGCCGCCGCCAGCCCTTTACGCTCAAAGCCGGAGCCGACGTAAATCAGGCAGGTCGCCTGCAGCGGCAACTGCCATTTGGCGCGTAAGGCGGCAAAGGTTTCTTCGCCCGGCGGCAGGAAACGCTGGTTATCAATGGCGTTATAGATAACGTGGATCTTGTCCGCCGGCAGGCCAAAGTCTTCGATGATCTCGCGTTTGATCATCTCGGCGTTGCAGATCACCCCGCGCAGATGCGGGTCTTCGTACATCTCCCGTTCCGCTTGCATCACATAACGGTGGTAGCGGTCGGCAAACAGCAGGCGGCTTTTCCAGGCCGGTAAAATGCGCGAGCGCTGTTGCAGCCAGCGGCGATGAACGCCGTCGCCGGCGCGGTAGAGATCGCAGCCGGGAATACGCTCATGGCTCTGCACCAGATCGAAAGATTCGCGCTGCCAGAGCGCCCGCGCGGCGTTGGCAAACCCGCGCTCGCGGCTGATGCGCCCCCATTTGCGCGGATTACAGATATGGATCTGCCAGTCCGGTTTCACCGGCCCCTGCCATTCGCGGGTGATGACGTTCAGCTGCAGATGACTGCTGTCGAGGGCTTCCAGCGCGCGGGAGACAAACCGTTCTGCGCCGCCGTCCGGGCGGTACTTCTGCCGCACCAGAGCCAGCCTGAATTTACTCATGCCAGTACCTTTTTCGCCGCCGCGATCACGGCGTCGGTAGGAATTAAATCGAGATAACGTTCCTCGGTGTCGGTGTTGATGGCGTCCGGGTCGGGCAGCGGACCGAAGTCGCCTGCCCAGATCACCTCGCCTTTCGCCTGCCATGGACGCCAGAAGGTCAGCTTCGAGGGGCCGAACAGGGCGACCAGCGGGGTGCCGAGAGCCGCAGCCATATGCATCGGCACCGAGTCGACGCCGATAAACAGCCGGGCGTGATCGATCACCGCCGCCAGCTGGCGCAGCGTTAACTGGCCGGCTAAAGAGTGCAGCCGCGCCTGCGGGCAGCCGGCGATGATGGTCTCCACCATCTTCTTCTCTCTATCGTCGGGGCCGGAGGTGAGTACCACCGCGTACCCTTCGGCGGACAGCGCGTTGATCAGCGCGCTCATCCTGTCTTCGCGCCAGCATTTAAAGAACCAACGCGACGTTGGCTGGATGACGATGTAGTTATCCCGGAAGTCCTCCGGCAGCAGGGCGCGGCTGGTGGCCCAGTCTGCTTCGCTGTAGCCCATCCGCGCCGGGGCGTCGTTCAACTGGATACCGAGCGGAGCGAGGATAGAGAGATTCTGCTGTACCGTATGCAGCTGATTATGCTGTTGGGTGGCGGCCAGCGCGGTGTGGCAATAGCGCCAGAACGGGTGGCGACGCTTCGGAAAATCAAAGCCGATCCGCGTCGCGGCGCCGGTCAGTTTGCTGATAATCGCGCTCGGCCACTGGTCGGCAAGGTTGAGCACCATATCGTATCGCTGCTGGCGCAGCGTCTGAATGAGCTGCCATTGCATCTTCAGCTGATGCTTTTTCCCCTGCTTTTTCCAGCGGCGGTCGAGACCATAAATATGGTGGATATCGGGGTTGGCGGCGAGCATATCCCGGGTCTCTTCATACAGCAGGACATCCACGCTGGCGGCGGGATACTGCTGTTTCAGCGCGTGAATAAGCGGGGTGATCAGCAGCATGTCGCCATGATGGCGCAGCTTAATGACCAGGATCCGCGCCGGGTTCAAGGGGCTGCGGGAGAGGGTTTCAGGCGTCATACTCTGTTCTTCATCCAGGATAAGGGTTCCGATTCTAGGGGATCAGACAGATTGAGAGAAGCGTTGTATTGCTCTACCATGACCCGATACGTATGGCCTGAGGACGTTTTCGTGCACAATCCCGCATTTCTCATCACGATTGATACAGAGGGCGATAACCTCTGGCAAAAACATGACAGCATCACCACCGAGAATGCGCGTTATCTCCCGCGTTTTCAGCAGCTTTGCGAAAAGTATGGCTTTAAACCGGTCTATTTGACCAATTATGAAATGGCCATCGATCCCTTTTATATCGAATTCGCCAGAGACGTGATTGCCCGCGGCACTGCGGAAGTCGGTATGCATCTGCATGCCTGGAACAGCCCGCCGACCGAGCCGCTGACCGCCGATGACTGGCGGCATAAGCCTTATCTCATTGAATACAGCGATGCCATGATGCGTGAGAAGGTCGACTATATGACGCGTCTGCTGGAGGACACCTTCCAGACCAAAATGGTTAGTCATCGCGCCGGGCGCTGGGCCTTTGACGAGCGCTATGCGCGTCTGCTGGTGGAGTACGGGTATCAGGTGGATTGCTCGGTGACCCCGCGGGTGAACTGGAAGACCGCCAAGGGGGCGCCGCAGGGCGATGGCGGGACCGATTATCGTCGCTTCCCGCAGCATGCCTATTTCCTCGATGAAAATGACATCAGCCGCGAGGGCCGCTCGCCGCTGCTGGAAGTGCCGATGAGCATTCAGTACAAGCACTCCGCGTGGATGAACAGCGTGAAGCAGGGCTACGACCGCCTGCGCGGCAAAGTGCGTTCCCCCTCCGTGCACTGGCTGCGTCCGATGGGCGGCAACGTGGAGACGATGAAAAAAGTCGTCGAACAAACGTTGACGCAGGGCAATGACTACGTGGAATATATGCTCCACTCTTCAGAATATATGCCCGGCGGCAGCCCCACGTTCCAGAATGAACGGGATATTGAGCGTTTATACGCTGACCTTGAAGCCTTTTTTAGCTGGCTGGCGCCGCAGGTGAAGGGCATGACGTTGGCAGAATATTACCAGCGGAAAATCACACAGCGCTAACACAGCTCAAGGTACCGTATGCGTATCCTTAAACAATTGACGCGGAAAAAGAACGCTTTTTTCCGCGGTATTAAATTTAATTTAATTAACTATCGATACAGAAATAAGCCGGCGCGCAAACCCTTCGACCCGGCCCCCGTGCGCCGCGTGCTGCTATTGCGCCTGGACGATAAAGTCGGCGATATGGTGGTGACCACCGGCTGCGCCAGAATACTGGCCGAAAGGGGATATCAGGTTTCGGTGTTAACCGGACCAATATGCTGCGAAATATTAGCCGGCTCAGAATTCATTGAGCAAGTATATTTATATCGACCACGCATGTCCTTAAATACGTTACGGGCGGCGGGTTTTGATGCGGTTATCGATTTTGATGACGTGACCAGCTATGAACGCTTTAAATTACTCGCCGATTTACGGGCGACTAGCGTGATTGGCTTTAATAAAGAGCCCTATAAACTTTACGATCATTCGATCGCTTTTTTTGACAGCAACAGCCATATTTCCCTGCGCTATCAACAGGTGGTGAAGCTTTTTGGCGTCGTTGACGACCAGCCATACGACTATCATCTCCCCGGCTGTCGCCATGAGCGGGAGAAAGTGGCGCGCTTGCTTTCCCAGGCCGGAGAGGTCGCACTGCGCATCGCCATTAACCCTTTTACCGCCTCCGAGGATAAAGACTTCTGTCGTCATCAGGTGGCGACCCTGGTCGAGCGGCTACATGCTCTGCCTTACCGGGTCTGTATCGTGATGGTGGGTCGCAGCGAGAAAATTCAACAGCTGGGGCTGGATATGGCGCTGTACGTCGCCGACAGCACTATCAACTCCGCCGTGGAGGTGATTCGCAGCTGTGATTTAGTCATTACGCCGGACACCTCGATCGTGCATATCGCCCGCGCTTTCGATAAACCGATGGTGGCGGTCTATAACAAACGCAAACTCAAGGATACCGGGCTGCCCGGCTATCATATCTGGGCGCCGGGCTATGACAAAGCGAGGCAGATCGTTTGTGAAGAAGCGAATGTCGCCGATGTGGCGATTGAGTCGGTATGGCCGGTGATTAAAGAGCAGGCCGACCGGCTGGTCGCCGCCCGCAGTTAATAGAAAAGTGAATATAAAAAAGGGCCGTCAGCGGCCCTTTCTTGTTAACGCTTTTCCGCCAGCCCTTTGCTGAGCGCAATGCCCAGCGGCAGCCAGAACAGCACCCAGGTCTCCCGGGGGTTGCTGATGATAAACATCCCCTGCGAGGCCATAAATACCAGCGCGTAAAACAGGATCGCCAGACTGTAGCGGCTGTCGGAGCGGCGCTTGCGCCACGCCTGCCACAGTCCGCAGGCAATGACCGCCAGCAACAGCAGTAAACCCACGATGCCGCCTTTCAGCAGGGCGCCCATATATACGCTGTGGGTGGTGGTGATGTGTTCGCCGCTGTAGTTGATGAAATCCAGTTCATAGCTGAAACCGCGTCCCAGCCAGGGCTGGCTGGCCATCTCCGACAGCGTATGGTGCCAGATGCTCAGGCGCAGCCCGCTTTGGGTGCCCAACTCTTCGAAACGGGCGAGCAGCATGTCGCCCACCGGCGTCATGACCAAAAGCAGAGCCACCAGCACGGCCAGCGCCGCGGCGATCAGCAGGTTGCGGCGGGTGAAGACGTGCAGGTGCAGCGTACAGCCGACCGCCAGCACCAGGGCGATGATCGGCCCGCGGCTTTGGGTCAGCAGCATCATCACCAGCATGATGGCCACTGGCAGATAGAGCCAGTGGCTGGCTTTTTCTTTCAGCAGCATGCCGCAGATTAAGATGCCGATGCCGCAGTATCCGGCAAGGTCGATAACGTTTGTTGGCCCGGGGTTCTCGGGGGAGACCGCCCGTTCGGTGAGGACCAGGGTGTGGTCGAACATCAGCGTCCACAGCGAGAGCACAGTGATCCCGCCAACCACCGCCAGCATGGCCAGGCGGCGGGTTCGTTCGTCGCTGAGCAGCATCGCCATCAGCAACAGATAGCCCGTCAGGTACACGCCGTGGGTGATCGGCGAGTCGATATGCTGCGGCGTATGGCCCCACAGGTTACTGAGGGCGTAATAGATAAAGAAGACCGCCAGCAGCGCCCAGGTCTGCCACTGTTCACGTAACACGCCGGCCAGCGCCTGGCGGTTTTCCGGGCGTACCAGCGAGAGCAAGAGCAGCAGGATCGATAAATGCAGCAGGTTATTGGTCCGGGTGGACATGCAAAAAATCGCGCTGAAAAATAAAAACAAAGGAAAAACAATCGAGTAACCCTGTCTGGCGTAGTTACTCATTTTTAAAGTACTCATTAAACGCAACCTTTTCGAAAATAGTGTCCGGCACAGCGCTTTCTGGTGAAAAATTAATGACCCGGATCTGGCGTTGCTGCAGTACCTGCGCGGCATGCGCAAAGGAGGGCATGACGAGGGTATCCACTTTTGTTGCCAGGTACGAAGGCAATTTTTCTTGTTGTGTTTCGTAGAATCGCGGCTGGTTGAAGTTAGTCATATCCAGACCGCTCACCAGGATAGTGCTGAAGCCCAGCCAGGCGAGGATCTGCAGCGCCCAGTAGACCACCGTGCCGGCATCAAAGACGCCCTGGCGAATATCGGTGCTAAAACAGATATCCGGGCGCTGGGGATGAAAGCACATCGCCGGATTCTGCTGGTAAGTGCGCTTTATCGCTTCGCTGGCGACTTTCGGCTGGTAAATCTTATAGCAACCGTCCTCAATCAACGCCAAACGGCAGCGCAGCGCGCCCGCATGGCGATCGACGATTTTGGCGATCCCATGCATGGTGGTGAACAGCAGAATGTCCGGCTGACTGACGATGGCGCGGATAATGTCCGGCTTCTTATCGAAAAACTCCATGTCGACGATGGTATAGAGCGAAAAGTGCAGTCGGTCGGCAAGATGCCAGGCGCCATTGACGCCCATCACCGGGATCGTTTTCGACAACAGGGAAAAATCGATATTGCGGGTCGAAGGGCCAGTGGCGGTCAGCAGGACTTCGCCCTGCATGCTGTTTTTCAGCGCGCTCAGGCTGACCAGCGGCACCGTTTTCCCTTTATAACGCAACGCGCTGATTTCGCCGCTCGGCGCGCGGGTGATGCGGGTAAAAGGCCACAGATTTTCATTGTGACGATAAGCGCGAGGGCGGGTGTAGCGATAGATCTGCTTAAACAGGGATCCCATCAGAGCAGCCCCTGATTTTGCAGAAGAAGATGAACCCGGCTGGCGGTAATATCGCCGGTGCTGGCGCTGTTTTCCGGCCGCACGATGTGCTGGTTTTTACCGTATCCGCCAATCAGCCCCGGATCGGTCGGGCCGTAGAGCGTGAAGTTCGGTTTATCCAGCGCGGCGGTCAGATGACTCAGGCCGGTATCGACCGAGACGACGGCCCGGGCGCTGGCCAGAACCTGCGCCACCTGCTCAAGGCTCATGCGCGGCAGCACTTCAACATACTCCCGGCCTTCCGCCAGCCGCTTCGCCCGCGCCTCTTCGTGCGGGGCGCCCCACGGCAGCTTAATGCGGACGCCGCTGTCGGCCAGCAGATCGAGCAGTTCCTGCCAGCGGTTTTCCGGCCAGTGCTTATCGTCGCGGGTGGTGGCGTGCAGAAACACCAGATAGGGGGCGGCAGCGCTAGCCTCGTGCTGCAGGAAATGGCGCGCAATGGCGTAATCCCCCTGGGTTTGGGGTTTCGCGTAGCCGAGGCTTTTGGCGAACAGCTCGCGGGTACGCTCCACCGCGTGCTGCTGTTTCGCAATGTGGTGGCGGCGGTTGTAAAACAGGCTGGCCAGCGGCTCGCGGGCCGTTTGCCAGTCCATACCATGCTTGACGCCGTGCGCCAGACGGGTGACCAGCGCAGCGCTTTTCACCAGCCCCTGGGCGTCGATAATGGCGTCATACTTGACCGCCTGGACGGCCTCGCGAAAGGCTTTACGCTCCGCTTTGATCGGCGCGGAGAGCCAGGCTTTACGCCAGCGGCGGATCGCCACCGGGATCACCCGCTCGACGCTGTCATGCCAGGAGGGGATCTGCGCGAAGCCTTCTTCCACAACCCAGTCGAAGCGGATGCCGGGGATGGCCTGCGCGGCGTCGGTCAGCGCGGGCAGCGTGTGCAGCACGTCGCCCATCGATGAGGTTTTTACAATCAATACCCGCATCCGCTACGCTTCCTCGTGCCCGGTTTTTTCCGTCAGCAATTCGTTCAGCTCTTGCAGGACGCGCTCTGGCGTAATGTCGATCAGGCTCTGATGATAACCTTCCGCGGCATCGCCTTTGCGCACCTTGTGGTAGCCGGTAATCAGACGGATCACGCGCGCTTTATGCGACAGCGGCGGGGTAAAGTCCGGACTGCTCGGGCCATACAGCGCCACCAGCGGGCGGTCCAGCGCCGCGGCGACGTGCATCAGCCCCGAATCGTTAGTCACCACCGCTTTACAGGCGGCAATCAGGATCACCGCCTGCTCCAGCTGGGTTTCACCCGCCAGATTCCGGCACCAGGCCTGCTGCTCGCTGCTGAGGGCGGCGATGATCTCTTTGCCGGCCTCGTTATCTTTTGCCGAGCCAAATAGCGCAATCTGATAACCATCGTCGATGAGCTTTTTCGCCAGCGCAGCATAGTGATAGTGCGGCCAGCGTTTTGCCGGGCCGAACTCCGCGCCGGGGCAAAAGCCGATGATCGGCCGATCGTTGGACAGGTTAAAGGCGCTGCAGGCCTGCGACTTTTCCCCTTCGTTGACCTGCAGCTGCGGCCATAGCAGCGGCTGCGGCAGATCTTTGGCGCAGCGCATCACGCCGTTGTCGTAGGCCAGCGCCACGTAGCGTTCCACCATCAGCGGCCAGGCGTCTTTGTCCAGCACCCGGGCGTCGTTGAGCAGACCGTAGCGCATCTCGCCGCGCCAGCCGGTGCGCAGCGGGATGTTGGCGAAGAAGGGGACTAATGCCGATTTAAACGAGTTTGGCAGCACGTAAGCGCGATCGTAGCGACGCTCGCGCAGGCTGTGGCCGAGCTTGCGGCGTTCGCCGATAGCCAGCGCGCCGTGGCCCAGCGGCATCGGGATCGCTTCGTTCACTTCCGGCATGCGCGATAACAACGGACGACACCAGGCTGGCGCCATCACGTCGATAATCGCCTGGGGATAGCGCGCCCTGAGCGTACGATAAAGACTTTGCGACATCATCATGTCGCCCACCCAAGACGGGCCTACCACCAGAATTTTCATGTTATCTCTTACGCATCCCGATTCAGCCAGGCCATATACTCCGTTACGCCTTCGGCAACGGTTTTGAACGGTTTGTCATAGCCCGCTTTACGCAGGTTAGTCAGATCCGCCTGGGTGAACGCCTGGTAGCGGCCTTTCAGTTTGTCCGGGAATGGGATGTACTCGATGCTGCCTTTTTTGTGGTACGCCAGGGTCGCGTCGGCGACGGCCTGGAAGGATTCCGCGCGGCCAGTGCCGAGGTTGAAGATGCCGGAAACGCCGTTTTCCCAGAACCACAGGTTGACGTCAGCCACGTCGCCGACGTAGACGAAGTCGCGCTTGAAGCCGTCGCTGCCTTCGAACAGTTTCGGACTTTCGCCATTATTCAGCTGGGTGTTGAGGTGGAAAGCGACGCTCGCCATGCTGCCTTTGTGGCCTTCGCGCGGCCCGTAGACGTTGAAGTAGCGGAAGCCGACGATCTGCGAATTGGCTTCCGGCAGGATCTGACGAACGTATTCATCGAACAGGAATTTGGAGTAGCCGTAGACGTTTAGCGGCTGCTCATACTCGCGAGACTCGATGAAATCGCTGGTGCGTCCACCGTAGGTGGCCGCCGAAGAGGCGTACAGGAACGGAATTTCGCGCTCCAGGCAGTAGTGCAGCAGCTCTTTGGAGTACTGATAGTTGTTGTCCATCATGTACTTGCCGTCCCACTCCGTGGTGGAAGAGCACGCGCCTTCGTGGAAGATTGCATCAATGTCGCCGAACTCTTCGCCTGCCATAATCTGGATCAGAAAGTCTTCTTTATCCATGTAGTCAGCGATGTTCAGGTCAACCAGGTTCACAAACTTGGTGCCGTCTTTCAGATTGTCGACAACCAGAATGTCGGTAATGCCCTTGTCATTCAGCGCTTTAATGATGTTGCTGCCGATAAAGCCTGCGCCGCCGGTTACGATGATCATAACTGTACCTTTGAAGTTGAGAGCCCGGAGACAATCCGGACATGAATGCTCATATCATATCACCACATGAGCAAGCCTACAGCCATTCGCAGAATAAGGTGCTGGGCTGACGTGATTTATGCTGCAAATAATTCATTCAGGCCTGCATCATCTCGTATCAGCGTATAGCTTTGGGTAATATGTGCCAAATTTTGCCGAATCTGGAGAGTTGCAATGCGTGGTGATTTCTACAAACAGTTAACTAGCAATCTGGAGACCGCTCGGGCCGAAGGCTTGTTTAAAGAAGAGCGCATCATCACCTCGGCGCAGCAGGCGGACATTACCGTCGGCGACAGCCACGTGATTAACTTCTGCGCCAATAACTATCTGGGTCTGGCCAACCACCCGGCGCTGATCGACGCGGCGAAATCCGGTATGGACAGCCACGGCTTCGGGATGGCCTCGGTACGCTTCATCTGCGGCACCCAGGATACGCACAAGCAGCTGGAGAAGAAGCTGGCGGATTTCCTCGGTATGGAAGACGCGATCCTCTACTCCTCCTGCTTCGACGCCAACGGCGGCCTGTTTGAAACGCTGCTCGGCCCGGAAGACGCCATTATCTCCGACGCCCTGAACCATGCCTCGATCATCGACGGCGTGCGCCTGTGTAAAGCGAAGCGCTTCCGCTATGCCAACAACGATATGCAGGAACTGGAAGCGCGTCTGAAAGAAGCCCGCGACGCTGGCGCGCGTCACGTGCTGATCGCCACCGACGGCGTCTTCTCGATGGACGGCGTGATCGCCAACCTGAAAGGCGTTTGCGACCTGGCGGATAAATACGATGCGCTGGTGATGGTCGATGACTCCCACGCCGTCGGCTTCGTCGGCGAAAACGGTCGCGGCTCCCACGAATACTGCGATGTGATGGGGCGCGTCGACATCATCACCGGCACGCTGGGTAAAGCGCTGGGCGGCGCCTCCGGCGGCTACACCGCCGCACGCAAAGAGGTGGTCGAGTGGCTGCGCCAGCGTTCCCGTCCGTATCTGTTCTCCAACTCTCTGGCGCCGGCCATCGTGGCCGCCTCCATCAAAGTGCTGGAGATGGTCGAAGAGGGCGCAGACCTGCGCGATCGCCTGTGGGCCAACGCGCGTCTGTTCCGTGAAAAAATGACTGCGGCAGGCTTCACCCTGGCGGGCGCCGACCACGCCATCATTCCGGTGATGCTGGGTGAAGCGGTGGTGGCGCAGAACTTTGCCCGCGAACTGCAGAAAGAAGGGATCTATGTCACCGGCTTCTTCTATCCGGTGGTACCGAAAGGCCAGGCGCGTATTCGCACCCAGATGTCGGCGGCGCATACCCCTGAACAAATTGAGCGTGCGGTGGAAGCCTTTACCCGCATCGGCAAACAACTGGGCGTCATCGCCTAATAAGGGTGTGAGATGAAAGCGTTATCCAAACTGAAAGCGGAAGAAGGCATCTGGATGACCGACGTACCGGAACCGGAAGTCGGCCATAACGATCTGCTGATTAAAATCCGCAAGACCGCCATTTGCGGGACCGACGTGCACATCTACAACTGGGATGAGTGGTCGCAGAAGACTATTCCGGTACCGATGGTGGTCGGGCACGAATATGTCGGCGAAGTGGTGGGGATTGGCCAGGAAGTGCGCGGCTTTAAGATTGGCGACCGCGTCTCCGGCGAAGGGCATATCACCTGCGGCCACTGCCGTAACTGCCGCGCAGGCCGTACCCACCTGTGCCGCAACACCATCGGCGTGGGCGTCAACCGCCCGGGCTGCTTTGCCGAGTATCTGGTGATCCCGGCCTTTAACGCCTTTAAAATTCCCGACAATATCTCTGATGACCTGGCGTCCATCTTCGACCCATTCGGCAACGCCGTGCACACCGCGCTCTCCTTCGATCTGGTGGGGGAAGACGTGCTGGTCTCCGGCGCCGGTCCGATCGGCGTGATGGCGGCGGCGGTGGCGAAACACGTCGGCGCGCGTAACGTGGTGATCACTGACGTTAACGAGTACCGTCTCGAGCTGGCGCGCAAAATGGGCGTCACCCGCGCGGTGAACGTGGCGAAAGAGAACCTCAACGACGTGATGGCCGAGCTGGGGATGACCGAAGGTTTCGACGTGGGTCTTGAGATGTCCGGCGCGCCGCCGGCGTTCCGCAGCATGCTGGATACCATGAACCACGGCGGCCGTATCGCGATGCTGGGTATCCCGCCGTCGGATATGTCCATCGACTGGACCAAGGTCATCTTCAAGGGGCTGTTTATCAAAGGGATCTATGGTCGCGAAATGTTCGAAACCTGGTACAAGATGGCGGCGCTGATCCAGTCTGGCCTGGATCTTTCGCCGATCATCACCCACCGCTTCGGCATTGACGACTTCCAGAAGGGCTTTGACGCCATGCGCTCCGGTCAGTCCGGTAAAGTGGTTCTGAGCTGGGAATAACGCCTCCGGTCTGTTGTAAACATCAGCAAAAAAGGCGCCTGCGGGCGCCTTAATTTAGATTTGGATAACATTTTTAGCCTGCTTAATATCAAGCGCACAATTTCTACATCGATTTTACGGTTATTCGCTTATACAGTGTGTTTAGTCGCGGTTTAACTTTGAAACGATCATGCTTAAACTCTCCGTATGCTTACTGACCTGTAACTCTGCACGTCTGCTCATGGAGGTGCTGCCCCCGCTGCTGAAGGTGGCTGATGAGTGTATTGTCGTCGACTCCGGTAGCACCGACGAAACGGTCTCTATTTGTCAGCAGTTTGGTCTCACCGTCCATCACCATGCCTATAAAGCCCACGGCGCGCAGATGAACTATGCCATCGGGCTGGCCAGCCATGACTGGGTGCTGTGCATGGACAGCGATGAAATTCTTGATAACGACGTCGTGGCGGCCATTCAGGCGTTAAAAGCGGGGGAGGAGCCTGACCCAGCCTGCGCCTGGCGTTTGCCGCGCTACTGGTTTGTCCTCGGCACGCAGGTGCGGACGATCTACCCCATTTCCTCGCCGGATTACCCGGTGCGCCTCTTTAACCGCCAGCAGGCGCGGTTTAACGACCGGCCGGTGGATGACCAGGTGGTCGGACACGCGCGCTCCGTCAGGCTGCCGGGCTTTGTACGCCATGACACCTTTTATTCGCTGCATGAAGTGTTTAATAAGCTGAACAGCTATACCACCCGGCTGGTGAAGCACCAGCAGATCACACCTTCGCTGACGCGGGGGATCGTCAGCGCCATTGGCGCTTTCTTTAAGTGGTATCTGTTCAGCGGGGCGTGGCGCTATGGCAAAGTCGGCGTGGTCACCGGCCTGTACGCCACGTTTTACAGCTTTCTCAAATATTTTAAGGCGTGGTACGCCCACGAAGATAACCAGGCGCCCGTCGCGCAAAAGCGAACGGACCCCTGAGTGGTCTAGCTGCCGGGATTGTCCCAGCCCTGCCATTTGAGGCGATAGTACTGGACCAGCGCGCTCTGGCTGATGCTGTCGCTGAGGATAGTGAAGAAGCGGCTGGCGTTCACGGGCTCCAGCGGGCGCTTCGGCTTGCAATACTTCACGCCGTGGAACGGATTACGCGGCTTCTGCTGCTGCGGCGGCGTTTGTTGCGCAGGCGGCTGAGCGTAGTTTGGCGTCGAGTTGTCGACCTGTGGCTCGTTGAGCAGGCTGCTCGGGCGCACCAGCGTGATATCCGGCGGCAGGTTATAGACCATCTGCTGCAGCACCCGCACCGTCGTCGGATGCGGATGGCCAATGGCTATCGCCGAACCGTTACGCCGCGCCAGGGCGATGGCGCGGTTGAACTGAGTGCGGATATCGGCTTCATTCTGCGTATCGTCCAGAAACACCTTACGCTTAATCACCTTCACCCCGGTGCCCTGCGCGGCACGCATGGCCTGGGTATTGCCGATGGTCACGCTGTCGAGAAAATAGAGATTGTAGCGCTCCAGGGCCTGCATCACCTTCTGCATGCCAAACAGGTTGGAGGTCATCGCGCTGCCCATATGGTTATTCAGCCCGACGGCGTAGGGGACTTTGCCATAGGCCTCGCGGATGATGCGCTCGATCTCCTCGCTGCTCATTTCGGGACGCAGGGTGTCTTTTTCCAGCGGCTGTTTGCTGAGCGGCGCCATCGGCAGGTGGATGAGCACTTCATGGCCCAGATTATGCGCTTTCGTGGCCATTTCCCGGGCGTGCGGCGCGTTCGGCAGCACGGCGACGGAGATAGTGGACGGCAGCGCCAGCACCTGATTTTCGGTCTGCGGGCGGTAGCCAAAATCGTCAATAACGATGGAGAGTTTGCCAGCGAACGCTGGCGCCGCCAGAGCCAGCGAACCGGCTACGGCAAGAGCAATTGCGCGAAATTGAAGCAAAACTTATCTTCCCAACCACGGCTGTGGATTGACCGCCTGACCCTGGCGGCGAATTTCGAAATAGAGCGACGGACGGCCCTGACCGCCGCTGCTGCCTACGAGCGCGATAGGCTGACCGGCACGCACCTGCGTACCGACGCTGACCAGCGCGCTTTGGTTATAGCCATACAGGCTCATGTCGCCTTTACCATGCTCGACCACCACCACCAGACCATAGCCCTGCAGCCAGTCGGCCAGAATGACCCGACCATCGGCAATCGCTCTGACTTCGGTGCCTTCAGACGCGGCGATAACCATCCCTTTCCAACGTAGTTCACCTTGCAGCTGTTCGCCATATCGATGAAGGAGCGGACCGCGAACTGGCCAGAACGCCTGACCGCGCGGCGAGCCCAGCCCACCGGTGCGTGACATCAGCGAACGCTCGCTTTCCGTTGGTTTATAGGTGGTGCCTTTGCGCGATGCTTCCTGCTGGCGGTCGCGCACCGCCTGCGCATCGCGAGCTTCCCGATCGGCACGGGCTTTGGCGGCAGCCTCCGCCTGGGCGATACGACCGCGTAGGCGCGATTCGTTAGCCCGCAATTCACTTAACTGTTGCTGACCCCGCTGAATGGAGGACTCCAGGCCGGAAAGGGTCTTTTTCCGTTCGTTACGCGCCTGCTCCAGCTTCGCCTGCTGGGCTTTTTGCTCGTAGACCAGCGTCTGCTGCTGGCTCTGCTTCTCTTCGAGCATCGACTTTTGCACCGCCATCTCTTCGCGCGTTTTCTTCAGTTCCGCGATGGTTTCCTGGCGGGCCTGGTTGAAATAGCTGAAATAGACCTGCATCCGCTGATTGCGCTGACCCTCTTCACCGCTCAGCACCATCTGGATGCCGGTATGCGGCCCCTGGCGGAACGCCGCGTCAAGCTGCGCGGCGAGGTTACGCTCCTGAGACGCGCGCTGGCGCTCCAGCTTCGCGAGAGAAGCGTTCATCTCGTCAATCTGCTTATTGAGCTGGTTCAGGCTGTCCTGGGTTTCGCGCAGTTTGCGGGCCGCGGCGGCGATCGCCTCTTCCTGCGCTTTGAGTTGGGCGAGCAGGCTTGCGCGCTGCTGCTGCTGTTGCTTAATCGCCCGCTGTCTGGCGGCGATGTCGGCCTGGATGGACTTTAGCTGATCGCGATCGTCGGCGTGCGCAGATGACGCGCACAGTAATACGCCAGCGCTGAGCGCGCTGGCGTAAAGGACGGATCGAACTGCCGTTGCGATCCATGTAGTTGAATACGTCGCCTTTCCCCTCATGGGGAAGGATTATTCCACGATGAACAGCGGCTTGCCAGTCATCTCTTGCGGGATTTCCATTCCCATCAGCGACAGCATGGTCGGGGCGATGTCGGAAAGTTTGCCGCCATTGACCGCTTTAACCGCTTTGTTACCGACGTAAATCAGCGGAACCGGCAGGTTGGTGTGGGCGGTGTGCGCCTGACCGGTGGCCGGATCGCGCATCTGTTCGGCGTTACCGTGGTCGGCGGTGATCAGCAGCTGGCCGCCAACGGATTCCACCGCCTGCGCCACCTGAGCGATACAGTGATCCAGCGCTTCAACGGCTTTCACTGCCGCTTCCATCACGCCGGTATGGCCAACCATATCGCCGTTCGGGTAGTTACAGATGATGGTGTCGTACTGGCCGCCTTTGATGGCCGCGACCAGTTTTTCGGTCAGCTCGGCGGAGCTCATTTCCGGCTGCAGATCGTAGGTCGCCACTTTCGGCGAGTTAATCAGAATCCGCTCTTCGCCTTTGAACGGCTCTTCTACGCCGCCGTTGAAGAAGAAGGTGACGTGGGCGTATTTCTCAGTTTCGGAGATGCGCAGCTGGGTTTTATCGTGCTTCGCCATCCACTCGCCGAAGGTATTGGCCAGCGAGGCGGGCGGGTAGGCGCAGGCCACTTTGATGTCGGCGGCATATTCGGTGAGCATCACGAAGTCGAGGTTAACCACTTTCTTACGCGCAAAGCCGTCGAAGTCGGCGTTGACGAAGGCGCGGGTGATTTCGCGTGCGCGGTCAGCACGGAAGTTCATGAAGATCAGCGCATCGCCATCTTCCATCGCGGCATCGGCCTGGCCGGCGGCGCGGATCACGGTCGCTTTCACGAACTCGTCGTTTTCGTCACGGGCGTAGGCAGCCTGCAGGCCGGCGACGGCGGTATCGGCCTGGAATTCGCCTTTCGCCAGCGTCATCAGATCGTAAGCCTGCTCAACGCGATCCCAGCGGTTGTCGCGGTCCATGGCGTAGTAGCGGCCAATGAGCGACGCGATGCGGCCCTTGCCCAGCGCGGCAAATTTGGCTTCGAATTTTGCCAGCGTTTTTTCCGCGCTGCGCGGCGGGGTGTCACGACCGTCGAGGAAAGCGTGCAGGTAGATCTTCTCAGCGCCGCGCTCTGCCGCTAGCTCCACCATCGCCATGATGTGATCCTCATGGCTGTGAACGCCGCCCGGCGACATCAGACCCATGATATGTACCGCTTTACCCGCGGCAACCGCTTTATCGACCGCGGCGGTCAGTACCGGGTTGGCGAAGAAGGTGCGTTCTTTAATTTCCACATCGAGACGGGTCAGGTCCTGATAGACGATACGACCGGCGCCCAGGTTGACGTGGCCCACTTCGGAGTTCCCCATCTGACGGTCCGGCAGGCCAACTTCCAGGCCGGATGCATCGATCAGGGTATGCGGACGTTTGGCCCACAGGGCGTCCATTACCGGCGTTTTAGCGCTGTAAATGGCGTTATCCTGTTGGTCTTCGCGATAGCCGTAGCCATCCAGAATCACCAGTACCATAGGTTTTTTAGTAACCGACATTGCGACAACCTCATGCTCAAAGACAGAAATTTTGCGTAATTTTACTACAGCTGAATCGTTTAAATCCCCGTGAAAGATCAAAGAAAGGGAGCGGCCGGGCCGCGGCGCGTCAGCGAGAACGGCTTTTTTTCGCCGCCGCCCGCAGAAAATACATTACATCGCGCTCACTGGCTGTAATTGCCGCAAGGCACAGGTATACTCCTTTCCTGGTTTTTTTCTCACTTAGTCGGGAGTTGTAACCCCCCATGCAAGAAATTATGCAATTCATCGGCCGTCACCCTGTTCTGAGCATCGCGTGGATCGCGCTGCTGGGGGCGGTGCTGTTCACCACCTTCAAGGGCCTGATGTCGAAAGTTAAAGTCATCACCCGTGGTGAAGCGACGCGTCTTATCAATAAAGAAGACGCGGTGGTGGTCGACCTGCGTCAGCGTGACGATTTCCGTAAAGGCCATATTGCCGGCGCCATCAACCTGCTGCCCAGCGATATCAAAGCGAATAACGTCGGCGAGTTGGAAAAACACAAATCGCAACCCATTATTGTGGTAGACGGTTCCGGCATGCAGGCGCAAGAGCCAGCCAGCGCGCTGAACAAAGCCGGGTTTGAAAAAGTCTTTGTACTGAAAGAGGGCATTGCTGGCTGGAGCGGCGAAAACCTCCCTCTGGTACGCGGCAAATAACTTACCTCGCGTGGTGATGCCGCCGCGTTTTCCCCTTCGCGCCTGACGTGAGGGGAACACAGGCTGCGGCGTAAAACCCTCAGGGTAATAACAGGAGTGAAGTCATGGCCAATATTGAGATCTACACCAAAGCGACCTGCCCGTTCTGCATCCGCGCGAAAGCGCTGCTGAACAGCAAAGGCGTAACGTTCCATGAGTTGCCGATCGATGGCGATGCCGCGAAGCGTGAGGAGATGATCCAGCGCAGCGGACGGACGACGGTTCCGCAGATTTTTATTGATGCGCAGCACATTGGCGGCTGTGACGACTTGTATGCGCTTGATTCACGTGGTGGACTTGATCCCCTCTTGCGCTAATTTTTGCGCGCTTTCCCTGCCGGAAGCGCGTATTTAAGGACAACACGAAAGGGTTTTACTATGTCAGAACAAAACAGCACCGAAATGACCTTCCAGATCCAGCGTATCTATACCAAAGATATCTCTTTTGAAGCGCCGAACGCGCCGCAAGTTTTCCAGAAAGACTGGCAGCCGGAAGTTAAACTTGATCTGGATACCGCCTCCACCCAGCTGGCTGAAGGCGTTTATGAAGTGGTGCTGCGTGTAACCGTGACCGCCGCGCTGGGCGAAGAGACCGCGTTCCTCTGCGAAGTACAGCAGGGCGGTATTTTCTCCATCGACGGCATCGAAGGCACCCAGATGGCGCACTGCCTTGGCGCTTACTGCCCGAACATTCTGTTCCCGTACGCGCGCGAGTGCATCACCAGCCTGGTTTCCCGCGGTACCTTCCCGCAACTTAACCTTGCGCCAGTGAACTTCGATGCGCTGTTTATGAACTATCTGCAGCAGCAGGCTGGCGAAGGTGCAGAACAACATCAGGATGCCTGATGAACGCACTTAATGCTGCAATGACTGTGATCGGTGCCGGCTCTTACGGCACCGCTCTTGCCATCACCCTGGCAAGAAATGGCCACCACGTTGTGCTCTGGGGCCATGACCCGAAACATATCGCGACGCTGCAACACGATCGCTGCAACGCCGCGTTCCTTCCCGATGTGCCTTTCCCGGATACGCTGCATCTTGAAAGCGACCTGGCCACCGCCCTGGCCGCCAGCCGCGATATTCTGGTGGTGGTGCCAAGCCATGTGTTTGGTCAGGTGTTACGCCAGATTAAACCGCTGATGCGTCCTGACGCGCGTCTGGTATGGGCGACCAAAGGTCTCGAGGCCGAAACCGGTCGTCTGCTGCAGGACGTGGCGCGTGAAGCGCTGGGCGATGATATCCCGCTGGCGGTGATCTCCGGGCCAACCTTCGCCAAAGAGCTGGCCGCCGGCCTGCCGACGGCGATTTCGCTGGCGGCGACGGATCCGCAGTTTGCCGAGGATCTGCAGCACCTGCTGCACTGCGGCAAGAGCTTCCGCGTCTACATCAATCCGGACTTTATCGGCGTCCAGCTCGGCGGCGCGGTGAAAAACGTCATCGCCATCGGGGCGGGGATGTCGGACGGCATCGGCTTCGGCGCCAATGCGCGGACGGCGCTGATTACCCGTGGCCTGGTGGAAATGTCTCGCCTTGGCGCGGCGCTGGGCGCCGACCCGGAAACCTTTATGGGCATGGCCGGTCTCGGTGACCTGGTGCTCACCTGCACCGACAACCAGTCCCGTAACCGTCGCTTCGGCATGATGCTCGGCCAGGGGATGGACGTGCAAAGCGCCCAGGAAAAGATTGGCCAGGTGGTTGAAGGCTACCGCAATACCAAGGAAGTTCGCGTTCTGGCACAGCGTTTAGGTGTCGAAATGCCAATAACCGAGGAAATTTATCAGGTATTGTATTGCGGAAAAATTGCGCGCGAGGCAGCATTGACCTTATTGGGTCGCGCCCGCAAGGACGAGCGCAGCAGCAATTAGCTTTCCTTTGTCACCTGAATGACCCTGCCAGCGCAGAACTGGCAGGTCATTACCATATCGCCTGGAGTATGCAATGCCGTGTGAAGAACTGGATATCGTCTGGAATAATATTAAAGCCGAAGCCCGGGCTCTGGCGGACTGTGAGCCAATGCTCGCCAGTTTTTACCACGCAACGCTACTCAAGCATGAAAATCTGGGCAGCGCGCTGAGCTATATGCTGGCCAACAAGCTGGCTTCCCCGATTATGCCGGCTATCGCCATTCGCGAAGTGGTGGAAGAAGCCTACGCCGCCGACCCGGAAATGATCGCCTCGGCGGCCTGCGATATTCAGGCGGTGCGCACGCGTGACCCGGCGGTGGATAAATACTCGACGCCGTTGCTCTATCTGAAGGGTTTCCATGCCCTGCAGGCCTATCGTATCGGCCACTGGCTGTGGACTCAGGGCCGGCGTGCGCTGGCGATTTTCCTGCAAAACCAGGTGTCCGTCTCTTTCCAGGTGGATATCCACCCGGCGGCGAAAATCGGCCGCGGGATTATGCTCGACCACGCCACCGGTATTGTGGTTGGCGAAACGGCGGTGATTGAGGATGACGTCTCTATTCTGCAGTCGGTCACCCTCGGCGGTACCGGTAAAACCAGCGGCGACCGTCACCCGAAAATTCGCGAAGGCGTGATGATTGGCGCCGGGGCGAAAATCCTCGGCAATATCGAAGTCGGGCGTGGGGCGAAGATTGGCGCCGGTTCGGTGGTATTGCAGCCGGTTCCGCCGCACACCACCGCCGCAGGCGTGCCGGCGCGTATCGTCGGCAAGCCGGAGAGCGACAAGCCGGCGATGGATATGGATCAGCATTTCAACGGCATCCACCACACTTTCGAGTACGGCGACGGGATTTAACGTCTTGCCCGGTGGCGCTGCGCTTACCGGGCCTACGATCTCTGCCCGCCAGCATGTCGCCCGGATAAGGCGCGGTGCGCCGCCATCCGGGAAGGGTCAGTTAGCTGCGCAGCACGGCGCCTGGATACCCCAGCTGCCGCCAGGCCTCGTACACCACCACCGACACCGCGTTTGACAGGTTCATGCTGCGGCTGTCCGGCATCATCGGAATCCGAATTTTCTGCTCCGGCGGCAGGGCATCAAGGATGCTGGCCGGCAGACCGCGGGTTTCCGGACCAAACATCAAGAAATCGCCATCCTGATAGCTCACCGCGCTGTGCGCCGGCGTACCTTTGGTGGTCAGGGCGAACAGACGCTGCGGCTGCGCGCTGGCGATAAACGCCGCGTAATCGGCGTGGCGCTGCACGGCGGTGAACTCGTGATAGTCCAGTCCGGCGCGTCTCAGGCGCTTATCGTCCCAGGTGAAGCCCATGGGCTCAATGATATGCAGACTGAAGCCCGTGTTGGCGCACAGGCGGATAATATTCCCGGTGTTCGGCGGGATCTCTGGTTCGAATAACACGATGTTCAGCATACTGCCCCCTTAATTGCGGGGGGCAGAATAGCAGATATTTGGTCAACCCTCACCCCGGCCCTCTCCCTGAGGGTGAGGGCCGGGGAGAGCAAAACGGCGCAGCTTATGCCGCGTTATGCTGCTTCAGCGCATCGAAGGTCTGCAGCGCCTCCGTGTTCTGCACCAGCGAATCACGGCTAATGTCCGCGATGGTTTTTGCGCCGGTCAGGGTCATCGCCACCTTCATCTCTTTCTCGATCAGATTCAGCAGATTCGCCACCCCCTGCTTGCCATGGGTCGCCAGGGCGTACAGGTAAGCGCGGCCCAGCAGTACGCTGTCGGCGCCCAGGGCGATCATGCGCACGACGTCGAGACCGTTGCGGATGCCGCTGTCGGCGAGAATGGTAATGTCGCCCTTCACCGCGTCGGCAATCGCCGGCAGGGCGCGGGCGGAGGAGAGCACGCCGTCAAGCTGGCGGCCGCCGTGGTTGGAGACCACAATGCCGTCGGCGCCGAAGCGCACCGCATCGCGGGCGTCCTCCGGGTCGAGGATCCCTTTGATCACCATCGGTCCGTCCCAGAAATCACGGATCCACTCGAGGTCTTTCCATGAAATCGACGGATCGAAGTTATTCGCCAGCCAGCCGATGTAATCCTCCAGGCCGGTCGGCTGGCCGAGATAGGCGGAGATATTCCCCAGATCGTGCGGACGGCCGTTGAGGCCAACGTCCCATGCCCACTGCGGATGGGTGACCGCCTGCCAGTAGCGGCGCAGGGCGGCGTTCGGGCCGCTCATGCCGGAATGGGCGTCGCGGTAGCGGGCGCCGGGAGTCGGCATATCGACGGTAAAGACCAGCGTTGAACAACCCGCCGCCTTCGCGCGCTCCAGCGCATTACGCATAAAGCCGCGGTCGCGCAGAACATACAGCTGGAACCACATCGGCCGCTTGATGGTCGGGGCGACCTCTTCGATCGGACAGACGGAAACGGTGGAGAGGGTAAACGGAATGCCTTTGTCATCCGCTGCGCCGGCGGCCTGCACTTCGCCGCGGCGGGCGTACATTCCGCACAGCCCCACCGGCGCCAGCGCCGTCGGCATCGCCAGCTTCTCGTTGAAGAGGGTGGTCTCGAGGCTCAGGTCCGACATATTGCGCAGAATACGCTGGCGCAGCGCCACGTCGGAAAGGTCCTCGACGTTGCGGCGCAGGGTATGCTCGGCGTAAGCCCCGCCGTCGATATAGTGGAACAGGAACGGCGGCAGGATACGCTGGGCGGCGGCGCGATAGTCGCTGGCGGCGGAAATAATCATCACGAATTCTCCCTGGAATTATCAATAGCATCGCCGGGCAGGCGGGTAATTCGCGCCTGGCGGGCCTGGTCTTCATCAAAACGTTTAATGGTGGCGTGGACAAAACCTAAGTGGGCCATCATCGCCTGGCGCGCCGCCTCGGCGTCGCCGGAGACAATCGCCTCCATGACGGCCTGGTGCTGTTCGGTCAGGCGGGCAAACACCGGCGGCACCAGATACATCCGCTGACGGCTCTGCTTGACGGAGGAGTGCAGCAGGTCGAAAAAGCCGCGCATGGTTTGCAGGAGCACCACGTTATGCGAGGCTTCGGCGATGGCCAGATGAAAGCGGACGTCCGCCTGCGAGGCGATATCCGGGTCTTCGCTCTGGGTCGCTTCAAAGCACAGGCGAATTTTTTCTTTATCGGCGTCGGTGGCCCGCATCGCCGCGTGCCACGCGGTGCTGGCTTCGATGGCGTGGCGGGCCTCGAGGATGTCGAAGCTGTAGTCAGGGTCATCGGCCAGCAGCGTCTTCAGCGGCTGGACGATGTTTTGCTCCGACCACGGCTCATGCTGAAAGCGGACGAAAGTGCCGCCGCCGCGACGGCTCAGCAGCACCCCTTCATTGACCAGCATCGCCAGCGCTTCGCGCAGGGAATTGCGCGAGACGCCGAGCTGAGCGGCGAGCTGGCGCTCGGCGGGCAGTCGCATGCCCGCCTCCAGCTGTTGTTCTTCAATCAGCGCCCGGACGCGACGCGCCACGTCGTCGGCCAGGCGTTTAGGCATCACTATCACGGTATCATCCAGGTTAAAACGTAGGCCTGCAGCGTAGTGATCAGACCCACCATGCAGGTGAAGATCAGGCTGTGTTTGACGGTAAAGCGGAACAGATCCGACTCTTTACCCACCAGGCCTACCGCGGCGCAGGCGATGGCGATCGACTGCGGGGAAATCATCTTGCCAGTGACGCCGCCGGTGGTATTGGCTGCGACCAGCAGGATATCGGAGACGCCAATCTGCTGCGCCGCCGTTGCCTGCAGCGCGGCGAACAGGGCGTTAGACGAGGTGTCCGAACCGGTCAGGAATACCCCCAGCCAGCCCAGGAATGGCGAGAAGAAGGTAAACGCGTGGCCGGTATGGGCCAGCGCCAGGGCCAGGGTCGACGACAGCCCGGAGTAGTTGGAGATAAAGGCGAACGCCAGCACCATGCCGATAGAGTAGATCGGCAGCGCCAGGTCCTTCAGCGTTCCGGCGAAGGTGGTCAGCGCGTCTTTCGGCTTCATGCGCAGCCAGACGATGGACAGCAGGGCGGCGAACAGAATGGCGGTGCCGGTTGCCGACAGCCAGTCAAACTTATAGATGGCGGCGTAAGGCGTCGCGGCGCTGACCACCGGCGGCATGCGGGCGACCATTTTGTCGAGGAACGGCACCGAAATATTGATGACGAAGTCATACATCGCGCCGCCCGGTGCGAACAGCGCTTTGAACGGCGGCACGCTCCACAGGGTCACGGTGGCGGTCAGGAACAGGAACGGCGACCAGGCGCGGATCACTTGTCCCGCGGTGTAGCGCGTGCGGGCCAGCGTCATATCCACCTGCGAGGCGCCGATATCGCCAAAGCGAAAGATGCGCGCCGGCTGCCAGCGTTTGAGGAACAGGGTCAGGCAGACCAGGGAGACCAGCGATGAGATGATGTCCGGCAGCTCCGGGCCAAGGAAGTTAGAGCTGAGGTACTGGGCGATAGCGAACGAGCCGCCTGCGACCATCACCGCCGGCCAGGTCTCTTTGATGCCCCGCCAGCCGTCCATAATCGCCATGATCCAGAACAGCACGATAATGGTCAGGAACGGCAGCTGGCGACCCACCATCTGGCCGATGGCGAAGCTGTCGATACCGGTCACCTGACCGGCCACCAGGATCGGGATGCCCATCGCGCCGAAGGCCACCGGCGCGGTGTTGACGATCAGGCACAGGCCTGCGGCATACAGCGGGTTAAACCCGAGGCCGACCAGCAGCGCCGCGGTAATCGCCACCGGCGCGCCAAATCCCGCCGCCCCTTCGAGAAAGGCGCCGAACGAGAAGCCGACGATCAGCATCTGCAGGCGCTGGTCAGGCGTAATCGACAGGATCGACGAGCGGATGATGTCGAACTGTCCGGTCTTCACCGAGATTTTATAGACGAAGACTGCGGCAATAATAATCCAGGCGATGGGCCACAGTCCGTAGAAGAAGCCATACACCACCGAGGCCAGGGCGCGGTCCACCGGCATTTTATAGAACAGCAATGCGACGGCCAGGGCGATCGCAACGGTCCAGGTAGCGGCGAGATAGCCTTTCAGTTTGAGCTTTATCAGCGCAAAAAAGAAAAACAGAATCGGTAGCGATGCGATAAGACTGGATAACCAGATATTACCGGCGGGATCGTAGTTTTGTTGCCAGAGATTCATGCAGGGTCTCCATCGGGCCGCCAGGACGGGTGGGCTGAGTCTGCGCTCTTTGCCGACCCGTCGTAGGTAAAATTGGCCCGGCCAATTAGGGATAGCAGGGTTGATGACAACGAATGGTTAACCAGATGTTACTCTTAGGCAACGGGTTTGTGATGTATTTTGATGGATTTGTGAACTGCCGGGGGGTAGATAAAATTATTGGTTGGACCAATCGGCCGGGCAGGGAACGAAAAAGGGGGGGTAGGATAGAATAACCCTCTCCGAACGGAGAGGGCTGGGGATCAGAATTCGCTGCGGGCGAAACCGGTCATCTCTTTCAGGCCCATTTCCCGGCCCAGGGCGGTCATCGGATGGACGACCACCAGGCCGCGGACGCTTTTCTTCAGCTTGCCCATATCGGCCTGCTCTTTTTTGGTAATCGCGCGGCGGAACGGCAGGCTCATCAGCTTCTGCGCCTCTTTGCTCAGCTTCTGGCTCTGGACGGAACGCAGACGTTCAATCTCCGTTTCCAGAGTGGCTTTTTCTTTCTCCAGCTCCGCGTATTTATCGGCAGCTTCCACCAGCGACAGCTCGGCCTGCTGGTGGCGGATGGCGTCGAGACGATCGCTCAGACGTTTGATTTCATTCTTTTCGACTTCTTTCATGGTGATTTGATCTGTTAATAAAGGGGCTTCATTCGCCTATAGTATGTGCCGTGACCGCTATTGTTGATAGCTATTTATCAAAAATTCGCCGTTTATCGCCGTCAGAATACGATACCTTAATCTGCTAATAATTTGAATTTTATAATTATTCCTTCCGATACCCGCGCTAATTTCATTTCTGTGAAGCCTGTCGGCAGATAAGCACGTTTTCCTTAACCCACGCCGGTGAATTGGCTAATGCTTAATCAGATTATTCCCAAAAGGAGGACGTGATGGCAAAGATCGGCGACGGCGTACCACGTTTAATCGACAAAGCGGTTGATTTTATGGCTTCCAGTCAGGCGTTTATGGAGTATTTGAAAAAGTCTCCGCGGCTGCAGCATGTACCGCGAGATATCCCTCAGGATAAGGAAGCGTTGTTTCTGCAGCGTCTGGAATATTATCGTCAGCTTTACCGGCCGACCTGCGACCAGACGGAGCCGGAATCAGAGCGTTGATTTCTGGAAGGCTTTTTTTAAGCTGATTCGTGAAATCAGCTCAGTCAAGGACAACACCATCGTTGAACGCACCATCTGCTGGTAACGCAGTTTCTGCATTGCCAGCAGTTCGGCGTCGCTGTCATCAAACTGCGGCGTTGGCGGCAGGGCGGCGACGCAGTGCAGTTCGCCGAACGGACCGATAATTTCGTCGTCGGTAAAGCTGTACTCATTGCCGTCGTGATTAAGCTCTTCGCGCAGGGCCATCAGCAGCTCGGCGTCTTCATATTCGGCACGACTTATCACCCCAAGGCCATAAATCAGCTTCAGGCGTACTGAGAGATCGCCGAGCGGCCCGCTGCCCTCCAGCAAGGGCTCGACGGCGTATTTCACCGCGTAGTCGTCTTTACGGAACACCTGAAGCACCAGAATATTGACCGCTTCCGTTAACAGCTCGACGGTGGCGATCAGGAAGCTTCGTACGGTTTTGCCAGCATTCAGACGCTCAAGCACACGGTTTTCAAATGCTTGTGTTTCTTCCATCATTGCCTGCATATCTGACAGGAGTCGTAATGGGCGCGACGTCGGCCGCGCCAGGTTGTGCATCATTTTACCGCGTTGTAGTCGTTAACGGCCTCCGCGACGACATCGCTTGCCGCGTCAAGGCCGGAAATCTGCGCCAGCGCGGCCTGCGGCCCTTTGTCGGCGATCAGTGTCGCCAGCTCCTGCGCCTGCGGATCGTCTTCGCTACGGAAATGCATCGCCGCCGCAATCCCTTTCACCAGATTGCGGTGCGGCAGGCCGTATTCCAGCGTACCCAGCAGCGGCTTAATTAAACGGTCGCCGGCGCTCAGTTTGCGCAGCGGCTGACGGCCAACGCGCTCGACATCGTCTTTCAGGTACGGGTTCTCGAAACGGCCAAGAATTTTCTGGATATAAGCCGCGTGCTTCTGCGGGTCAAAGGCGTAGCGTTTGATCAGCACCGCGCCGCTCTCCTCCATCGCGCCCTGCACGACGGCCCGAATTTTCTCGTCGAGTATCGCGTCGCGAATCGTCTGGTGGCCCGCCAGTTTTCCGAGGTAGGCGGTTATAGCATGCCCGGTGTTCAAGGTGAAGAGCTTGCGTTCGACAAATGCCATCAGGTTATCAGTTAATTCCATTCCCGGGATGGTCGGCAGTTCGCCCTTGAACTGGGTTTTATCGACGATCCATTCGCTGAAGGTTTCCACGGTGACTTCCAGCGGGTCATGGGTAGCGGACGCCGATGGCGGCACAATACGGTCAACGGCGGAGTCGACGAAGCCGATATGGGTTTCCACCCAGGCCTTATCTTCCTCCGCCAGGGCGTTAAATACGTGGCCTTTTAACTGCGTGGTGCCGCGCACCATGTTTTCGCAGGCGATAATGTTCAGCGGGCGTTCGGTGCCCTGCGCCTTGCGCTTCGCCAGCCCTCTGGCGATGGCCGGGGCGATGCGCTCAAGAACGACGGGACCGACGGCGGTGGTCACCAGGTCGACGCTGGCGATCAACTCCACTACCTCGTCGCCAATGCTGCTGACGGCATTCACGCCGGAGACGGTATCCACCTGCTCATTTTCGCCAACGACGTGAACCTGGTAGCTATGACGGGCATTCAGGGCATCAAGTACGGTCTGATTGACATCGGCAAACGTCAGGTCGATGCCCGCGTCGGCCAGCAGTTTACCGATAAAGCCACGTCCGATATTACCTGCGCCAAAATGTAATGCTTTCATAGTATTAACCTTCAATTAATGTTTTTACCTGAGAGGGCTGGGGTGAGGCTTTTTCCCTCACCCCAACCCTCTCCCAAAGGAGAGGGTTGGATAGCGCTGATTATTTATTCAGCAGCGCCAGTACGTCGTCGACGCTGGTGGTTTTCGCCAGGCGCTCAATCACCGTTTCGTCATCCAGCGCATTGGTCAGGCTGGTAATCACCTGAATGTGCTCGTTGTTGCGGGCGGCGATGCCGATCACCAGGCGGGCAACATCGTCTTCATCTTCCCCAAAGCGCACTCCTTCCGGGTACTGGCAGAAGACGACGCCGGTTTTCAGCACGCGGTCTTTCGCTTCGATGGTGCCGTGCGGCACCGCGATGGACTCGCCGAGATAGGTCGAGGTCAGTTTTTCGCGGTCCAGCATCGCCTGCACATATTCCGGTTCGACGTAGCCGCCTTTCACCAGCTGCTCGCCGGCGAAGCGAATGGCTTCTTCTTTGGTGGCCGCTTTGCGACCGAGGAAGATGTTATCCGCACCCAGCTTGAACAGGTTTTTGTCCGTATCATCAAAGCTGTCTTTCAGGCTATCGGTGACTTTAACTTCGTTGTCGATGTGGCGCTGGGCCGCCACCAGACGCTCGGTCAGGCTGGTGTACAGACCGCTGTCGAGGAAGTTGGTCAGCGAAATATGCTGCGCCTGCGGTACCTGGCGCATGGCGCGCTCGGTCAGGTCGCGGTGGGTGATCACCAGGTCAACATCCGGCGGCAGATTATTAATGGCGCTGTTGGTGACCGAGATGTTGCTCAGGCCGGCATCCTGCACTTTCTTGCGCAGTACCCCGGCGCCCATGGCGCTGGAGCCCATCCCGGCGTCGCAGGCGACGATGATTTTACGCACATGGCTCAGGTCGTTGGTGACATTGCCAGCCGCCAGCGGGTTGGCGCCTTTGGATTCCGCTTTCATGTCATGCATACGACGGGTTGCGGCTTCGATATCGTCTTCTTCTTTGACTTTGCTGGTCTTGAGCAGAACCGCAGAGACGACGAAGGAGACCGCCATCGCGGCGATAATGGCTGCGATGTTCGCGAAGTAGGCCCCTTTCGGCGTCATCGCCAGCACCGCCAGGATAGAGCCCGGGGAAGCCGGAGAGACCAGACCGCCGTTGAGGATGGTCAGGGTGAAGACACCGGTCATCCCGCCGAGGATAACGGCCAGGATCAGACGTGGGTTCATCAGCACGTACGGGAAGTAGATTTCATGGATACCCCCCAGGAAGTGGATGATAGCCGCCCCGCCTGCAGACTGTTTAGCGCTGCCGCGGCCAAAGAACATGTACGCCAGCAGAACGCCCATCCCCGGACCCGGGTTAGCTTCAATCAGGAAGAAGATGGATTTACCCAGCTCGTGGGACTGCTGAATACCCAGCGGCGAGAAGATACCGTGGTTGATGGCGTTATTGAGGAACAGGATTTTTGCCGGTTCCACGAAGATAGACGCCAGCGGCAGCATGTCGTGCGCCACCATGAAGTTAACGCCAGCCGCCAGAATTTTCGACAGAACTTCTACCGCCGGGCCGATGCCGAGGAAGGCGAGAATGGCGAGGATCATCCCGATGATGCCGGCGGAGAAGTTATTCACCAGCATTTCAAAACCGGATTTGATCTTACCGTCTACCCAGTTATCGAATTTCTTGATGCAGTAGCCGCCCAGCGGGCCGGCGATCATGGAGCCGAGGAACATCGGCATATCCGCGCCGACGATAACGCCCATGGTGGTGATCGCCCCGACCACGCCGCCACGTTCGCCGCCGACTAATTTACCGCCGGTGTAACCGATCAGCAGCGGCAGCAGGTAGGTGATCATCGGACCGACCAGCTTCGCCAGCGTTTCGTTTGGCAACCACCCTGTCGGAATGAAAAGCGCGGTGATGATACCCCACGCGATAAACGCGCCGATATTCGGCATCACCATATTGCTGAGAAAACGACCAAAGCTTTGCACTTTGATCTTGATATCGGATGACATAAAACACCCCTTCTTCTGTTTTGCGTATCGCGCAGGCTAAAAGCCCGAGGTTTGTTGTTAATGTGGCGGCAGAGGTAGCCGGGCCCTGATTGATAGTGCGAAATCTGGCACTGAATCGTTTAGCTGTCCAGCCAGCGCCCTTAAGTGTGAGTTAGATCACATGAATATAGGGGGCGGAGCGGGTTTTGTAGTGATTGCGATCACATAATAGCTGTGTAAAAAAACAACAGACCGCCGTTTTTGCCGCTAATCTGCGTTTTTGTGTGATATTTGTCACAATTTTGTTTCGTGTTTTTGTTGTTTGTTTGTGATTTTGATCACAAAGAATTTCACGGTGGATTTTTGCCGCTGTGATCTCGGCCCGGTTTTGCGGCCAGGGCGAGGCGGCGCTGTAACTAAGCAACCATGTTTGTTAAATAACTTTTTTCCGCCGGATGGCAAAAATGAAAGGGGTGAATTATGCTCAAATCAGCGGTCCGGATATCAGTGGGCCGTGATTAAAATTCATATAAATTATTAGCGTAAAGCCGAGGGAATTATGTTTCTCAATTATTTTGCGCTGGGCGTTCTGATCTTCGTTTTTCTGGTCATTTTTTATGGAATTATCATTATTCACGATATTCCTTATTTGATTGCCAAAAAACGCAACCACCCCCATTCCGATGCTATTCATGTCGCCGGATGGGTCAGTCTTTTTACTCTCCACGTCATCTGGCCGTTTTTATGGATATGGGCCACGCTGTACCAGCCTGAGCGCGGTTGGGGCATGCAGCATAAGGCGAATACGGACCCCGACGAACCTGAAAAAGAGACGGATATACAACAGCTTCGCCAACGACTGAGCGACCTTGAACATCAGGTGGCGGCCATCCAGCGGCCACAGTCCACCGCTGCGGCGGAGAAATAAACTATGGATCTGTTGATCATTTTGACCTACGTGGCCATCGCTTGGTCGATATTTAAAATCTTCAAAATACCGGTTAATAAATGGACGGTTCCCACCGCGGCGCTGGGGGGCGTATTTATTGTTAGCGCGCTTATTTTATTAATGAACTATAACCACCCTTACACCTTTCTGGCGCAAAAGGCGGTAATATCTATTCCTATTACGCCGCAGGTGACCGGGGTTGTCAGCAGCGTCACCGACAAAGCGAATCAGCGCGTCGAAAAGGGCGAGGTGTTATTTACCATTGACCCGGCGCGCTATCAGGCGCGGGTCGATCGCCTGCAGGCCGACCTGGTGACAGCGCTGCACAGTATTAACACCCTCAAGGCGCAGCTCTCTGAAGCCCAGGCCAACACCACCCGCGTGTCGGCGGAACGCGATCGCTTATACAAGGACTATCAGCGCTACCTGAAAGGCAGCCAGGCGCGGGTGAATCCGTTCTCGGAAAGCGACATCGATAACGCCAGGCAGAATTATCTGGCCCAGGACGCGCTGGTCAAGGCGTCGGTGGCGGAGCAGGCGCAGATCCAGAGCCAGCTGGATAGCATGATCAACGGCGAACAGTCGCAAGTGGCCAGCCTGCGCGCCCAGCTGGCGGAGGCGAAATATAATCTCGATCAGACCACCGTGCGGGCGCCCAGCGATGGGTATATCACTCAGGTGTTGATCCGTCCGGGGACCTACGCCGCCTCGCTGCCGCTACGGCCGGTGATGGTGTTTATCCCCGAGCAAAAACGGCTGATCGTCGCCCAGTTCAGGCAAAATTCGCTGTTAAGGCTGGAGAAGGGCGACGACGCGGAAGCGGTGTTTAATGCCCTGCCCGGACAGGTGTTCCACGGTAAACTGGTGAGCATTTTACCGGTGGTGCCCGGGGGGACCTATCAGGCGCAGGGGGCGTTGCAGTCGCTGACCGTGACGCCGGGCAGCGATGGCGTGCTGGCGACCATCGAGCTCGATCCGAATGCTGAAATTGATGCGCTACCCGATGGCATCTACGCTCAGGTGGCGGTCTACTCCGACCATTTCGCCCACGTTTCGGTGATGCGTAAAGTGCTGCTGCGCATGACCAGCTGGATGCACTACCTCTATCTCGACCATTAATGCGATCGGCGGCAGGTTGAGCGGGAGGCTCACCTGCCTTTTACCTCGCCCTGAGCCATACTCATATCTTTGTTGGCGATAAGGAGCAGGCTATGAAACTGATCGGCAGCTACACCAGTCCCTTTGTGCGCAAAATATCGGTGATCCTGCTGGAAAAGCGCATCCCTTTTGAGTTTGTCAACGAATCCCCCTACAGCGAAAGCAACGGCGTGGCGCGCTATAACCCGCTGGGCAAAGTGCCGGCGCTGGTGACGGATGACGGCGAATGCTGGTTTGACTCCCCGGTTATCGCCCAGTATCTCGAGCTGCTGGGCGTGGCGCCGCCGATGATCCCCGCCGATCCCAGAGCCGCTCTCAGGATGCGCCAGCTAGAGGCGCTGGCGGATGGGGTGATGGAGGCCGCCCAGGCGCTGGTGCGCGAAAAGGCTCGCCCCGCGACCCAACAGTCAGAGCAAGAGCTGCTCCGCCAGCGGGAGAAAGTGGCGCGCGGCCTCGACAGGCTGGAAGCCTGCGCGGCGGACGGGACGCTGCGCGGCGACGAGGTCAATCTGGCGACCATCTCCACGGCCTGCGCCATCGCCTACCTGAACTTTCGCCGGGTGGCGCCGGGCTGGTGCGCCACCCGGCCGCAGCTGGTGAAGCTGGTGGATGCGCTGTTCCAGCGCGCCAGCTTTGCGCGCACCGAACCGCCGCGGACTTGACCCAGACAGGTAACAGTTTGCGCAAGGAGGCGTTACAATCGCCGCTGATTGTTGACTCCCTCTCCCGTCGGGAGGGGGGAAAATAACTAACCGCCAGGCCCATTGATGACTACCGAAATTCGTGCGCTTTATACCCGGCTTCCGGCCATTGACCGCTTACTCCGCGACCCCGCTTTTTCCTCCCTGCTGACGCAGCACGGCCATTCGCAGGTGGTGACGCAGCTGCGCCAGATGCTGGACGAGGCGCGGGAACAGATCCGCCAGTGTCAGACACTGCCTGACTGGAGCCATGACTGGCTGAGCGCCTGCGCGCAGCGGCTGACCGCCAGAAGGCAGAGCGCCCTGCGTCCGGTGTTTAATCTCACCGGTACGGTGCTGCACACCAATCTCGGGCGCTCCATCCAGGCTGAGGCGGCGGTGGAGGCGGTCGCCAGCGCGATGCGCGCGCCGGTGACGCTCGAATATGATCTCGACGACGCCGGGCGTGGCCATCGCGATCGCGCCATTGCCGATCTGCTGTGCCAGATCACCGGCGCGGAAGATGCCTGTATCGTGAACAACAACGCGGCGGCCGTTCTGCTGATGCTGGCGGCTACCGCCAGCGGCAGGGAGGTGGTGGTCTCCCGCGGCGAGCTGGTGGAGATCGGCGGGGCGTTCCGCATCCCCGACGTGATGCGCCAGGCGGGTTGTCAGCTGCACGAAGTGGGCACCACCAACCGCACCCATGCCAAAGACTATCGCCAGGCGGTGAATGACAATACCGCCCTGCTGATGAAGGTCCACACCAGCAACTACAGCATTGAAGGCTTTACCAAAGCCGTCGACGAAGCGGAGCTGGCGGTCATCGGCCGCGAGCTGGACGTCCCGGTGGTGGCCGACCTGGGGAGCGGGTCGCTGGTGGATCTCAGTCAGTATGGCCTGCCCAAGGAGCCGATGCCGCAGGAGATGATCGCCGCCGGGGTGAGCCTGGTCAGTTTCTCCGGCGACAAACTGCTTGGCGGCCCGCAGGCCGGAATTATCGTCGGCAAACGCGCGCTGATTGCCCGCCTGCAAAGCCATCCGCTGAAGCGGGCCCTGCGCGCGGATAAAATGACCCTCGCGGCGCTGGAAGCCACGCTGCGCCTCTATCAGCATCCGGAAGCGCTGCGGGACACCTTACCGACGCTGCGCCTGCTTACCCGCCCGGCGGACGAAATCCGCCGGCAGGCCGAACGTCTGCAGCCTGCCCTGGCGGCATACTATGCTGATTTTGCCGTCAACGTGGCAGCCTGCCAGTCGCAGATTGGCAGCGGCTCGTTACCTGTCGACCGTCTGCCTGGCGCGGCGTTGACCTTTACCCCGCATGACGGCCGCGGCAGCCGGCTGGAGGCGCTGGCGGCCCGCTGGCGCGCGCTGCCGTGCCCGGTGATTGGCCGCATTTATGACGGTCGGCTCTGGCTGGACCTGCGCTGTCTGGAAGATGAAACCCGGTTTATGGAGATGTTGTTACGATGATTATTGCCACCGCTGGACATGTTGACCACGGCAAAACGACGCTGCTGCAGGCGATAACCGGCGTGAATGCCGATCGTCTGCCGGAAGAGAAAGCGCGGGGAATGACGATCGATCTCGGCTATGCCTACTGGCCGCAGCCGGACGGGCGGGTGCTGGGATTTATTGACGTGCCCGGGCACGAAAAGTTTTTGTCCAACATGCTGGCGGGGGTGGGAGGGATCGACCATGCGCTGCTGGTGGTGGCCTGCGATGACGGCGTGATGGCGCAAACCCGCGAACACCTGGCGATCCTGCAGCTGACCGGAAAGCCGACGCTGACGGTAGCGCTCACCAAGACGGACCGCGTGGCGGCCGCCAGGGTGGCGGAGGTTCAGGCGGAGGTCGAGCAGACCCTGCGCGAACTGGGCTTTGACGCCGCCGCTTTCTTCCCCACCGCGGCGGTGGATAACATCGGTATTGCCGAACTGCGCAGCCATCTGCTGCAGCTTGCGGAGCGCCCCCATCCACAGCAGCGGCGTTTTCGCCTGGCGCTGGATCGCGCCTTTACCGTCAAAGGGGCGGGGCTGGTGGTCACCGGGACGGCGCTCTCCGGCGAAGTTCGGGTCGGGGATACTTTGTGGCTCACCGGCGTCAACACGCCGATGCGCGTCCGCGGCCTGCATGCCCAGAATCAAGCGGTTGAGCAGGCGCACGCCGGGCAGCGCATTGCGCTGAATATTGTCGGTGATGCGCAGAAAGGTGCATTGCACCGCGGCGACTGGCTGCTCTCCTCACCGCCGCCGGAGCCTGCAGAGCGGGTGATTGTCGAACTGCAGTGCCATACGCCGCTCAGCCAGTGGCAGCCGCTGCATATTCACCACGCTGCCAGCCACATCACCGGCCGGGTGTCGCTCCTGGAGGGCGGCCTGGCGGAGCTGGTGCTGGATACTCCGCTGTGGCTGGCGGATAACGACCGGCTGGTGCTCCGCGATATCTCCGCTCGCTTGACGCTGGCCGGCGCACGGGTGGTGACGCTGGATCCCCCGCGCCGCGGCAAGCGTAAACCGGAGTATCTGCAGTGGCTGCACGCCCTGGCGGCGGTCGGCGCTGACGATGCGCAGGCCCTGGAGCTGCATCTGCAGCGGGGCGCCGTCCGGCTTGAGCGCTTCGCCTGGGCGCGGCAGCTGAGTGAAGCCGGAATGGCGGCCTTGATCCAGCGACCGGACTATCTGCAGGCCGGACAGCGCCTGCTTAGTGCGCCGCTTGCCGCCCGCTGGCAGCGAAAATTGCTGGATGCCCTGGCGCGCTACCATGAGCAGCATCGCGACGAGCCGGGCCCTGGCCGGGAGCGCCTGCGCCGCATTGCGCTGCCGATGGAAGAGGAAGCGCTGGTGCTGCTGCTGATTGAGCAGATGCGCGAGAGCGGTTTAGTCCACAGCCATCACGGCTGGCTGCATCTGCCCGAGCATAAAGCCGGGTTTACCGACGAGCAGCAGGCGGTCTGGCGGAAGGTGGAGACCCTGTTCGGCGATGATCCCTGGTGGGTGCGCGATCTCGCGCGCGAAGTCCATGTTGAAGAGTCCCTGATGCGAGCGGTGCTGCGCCAGGCGGCGCAGCAGGGGATGATTACCGCGATCGTCAAAGATCGTTACTACCGCAACGATCGCATTGTGCAGTTCGCCCAGCGGGTGCGCGAGCTGGATCAGCTGCGCGGCTCAACCTGCGCGGCGGATTTTCGCGATACCTTAAACGTAGGGCGGAAGCTGGCGATCCAGATCCTCGAGTATTTCGATCGGATTGGCTACACCCGTCGTCGCGGCAACGATCATATCCTGCGCGATAAAGCATTGTTTCTTTAATCGTTAACGCCTGCTCCCCGGCGGACAGCGAACGGTGTGTTGCCGGGGAAGAGGGGGTCGCGTTGTGCCTGGCCTTATTCGGCTTCCCGAACCCAGATACGCATTTCGCCTTCTCCGCGGTTTGCCCAGCTAAACCAGGGAATAAAGGTCAACGTCTGTGAATGGGGGGTGGCCAGAGGGTGATCGTAGCTCCACAGCTTCTGCGCATCGGCGTTTTCTGCATGTTTTCTATAGCCTGGGGCCTGAATCAACATTTTGTGAGCAAACAGCCCCTTTCCTTCAAACACCGTGAACCTGGCATCGCGTGGCAGCAGTAGGTTATGCAGCGCCTCACCGTTATCAGCTTGTTCAAGACAATAAACCAGTGGACCGCGTTGCAGCGCCACCTGGCCTGCCTGGTGGCGAACCAGCGGATTACCATATACCCGGCGAACCGGCATCGGCAACGTTAGCATCAGGGTGTCGCCTTCCTGCCAGAGATGTTGGATATGCAGATAGCCCTGGCGTATATCCTGCGTGACCGGCGCGCCGTTCAGGGTGAGCTGTGCCCCCTCGCACCAGTCCGGGAGACGCAGCGCCAGCGTATGGTTCAATGCTGACGGAGACTCGATGACAATTTTGACCTGTTCCTGCCAGGGATAGTCACCGCTGATACGCAGACGTAACGTCTTTTCTCCTACCGGGATCTCAGCCTGATTACCGACGTAGAGATTGATATACAACGCCTCTTCGCGTGGCGTATAGATATAATGTCCCAGCGAGGTCAGGAGACGAGCGATATTCGGTGGGCAACAGGCACAGCCGAACCAGCGCTGACGAACAGGCTTAACATGGTCATAAATATGATTGAATTTTAAAGCCTTGGGCTGCACTTCCAGTGGGTTGACGTAGAAGAAATGTTTACCGTCCATCGCCATACCGCCCAGAACGGTATTGTAAAGCGCGCGCTCCATCACATCAGCATATTGGCTGTCGGCTTCCAGTTCCAGCATGCGGCGCGCGAACATCATCAGCCCGATAGAGGCGCAGCTTTCCGCATAAACGGTATCATTCGGCAGATCGTAATCGCTGCTGAAGGCTTCCCCGCTGCTCTGTGAGCCAATGCCGCCCGTAATATACAACTGACGCTGGACCATGTTTTTCCATAACCGCAGGCAGTCCTGGCGTTTGCCTTCGTTCTTGCTCAGGCGTGCAAGGTGCGCTACGCCGGCCATTAAATAAACAAAGCGAACCGCGTGACCCACAGCGGTGGTCTGTTCGGCAAGCGGCAAATGCGCCTGGCTGTAGGGTTTATCCATCACCATCCACGCCGGCCCATAGGTATTCCAGAAGGAGGTTTTGCCGCGTTTTTCATATTCGATGTCATAGAAATGCGGCTGTGTCCCACGCTGTTCAACGAAGTAATTAGCCAGCGCCATATAGCGTGGTTCCTGAGTCACATCGTACAAACGCATTAACGCCAGCTCTATTTCAGGGTGTCCCGGGTAGCCGTGCAGCTGATTGCCGTCCGGACCAAAGACGCTGTCGATATGATCGGCGAGGCGACATACCACCTCCAGCAGGCGGCGTTTACTGGTTGCCTGGAAGAATGCCACCCCAGCCTCAATCAAGTGACCGGCACAGTACAATTCATGGCATTCGGCGAGATTGGTCCAGCGTTCCCCGGGCGCTTTCACCGTAAAATAGGTGTTCAGATAACCATCTTCACATTGCGCGGCGGCAATCAGCTCAATCACCTCGTCGGCGGTTTTTTCCAGTTCCGCATCTGGCTTCTGACACAATGACCAGGCGACTGCCTCCAGCCATTTCGCCACATCGCTGTCCTGGAACACCATTCCGTAGAATTCCCCTGCCTGCTGACCTGCGGCGATACGGAAGTTTTCTATCGCATGGCTGGGTTCAGCCTCGGCGATCCGGTCATTGAGGGCATCCCACTGATAGGGAATGACGACATCACGCACCAGTTGCTGATACTGACCCAGAAACGGATCGTTAACTTTCAGTTTGTGCAGATCGACTTCCATGATTTCTCCTTAAGACTGAATGTGACGTGCGCGCAGATCGGTTGCAATGCGCGACATCATGGGATTGTTGAGCTTACAGGCGCGGATAGCGAAGGCCAGCAACAGATGGAACAGCGCGGGCAGCAGGGTTTCCATCGCCGTGATCCCCGATAGTGAGGATGGAGTCTGGTTGCTGGCGCCGGGTTGATAAGCAACGTAGATAAATACCAGGCTGATAATGCCCGCACTGGAGGCCCATGCCAGCTTGATAAAGAACAGGTTGAAAGCAAAGTTCATCCCTGACGAACGGACACCCGTCTTCCATTCACCATAATCATCAGAGAAGGCCATCAACGAAAAATGCAGCGGTAGGGTAAAGCCCAGGATGATGCCATTGCCGAGAATGACCACCAGCCATAGCGTTTGCCAGGACGGACCGGTTGGCAGGAACCACATCCCCACCGCCAGTAAGGCCAATACCAGATTGGTGTAGTAATAGAGCTTGACGGTATCAACGTGGCGCGACAGCCAATTGACGATCGCGGCGCCCAGAATCGAGGAAAAGGTGACCATGGTGAAAAACAGCGATGTATAGCCAGTAGAGCCGCCCAGTACATAGGTAATAAAGTACATGTAGCCGCCACCGCGAATGTTAAACACGTTGATCAACAGGAATGACATCGCCAGCATGAGTAACAACTGATCGTTTTTACGCAGACCGGCGATATGTTCGCGCAGGGTGAATTTGCCGAGCATCTCCAGGGAAACACGCTCACGTACCCAGAAAAAGCAGCACAAAAACATCACCGCCGCGATGGCGCAGAGTACGCCGACACCATACTGATAACCCTGGGCGGTATTCCCCTGACCGAGCGCTTTAACCAACCACGGCAGGCCCACGGAGACCAGGAATCCTGCCACGCCGCACAGTACAAAGCGCCATGCCTGGCAGGATATCACCTCGCTATGGCGAGTGGTCATCGTATTAATGAGCGCGCAGTAGGGGACGTTAATCGCGGTATAGCTGACTGAAAGCAGCAGGTAAGTGCCGAAGGCCCAGGCGATTTTTACCCCCATGCCGGCATCCGGCACGGTAAAGGTCAGCACCCCGATCGCTGCAATAGGAACCGCAATCCATAGCTGCCAGGGGCGAAAACGTCCCCATCGGCTTTGGGTCCGATCGGCGAGGACGCCCATGATCGGATCGGAAATAGCATCAAACACGCGCAGCGCAAGGAACAGAGTACCGACCAGCGCCGGGGTGAGCCCAAAGACGTCAGTATAGAAAAAAGTGAGAAAGTTCATGATCAGGCAGGTGATGACCGTTCCACCGGCGTCGCCCAGACCATAGCCTATTTTTTCACGGAGAGATAATTTGGCGTCCTGCACGTGCTTCGTGAGGTCGCTTGTCGTAATCGGAGCCGTAGTCATAAATAACTCCCGAAGATGATGTTCAGAATTATTCCGCTGTCTGACCGGCGGACATTTTTTGTCTTTTGCAAATACATTAATTATTTTGCACCGAATAAACGAGGCAACAAGGGAAGGGAAAAGTATAAAAAGAGGACGATTCCGACTTCGTCATAAAAGTGTGATTCCGATCCGGAAAGGCGTTAATTTATGATTAATAATCAGTTGGAAAGAGATTTTTTATCGTTTCGTTAGCGGAAAATTAAATATATATGCTTGAATTATCCATGCCTCTCCCGATTCGCGTACAAAATGGCGGCTTATTTATTTCCCGTGGCGTCGGCAGTCATCCGGCACGTAAACTGCAGTCCTGGGAAATTATTTTTGTCGAAAAGGGGACGTTAACGATTTGCGAGGAGGGTGAAATATTTAACGTTAATGCAGGGGAGAGTTTACTGCTGTGGCCAGAACGTTCTCATGTTGGGGTGGGGGAATTTCCCGCCGACCTGAAATTTTATTGGCTGCATTTTGAAGTACTGACGGAGAGTGTCCGGTCTCTGCCGCCTGCGCTGCTTAACGTTCCGCAACATACCCGCGTCAGCGATCCACAATACATTATTTCGCTGTTTCGCCAGTTTCTTCGTGAACAGGAGAATATTCACCGCAGCATGGCGCTGGAGCTCCTGTTATTGCTGATACTGCAGCAGATTGCCGCGGCGGCAAGCGAAAAACCGGACGACAGTCCCGGCGCTGCGCTGGCCTGGAAAGCGCAGCAGATCATCCATACCCGTTACCACTTGCCTGTTTCAGCATCGACGTTGGCGAAAGAGCTGCACTGTAATGCGGACTATTTAGGACGCGTCTATCGTCACGTTTTTCGCGTGACGTTGACCGAAGCGCTGCATCGTCAGCGGGTCAGAGCGGCGGAAAAGCTATTGATCAGTGATTCACTGTCGTTGACCGAAGTCGCGAGCCAGTGCGGCTTTAATGACGTCGGTTATTTTCGCAAGATCTTTCGCAAGCACACCAGCCTCACGCCTGCAGCCTGGAAGCGCCGCTACTGTAAGGAGCACATTAATTCAGCGTAATGAAAAATCACTTGTGCTAGTGACTAAAAACAGCGCTGATTCCATTCAGGATCAAAGCGCGGGCAGGGATTATTCTGGCACCCTGCGGTTTTATCCCCAGGGAGCAGAGGATGAACCGGTTTCTTATTGCCAATGCCCAGCAGTGTATTGGCTGTCGTACCTGTGAAGTGGCCTGCGCGGTGGCGCACCAGCAGGCGCAGGATGTCTCCATGCTGTCGACAGGCCATTTCACGCCGCGTATCCGGGTGGTGAAAAGCGGCGAGATATCAACGGCGACGGCCTGTCGGCAGTGCGAGGATGCGCCTTGCGCCAGCGTCTGCCCGCAGGGGGCGATTCGTCGGGAGGAGGACGTCTGGTGGGTCGATCAGCGCCGCTGCATCGGCTGTAAAAGCTGCATGGTGGCCTGCCCGTACGGCGCAATGACCGTCACGGTGGTGAACCAGCAGGCGCAGGCGCTGAAATGCGATTTATGTCACCACCGCGCCGAGGGGCCGGCCTGCGTAGCCGCCTGCCCGACGCAGGCGCTGCGGGTGATGGCTCCCGCGGAGCTGGAGGCGCTATGCGCGCAAAAACGCCAGCGGCTGGCGCTGGCGTGAGCGGGTCCGCTAACGGGCGTTTCCCGTCAGCGGCGTCAGGGATTAGGCTTCCTGTTCGCGCCAGGCGAATTCAACCTCTTCGGCGAGAATTTTCACCCCGGCCTCGATTTTTTGCGGGTCCGGCACATAGTTCATGCGCATGCACTGGTGGGTATGCGGCCACGGTTTATCGAGTCCCGGGAAGAAGAAATCCCCCGGCACCATCAGCACGCCGCGCTTTTTCAGCCGCTGATACAGCAGTTCGGTGGAGATCGGCAGATCCTTAAACCACAGCCAGAGGAAGATCGCCCCCTCCGGTTTGTGAATAAGGCAGCGCTCCTCCGGCAGATAGCGGCGAATAATGGCGATGGTCTCCTGCACCCGCTGGTAATAGAAGGGTTTGATCACTGTCTCTGACAGGCGCAGCAGATCCTGACGTTTAATCATTTCACACATCATTGCCGGCCCGATACCGCCGGGCGCGAGGCTGATAATGCCGTTCATGTTGCTGATGGCGGTGATGATTTTCTCGTTGGCGATGATAATCCCGCAGCGGCTGCCCGGCAGGCCCAGCTTGGACAGGCTCATACACAGCACGATGTTCGGATTCCACAGCGGTCGGGCGTCGCTGAAAATAATGCCCGGGAACGGCACGCCGTAGGCGTTATCAATCACCAGCGGGACCCCATGCTGATTCGCCAGCGCATCCAGTTTGATCAGCTCTTCATCAGTGATGACGTTGCCGGTCGGGTTGGTGGGGCGCGAGACGCAGATCATCCCGGTCTCTTCCGTCACCTGCAGATGCTCAAAATCAACGTGGTACTTGAACTGGCCTTCCGGCAGCAGTTCGATATTCGGCCGGGTGGCAACGAACAGATCCTCTTCCAGGCCGGCATCGGCATAGCCGATATATTCCGGCGTCAGGGGGAACAGCACCTTACGGGTGGTGCCATCTGCCCGACGGCCTGCGAACAGATTAAACAAGTAGAAAAATGCGCTCTGACTGCCATTTGTTAGCGCAATATTCTGTGGTTCGATCTCCCAGCCCAGCTCGTCGCGCAGCATCTTCGCCAGCAGGCTCAGCAGCTCGCTTTTGCCCTGCGGACCATCATAATTACAAAGCGCATCAAGGGCTTTACCATTATCCAGCATGTCGGAGAGCAGCCGCTGGAAGTAGTCATTCATCTCCGGGATCTGAGCGGGGTTGCCGCCGCCCAGCATAATAGCGCCCGGCGTGCGCAGACCGTCATTAAGGTCTTCCATCAGGCGGGTAATGCCTGAATGACGGGTGAATTTGTCGCCGAAAAGGGAAAATGTCATCGCGAATCGTCTGTCGGTGGTTCTGGAAAGTGGCTAACCATAACGCCAGCGCCAGCGAGGTGCAAATCGAAGGGAAGGGGAGTGTTTTTGTTTTTATCCTGTGAATCGATATTTTATCAGCGTATTGTTCTGACTGGCTCCCCGCCGGGCAGGGAGCCACTCCTGCTTTACTGCTGTTGTCCGGCCCAGATGACCATCACTTTGTCTTCACCGCTCTCGCGCACGAATCCGTAACCCCGCGGCATCGACAGCGTTGTCTGTTTGCCCATACCGATCGCCGGATGGCGCGCGCGGAACTGGCCGATCTTCTGCCAGTGGGTAACGCTGCGGGCCGCTTTACCGTTGACATCCTGCCAGTTCATCTCTGAACGGGTGCCCTGCAGCGGGTCCGAGCCGGTGGGGCCGAACGGGCGCGACGACTCGTCACCATAGAAGATCTGCACGGCGCCAGGGGCCAGCAGCAACAGCTCTGCCGCCGTGGTGCCGCCTTCGCGGAACAGGCGCGTATCGTGCGAGGAGAGGTAGCTCAGGACGTTAAAGCTCTGCAGCTTGTCCGCCATTTGCTGCCAGGTGAGGTCAATGTTGGCCATGCAGTTAGCCGCTTTCGCCGCCTGGTCCTGGTAGTCGAAATTGATCATCGCATCAAAACCGTGGCGATAGTAATCGCTCTCCATCACCCCGTGTCCCCAGGCTTCGCCGGTCATCCAGAACGGCGCCGCATCCAGCGCTTTATCCGGATTGGCTTTCTTCCACTCCGCCAGCGCGGCGGTGGCCTGGGTTTTTAACTGCTGCCAGGCGTCCATCTCCACATGTTTAGCGGTATCGACGCGGAAGCCGTCGATGCCGTAGTCGCGCACCCACTGGCTCAGCCAGTGCGTCAGGTAGTCGCGCGGCGTATAGCCCGGGATCGCTTTCGCCGCAGTGTCCGGTTTATGGCTGTAGAAGTTCGGCAGGCCCGACGCCTCCTTCGATTCGGTTTTCAGATCCGGCAGGAAGGCCAGTGACATGGTGAGATCGTCATAGCCCGGGTTGTCGTAATCGCCGATATCGGTGCGGATCCACTTCTTGCCCCACCATTTCTCCCACCCGGCTTTATCGCTGAAGTTGATATAGTCGTTAAAGCTGTGCCAGGTCTGGCCCGCGCCGGGCTTCCAGTCCGTCCAGCGCTCGCCGAGGGTTTTTTTCAGCTCATCCCCTTGCAGATACAGAGAGCCGAACTGGAACTCCTGCATGTCGGCCAGGGTGGCGTAACCGGTATGGTTCATCACCACGTCGAACAGAATACGTATTCCGCGCTTATGCGCTTCATCCACCAGCCGACGGAGATCGGCTTCGGTCCCCATATTGGCGTCCAGTTTCGACCAGTCCTGGGTGTAATAGCCGTGGTAGGCGTAGTGTGGAAAATCGCCTTTCGTCCCGCCGCCGACCCAGCCGTGGATCTGCTCGAGCGGGGAGCTGATCCACAGGGCATTGACCCCCATCTGCTGCAGATAATCCAGCTTGCTGGTTAATCCCTGCAGGTCGCCGCCGTGGAAGGTGCCGATCTCCTGCATGCCGTCTTTATGTCGGCCATAGCTATTGTCGTTGGCCGGATTACCGTTCACGAAGCGGTCGGTCAGGACGAAGTAGACGGTGGCGTTGTGCCAGTCGAACGGCGCCGGCGCGGCCGTCTCGGCGCGCTCGAGCAGCAGCAGACCATTGCTGCCGAAGGCGGGCTGCAGCGTGATTTTGCCGCCGCTGACGGTCGCGACATTGCCGCTGTAGAAATCGCGAACTTTGCTGCCCTCGGGGAAGGTTTTACTGACGTCGAGGGTGAGAGGTTTTCCATCCCACTTCGGACACTGGCGGATCTGCGGCGCCGCGGCGCTGGCCTCTTTTTCTTCCAGCGAAATCATCATCGTCGGCGTGCCGGAGCGGGTATCCACTTCCAGGGTATACAGACCCTGGCGGAAGATGCGCCATTGCGGCGGCGTGCCGCGACAGGGTTCCATGGAGAGCATCTGGTTGAGCTTAATGCCGCCGGAAGGCTGCCAGCACTGTTGGTCAAAATTTAGCTGCAGGGGACGTGTACCCTTCTCAACCACTTTCTGGCTGATGAAGCGACCCGTCCCTTCTTCGGTAAAAGCAGGGAAGTCGGCGGTAGTCCAGGCGGCAAAGGCCATCCCAGGCACGAATAACGTGGCAAGCGCAGCGAGTTTCATTGCGGGATCCTTGAGCGGTTTTTAGCTAGTGTGCCTTGTTGCCGCGCGAGTGAACTCCTCCCGACGGACGTTTTACCAGGAGGATGAAAAGGGGTGAGTGACACCGCTCAAAAAATAGGCTAAAAATGAGACGAAGCTAGCATTTTCGCGCTAGCGATGCGGCGCAGAAACCGATTTCAGATGACAGCAATTCGGAATTGGACTATTTCTGTTGATGCTCTCAGTGCGTATTTTTGATACTATTAGCGATTCAGCTATCGTTTTTTTGTGAAAAACAAGGTGTTGGAATGCATATATCCGACCAGGAGACCTGATGATATCGAATCCCATACGACGATATGGGGCCGCCATACTTATGTTACTAACCTGCGTCTTTTCAGGTAGTGTGTTGGCAACAACGCACACAGCAACAAAGAGTCATAAAGCCCCAACGGTTAAGAAGATAAGTAGTACTAAGGTAAGCAGTAAACAAGAGTATTCTCGCAATAGTGTAAAGAGCAGTTCACTTCCTGACTTGCGAAAATACCCTTCCGGAACACCAAGGAAAAAAGCGTTTCTCCGGACGGTCATGCCTTATATTACCAAGCAGAATCAGGCGATTACTGCGGATCGTAACTGGCTTGTATCCAAGCAGTACGATGCTCGCTGGTCGCCGAGCGAAAAGGCGCGCCTGAAAGACATCGCGACACGTTATAAGGTGAAGTGGTCAGGCAATACGCGTCATGTGCCCTGGAACACGCTACTTGAGCGTGTCGACATTATTCCGAACAGCATGGTCGCGACCATGGCGGCGGCGGAAAGTGGCTGGGGTACTTCCAAGCTGGCGCGTGAGAACAACAATCTGTTCGGCATGAAGTGCGGCGCTGGTCGCTGCCGCGGCGCGATGAAAGGCTACTCGCAGTTTGAGTCGGTGGAGCAGTCGGTGCAGGCTTACGTCACAAACCTGAACACTCACCCGGCCTATTCCTCTTTCCGCAAATCGCGCCTGCAGCTGCGCAAGGCGGATCAGGAAGTAACGGCTAGTACCATGATTCATAAGCTGAAGGGCTATTCGACCAGAGGGTCGAGCTACAACAACTATCTCTTCGCGATGTATCAGGATAACCAGCGGTTAATTGCCGCGCACATGTAATGTGCTTATCTACGTGATTATTCATGCCCGGCGCGCAAGCCCGGGCATTTTTCTTTGCTCTCTACATCATGACTTCACTGTGCCGGTCACGGTACTCCTTCGGCGTCACGTCGTACTCTTTCTTAAACACCGAATAGAAATATTGCAGCGACGGGTAGCCGCACATTTGTGAAATTTCATTGATCGACAGGCTGGTGGATACCAGCAGGCTGCGCGCCTTTTCCAGTTTCTCGCTGTGGATCACCGTGTGGATGGTCTCCCCGACCTCCTCTTTAAAGCGTTTCTCCAGGTTGGAACGTGAAATGCCGACGGCGTCGAGCACCTGCTCCACCTTGATGCCTTTACAGGCATTGTTGCGAATGTAATGCATCGCCTGAATCACGGAGGGATCGTTTAACGACCGGTAGTCGGTGGAACGTCGTTCAACGACGCGCATCGGCGGGATCAGCTGGCGCTGCAGCGGGAGCGCCTCGTTATTCAGCAGCCGGTGGAGCAATTTTGCCGCCTGATAACCCATCTGGCGGGTGCCCTGGGCGACGGAGGAGAGGGCGACGCGCGAGAGGTAGCGGGTCAGCTCCTCATTATCGATGCCAATAACGCACAGTTTCTCGGGCACCGGGATATGCAGCAGCTCGCAGGCCTGCAGGACGTGGCGGGCGCGCGCGTCGGTGACGGCGATAATGCCGGTTTGCGGTGGCAGCGTTTGCAGCCAGTCGGCGAGCCGGTTTTGCGCGTGCTGCCAGTTTTCCGGCGCCGTCTCCAGCCCCTGGTAGACCACGCCGCGGTACTTCTCCTTCGCCACCAACTGGCAGAAGGCATACTCACGCTCTACCGCCCAGCGTTTACCGCTGGAGGTGGGCAGTCCGTAAAACGCGAAGCGGTGTACCCCTTTTTCCTTCAGATGAAGAAAGGCGCTTTCCACCAGCGCGGTGTTGTCCGTGGCGATATAGTGGACCGGCGGGTACTGCTCTGGCTGATGATAAGAGCCGCCGACGCCGACGATGGGGACGTTGACATCGGCCAGTAGCTTTTCGATTTCGGGATCGTCATAGTCGGCGATAACGCCATCGCCTAGCCACTCTTTGATGTTTTCGATTCGTGCCCGAAAATCCTCTTCAATAAAGATATCCCACTCCAGCTGAGAGGCCTGCAGATACTCGCCGACACCCTCAACCACCTGGCGGTCATAAGCTTTGTTGGCGTTAAATAACAGCGTAATACGGTGACGCTTTTCAAACATAGATGATGTTCCTGCTCTAACCCCGGTCATACCCCTTCATTCATGATGTTGCCGATGGCCTGGCTTTCTCATTCACCCCAGCCACGTACGCGATACGCGGCTGGGATGCGCCGTCGGCAACCCGAATGCTGTTGGGTATACACTACCGGCTAATGCCCGAGATATTTCAAGCGCCTTATGGCGAAGTTTGGTGGTAGCGCAAAGAATTCAGACATTCTTCAGAGAGCGCTTCCTTACGCGCGCCGCTTGGTGGCGGAGTCCATCCACACCGCCAGCAGCAAAATGGCGCCTTTGACGATATATTGCCAGAAGGTGGCGACGTCCATCATGCTCATGCCGTTATCCAGGGCCGACATAATAAACGCCCCCATTACCGCCCCGGCGACACTGCCGATACCGCCCGCCAGGCTGGTACCGCCGATGACGCAGGCGGCGATGGCGTCCAGTTCGGCGATGTTGCCCGCCGAGGGGGAGCCCGCGCCAAGGCGCGAGCTGAGGATCAGTCCGGCAATGGCGACCATCAGGCCGTTAATGGCAAACACCGCCAGCTTGGTACGCTCGACGTTAATCCCGGACAGACGTGCCGCCTCCAGGTTGCCGCCGATGGCGTAGATGCGGCGGCCAAAGGCGGTGCGAGTGGCCATGAACAGGCCTGCCAGCAGCAGGGCGGCGAGGATCAGTACCGGCGTCGGCACGCCGCGATAGTCATTGAGCAGCCAGATTGCGCCCAGCACAATCACCGCGGTAATGGCCTGGCGGCCAACGGCCGCGGTGGAGGATGCGGTCGCCAGACCTAACGCCTGCCGACGCATCCGTCCGCGCCACTGCCAGATAATGAACGCCGCCATGCCGACAACGCCGATGCCAAAGCCAATGCCATCTGGCAGGTAGCTTTGGCCGATCTGCGCCATCGCCGGGCTGGTGGGCGAGACGGTGGTCCCGTTGGTGATGCCGATCAGAATGCCGCGAAACGCCAGCATCCCGGCGAGGGTGACGATAAACGAGGGGACCTTGCGATAGGCCACCCACCATCCGTTCCATGCGCCGAGCAGTAGCCCCATCACCAGCGTCACCAGAATGGTGAGCGGCAGCGGCCAGCCGAGCCAGACGTCAAAGATCGCCGCGGCGCCGCCCAACAGCCCCATCATCGAGCCGACGGACAGGTCGATTTCTGCCGAAATAATCACAAACACCATGCCGACGGCGAGGATGCCGGTGATGGCCGTCTGGCGCAGCAGGTTGGAAATATTGCGCGCGCTCAGGTAGGCGCCATCGGTAACCCAGGTGAAAAACAGCATAATGACGACGATCGCGGCGATCATCACGAAGACCTGGAGGTTCAGCCCCTTCAGCGCCGGCAGGGCGGTGGGGGCGGTTGGGGTAAGTTTGATTTCAGACGACGTGTTCTTCGACATGGCGTTCGCTCCTCAGCGCGGCTTCCATCACCTGTTCCTGGGTCAGATGTTGATTAACCAAATTGGCTTTTAGCCTGCCTTCGTGCATGACCAGCACCCGATCGCTAAGACCAAGCACCTCGGGCAGTTCGGATGAAATGACAATGACCGCGATGCCCTGCTGCACCAGCTGGTTAATCAGTTTATAAATTTCATACTTCGCCCCGATATCGATGCCGCGGGTGGGTTCGTCGAGGATCAGAATGCGCGGATTCAGCAGCAGACAGCGGGCCAGAATCGCCTTTTGCTGGTTGCCGCCGCTCAGGCGGCCAATCGCCAGCTCCGGCGAGGAGGTTTTAATTTTCAATCGCTGAATGGACTGCTCAATACAGTGCTGCTCGGCGGCGTCGTCCAGGCTGCTCATCGCGCCGGTGAACTGGCTGAGCGCCGCCAGGGTAATGTTCTTACCCACCGCCATCACCGGCACGATGCCGTCTTTTTTGCGGTCTTCCGGCACCATGGCGATGCCGTGGCCAATGGCCTGCTGACAGTTAGTGATGCTGACCGGCTGGCCATCAATGAAGATCTCCCCCTGCCAGCGCCCCGGCCAGACGCCGAACAGGCACTGCACCGCCTCGGTCCGTCCGGCGCCGACCAGCCCGGCGATGCCGAGGATCTCCCCGCGATGCAGGGAAAACGAGACGTCGTTGACCCGTTTAATATGACGGTTTACCGGGTGCCAGGCGGTTAAATGTTCGACCCGCAGGATCTCCTCGCCGTGGGCGTGCGGTTCGCTGGGATAGAGCGCGGTGAGCTCCCGGCCAACCATCATGGTGATGATGTCGTCTTCGCTCATGCCGCTGGCGTCGCGGGTGCCGATATGCTGGCCGTCGCGGATCACGCAGATCGTATCGGAGATCGCTTTGACCTCATTGAGCTTGTGCGAAATATAGATGCAGGCGATATCGTGGTTTTGCAGATCGCGAACGATCGCCAGCAGCGTCGCGGTCTCTTGTTCGGTTAAGGAGGCGGTTGGTTCGTCGAGGATCAGCAGGCGCACCTGTTTATTCAGCGCCTTGGCGATCTCCACCAGCTGCTGCTGACCGAGGCCGAGGTCGCCGACGCGGGTGTCGGGCGAAATGGGCAGATTGACCTGCGCCAGCAGCTTCTGGCAGCGCAGCGTCATGGTTTCATAATCCAGCAGGCCGTGGCGGGATATTTCGGCGCCGAGGAAAATGTTCTCCAGCACGGTGAGATGTTTCACCAGCGCCAGCTCCTGATGAATAATGGCGATGCCTTTGCGTTCAGTATCGCGAATATGGTTTGCCTGCAGCGTTTCGCCGGCAAAAATAATCTCGCCCTCATAGCTTCCGTGCGGATAGATACCGCACAGCACCTTCATCAGCGTCGATTTTCCCGAACCATTTTCACCGCATAACGAGACCACCTCGCCAGCGTTCAGGCGCAGGCTGACATTATCCACGGCCTTAACGGCGCCGAAGGTTTTGGTGATGTTCTTCATTTCGAGTAGCCAGGCCATAAAGACTCCGCAAAAGTGATATCCGGCGGGATGAAAATGACGCCCCGTAGCGGGGCGTCAGCCATTACAGTTCACTCTTTTTATGGAAACCGTCTTTTATCACCGTGGCGTCGATATTCTCTTTATTCACTTCAATTGGCGTTAACAGGCGCGAAGGGACATCTTTTAAGCCGTTATTCAGCGTGGTGTCAGACTTCGGCTGCTTATCGTTGCCCAGCTCAACGGCGATTTCGGCGGCGTTGGTGGCCAGGGTGGTAATCGGTTTATAGACGGTCATCGTCTGGGTACCGGAAATAATGCGCTTCACGCCCGCCAGGTCAGCATCCTGACCGGAGATCGCCACTTTGCCTGCCAGCCCCTGGGCGGTTAAGGCCTGGATGGCGCCGCCGGCGGTTGCGTCATTGGAGGCCACCACGGCATCGATTTTGTTATTATTCGCCGTCAGCGCGTTTTCCATTATTTTCAGCGCGTTTTCCGGCAGCCAGCCGTCAACCCACTGATCGCCGACAATCTTAATTTTGCCCTCATCGACATACGGCTTGAGGATCTTCATCTGGCCGGCGCGGAACAGCTTGGCGTTATTATCCACCGGCGAGCCGCCCATCAGAAAATAATTACCCTGCGGCACTTTGTCGACCAGGCTTTGCGCCTGCATTTCGCCGACTTTTTCATTGTCGAAAGAAATATAGAAATCAATATCGGCATTATTAATCATGCGATCATAGGCCAGCACTTTAATACCTTCCTGCTTAGCCTCTTTAATAACGTTACTGAGCACCTGACCGTTATAAGGAATAATGACTAAGACATCGACGCCGCGGTTGATCATGTTTTCAATTTGCGACATCTGCGTTTCTTCATTGCCATTGGCGGACTGGACAAAAACTTTGGCGCCTAAGGATTCCGCTTTATTGACGAAAATATCGCGGTCTTTCTGCCAGCGTTCCAGACGCAGATCGTCGATGGCCATGCCAATCTTCACTTCTTTCGCCATCCCCGCCATGCTGGCGAGCAGGAGGGAGCTGGCGCAAAGCGTAAGGCAAAGGTTCTTTATCTTCATAATAACGATACCTTTTTTGTAAGGGTAGGTAAGACGAACGGAAAAATAATGTTTGATACATGAGGTTGCGGATACGTTACAGATTCTTAACGCGGAAAGCAGGGCTGGCAATTACCGGTTCTTATTTTGCAGTTATGAAATTTCGTTTAATGCGCAAATTATGACGGCGATCGTATTTTATTCATGCACACTCTTATTATTGCACTGGACCTCTCTGACAGGACGGCAGAAGAACGCGCCGATATTATTTTTGCGAGCTGGCGCACGTTTGTGGATTCTCTCAATGGCGGTGTGAAATAACGTAATTGAGGAAAATGAAAGCGAAATTCTATATTGGCTTAAACCCGTCATACTTCAAGTTGTAGGTGTGTTGGTGACATTCGTTGCTTCGCCCCCTGGTTATCGGGGACTCGCGCTCCTGCCGCCTTCCTGCAACTCGAATTATTTAGGGTATCTGATTGGTTATTCGCCGCATCTCTGAATATGGAGTTCTCTATGCAGACCTATTTCGATCAACTCGATCGCGTTCGTTACGAAGGCCCGAAATCCGCTAACCCGCTGGCTTTCCGTCATTACAACCCGGATGAACTGGTGCTGGGCAAACGGATGGAAGATCATCTGCGTTTTGCGGCCTGTTACTGGCACACCTTCTGCTGGAATGGCGCCGATATGTTTGGCGTGGGCTCCTTCGACCGCCCATGGCAGCAGCCTGGCGACGCCCTGGAGATGGCCAAACGCAAAGCCGATGTGGCGTTCGAATTTTTCCATAAACTCAACGTGCCTTACTACTGCTTCCACGACGTTGACGTCTCGCCGGAAGGGAGTTCGCTCAAGGAGTACAGCAATAACTTCGCCCGGATGGTCGAGGTGCTGGCGGAGAAGCAGCAGCAGAGCGGCGTCAAGCTCCTGTGGGGGACCGCAAACTGCTTCACCAACCCGCGCTACGGCGCCGGCGCGGCCACCAACCCGGACCCGGAAGTGTTTAGCTGGGCGGCCACCCAGGTGGTTACCGCCATGAATGCCACCCATCAGCTGGGCGGCGAAAACTATGTCCTGTGGGGCGGTCGCGAGGGCTATGAAACCCTGCTGAATACCGACCTGCGCCAGGAGCGTGAACAGATAGGCCGCTTTATGCAGCTGGTGGTGGAGCATAAGCATAAAATCGGCTTTAAAGGCACGCTGCTGATCGAGCCCAAACCACAGGAGCCTACCAAGCATCAGTATGATTATGACGCCTCTACCGTGTACGGCTTCCTCAAGCAGTTTGGTCTGGAAAAAGAGATTAAACTGAACATTGAAGCCAACCATGCGACCCTTGCCGGCCACTCGTTCCATCATGAGATCGCGACGGCCATCGCGCTGGGGCTGTTCGGTTCCGTCGACGCCAACCGCGGCGATCCGCAGCTGGGCTGGGATACCGACCAGTTCCCGAACAGCGTCGAAGAGAACGCGCTGGTGATGTATGAAATTCTCAAAGCGGGCGGCTTCACCACCGGCGGCCTCAATTTTGATGCGAAAGTGCGCCGTCAGAGCACCGACAAATACGATCTGTTCTACGGCCATATCGGCGCGATGGATACCATGGCGCTGTCGCTGAAGGTCGCGGCGCGGATGATCGAAGACGGTGAGCTGGATAAACGCGTGGCCAAACGCTACGCCGGCTGGAACGGCGAGCTGGGGCAGCAGATCCTTAACGGGCAGATGGCCCTCAGCGACATTGCCCAGTACGCCGCTCAGCATCAGCTGGCGCCGCAGCATCGCAGCGGCCAGCAGGAACAACTGGAAAACCTGGTCAACCATTATCTGTTTGACAAGTAATCATGCGGCGGCGCCCGGCGTGACCGGGACCGCCACCAGGATGCTCTGTTCGCGCCACGCTCAGCCGTGGCGCGCGTTTAAGGAGAGGTAGTATGTATATCGGCATCGATCTGGGGACATCGGGCGTCAAAGCCATTCTGCTCAATGAGCAGGGTGATGTGGTGGCATCGCATACCGAAAAACTCACCGTCTCGCGTCCGCATCCGCTGTGGTCGGAACAAGATCCCGAGCAGTGGTGGCAGGCTACGGACACGGCGATGAAAGCCCTGGGCGCGCAGCATAGTCTGCGCGACGTGAAGGCGCTGGGGATCGCCGGGCAGATGCACGGCGCCACCCTGCTGGATAAATCGCTACAGGTGCTGCGTCCTGCCATTTTATGGAATGACGGCCGCTGCGGCGAAGAGTGCCAGCTGCTGGAGGAAAAAGTCAGCGCTTCCCGGCAAATCACAGGCAACCTGATGATGCCGGGCTTTACGGCGCCGAAGCTCTTGTGGGTGCAGCGCCACGAGGCGGCGGTGTTCAGCCAGGTCGATAAAGTGCTGTTGCCGAAGGATTATCTGCGTCTGCGGATGACCGGCGAGCTTGCCAGCGATATGTCTGACGCCGCCGGTACCCTGTGGATGGACGTCGCCCGACGCGACTGGAGCGATGAGATGCTCGCCGCCTGCGATCTCAGCCGGGACGCGATGCCGGCGCTGTTTGAAGGCAGCGACGTCACCGGGCAGCTGCGTCCGGAGGTGGCGCAGGCGTGGAATATGCCACAGGCGCTGGTGGTAGGGGGCGGCGGCGACAACGCCGCCGGCGCGGTCGGGGTCGGCATGGCCGATGCCGGTCAGGCGATGCTGTCGCTGGGCACTTCAGGTGTGTATTTCGCGGTCAGCGAAGGGTTCCTCAGCAAGCCTGAAAGCGCAGTGCATAGCTTTTGCCATGCGCTGCCGGGCCGCTGGCATCTGATGTCGGTGATGCTCAGCGCGGCTTCCTGTCTGGACTGGGCGGCGAAATTAACCGGTCTCGCCAGCGTGCCGGCGCTGATTGCGGCGGCGCAGTCAGCCGACGAGAGCGCTGGTCCGGTGTGGTTCCTGCCCTATCTGTCGGGCGAACGCACGCCGCACAACAACCCGCAGGCCAAGGGCGTCTTCTTCGGCCTGACGCATCAGCATGGGCCGGCAGAGCTGGCGCGGGCGGTGCTGGAGGGGGTGGGCTATGCGCTGGCGGACGGCATGGACGTGGTTCACGCCTGCGGCATCAAGCCGCAGAGCATCACCCTTATCGGCGGCGGGGCGCGTAGCGCTTACTGGCGACAAATGCTGGCGGATATCAGCGGCCAGCAGCTCGATTATCGTACCGGGGGCGACGTCGGCCCGGCGCTGGGGGCGGCCAGGCTGGCGCAGCTGGCGGTGCACGGCGAAGCCAACCGCGCCGGGCTGTTGACGCCGCTGCCGCTTGAGCAAGCGCATCGCCCGGACGATCGCCGAGTGGCCCACTATGCGCCACAGCGGGAAACCTTCCGCCAGATTTATCAGCAGCTGAAACCGCTGATGTCATAGCCTCAGTCCGTCCGGCAACGCCGGGCGGATTACTTCCCTGAATGTCCCGGCTACATCCATCCAAAAAAGCGTATTTGTTTATTCCGAAATCTCCGTTTGGCCGTGCGTAACCTGAGGCATCGCCGGGGGAGTCGGTCATAATCAGCCCCTGTCGACCAGGGAGGTGAGATGAACACAAAACGCAATATTGCCAGGGTGATGATGGCAGCAGGATCGCTGGTTTATCTGCTCGGTATCTGGCGAACCTGCCCGTTGTTTAGCGGTAAAGGTTATTTTCTCGGCGTACTGGTGATGGGGATGTTTGCCGTCCTCGCCCATCAGCGCGCCAGACGGTGGCAGGAACAGGACGACGGTTTTATTGCCTTATGCCGGTTGGTGCTGCTGCTATCGGTCGGCCTGCTGCTGGTGGGCGCCTGGTATGTGCCGGCAGGCTGGCATGAAAAAGCCGTCTATATCGCGGCATGGTTTGTCTGCTTATATGGCGCATCGGCAACCCCCGAACGGATCCGCGTCGCCTGCGCGATGCAAAAAACGGAATAAGCGCCATCCGTGGGCGCGTAAGAGGTAAAAGTAATGGAAAACAAGCACGCGACGTATTCTCCGGCCTTTCATTTAATCTCCTGGATTGCCCTGATCGGCGGCATCGCCACCTATCTGGTCGGCCTGTGGAATGCGGATATGCAGTTGAATGAAAAAGGCTATTATTTTGCTGTCCTGGTGCTGGGGTTGTTTGCCGCAGCGTCTTATCAGAAGACGGTGCGCGATAAATATGAAGCCATTCCGACCACCGCGCTGTACTACACCACCTGTCTGGTGGCCTTCGTCATCGCCGTTGGCCTGCTGGTTATCGGGTTGTGGAACGCCAGTCTGCTGCTCAGCGAGAAAGGGTTCTATGGACTGGCGTACTTTTTGAGCCTGTTTGGCGCCGTTGCGGTGCAGAAAAACGTGCGTGATGCCTGGGACCCGACCCGTTTAAGAGAGCCTCTCAGCGTGCAGGAAGAGGGGCCTGAACTGTGAGTCGGGCCCGCTCTCGGCGGCAGGTCGTTAACTGACCAGCCGCCGGCTATCAACCCGCTGCACCAGGCCGGACAGCAGCAGGCTGCCGAGCAGGGCGGCGCTGAAAATCCACACAATATCCAGCAGCGGCCAGCGGCTCAGTTCCAGATGGCTGGCGCGCAGCGCATGCACAATCAGGGCATGGAAGCCGTAAATTCCCAGAGAATGACGTGCAATACATTCGATACCGGGCAGGGGACGCGCGTTCAGCCAGTTTTTGGCGAGCGTCAGCAGGGCGACCGCGCAAACGAACACCGCCGGCCCGCAGTAGAGATACCAGGTGTCGCCGAAGTCCCCGCGCCAGCGCAGCTCATGCAGCGTGCCGCGGGAGATGACCCACACGGCGGCGAGGAACAGCGCGGCGCAGAGCGGGGTCAGCCATTTTTTATCGGTATCCAGGGTGCCAATAGCCCTGCCCAGCACGCCGTAGAGCACGTAATAAAAGGTGTCGCCATTGATATAGAGGTTGACCGGCAGCCACTCAATCCCGGCGGCTTTGACGCCAACCATGTTGGGGTTGGCCAGAATGCCGAGGATCGCCATCAGCGCCAGCAGCATTTTGCCGTTGACGGATTTAACCTGAATAAGCGGCGAGAGCAGATAGATAACGGCGATAGCAAAGAAAAACCACAGGTGGTAGAAGACGGGCTTCTGCAGCAAATTCTTTAACGACAGCTCGACGTTGATATGGGTAAACAGCGCGATATACAGCAGAGACAGCGCGCTATAGAAAGCAATGCACAGGCCAATCCGCCAGAAATGGCGCGGCTGGGCGCTGCGTTCCCCAAAAAACAGATACCCCGAGATCATAAAAAACAGCGGTACGCTGACGCGGGAAGCGGAATTGAGCAGATTGGCGATATCCCATTGCAGCAGGGTAATCGCATGCGGATGAGTGATATACCAGCTGGTACTGTGGATCATCACCACCATCATGCAGGCAATGCCGCGCAGGTTGGTGATCCAGTGTATCTTTTCTTGCATCAGTCCCTCAAAGTCTACTGGCGATATAAGGTCTGACCCGCCTTATGCCCCGGTGTCGCACGAGATTAGTCTGAGTTTTTGATCACAGACTTGTCGCTGTTTCATGATATTCGCAAAATACCTGTAATACTGGATCTTTGCGATAACAACTTGCTGACAAGGCGGTGGAGGAGAACGTGGTGAAAGGTGTCGTTTCCATAATGCTGGCGCTGCTCCTTGCGGGCTGCAGCGAGACCGTTTCCCCGCCGGCGCAAAAGGCGCAGCGCGCGCATATTACACCGCAAACTACGCTCAATATGGCGCAGCTTTGCAAGGATCAGGCCGCTATCCGCTATAACACGCAAACGCAGTTAGTTGACGTGAACCATCTTGAACAATTCCAGGCGAGCTATGAGCTGTCGGGTCGTACCGGCAAGAATGAACGTTTCATCTGTTCCTTTGACCCCGACGGCCAGTTTATGCATCTTTCGATGCGCTGAATCGACCCCGCCTGGCGTAAATTTCGTCCGTTTTCCTGAAACTACGCCGTTTCGTACTGTATATCTCGCAGCCAGCGGGTATACTGACTCCTTCCTTTAAATCCACACGTATCCAGCACGAAATCATATGCAAAAGTTTGATACCAGGACCTTCCAGGGCCTGATCCTGACCTTACAGGATTACTGGGCTCGTCAGGGCTGCACCATTGTTCAACCACTGGACATGGAAGTCGGCGCCGGCACCTCTCACCCGATGACCTGCTTGCGCGCGTTAGGGCCGGAGCCGATGGCGACCGCCTACGTACAGCCTTCCCGTCGTCCAACCGATGGCCGCTATGGCGAAAACCCGAACCGTTTACAGCATTACTATCAGTTCCAGGTGGTGATTAAGCCTTCTCCGGACAACATCCAGGAGCTGTACCTCGGGTCGCTGAAAGAGCTGGGTATGGACCCGACCATTCACGACATTCGCTTCGTCGAAGACAACTGGGAAAACCCGACGCTGGGGGCCTGGGGTCTGGGTTGGGAAGTGTGGCTCAACGGCATGGAAGTGACGCAGTTCACCTACTTCCAGCAGGTGGGCGGCCTGGAGTGTAAGCCGGTGACCGGCGAGATCACCTACGGCCTGGAGCGTCTGGCGATGTATATCCAGGGCGTCGACAGCGTCTACGACCTGGTCTGGAGCGATGGCCCGCTGGGTAAAACCACTTACGGCGACGTGTTCCACCAGAACGAAGTGGAGCAGTCCACCTATAACTTCGAATACGCCGACGTCGATTTCCTCTTCTCCTGCTTCGAGCAGTATGAGAAAGAGGCCCAGCATCTGCTGGCGCTGGAGACCCCGCTGCCGCTGCCGGCCTACGAGCGCATTCTGAAAGCGGCTCACAGCTTCAACCTGCTGGATGCGCGTAAAGCCATCTCCGTCACCGAGCGTCAGCGCTATATCCTGCGCATTCGCACCCTGACGAAAGCCGTGGCGGAAGCGTACTACGCTTCCCGTGAAGCGCTCGGCTTCCCGATGTGCAACAAGAATAAATAAGAGGCGGCCATGTCTGAGAATACTTTTCTGGTGGAAATCGGCACTGAAGAGCTGCCACCAAAAGCGCTGCGCAGCCTGGCGGAATCTTTTGCTGCGAACGTGACCGCGGAGCTGGATAACGCCGGCCTCGCGCACGGTAAAGTGGAATGGTTTGCCGCCCCGCGTCGTCTGGCGCTGAAGGTGGCCAACCTGGCGGCGGCGCAAGCCGATCGCGAAGTGGAAAAACGCGGCCCGGCCGTTGCCCAGGCGTTCGATGCCGAAGGCAAGCCAAGCAAAGCGGCCGAAGGCTGGGCGCGCGGCTGCGGTATTACCGTCGATCAGGCCGAACGTCTGACTACGGACAAAGGCGAGTGGCTGCTGTATCGCGCCCATGTGAAGGGCGAAAGCACCGAAGCGCTGCTGCCGAACATGATTGCCAGCTCGCTGGCGAAGCTGCCGATCCCGAAACTGATGCGCTGGGGCGCGTCTGACGTCCACTTCGTGCGCCCGGTTCACACCGTCACGCTGCTGCTGGGCGACAAGGTGATCCCGGCTACTATCCTCGGTATCCCGTCCGATCGCGTGATCCGCGGCCATCGCTTTATGGGCGAGCCGGAATTCACCATCGACCATGCCGACCAGTACCCGCAGATCCTGCTGGAGCGCGGTAAAGTCATCGCCGATTACGAACAGCGTAAAGCCAAAATCAAAGCCGATGCGGAAGAGGCGGCGCGTAAGATTGGCGGTCAAGCCGATCTGAGCGAAAGCCTGCTGGAAGAAGTCACCTCGCTGGTGGAATGGCCGGTGGTGCTGACGGCGAAGTTCGAAGAAAAATTCCTCGCGGTGCCGTCTGAAGCGCTGGTTTACACCATGAAGGGCGACCAGAAGTACTTCCCGGTTTACGACAACGCCGGTAAGCTGCTGCCGAACTTCATCTTCGTCGCCAACATCGAGTCGAAAGATCCGCAGCAGATCATCTCCGGTAACGAGAAGGTGGTCCGTCCGCGTCTGGCCGACGCCGAGTTCTTCTTCAACACCGACCGTAAAAAACGTCTGGAAGACAACCTGCCGCGTCTGGAAACCGTGCTGTTCCAGCAGCAGCTGGGTACGCTGCGCGACAAGACCGATCGCATTCAGGCGCTGGCGGGCTGGATTGCCGAGCAGATTGGCGCTGACGTGAACCACGCGACCCGCGCGGGCCTGCTGTCCAAGTGCGACCTGATGACCAACATGGTCTTCGAGTTCACCGACACCCAGGGCGTGATGGGGATGCACTACGCGCGCCACGATGGCGAAGCGGAAGATGTGGCCGTGGCGCTGAACGAACAGTATCAGCCGCGCTTTGCCGGCGACGCGCTGCCGTCTAACCCGGTGGCCTGCGCGGTGGCGATTGCCGATAAGATGGACACCCTCGCGGGTATCTTCGGTATCGGCCAGCACCCGAAAGGCGATAAAGACCCGTTTGCGCTGCGCCGCGCCGCGCTGGGCGTCCTGCGTATCATCGTCGAGAAGAACCTGAACCTCGATCTGCAAACGCTGACCGAAGAAGCGGTGCGTCTGTACGGTGAGAAGCTGACCAACGCTAACGTGGTTGATGACGTGATCGACTTTATGCTGGGCCGCTTCCGCGCCTGGTATCAGGACGAAGGCTACGGCGTCGACACTATCCAGGCGGTACTGGCGCGTCGTCCAACCCGCCCGGCGGATTTCGATGCGCGCATGAAAGCCGTATCGCACTTCCGTACCCTGGAAGAGTCCTCTGCGCTGGCGGCGGCGAACAAACGTGTCTCCAACATCCTCGCGAAATCCGACGAGACGCTGAACGACATCGTTCACGCTTCCGTGCTGAAAGAAGCGGCGGAAATTAAGCTGGCGGGCAATCTGGTGGTGCTGCGCGACAAGCTGCAGCCGTACTTCGCCGCAGGCCGCTATCAGGATGCGCTGATTGAGCTGGCCGCCCTGCGCGAGCCGGTGGATGAGTTCTTCGAAAACGTGATGGTCAACGCCGAAGACAAAGATGTCCGCATCAACCGTCTGACGCTGCTGTCCAAACTGCGTGAACTGTTCCTGCAGGTGGCGGATATTTCTCTGCTGCAGTAAGCGTATCGGTAATAAAAAAACCTGCCTCAGGGCAGGTTTTTTTATACCTGAAATATAAGTGGTCGAACCGCTAATAATTCAGGTGTTGATATTTTCATTATTTTCATTGATCAATAAAAAATATTTTAAGAATATATAAACATAATTCCGCAAGTTATTTACGCTAGAATGGCGGCGGGTGCTTGAGACTGTGTGTCTCAGGTATTCAGCGGGAGACAGACAGAGAAAAGCCCCACCTGATAGTCATCAAAGTGAGGCTCCCCTAATGCATAAACACCATAAGCGTAGCCTCTTACTTGTTGAAAATCAACACGGGAGGCGAGGAGTGTCGCGAAAGTATCTGTTGTTTGGCTTAATAGTGATTTGCTTCACTGTTTTATTATTGACCTGGATGGTTCGTGATTCGCTATGTGAATTACAGCTCAGGCAGGGAAATAGTGAGCTGGTGGCATTCTTAGCCTGTGATAGTAAACAGTAAGAGCATCTGGCGGGGATCTATCCCCACTATGCTTGCAGTGTCAGGCATTCTCAATGCACCCTTTCATTGTTCACCAAATAAATCATTTGCCTCCTGATATCAGGAGGCCTTTTTATTTTTAAACGATTGTTGAATTAAACGGGCTTGAAATTCATAGCGGAGTGTGGCTATCCTATGCCCCGACGAATCCCTCGTCTCACTGGAGCGCGCCCTACAAATGAACAAACACGACTGATGAACTTCACGCCTTACCTCGCAGACGTTGCGGGTAGGGGAGTATTGATTTCATTCAGGAGTGCTTATGGCTCATTGCGCCCACATCCCCGCTTTTGTTTTACATCAGGTCACCTGTCAGTTTGCGACGGGGCAGACCCTGTTTGGTCCTCTCAGCGTCTCGCTGGAACCGTCCCTTTGCGGTCTGGTCGGCCGGAACGGCGTCGGTAAGTCGCGTCTGTTGCGCCTGCTGGCGGGCCTTGATTCTCCTGCCGGTGGCCATATCGAGCGCGCGGCTTCCATTGCCTGGGTGGCGCAGCAGCCGACGCTTACGCCGGAGACCACCCTCGCTACGCTGCTGGGCTATGCGCCGGTCTTTGACGCCTTGTACCGCCTTGAACAGGGTCATGGACTGGCCGACGATTTCGAGCTATTGGATGGCCACTGGGATCTCCCCGATCGCCTGAGTTTAGCTTTCCGTGATGCCGGTCTCCCGCCGTTCTCTGCCGAGCGTCCCGCTTTTTCACTCAGCGGCGGCGAGCGGATGAAGGCCCTGCTGTGCGGCGCCTTTGTTTCGGGCGCCGATTATCTGCTGCTGGATGAGCCCACCAACCATCTGGACAGTGAGGGGCGAGAGTGGCTCTATCAGCAACTGGAAAACTGGCACGGCGGAGCTTTGATCGCCAGCCACGATCGTCAACTGCTGGCGCGGATGCCGAGGATCATCGAGCTGACGCCGACGGCGCTGCGCAGCTACGGCGGCAACTATGACGAATATCAGCGGCAGCGCGAGGCGGAGCAGCAGGCGGCGCGCGCGGCGCTGGACCATGCGACGACCGAGCGGCGACGCACCCGCGCGCGAATGCAAAAAGAGCATGATGCTGCCCAGCGGCGCTCGGCGCAGACACTGCGTACCGTTGATACCCTGAATATCGCCTCTTTCGAACGCGTGAAGTACAAAGGCGCGGCAAAAGAGCGTCCGGGAACGCTGCGCCGTCAGCATCGTGAACAGAACAGCAGTCTGAATGGCGCTGTGCAGCAGGCGCGAGAGCGGGTGGAAGAGGATACGCCGGTGATGTTCACCCTGCCAGGCAGCGAAGTGGCGGCGGGCAAGCAGGTGCTGGTCGTGGAAGCATTGCAACTCGCCCATTCCCCCGCTGCGCCGCTGGACTGGCGCGTGGATGGTCCGATGCGCGTCGCGCTGCGAGGGCCGAATGGCTGCGGCAAAACTACCTTGCTGAAAACGCTGCTGGGGCTGGAGCAGGCCGCCTCAGGCGATGCCCGGCTGTCGGTGAGCGCCGCTTATCTGGATCAACATCTGACGCAGCTGGATCTGTCGTTATCGGTGATAACGCATCTGAGCCTGGAAGATACTCCGCTGGATGAGGGGCTGCTGCGGACCCGTCTGGCGCAGCTGCAGCTGGGCGCCGATAAGGTCAACCTGCCGCTGGCGGCGCTCAGCGGCGGCGAACGCCTGAAAGCGGCCCTGGCCTGCGTGCTCTGGCGACGCGATCCGGCCCAGCTGCTGTTGCTCGATGAGCCGACCAACCATCTCGATTTAGCGTCGACACAGGCCATTGAGTGTGCGCTGGCGACGTTTCCCGGCGCGTTGGTGGTGGTGTCGCATGACGAGGCGTTTCTGCAGGGGTTGAAACTCACCCACAGCCTGACGTGGGGGGAAACGGGCTGGCACGATACCCGACTCTGAATGCCCGGCAGCCGCCATCGTATGCTGGCGGCGGCTGGCGACAGATAAAAAAAATCCCCGCCATCAGGCAGGGATTCTCGATTCTTAGCGGCTTGAACTTACAGAGAAGTTACGTTGCCAGCTGCCGGGCCTTTAGCGCCGCTTTCGATGGTGAAGGAGACTTTCTGACCTTCATCCAGGGATTTGTAGCCATCGTTCTGGATAGCAGAGAAGTGTACGAACACGTCTTTAGAGCCATCGTCAGGAGTGATGAAGCCGAAGCCTTTGTCAGCGTTGAACCATTTTACGATACCAGTCATTTTACCGGACATAGTGAATTACCTTTAAAAAAATAAGTGAGCCTTGCGGCGTAGCGGTCTGGACTACAGATTTAAAGCGATAAAGGGAAAGTTCACTACGGGGGTATCTTTGGATAACCTTAGAAGGACTGCTCTATTCGACTGCTCTGTGGTCTGTACATCAAACCTGCGAGCATTAACGCACGTTCAGCACCTGATAGCAAACTTTTTTTTACGGCGCAGCGGCAAAAGCTCCCTTACTGGCCCTTGCCGCTGCGCGCTGGATTAATCGAGTAACTGTCTTGAAAGCTGAGGATTGGCCTGAATCAGGCGCATTAATTTCAGCTCTGTGGGGGACGGTCTTACCCGTCTCGACTCCCACTCTCTTACCATGGCGACGCTCACGCCCATGGCGTTGGCGAAGTCGTCAATCTTAAGTCCAGTGCCTTTACGCAGCTGTTCAAATTCACTAAACACAGTGGACTTACGGTTTGAGGTAAGTGTCTGATTATCGTCCTTAAAAACGATGTGTTCCAGGCTGCTCAGCAGTTCAAACACGGGATCTTTATATTCCATTGAGAACTCCTTTTATCACACAGCGGAAGAGATTTTTCTAAAGCTCTTTAAGAATAGTCAGAAAAAGGCGTAAAGGATGGTAACGTCCGTGATTATTTGCCAGCAGGTTATCGAATCGGCCCCGTCAGCCAAACGGCAACGGGGCCTAAGAGAATGATTACTAACGCGATGGCGTGGCTTCGAAAATTTTTGTAAACGGATAAGAAAAAAGCGGCAAAGCCGGCGCGGGCCGCCGGCTTATCGATCAGGCTTTCTGCAGACCTCTCGCGTCCTCTGTCGCCACGGGCGCTGATTTACTGACCCGGTATTTAATCAGCAGCGCGATGGCTGACAGGAACGCCGGGATGGCCAGCAGGGTGAAAATGGTCTCAAAAGAGAGCTGGGCCTGCATCAGGAAGGCGCCGCTGAACGCACCGAGGATCCCGCCGAAGCGGCCGATACCCAGCATCCAGGCGACGCCGGTGGCGCGCCCTTGCGTCGGGTAGAAGCCTGCCGCCAGCGCCGGCATCGACGACTGCGCGCCGTTCATAATACTGCCGGCGATAAACACCATCACTCCCATCAGCGCCAGGCTGCTGGTGGAGAAGCCGACCAGACAGACGAAAACGCCGGTCAGCAGCCAGCCGACGGCCACTACCTTATTGGGGTTGATCTTGTCCATCAGGGCGCCGAGGATCAGCACGCCAATTCCGCCGCCGAGCGGGAACAGAGCGGTGATAATTGAGGCCTGACTCATCGATGCGCCGGTTTCACGGATCAGCAGCGGCAGCCAGCTGGTCAGGAGATAGAAGATCAGCAGACCCATGAAGTAGGTCAGGCACAGCATCACGGTACCCACTGCGTAGCGCGGGGAGAAAATGACGCCGATAGCCGACTTCTCTTTCACCTGGCCTGCTTCGCGCAGCTCAAATTCCACCGCCTCCGGCAGCGGCGCGATACGCCGCAGGATGGCGGCAATGCGCTGCGCCGGCTGACGCTTCACCACCAGATAGCGGGCGGACTCCGGCAGCAGGAAAATTAAAGCCACCGCCAGCAGGAGAGGCATCACGCCGCCCAGCACCAGCACGCTCTGCCAGCCATAGTGCGGGATCATCCAGGCGGATAAAAAGCCGCCCAGCGACGATCCCATCGGAAAGCCGACGAACATCAGGTTCACCAGCAGCGCCCGACGGCGCTCCGGCGCATATTCGCTCATTAACGTGGCGGCATTGGGCATCGCTGCGCCAAGGCCCAGGCCGGTCAGAAAGCGCAGCAGCGTCAGTTGGTTAAGGCTGGAGGCAAAAGCGGTGAGCAGGCTGAATCCGCCGAACACCACGATCGACATAATCAGCACTTTCTTGCGGCCGATACGATCAGCCAGCGGTCCCGCGGTTAACGCGCCGACGGCCAGGCCCACCAGCGCAGCGCTCATCACCGGGCCGAGGGCGGATTTTTCCACGCCCCACTCCTGGACCAGGTCGGAGGCGATGAATCCGATGATCGCGGTGTCGAACCCGTCCATCGCGACGGTGATGAAGCAGAGCGCGAGGATCATCCACTGGTAGCGGGTGAAGGGGTGCTCGTTGATAAAGGCCTGAATGTCGATGGTTGTCTTAGTCATACGGCTTTCCTGGCAGACTGAGCGAGGGACAGAGGTTTGTTATTATCGTCGCCTTCGCGTCATTGAGTTTGATTTGTGCGATAATCGAACGCATCGCCGTTAATCGCTCATTCATCAAATCATTGAAGCGCTGACCAGGCAATCCGGGCGCGCGCCAAAGCGTGCGATTATCGTCCGCTTCCGGGCGAGGCGCCGGTTGATGGATTTTTTGTTTAAAGAATATCAATAAGTTACGTGATATGCGTCGGCCTGATTTAAAGCGCATATTTGTGATGCGCATAACAGACGCGCCAGGCGGCGATAGCGGCGTATGGAATGGCGTTTTTCCTGCGTAAGATTAGCAGTAAAAGGTATCCTGCGAGGCCGAGCTGGACTATCCTTGTCAGCGTCTGGCACGTGTGTGTCTTTGTGCGCTTTTTTTGGCTGAAAGGAGTAAAAAAATGGCGACAGGAAAGTCCTGCTCTCGCTGGTTTGCGGCTATGGCGGCCTTATTAATGGTGGTTAGCCTGAGTGGGTGTTTTGATAAAGAGGGCGATCAGCGCAAAGCGTTTATCGACTTCCTGCAGAATACGGCGATGCGTAGCGGTGAACGACTGCCGACGCTGACCGCCGATCAGAAAAAACAGTTTGGGCCGTTTGTCTCTGACTACGCGGTGATCTACGGCTACTCGCAGCAGGTGAGCCAGGCGATGGACGCTGGTCTGCGCCCGGTGGTGGATAGCGTCAATGCGATCCGCGTTCCGCAGGACTATATGACCCAGCGCGAGCCGCTGCGTCAGGCGAACGGCGCGCTGGGCGTGCTCAGCCAGCAGCTGCAGAATGCCAAAATGCAGGCTGATGCCGCGCATGGCGCTCTGAAGCAGGCTGACGATCTCAAGCCGGTCTTCGATCAGGTATACGCCAAGGTCGTCACCGCGCCAGCCGACGCGCTGCAGCCGCTGATCCCGGCCGCGCAGATCTTTACCCAGCAGCTGGTTCAGGTGGGAGATTTTGTCGCTCAGCAGGGGACCCAGGTGAGCTTTGTGGCCAACGGCATTCAGTTCCCGACCTCGCAGCAGGCCAGCCAGTATAATGCGCTGATTGGGCCGCTGGCGGCGCAGCATCAGGCGTTTAATCAGGCATGGACGGCGGCGGTGAACGCCACCCGCTAATGCCCCGTCTGGCTGACGTGAGCTGCGGCGAACGGGCTGGATGACGGACAGAATGCAAAAAGAACCCGGGGAGGGCGATGGCCGCCGCTACCCGGGTTTTTTTATGGCTTATTTTACCTGCGGATTGACGCAGTTTTTCTCGACCTTGCCGTTCAGGGCATCGATCAGGTTATCCACCGCGCAGGCCGCCATGTTGTAGCGCGTCTCATGGGTGGCGGAGCCGATATGCGGCAGCGCGACGACGTTCGGCAGGCTCAGCAGCGGCGAATCTTTAGCCAGCGGCTCGTGCTCGAAGACATCAAGGCCGGCAGCGTGAATCTCCCCCGCCTGCAGGGCGGCGATTAGCGCCTGCTCATCGACCACCGGGCCGCGCCCGGCGTTAATAAAGATGGCGGAAGACTTCATTTTGGCGAACTGCGCCTGACCGAACAGATGGTGGGTCTCTTCGCTCAGGGGCAGGATCAGGCAGACAAAATCGGCTTCCTGCAGCAGGGTATCGAGATCGCAATAGCGGGCGTTGAAGCGCTCTTCTGCCTGTGGATGCTGGCGGCGCGCGTTGTACAGGATCGGCATGCCGAACCCGAAGTGGGCGCGCTGCGCCAGCGCCATGCCGATGCGGCCCATGCCGACGATACCTAAGGTTTTATGGTGTACGTCGGTGCCGAACCAGTCTGGCCCAATGCTCTTCGTCCACTCGCCCGCTTTGACGCGCTCCGCCACTTCCACCACCCGGCGGGCGGTGCTCAGCACCAGCGCCATGATCGTGTCGGCGACGGTCTCGGTCAGCACGGTCGGGGTATGCATCAGCAGCACCCGGCGGGCGTTCAGCGCCTCGACGTCGAAGTTGTCATAGCCAACGGACACGGTGGAGGTCGCACGCAGCTTCGGCATCTTCTCCAGCAGCGCGGCGTCAACCTTTTCGCTGGAGCCCAGCAGGCCCTCAGCCTGGGCGAAGGCCTCAGCGTGCTGCGAAACGGTCTCCGGCCGCAGGTTTTTCACCTGAGTGACGGAAAAGTGCTCCTCCAGACGCTGTAGCAGGTCGTCGGGAAGCGTTTTATAGAGAATGACAGACGGCTTCATGCGAATCTCCGTAGTGTGAGTCGTTCAGGCGTGATGAGCGCCAAGTGGAAGGTTTTGATTATTAGCAGGCTTAACAATCAAAGTCAGCCATACTGAGGCGAAAAGCGCCACCCCCATAAAAATATAGGAAGCTGCGGGGCTGCCGGTGGCGCCGTTCAGGTAGCCGACAAACCACGAGCCGCAGAAGGAGCCCAGGGCGCCCATGCTGTTGATCAGCGCCATCGCGCCGCCGGCGACGTTGCGTGGCAGCATTTCCGGAATAATGGCGAAGAAGGGGCCGTAAGGCGCATACATTGCCGCACCAGCCACCACCAGCAGGGTGTAAGAGACCCAGAAGTGGTTGGCGCCGACCGCCCAGGAGCCGATGAAGGCCAGTCCGCCAATCAGCAGCAGCGGCCAGACGAACAGTTTACGGTTCTGCATTTTATCGGAGGCCCAGGAGACCACGATCATGGCGATAGTCGCCGCCAGGTACGGAACCGAAGAGAGCCAGCCCACTTCCACCATCCCCATATTTTCGCCGCCGCTGCGGATAATCGACGGCAGCCACAGTACAAAACCGTACACGCCGATGCTCCAGGCAAAGTACTGAGCGCAGAGCAGGATCACGTTGCGGGAGCGGAAGGCCTCGCCATAGTTACGCACCGCTTTGATGCCCTGCTGTTCACGATCCAGTTGTTCCTGCAGCGCGGCTTTTTCACTCTCCGCCAGCCAGGATACCTGCGACGGTTTATCTTTCACCAGCACCCACCAGCAGAAGGCCCAGATCACCGCCGGCACCCCTTCGATGATGAACATTTCCCGCCAGCCGAAGGCCTGAATCAGGTAGCCGGAGACCACCGACATCCACAGGACCGTCACCGGGTTGCCGAGGATCAGGAAGGTGTTGGCCCTTGAGCGCTCGGATTTGGTGAACCAGTTGCTGATATAGATCAGCATCGCCGGCATCACCGCCGCTTCGACGACGCCGAGGATAAAGCGAATGGCCGCCAGCGCCGGGATATTATGCACAATCCCGGTCAGGGAGGCGCAGCCGCCCCACAGGATCAGGCAGATAAAGATCAGTTTGCGAACGCTGCGGCGCTCCGCATAGATAGCGCCGGGGATCTGGAAGAAGAAGTAGCCGAGGAAGAACAGGGCCCCCAGCAGGGAGGAGATCCCCTTGGTGATGCCCAGGTCTTCGGTAATGCCTGCCGCGGAGGCGAAGCTGAAGTTGGCGCGGTCGAGGTACGCCAGGCTATACGTGATAAACACGATAGGCATGATGTACCACCAGCGTTTCGTTGCATTTGTTGAGCTATTCATAGGCTTGCCTCTGTCAATGAGGTGACATACGTCCGTCGAAACGGACGCTGCTGTGCCGCGCTGCAGGTAGGGTACAGGACGGCTGTTATGGTTGCGTATAAATGTTATTCGCCCAGCGCGTCGCGGGTGGGCAGCCCCTCGCTGTCGCCCTGGACCTGAATGGCCAACGAACCGATTTTATTGCCGCGGTTCACCGCCTGAAGCAGGGTTTTGCCTTCCAGCAGGGCGCTAATCACCCCGACAGCAAAGCCATCGCCGGCGCCGACGGTATCGACGACGTTTTCGACTTTGATGGCATCAACCGTTCCCTGTTCGCCGCTGGCGCTCTTGAACCAGGCGCCGTCGCAGCCGGTTTTAATGACCACCGCCTTGACGCCGCGCGAGAGATAGAAATCGGCGATCCCCTCCGGGGTCTGCTGGCCGGTGAGGATGACGCCCTCTTTTAAGCCTGGCAAAACCCAGTCAGCCTGGAAGGCGAGACGGTTGAGTTTCTCCACCATCTCGGCTTCGCTTTTCCACAGCACCGGCCGCAGATTGGGGTCGAAAGAGAGGGTTTTGCCCTCGGCTTTCATGACCTTCGCCGCATGCTCCAGCAGCGCATATGAGCTTTCAGAGAGCGCGGCGGCCACACCGCTCAGGTGCAGATGACGGGCGCTGGTGAAGTAGTCGGCGCGAAAATCGTCCGGCGACAGATGGCTGGCGGCAGAACCTTTACGGAAATATTCCACAATGGGATCGGTTCCATTTTCGACTTTCGATTTCATCTGGAAACCGGTAGCGAAGCGGTTGTCGATGGCGACAGCGTGGCTATCGATCCCCTCTTTCGCCAGCGATTGCAGTACGAAGCGGCCAAAGCTGTCGTTGCCGACGCGGCTGACCCAGCCGACCTTCAGACCCAGGCGCGCCAGGCCGGTGGCGACGTTCAGCTCAGCGCCGGCGACACGTTTCATAAAATGCTCCACCTCGGCCAGATCGCCGGTTTCGGTGGCGACAAACATGGCCATAGCTTCGCCGATGGTGATGACATCTAAATTTTCCACGGCTTATTCCTCGCGTAACAGGTTGACGTAGCGGCGGGTCACGGCCGTCAGGTCATGGCCAGTCAGCGGAAACTCGATTCCACGCGGCGCGTCGGCGGGAAGATTATCGAGCAGGGCCAGCCAGCGGTCGGCGGCCTGATCCGGCGGCACAGCGCGGAATTTCTCCTGATGAGGCTCCGCCGCTTTTACATGAATATAGCTGACCGCCGGCGCAAGATGGCGGGCGGCCTCTTCCGGCGAATCGCCGACCCACAGCCAGTTGCCCATATCAAACGTTAAGGTGATCGGCAGCTGATGCACCCGACAGGCGGCTTTGAAGCGCTGCATCGGCGCCAGCTGGCCGCAGTCGGTCTGGTCATTCTCCACCACCAGCGCCATGCCGCTGTCGCTGAGGATATGGCGCAGTTCGTCGAGCTGCTGGTTGTGGCGGAAATGGCCAAGGGAGAGCTTCAGCCACAGGGCGTTAAGAGTCTGCGCTTCCGCGAGCAGCGTCGGGAGATGCGGGTTAAGCTCGCCGTTGTCGGCGAACAGCGCCTGGGGCGCGGAGTAGCAGGCCAGCAGGCCGTGGCGCTCAATGGTGGCGGCCAGCGTCGGCAGGGCGTTGAGCTCTTCGGCGCTGAACAGCTCGCGGCGGATTTCGACGCCGTCCGCGCCGGCGTCGGCGATAAACGGCAGGACGGCGGCCTGGCCGCCTAAGGATTTAACATGGTCATTACCATACGCAGCGGTAACGACAATAATTTTTCTGGCCATCGCGCTCTTACTCCCGGCGTTTGTTGCTTAATCTCCTTATTACGCTAGATGGTATCGGTTCCATAAGAAAGGGCGAGATGTTTAATTTATGATCGGCATCACGAAGGATCGTTAATGGGAAGTTGATCCGCGGACGATAAGCTCGCCGGAGAAGACCCGCTCGCAGATGGGGTCATTACTGCCAGCAATGCGCCGAATCACCTGTTCCACCGCCGCGTAGCCGATCTGCCACGTCGGCTGTTTGAGGGTGGTGATGCCGACGCCAGCCAGCTCCGCCCACTCCAGTTCGTCGAAGCCCAGCAGGCCGATATCGCTGCCCCAGATCAGGCCGACGCGCTTCAGGGCGCGGGCCACCTGCAGCGTCAGTGCGCCGTTGGCGGAGATCACCGCTTTGCGCATCCCGCGGTGGCGGGCGTGGAACTGGCGCAGGACGTTGTCCATCATCGCGCCGTCGTTGAGCTGCACTTCGGCGTTTTCGGCCACCACGCCGTGGTGGCGGGTGAGCGTGGCGCGGAAGGCGCTCAGGCGCTCGCGGCGGGTATTGACCGACCCCAGCGGTTCGCTAAGAAACAGGATGGCCTCAAAGCCTTTCTCCACCAGGTGTTCGGTGGCGGTAGTGGCGGCCTGGGCGTTATCAAGCCCGACCACATCGCAGGCGAAATCGGGGATTTTACGGTCAATCAGCACCATCGGCAGGGCCGACTGCTGCAGCCGGTTCAGGCCATCCTCCCGCATGCCGACCGCGTTGACGACGATGCCTTCCACCTGGTAGCTGCGCAGCAGGTCGAGGTAGTGCAGCTCCTGATCCAGCTCGTTATTGGTGTTACACACCAGCAGAGTGAAGCCCTTTTCCCGGCAAGCCGCTTCAATGCCGCTCATAACGTTGACCGAATAGGGGTTGGTGATATCGGCGATGATCAGGCCGATGAGGCGGGTTCGGCCGTGCTTGAGGCCGCGGGCCATCAGGCTGGGGCGGTAGTCGAGTTCGGCAATGGCTTGTTCAATACGTGATAACAGATCGTCGGAAAGCAGATGCTTCTCGCCGTTAAGATACCGTGAAATGCTGGTTTTGCCGGTCTTTGCGGCTTTCGCCACATCGCTAATGGTTGCACGCGCCGCTTTCGCCATGGTGGCTTCCTTTGCTGAAAATCTGACAACACCTTAGCGCGAAAAATAGCGATATCAAGCATTTTGCCCGGCAGAGGCGCGGCCGGGCAACATGAGGATGCGCTTATTGCAGCGGGCTGAGGGTGATTTCCACGCGACGGTTCTGCGCCTTGCCTTCCGCCGTGCTGTTGCTGGCGATGGGGTTCGCCGGGCCCATGCCGGTGGTGCGAATGCGGTTGGCCGCCACGCCCTGGGTGATCAGCGCGCTGGCGACGCTGTCAGCACGCTGCTGCGACAGACGCATATTCAGGTCCTTACTGCCGGTGCTGTCGGTGTAGCCGACGACGTTAACGGCGGTTTTCTCATACTCTTTCAGCACCATGGCCACGCCGGTCAGGGTGTTGGCGCCGGCCGGTTTCAGGTTGGCGCTGTTGCTGTCGAAAGTGACGTTATTCGGCATGTTCAGCACGATGTTGTCACCATTTCGCGTCACGCTGACCCCGGTTCCCTGCATTTTGTCGCGCAGCTTCGCTTCCTGCACGTCCATGTAGTAGCCAATGCCGCCGCCCAGCGCCGCGCCTGCCGCTGCGCCAATCAGCGCGCCTTTGCCGCGGTCGTGTTTGGAGGAGGAAAGCGCGCCGACGCCAGCGCCCACTAAGGAGCCAATACCTGCGCCAATACCGGATTTGCCAGCTTCACGCTCACCGGTATAGGGGTTGGTGGTGCAGCCGGAAACGGCCAGGGTGCCGCTGACCAGAGCCGCAATCATAAGTACGCGTTTTTTCATTTAATGTCCTTAATCCTTTTTATTCTTTGCCACAGCGAACGTGACGGTTGATTATGACGCGCGAATACGTAGAAAATTCCCCGCATACCATCTCATTTTGTAAATAACATTGAACGGCGTCGATCGCGCCGTCACCACACCTGCCTTCGCTGACCAGGAGCCGCCTTTGCCAACCTCATCTGCAACCAAAACCATTTTAACCGCCGCCCACTGGGGACCGATGCTGGTGGAAACGGACGGGGAAAACGTCCTCTCCTCCCGCGGCGCGCTGGCGACGCCGTTTGCCAATTCGCTGCAAACGGCGGTGCGCGACCAGGTGCACAGCAAAACCCGCGTGCGCTACCCGATGGTGCGCAAAGGCTTTCTCGCCTCTCCGGACAAGCCCCAGGGGGTCCGCGGTCAGGATGAATTTGTGCGGGTGAGCTGGGAGCAGGCGCTGGATCTGATCGATGCCCAGCATCGTCGGATCCGCGAAAGCTATGGACCGGCCTCCATTTTTGCCGGCTCCTACGGCTGGCGTTCTAACGGCATCCTGCATAAGGCGGCCACCCTGCTGCAGCGCTATATGAGCCTGGCGGGCGGCTACACCGGCCATCTCGGGGATTACTCCACCGGCGCGGCGCAGGCGATCATGCCTTACGTCGTGGGCGGCAATGAGGTGTATCAGCAGCAGACCAGCTGGCCGCTGGTGCTGGAGCACAGCGAGGTAGTGGTGCTGTGGAGCGCCAACCCGCTGAACACGCTGAAAATTGCCTGGAACGCCTCCGACGAGCAGGGTATCCCGTGGTTCGACCGGCTGCGCCAGAGCGGCAAGCGCTTGATCTGCATCGATCCGATGCGATCGGAAACGGTCGATTTCTTTGGCGATTCGATGGAGTGGATCGCGCCGCATATGGGCACCGACGTCGCGTTGATGCTGGGTATCGCCCATACGCTGGTGGAGAATGGCTGGCAGGACGACGAGTTTCTTGCCCGCTGCGCCAGCGGCTACGAGATTTTTGCCCGCTATCTGACCGGTGAAAGCGACGGCGTGGCGAAAACCGCCGACTGGGCGGCGGCTATTTGCGGCGTCTCAGCTGATAAGATCCGCGAACTGGCGAAACTTTTCCACGAAAACACCACCATGCTGATGTCTGGCTGGGGCATGCAGCGCCAGCAGTATGGCGAGCAGAAACACTGGATGTTGGTCACCCTGGCCGCGATGCTGGGGCAGATTGGCACCCCGGGGGGCGGGTTTGGGCTTTCCTACCATTTCGCCAACGGCGGCAACCCGACCCGCCGCGCGGCGGTGCTGGGCTCGATGCAGGGGAGCGTGGCCGGTGGCGTGGACGCCGTGGAGAAGATCCCGGTCGCGCGGATTGTCGAGGCGCTGGAGAAACCGGGTGCGGAGTATCAGCACAACGGCATGGCGCGGCGCTTCCCCGATATTCGCTTTATCTGGTGGGCCGGCGGCGCTAACTTTACTCATCACCAGGATACCAATCGCCTGATTCAGGCCTGGCAGAAACCAGAGCTTATCGTCATCTCCGAATGCTTCTGGACCGCCGCCGCGCGTCATGCCGATATCGTTCTGCCGGCGACTACCTCGTTTGAGCGCAACGATCTGACGATGACCGGGGACTACAGCAATCAGCATCTGGTGCCGATGAAACAGGTGGTCGCCCCGCGGGGTGAAGCGCGCGATGATTTCGCGGTCTTTGCCGACCTCAGCGAACGTTGGGAGGCGGGCGGCCGCGAGCGCTTTACCGAAGGGAAGAGCGATCTGCAGTGGCTGGAGACCTTTTATCAGATGGCCGCCCGGCGCGGCGCCCAGCAGCAGGTGACGCTGCCGCCGTTTGCCGAATTCTGGCAGGCTAACCAGCTGATTGAGATGCCGGAGGCGCCGGAGAATGCCCGTTTCATCCGCTTCGCCGCCTTCCGCGACGATCCCCTGGCCAACCCGCTGAAAACGGCGAGCGGTAAAATTGAGATCCACTCGCCGACCATCGCCGCCTTTGGCTACGCCGACTGCCCGCCGCACCCGATGTGGCTCGAGCCCGACGAGTGGCATGGCAACGCCGAGGCGGGGCAGCTGCAGCTGCTGTCGGCCCATCCGGCACACCGTCTACACAGTCAACTGAACTACTCCGCGCTGCGCGAACGCTATGCCGTCGCCGGACGCGAACCGTTGACTATTCATCCGCAGGATGCCCGGGCGCGGGGGATTGCCGATGGCGATCTGGTGCGGGTGTGGAACGCCCGCGGTCAGGTGCTGGCCGGCGCGGTGGTGACGGAGGGGATCCGCCCGGGGGTGATATGCCTGCATGAAGGGGCGTGGCCCGACCTGGATCCGGTGGCGGGCATCTGCAAAAACGGGGCGGTGAACGTCTTAACCAAAGATATCCCGACATCCCGGCTGGGCAACGGCTGTGCCGGGAACACCGCCCTGGCGTGGCTGGAGAAATATACCGGCCCGGCGCTGCCGCTTACAGCATTTGATCCGCCGGCCAGCGCATAATCCAGGTGGGGTGCTGAGTATCGTCCTGCCATGCGCAATCTTCAATGCGGAAGCCTTGCGCATGGTAGAAACTGACCGCTGATTCGTTTTTCTGATAAACCTCAAGGCTAAGCCAGGCGTAGTGCTGCTTGACTTCATCCAGCAGCGCCCGGCCAATGCCCTGGCGAATGGCGTCCGGCGCGACGAACAGCGCGCCGACGAAGCGGGACTCCAGCACGCTGACAAAGCCTTTTAGCTCTCCGTCGCGCTCCCAGACCCAGGTGCTGGCGGCGGGAAGATAGACGTCCCGTACCACCGCGACGCTGTCGCGCCAGTAGCTTTCGCTGATAAAGGGATGGGCATGGATCGTACTATCCAGCCACAGGGCCAGCAGCGGTGTATTATCTTTAGCGACCCACTTGCGGATCATCCTGACCTCCCGGGTGACAGAAGCAGCCGGTGACATGGTCGTTGACCAGCCCGCAGGCCTGCATAAAAGAGTAACAGATTGTCGAACCGACAAACTTAAAGCCGCGTTTTTTCAACGCTTTAGAAAGCGCATCAGAGGCCGGCGTCGTGGTCGGGATCTCCGCCAGCGTCGCCGCGCGGGTGACCTGCGGCGCATTGTCGACGAAAGACCAGACAAAATCAGTGAACGACTCGCCATTTTCCTCCATCGCCAGATACGCCCGGGCGTTGCCGATAATGGCCTGGATTTTTCCCCGATGGCGGATAATCCCGGTATCCTGTAGCAGCCGCTCGACATCATCGTCCCCCATCGCCGCCACGCGCACCGGATCGAACTGGTGAAAAGCCTGGCGATAGTTCTGCCGTTTTTTTAACACCGTGATCCACGACAACCCGGCCTGCTGGCCTTCAAGGCAGATCATTTCAAACAGCCGCTGGGACGCTTTTTGCGCGACACCCCATTCGGTATCGTGATACTCGATATATAACGGATCCTGACTCACCCATCCGCAACGCTGCATAGCTATTTCTCCCTCTGCGCTAAAAAAGTGGACGCCCCGGCTTGACGACTGAAAGATAAAGATAATAGTTAATACAGGGAAATCGTATCCCCAAAAAAACACAGCAATAATGCCGATTCGGCTCTTTTCTGGAGTCGCATTAATGATAATAAAGAAATGCAATGGCCTCCGGGGGTTCTTGTTCCCGGTGTGCGTATCCGTCTGGGTATCGTGTGTCTCTGGAGCGAATGCCTGGCAACAGGAATATATCGCTATCGATACAAAAAGTAATACGTCGGAACGTTATACATGGGATAGCGATCACCAACCACGCTATGAAGATATCCTCGCCGAGCGGATGAAGTCGTCTGAAACGCCGGGCGGACTGACTTTAAACCAGGGGCTGGCGCCGCCGGACAGCAGCCGGGGGATGAGCGTCGGCTGGAATTATCTGCTGGCAAACGGCATGACCTCCGGGCCGGTGGCCAGCCTGCGCAGCGACTACAGCGCGCCGGCGACGAAAAGCGTTGGCGAGACGGGATATGTCAACACGCTCGGCTGGCGTATGGATTATCAGTCGCTGTGGGGCGTGCACCCCTGGGCTCAGGTGAGCTATAACCAGTCGCTCGCCAGCGATGCCTGGTCGCCGACCACTCGCGCCAGAGAGGGCGGCTGGAGTGATGTCACCCTGGGCGCCGATATGCCGCTGGGATCGCATGTGGCGGCATGGGCCACCCTGTCGCAGGCGGATAATGTCCCGTCGGGGGAAAATACGCTCTATCTGATGGGGGTCAGCGCCAACTTTTGAGCGGGGATTGTTACGCGTTTGAAACGATGCGGTTATTGTTAAATCTCAGTAATGGCGCATTTCTGTGAGATAGCGCACACTAACTTTTTTGCTGATATTCGCGGAATGAATGTCATGCAATGCCATTCATTCCGCCATTAATGCATTTCATTCCCTGCTGATGGCAGTTCATGCCTTTTTCCCCCACTGGATGAGGGGCCTTCGCTATTGTGGCGGCAGTTAATTTATCAGGACAACTGCTATGAACGCTGCAAACCGTCAATCGACCCGCTGGCTTACGCTTATCGGCACCATCATCACCCAATTCGCTCTCGGTTCGGTTTATACCTGGAGCCTGTTTAACAGTTCACTGTCTGACAAACTGGGCGAACCGGTCAGCCAGGTCGCCTTCTCCTTTGGCCTGCTGAGCCTCGGGCTGGCGCTCTCCTCGTCGGTCGCCGGCAAGCTGCAGGAGCGTTTCGGCGTGAAGCGCGTCACCATGGCCTCCGGGATCCTGCTCGGACTGGGCTTCTTTCTGACCGCGCACTCCAACAGCCTGATGATGCTGTGGCTGAGCGCGGGCGTGCTGGTGGGGCTGGCGGACGGCGCCGGTTATCTGCTGACCCTGTCGAACTGCGTGAAGTGGTTCCCGGAACGCAAAGGGCTTATTTCCGCCTTCTCCATCGGTTCCTATGGCCTCGGCAGCCTGGGGTTCAAATTCATTGATACTCATCTGCTGGCCACCGTCGGTCTGGAAAAAACCTTCGTCATCTGGGGCGCTATCGTGCTGGTGATGATCGTCTTTGGCGCGACCCTGATGAAAGATGCGCCAAATCATACGGCGACCACCGCGGCCAACGGCGTCGTGGAAAATGACTTTACTCTCGCCGAATCGATGCGTAAACCGCAGTACTGGATGCTGGCGGTGATGTTCCTGACGGCCTGCATGAGCGGTCTGTATGTGATTGGCGTGGCGAAAGATATCGCGCAGGGGATGGTCCATCTGGATGTCGCCACGGCGGCCAATGCGGTAACGGTTATCTCAATCGCTAACCTTAGCGGTCGCCTGGTGTTAGGTATCCTGTCCGATAAAATCTCCCGCATTCGCGTGATCACCCTCGGTCAGGTGGTGTCGCTGGTGGGGATGGCCGCGCTGCTGTTCGCTCCGCTGAATGCCATGACCTTTTTCGCCGCGATTGCCTGCGTCGCCTTTAACTTCGGCGGAACCATCACCGTCTTCCCGTCGCTGGTCAGTGAATTCTTCGGTCTGAACAACCTGGCGAAAAACTATGGCGTCATTTATCTGGGCTTTGGTATCGGCAGCATCTGTGGTTCCCTCATCGCTTCGCTGTTCGGGGGCTTCTACGTCACCTTCTGCGTGATCTTCGCTCTGCTGATTATTTCGCTGGCGCTTTCCACCACCATTCGTCAGCCGAAAGGCAGTGTCTATAGCGAGGCGCACGCCTGAAACCTGCAGCGTGAAACGTGCCCCTGATTAATACCCTAAGCAAATAGTGCCAATCCAGCCAAATGTTTTGTAAATGTTTGGCTGGATCACATTCCCTCCTGATACTTTTCCCGTTCCCTGTGGTCTACTTATCGCGCTTTGTAGAGGTTTCTGATAACCAACCCTAACGCACCCTATTAGCCTACTGACTCATGCCACAGCGTCAGGCGGTGTTTTATTCTTCTTTTTCCAGGTTTGCTTGCATGAAATATATTAGAACGATGACGCAGCAGAAGCTTAGTTTTTGGCTGGCGCTGTACATCGGCTGGTTTATGAACGTCGCCGTTTTTTTTCGGCGTTTCGATGGTTATGCTCAAGAGTTCACTTTCTGGAAAGGGCTTTCCGGTGTCGTTGAACTGGTGGCCACGGTCTTTGTCACCTTCTTCCTGTTACGTCTTCTGTCGCTGTTCGGCCGCCGTATCTGGCGCATTCTGGCGACGCTGATTGTTCTGTTTTCCGCCGCCGCCAGTTATTACATGACGTTCCTCAACGTGGTGATTGGCTACGGGATTATCGCCTCGGTGATGACCACCGATATCGACCTGTCGAAAGAGGTCATCGGCTGGCATTTGATCCTCTGGCTGGCGGCGGTGAGCGCCCCGCCGCTGCTGTTTATCTGGAGCAACCGTTGCCGTCATACGCTGCTGCGCCAACTGCGTACCCCGGGCCAGCGGGTTAAAAACGTGCTGATCGTGGTGCTGGCCGGCCTCATCGTCTGGGGTCCCATCCGCCTGCTTGAGCTGCGCCAACACGATGTAGAGCGCCATTCAGAAGTGGATATGCCGAGCTACGGCGGGGTGATCGCCAACTCCTACCTGCCATCGAACTGGCTGTCGGCGCTGGGGCTGTACGCCTGGGCGCAGGTGGATGAATCCTCAGACAACAAATCGCTGATTAACCCGGCGAAGAAATTTACCTACGTCGCCCCGGAAGGGCTCGATGACACCTACGTGGTGTTTATCATTGGCGAAACCACCCGCTGGGATCATATGGGCATCCTCGGCTATAGCCGCAACACCACGCCAGAGCTGGCGAAAGAGAAGAATCTGGTCGCCTTCCGCGGCTACTCGTGCGATACCGCCACCAAGCTGTCGTTACGCTGCATGTTTGTGCGTCAGGGCGGGGCAGAGGATAATCCGCAGCGGACCCTCAAAGAGCAGAACGTCTTTGCGGTGCTGCATCAACTGGGCTTCAGCGGCAATCTGTACGCCATGCAGAGTGAGATGTGGTTCTACAGCAATACGATGGCCAACAATATCGCCTATCGCGAGCAGATTGGCGCCGAACCGCGTAACCGCGGCAAGAGCGTTGACGATATGCTGCTGGTGGATGAGATGAAGCGCGGTATGGCGCAGGGCAACGCCTCCGGTAAGCACCTGATCATCCTCCATACTAAAGGCTCGCACTTTAACTATACCCAACGCTATCCGCGCAGCTTCGCCCAGTGGAAGCCGGAGTGTGTCGGCGTCGACAACAAATGTTCTAAAGCGGAGCTGATTAACTCCTACGACAACAGCGTGACCTATGTCGATCACTTTATCGTCAGCGTCCTCGACCAGCTGCGGGATAAGAAAGCGATTGTGTTCTATGCCGCCGACCATGGCGAGTCGATTAACGAGCGCGAACATCTGCACGGTACGCCGCGCAAGATGGCGCCGCCGGAACAGTTCCGTGTGCCGATGATGGTCTGGATGTCGGATAAATATCTGGAGAATCCCGATCATGCCGCCGCGTTCGCCCATCTGCAGCAGCAGGCCGCGATGAAGGTGCCGCGACGCCACGTCGAGCTGTACGACACCATTATGGGCTGCCTCGGCTATACCTCGCCGGATGGCGGAATCAACGAGAACAACAACTGGTGCCGCGTGCCGGCTTCGAAGAAAGCGGCGAAGGAATAGCAATAGTGGCGAGATTCTCGCCGCTTGATTGATTTTTTGCTAATAAGGCATTGACGGGGGTGCATCCCAGCAGTAAGATGCGCCCCGCATTCGGTGATTGGCGCAGCCTGGTAGCGCACTTCGTTCGGGACGAAGGGGTCGGAGGTTCGAATCCTCTATCACCGACCAAATTCAAAAAGCCTGCTCAATGAGCAGGCTTTTTTGCATCTGTAGCCTGTGAGGATGAGAACCTCCGGGGGCAGGAGGTTCGACTCGAGCGCAGCGAGAGAACGTTGCGTCAGCAACGGCCCGCAGGGCGAGCCACAAAGTGGCGAGTCATCCTCTATCACCGACCAAATTCGAAAAGCCTGCTCAACGAGCAGGCTTTTTTGCATCTGTGGCCAGTGAGGATGAGAACCTCCGGGGGCAGGAGGTTCGACTCGAGCGGAGCGAGAGAACGTTGCGTCAGCAACGGCCCGCAGGGCGAACCACAAAGTGGCGAGTCATCCTCTATCACCGACCAAATTCGAAAAGCCTGCTCAATGAGCAGGCTTTTTTGCATCTGTAGCCTGTGAGGATGAGAACCTCCGGGGGCAGGAGGTTCGACTTGGGTTCCGTAGGCCCGCGCAAGCGCAGCGCCGCCGGGCATCATCAGCGCGCTACTGGCCAAAACCCCATCAAAATCACAAAAAACGTCTTTATCCCCATTTCCAGCCAGCTGTTCGCTATTTTGTGACATCTTCCATTGCATTTTTTTATCGATGAACAGATCTTTTTTCGCGAAGCTTATGGCTAAATGCAGCATTTTCCGCTGTGCGTTTTAACGTTCACGCTATTAATCGCTCACATATTGGTCACATAGTAAGAAATTTTTCTCATTTGCTGGCATTGTTTCCAACTGGGTGTCGCACCTTAATAAGGTCTTTATTCTGCATATTCGCCTGTAGCATAAATTTCTCTGCTGAAAATAGCGTCTTGAAGTTTTTTTAATCTTTGCCTGCCGTTTCTCACGCTGGATGTAAAACCCGGCTGGCTGTATTGACGTTTCCCCATTCTGTTGACAGATTGTAGGGCATGAGGGGCATTTCATGGAGAATCCGTACTGCAACTCAGTCGTTTTTGCGAAAGGAATCCCCATCTCTCTCTACGCCTTCGGGCACCACCGACCGGACCGGGTATATTCTAAATAGTTCGCGCTGCGGGAAGGCGGCAAGTTTGCGAATCCCCAGGAACATAGATAACGATGTGACTGGGATAATCGAGCGCAGCCAACGCATCCGTGGTTCGAAATATGACGAATAAAAATAAATAAAGGTCTGGCGGATATATGCAAACAACATCACAGTTTTGGAGCAGAATAATGAGTATTTCCTTGAAGAAATCAGGGATGCTGAAGCTTGGTCTGAGCCTGGTCGCCATGACCGTCGCCGCCAGCGTGCAAGCGAAAACCCTGGTTTATTGTTCAGAAGGCTCGCCGGAAGGCTTTAACCCACAGCTCTTCACCTCTGGCACCACCTATGACGCCAGTTCCGTACCCATCTACAACCGCCTGGTCGAATTCAAAACCGGTACGACGGAAGTTATTCCGGGACTGGCTGAGAAATGGGAAGTTAGTGCGGACGGAAAAACCTATACTTTCCACCTGCGTCAGGGCGTGAAGTGGCAGGATAATAAAGACTTTAAACCAACCCGTGACCTGAACGCCGATGACGTGGTGTTCTCCTTCGATCGTCAGAAGAATACCAATAACCCGTACCATAAAGTTTCTGGCGGCAGCTATGAATACTTTGAAGGGATGGGGTTACCAGACCTGATCAGCGAAGTGAAGAAAGTGGACGATAAAACCGTCCAGTTCGTCCTGACCCGCCCGGAAGCGCCGTTCCTCGCTGACCTGGCCATGGACTTCGCTTCCATTCTCTCTAAAGAGTATGCCGACAACATGCTGAAAGCCGGCACGCCGGAAAAAGTAGACCTCAATCCTATCGGTACCGGTCCATTCCAGCTGCTGCAGTACCAGAAAGATTCCCGCATTCTGTATAAAGCCTTCCCGGGCTACTGGGGCACCAAGCCGAAGATCGATCGTCTGGTCTTCTCCATCACCCCGGATGCCTCCGTGCGCTACGCCAAGCTGCAGAAAAATGAGTGCCAGGTGATGCCGTATCCTAACCCGGCGGACATCGCGCGCATGAAGGAAGATAAAAACATTACCCTGCTGGAGCAGCCGGGTCTGAACGTCGGTTATCTCTCCTTCAACACCGAGAAGAAACCGCTGGACGAGGTGAAAGTTCGTCAGGCGCTGACCTACGCGGTTAACAAAGAAGCGATCATCAAAGCGGTTTACCAGGGCGCAGGCCAGGCGGCGAAGAACCTGATCCCGCCGACCATGTGGGGCTATAACGACGACGTCAAAGACTACACCTACGATCCGGAGAAGGCGAAGCAGCTGCTGAAAGAAGCGGGCCTGGAAAAAGGCTTCACTATCGACCTGTGGGCGATGCCGGTACAGCGTCCGTATAACCCGAACGCCCGCCGTATGGCGGAGATGATCCAGGCCGACTGGGCCAAGATTGGCGTCCAGGCCAAGATCGTCACCTACGAGTGGGGCGAGTATCTGAAACGCGCGAAAGCGGGCGAGCACCAGACCGTCATGATGGGCTGGACCGGCGACAACGGGGATCCGGATAACTTCTTCGCGACCCTGTTCAGCTGCGCCGCGGCGAAAGACGGCTCCAACTACTCGCGCTGGTGCTATAAGCCGTTTGAAGATCTGATTCAGCCGGCCCGTGCCACCGACGACCACAACAAGCGTATTGAACTGTACAAACAGGCTCAGGTAGTGATGCATGACCAGGCTCCGGCGCTGATCATCGCTCACTCCACCGTTTACGAGCCAGTGCGTAAAGAAGTCAAAGGCTATGTGGTGGATCCGCTGGGTAAACACCACTTCGATAACGTCTCTGTCGAATAATAAGCACGATGCCTGACCCCCTCTCCCCGCGTGGGAGAGGTGGGGGGCGTATTCCCGCTATTCCGGGGAATGCTTTTGTGAGCAATACAGACGCCCTGTCGCCAGGCGGGGCGTCACTAGAGAGAATCCGGGTTATGTTGCAGTTTATTCTCCGACGTCTGGGACTTGTCATCCCGACATTTATCGGTATCACCCTTCTCACCTTTGCCTTCGTCCATATGATCCCCGGCGATCCGGTGATGATTATGGCGGGCGAACGTGGTATTTCCCCCGAACGTCACGCGCAGCTGCTGGCCGAAATGGGCCTTGATAAGCCGCTGTGGCAGCAATATGCCCACTATATCTGGGGCGTGCTGCACGGCGATTTAGGCATCTCGCTGAAAAGCCGCATTCCCGTGTGGCAGGAGTTTGTCCCGCGCTTTAAAGCCACCCTTGAGCTGGGCGTCTGCGCGATGATCTTCGCCGTCGCCGTCGGCATTCCGGTGGGCGTGCTGGCTGCGGTAAAACGCGGCTCCATCTTTGACCACACCGCGGTGGGCCTGGCGCTGACCGGCTACTCGATGCCTATCTTCTGGTGGGGCATGATGTTGATTATGCTGGTTTCGGTACAGCTGAACCTGACGCCGGTCTCCGGGCGCATCAGCGATACGGTGTTCCTTGACGATACCCTGCCGCTGACCGGCTTTATGCTGATCGACACCGCCATCTGGGGCGAGCAGGGCGACTTTATTGACGCCTTAATGCATATGATCCTGCCCGCCATCGTGCTGGGCACCATTCCGCTGGCGGTGATCGTGCGTATGACCCGGTCGTCGATGCTGGAAGTGCTCGGCGAAGACTACATCCGTACCGCGCGCGCCAAAGGCCTGACCCGGATGCGGGTGATTGTGATCCACGCGCTGCGTAACGCGATGCTGCCGGTGGTCACGGTGATTGGCCTGCAGGTGGGCACGCTGCTGGCGGGCGCCATCCTGACGGAAACCATTTTCTCATGGCCTGGTTTAGGCCGCTGGCTGATCGACGCGCTGCAGCGTCGCGATTATCCGGTGGTGCAGGGCGGGGTGCTGCTGGTGGCGACGATGATTATCCTCGTCAACCTGCTGGTCGACCTGCTGTACGGCGTGGTGAACCCGCGTATCCGGCATAAGAAGTAAGGGGCCATCATGTCACAAGTTACTGAAAATAAAGTTATCGCTGCACCGGTGCCCATGACCCCGCTGCAGGAGTTCTGGCACTATTTCAAGCGCAATAAAGGGGCGGTGGTCGGTCTGGTGTACGTGGCGGTGATGATCATTATCGCCGTATTCGCCAACTTCCTCGCCCCGTATAACCCGGCGGATCAGTTCCGTGATTCGCTGCTGGCGCCCCCGTTCTGGCAGGAGGGCGGCAGCCTGGCGCATCTGCTCGGCACCGACGACGTGGGCCGCGATATTCTGTCTCGCCTGATGTATGGCGCGCGCCTGTCGCTGTTGGTGGGCTGCCTGGTGGTGGTCCTGTCGCTGATCCTCGGCGTGGTGCTAGGCCTGGTGGCGGGCTATTTCGGCGGGGTGGTGGACTCGATCATCATGCGCGTCGTCGATATTATGCTGGCGCTGCCGAGTCTGCTGCTGGCGCTGGTGCTGGTGGCTATCTTCGGCCCCTCCATCGTCAACGCCTCGCTGGCGCTCACCTTCGTGGCGCTCCCGCACTATGTGCGTCTGACGCGCGCGGCGGTGCTGGTGGAGGTCAACCGCGACTACGTGACCGCCTCCCGCGTGGCGGGCGCCGGGGCGATGCGCCAGATGTTCGTCAATATTCTGCCTAACTGTCTCGCGCCGCTGATCGTTCAGGCGTCGCTGGGCTTCTCTAACGCCATTCTCGACATGGCCGCGCTGGGGTTCCTCGGCATGGGCGCGCAGCCGCCGACGCCGGAGTGGGGCACCATGCTCTCCGACGTATTGCAGTTCGCACAGAGCGCCTGGTGGGTGGTGACCTTCCCGGGCGTGGCGATCCTGCTGACGGTGCTGGCATTTAACCTGATGGGTGACGGTCTGCGTGACGCGCTCGATCCCAAACTGAAGCAGTAAGAGGTTCGAGATGGCGTTATTGAATGTAGATAAATTATCGGTGCATTTCGGCGATGAAAACGCGCCGTTCCGCGCCGTGGACCGCATCAGCTATAGCGTGAAGCAGGGCGAAGTGGTCGGCATCGTCGGGGAGTCTGGATCCGGTAAATCCGTCAGCTCGCTGGCGATTATGGGCCTGATTGATTACCCCGGCCGGGTGATGGCGGACAAACTGGAGTTTAACGGCCGCGATCTGCAGCGCATCTCTGAAAAAGAGCGGCGCCAGCTGGTGGGGGCGGAGGTGGCGATGATCTTCCAGGATCCGATGACCAGCCTCAATCCGTGCTATACCGTCGGCTACCAGATTATGGAAGCGATTAAAGTCCATCAGGGCGGCAATAAGCAAACCCGCCGCAAGCGGGCCATCGACCTGCTGAACCTGGTGGGCATTCCCGATCCGGCGTCGCGGCTGGACGTCTATCCGCATCAGCTTTCCGGCGGGATGAGCCAGCGCGTGATGATCGCGATGGCTATCGCCTGTCGGCCAAAACTGCTGATTGCCGATGAACCGACCACCGCGCTGGACGTGACCATTCAGGCGCAGATCATCGAGCTGCTGCTGGATCTGCAGCAGCAGGAGAATATGGCGCTGGTGCTGATCACCCACGACCTGGCGCTGGTGGCCGAGGCCGCGCATAAAATTATCGTTATGTATGCCGGTCAGGTGGTGGAGACTGGCGATGCGAAGGATATTTTCCGCGCGCCGCGCCATCCATACACCCAGGCGCTGCTGCGCGCGCTGCCGGAGTTCGCCCAGGATAAAGCGCGTCTGGCGTCGCTGCCGGGCGTGGTGCCGGGGAAATATGACCGTCCCAACGGCTGCCTGCTGAACCCGCGCTGCCCCTATGCTACGGATAAATGTCGTAGTGAAGAGCCGGCGCTCGCGGATCTCACTGGCGGCCGCCAGTCTAAATGTCACTACCCACTCGATGATGCCGGGAGGCCTGGATTATGAGTACGCAAAAGGCCGCCACGCCACAACCGCTGTTGCAGGCCATTGATCTGAAAAAACACTACCCGGTGAAGAAGGGGTTATTCGCCCCGGAACGGCTGGTGAAGGCGCTGGACGGCGTCTCCTTTACCCTTGAGCGCGGTAAAACGCTGGCGGTGGTGGGGGAGTCGGGCTGCGGTAAATCGACCCTCGGTCGTCTGCTGACGATGATTGAAATTCCCACCGGCGGCGAGCTCTATTATCAGGGGCAGGATCTGCTTAAGCACGACCCGCAGGCGCAGAAGCTGCGGCGGCAAAAAATCCAGATTGTGTTCCAGAACCCCTACGGTTCTCTGAACCCGCGTAAAAAAGTGGGGCAGATTCTGGAAGAGCCGCTGCTGATTAACAGCAGCCTGAGCAAAGAGCAGCGCCGCGAAAAAGCGCTGGCGATGATGGCGAAAGTGGGCCTGAAAACAGAGCATTACGATCGCTATCCGCATATGTTCTCCGGCGGTCAGCGCCAGCGTATCGCCATTGCCCGCGGGCTGATGCTCGATCCGGACGTGGTGATTGCCGATGAGCCGGTCTCCGCGCTGGACGTTTCGGTACGCGCTCAGGTGCTGAACCTGATGATGGATCTGCAGCAGGATTTAGGACTGTCCTACGTGTTTATCTCCCACGACCTGTCGGTCGTCGAGCATATCGCTGATGAAGTGATGGTGATGTATCTCGGCCGCTGCGTGGAGAAGGGCACCAAGGAGCAGATCTTTAACAATCCGCGTCATCCATACACCCAGGCGCTGTTGTCGGCGACGCCGCGTCTGAACCCGGACGACCGTCGCGAGCGGATTAAGCTGACCGGCGAGCTGCCGAGCCCGCTGAATCCGCCGCCGGGCTGCGCCTTCAACGCGCGCTGCCGCCGGCGCTTCGGCCCCTGCACCCAGCTTCAGCCGCAGCTGAAGGATTACGGCGGCCAGCTGGTGGCCTGCTTTGCCGTCGACCAGGATGAGAATCCGCAAAAGCCCCACGCCTGATGGCACGCTCCCGGTCCGATGACCGGGAGCTTCTCTCCCGCCGGAGATGAAATCCGACGATATCGCCTTTTATCGCAGTGAATGCCACGCTCTCGGAGCATTCTTCGTCGATTATCCGAAAAAATAAGACTTTCAGTCCATTTTTATAGAATTAAAGAGAAATTAAAATGGTTCAGGTTTATTCTTTCGCTTATCTGACGCTATGATTCTATCATCGCGAAATACCTTTATATAAAAACGAATGGGAAGCGCGGTGGTTGCGGGGCTTGAGGATGTACGCATACCTAAAAAATGGGGCTATTCTTCTCAAAGGGAAATGTTAGTGTAGCGATACTTCTGCCGTGGAATCACACCGAAAATCAAAATCTAAACTATTATAACCCTGTCAATCGTGTGTATTGGTACGTCTCCAACGGCGCTTTTTCTGCCATACCAGAGACGTCACGATATTTTAAATATACCCAGAAAATAACAACAAACTTAATATGAAATTTTTAAAATCATGAGGTTATCAATGAACCATTATGATGATCTGCAGCGCTTTCAGGAAAAAACGCGGACGCAAAACCTCAAATTTCAGGATCTTTCATCGCAAGCCGCCACGCGGGAGCATGGAGACTGGGCGATCCTCAATCAGCTGAATCCCGGCGCAGAGAAACCCTCGTCCCTGGCGCTGGGAGGCTCGGTCTCCGCGCCGTTGCCGCAGTCGGTGCCTGCGGATCTGTTCCGCCAGGTAGAGGCGGCCGTAGCAGCGGCGCCAGCCTCTGATCCTGTTGCGTCTGCCGCGCCGGCCGCGCCAGCGGCCCCGCAGCCGGTCGTGGAGACCGCCGCAGCCGCGCCGGAGCCGGTCAGGCAGGAGCCTGCGGTGGCCCCTGCGCCTCCCATCCCGGCGCCTGAACCGGCAATGGCTCCGCCGCCGAGAATGGCCCCCCGACCCGCGCCTGCCGCCGAGAACTATGCCCACCTGTTCGCGGCGAAAAGCGCAGAGCCGGTGACGAAAAATAAAGACCAGCCTTTGAAATCACTTCTGGAAAGGATCGCAACATGCCGTTGATTTGCGTCTGTTCACCGAAAGGTGGCGTAGGGAAAACGACCCTGGCGGCCAATTTAGCCTATGCGCTGGCGCGGACCGGCAGCAAAGTTCTGGCGCTGGATTTTGACGTCCAGAACGCCCTGCGTTTGCATTTTGGCGTACCGCTGAACGATGAGCGCGGCTACGTGGCGAAGGCGCTGGAAATGCACGACTGGAGCCAGTGCGTGCTGAGCGCCGGCAGCAATATTTTCGTCCTGCCGTATGGCGAAGTGAGCGAAGCGCAGCGTCAGGCGTTTGATGAGCAACTGACTCACAACGACCATTTTCTCCAGCGCGGTCTCTCCGCGCTGCTGAATTATCCCGGGCTGATCACCATCGCCGATATGCCGCCAGGGCCTTCGCCGGCGCTAAAGGCGCTGACGGGTCTGGCGGACCTGCATCTGATCCCGCTGCTGGCGGATACCGCCTCGATGTCGACCCTGGCGCACGTGGAAAAACAGCGCCTGACCGGCGCGGCGCTGAATCACAAGCATGGGCACTATTTCGTCATTAACCAAAGCGATAGCCGTCGCCAGGTCAGCCGGGACGTCACCAGCCTGATGGAAGAAAAACTGGGCGAACGACTGCTTGGCATTGTCCATCGTGATGAAAGCGTGGTGGAGGCCAATGCGTCGCAGAAGTCGATTCTGGACTTTAACGCCTCCTCGGCAGCGGCCTTCGATATTGAAATTATTGCTAAAAAAATATCTTCGCTGTTGGGTATCCATATTGGCGATGGCACGGTGCACAGCCAGCCACGCATGTCAGGGCTTTAACTTATTGCAGGGCTGCTGAATGAAAAAATCTCTTTTTTGGTTGCTGGCGCTGGTGCTCTCTCCGGTCGCCGTGCTGGTAGTGATCACGCCGATGGACAGCCAGAAGCAGTACATCTTTGGTCTGCTGAGCATTGGTATTCTGTTTCTGATGGGTTTCAGCAAACGGCGCAGCATCTCGGTGATTATGGTCGTCGCTTCGCTGCTGATGTCCACCCGTTACATGTATTTTCGCCTCACGCAGACCCTGCACTTCAACTCAGCCATTGAAACCATTCTCGGCATGGGGCTCTTTCTGGCGGAAGTCTATATCTGGGTGATGCTGCTGCTTAACTATCTGCAGACGGTCTGGCCGCTGAAGCGCGGCATTGTTCCGCTGCCGGATGATATGAGCAAGTGGCCGACGGTCGATATCTATATTCCGAGCTATAACGAACCGCTGGAGGTGGTGCGTGACACCGTCCTCGCGGCACAATGTATTGATTATCCGAAAGATAAAATGAAAATCTATCTTCTGGATGACGGTAAGCGCAGCGAGTTTGCCGTGTTCGCCGCCGACGTCGGGGTGGGCTATATCACCCGCAACGACAACAAGCACGCCAAAGCGGGGAACCTCAACCACGCGCTGACCCTGACCCAGGGAGAGCTTATCTGCGTCTTCGACTGCGACCACGTCGCCACGCGTGTGTTTCTGCAGGCCACCGTCGGCGGCTTTCTGAAAGATCCGATGCTGGCGCTGGTGCAGACGCCGCACTACTTCTATTCCCCGGATCCTTTCGAGCGCAACCTCTCCGTCGGGCGCAATATCCCGAACGAAGGCATGCTGTTCTATGGCCCGATTCAGCAGGGTAACGATAACTGGAACGCCACCTTTTTCTGCGGCTCCTGCGCGGTGATCCGCCGCGAGGCGCTGGCGCAGATCGGCGGTTTCGCCGTCGAAACGGTCACCGAGGACGCCCATACGGCGCTCAAGTTCCAGCGCCTTGGGTGGAAATCGGCCTTTCTCGATATTCCGCTGGCGGCTGGCCTCGCCACCGAGCGCCTGGTGGTGCACGTTATCCAGCGTACCCGCTGGGCGCGCGGGATGACGCAGATTTTTCGCGTTGATAACCCGCTGTTTGGCCGCGGGCTGACCTTCCAGCAGCGCTTGTGCTATCTCAGCGCCATGCTCTACTACCAGTTCGCGCTTCCGAGGGTGGTGTTTGTCACCGCCCCGCTGGCTTACCTGCTGTTTAACCTCAATATTATTTACTCATCAGCGAGCCTGATCGTCTCTTATGCGCTGCCGCACCTGTTTCTCGCCATCTACGTCGGTTCGCGAATGAACGGCCGTTATCGCTACAGCTTCTGGGGGGAAATCTACGATATTGTGCTGGCTTTCCACCTGGTGCTGCCGACCCTGGTGACGATGATTTTCCCCAAGCGTGGCAAATTCAACGTCACCGATAAGGGCGGCCTGCTGGACGTCGGCTACTTCGATTTCACCGTGGTGCGCCCGCATCTGGTGGTGGCCTGCCTGCTGGCGCTGGGGGTGATCGTCGGCATCGTCCGGGCGATTGGCCATGACTACTTTGGCTCGGACCCCAACGTTATCGCCCTCAACGTCGGATGGGGGATCTACAGTCTGATCTTCCTGTTGGCGGCGATTGCCGTAGCGCGCGAAACGCGGCAGGTGCGCAAAACCATTCGTATCGATGTCGATATTCCGGTGGTGATCCATTACGCCAGCGGCATCGTTTCCCGCAGCCATACCGAGGATCTGTCGATGGGCGGCTGCCGCGTGGTGGCGCCAGATACGCGCCATCTGGAGGATGATATCGAAGAGATTGAGCTGATCCTGCAGTCCGGGGCTATTTCGATCCCGGCGCAGTTGGTCACCTCTGACGAGCGCTTCCTGCGCCTCAAGTTTGATGAAGATATTCCGCTTTCGCGCCGCCGTGAACTGGTGCGCGTGGTGCTGGCCCGCGCGGATGCCTGGATTAATCCGCCGCGCCCGCAGGATAACCCGTTCCGCTCCTTCTTCACCATTTTACGCTGCGTGTTTGAACTGTTCTGGCTGACGTGGAAAACCCGTCGCAGCCAGCGCAATCGGGCAACAGTGGCGAAAACGGCGCAGGAGGATGGCACGTTATGAAGCGATTAACGACGCTGGCGCTGCTGGCAGGGATGCTCTCTGCGCCTGCGCTGCACAGTGAAGAACCGGGCGCCGCCGCCCCGCTGAGCTTCCCGCAGCTCAACGGCGCGGCGGACAGCGAGCCAGGCGACGAACCCCCGGCTGCCTCGCCGGAGGAGGGCGCCTCTCCGGCAGCCCCCGCCACCGACGGCGATGCGGCGGCGACGGCCCCTGCGCCGGAGATGCCGGACTTACCCCCGCCGGTGAGCGGTACGGCCGCGCCGGAGGTCATTCCTGTCGCCCCGGTCTGGGGAGGCGACCTGAATCTGGCGCAGATGGGGATGCCGGACGGCATTATCCTCAGCGGCGGTCAGCGGCAGGGGGGCGTCAGCTTTACCCTGCCTTCCGATCAGGTGGTGATCCATTCGCAGCTCAGCCTTGCCGTTCGCGTATCGCCGGAAATGGCGAGCCGCAACGCCACCCTGCAGCTGATGCTCAACGGTCAACCGCTCGGCACCCTGCCGCTGGGCGCCGATGGCGAGGATGTCTCCCATTATCAGCTGGATATCCCGCCCGCGCTGATGGTCTCCAGCAATAATCTGAGCGTGAAGATCAACGATGGCGATACCCTGCAGTGCCAGCGTGACATTCATGATTCGTCGCGGGTCACGGTGCTGCCCACGTCGCATTTCAGCTGGGAAAGCCAGCAGTTGAACATCAGCGACGATCTGAGCCACTTCCCGCGTCCCTTCTTCGACAGCATGCAGATGACGCCGGCGGACATCGCCGTTTCCTATGGAGCGAAGCCGTCGGCCGACGTCTTCAGCGCCGCGGCGCTGGTCTCCTCCTGGCTGGGTATCCAGGCGGACTATCGCGGCATCGCCTTCAGCGCGCTGCGCGACCGCCTGCCGGAACGCCATGGCATCGTGATTGGCCATCCGGGCGAGCAGGTGGGCGGTATGACGCTGCCGGAAACCGATAAGCCGCTGCTGCGCATCATCGCCAATCCCGCCAATCCGGCCTATAAGCTGCTGTTGATCGTCGGCAAAAACGATACCGCGCTGCGCATGGCAGCCTGGCGGTTAACCCGCGGCAACTTTGCGCCGCAAACCGCGACGCTGGATGTCGAACCGCAGACCATCCCGGTTGGCAAAGCGTATGATGCCCCGCGCTGGATCCCCACCGATCGTCCGGTCAGGCTCAGCGAACTGCTGCGTAAGGATCAAAGCCCGACCGTCAGCGGCGTCTGGCATGAACCTTTACGTATCGCCTTCCGCGCCGCCCCGGACCTCTATCTGTGGGATGGCGAGACGATCCCGCTGCAGGTTGGCTACCGCTTCCCGTCGGAAAACTGGATCAATGAGGATAAGTCCCTGCTGAGCGTCACGCTCAATGGCACCTTCCTCAACAACCTGCCGATGAACAAGCAGGGGCCGCTGGAGAAAGTCTGGCGCCACCTCGGCGGCGATGCGCGCCAGGAGCGCTTTACCATCCCGCTGGCCCCCTATCTGATCTACGGCGATAACCAGCTGTCGATGTACTTCAATGTGGTGCCGAAGGACGATGTTCCGTGCCAGGTGCTGCTGAATAACAATATCAAGAGCCGCATCACTGACGACTCCTGGATTGATTTGAGCAAGACGCGACACTTCTCGCTGCTGCCAAACCTCTCCTATTTCGTCGGCGCCTCGTTCCCCTTCTCGCGGCTGGCGGACTATTCGCAAACGACGCTCCTGCTGCCGGCGGAACCGTCTGAGACCCAGGTGGCGACCCTGCTGAATCTGGCCGCGCGCTCCGGGAACGCGACCGGCACCGCGCTGGCGAATAACCGCGTCGTTCTCGGGATGCCCACCGGCGGCGGGGATTTGCAGTCGCTGCGCGAACGTGACGTGCTGGCGGTCACCGCTCTCGATCAGCAGGCCTTCAACCAGAGCCTGCTGGCCGATTCACCCTACCGCCCGGTGGATAATGTGCTGAGCGTCCGCGAGCCCGGTCTGTGGCAAAAAGCGCAGCGCCGGCTCACCGGCGACTGGACCTCCGCCAGCCTCGACGCCGATCGCTACTTCTCGTCCAGCAGCGCCTGGCGCGGGTTTATCAGCTATCGTTCGCCGTGGAACCCCGCCCGGCTGGTGGTGGTGGCGATGGCCAGCAATGATGATCAGCTGGCGCGACTGAAAAACGATCTGGACTCGCCGCGCATCAACGCCGGGATCCGTGGCGATACCGCGGTGATCACCAGCGATAACGGGGTGCGCAGTTTCCAGGTGAGTACGCCGTTCCCCAGCGGTCAGATGCCGTGGTACATGATGGCGGTCTGGTATGCCAGCCAGCACTCCGGTTTCCTCGCCCTGCTGGGGCTGATTGCCACCTCGATAATGGGACTGGCGCTGACCGCGATGTTTAAACGTCACGCCCGTAAGCGTCTGGGTTCGGGGGATAACCAATGAAAAGAAAGATAACGATAACGATGAAAAGCTCCCGGCGGCTCACCACATTCTGCCTCACCGGCGCCCTGGCTCTCGGCGCCTCTGGCGGCGCGCTGGCGGCGGGTAACGACGCGGCGCTGCAGGCGCTGTTCGCCCAGGCCAACTATTGGCATGAGAAATCCCACGACGAGCTGGCGATGGAGTCCCTGCAGAAGGTGCTCTCGGTGGATGCCAACAACACCCAGGCGCTGTATCTGATGGCGCTCTGGTCGCAGCAGGGCGGCGATATGCAGGCGGCGGCGCAGTGGCGCGCGCGGCTGGCGAAAGCGGCGCCGGATAGCCCGGGTCTGCAGGATCTGGACAACGCCAAAAAAATGTCGCAGGTGCCGCAGGGCCAGCTCAGCCTGGCCCGCCAGCAGGCGCGCGGCGGCAATATCCCCGGGGCGCTGGCGACCTGGCGCAGCATGTTCAATGGCAATACGCCGCCCGCCGGGCTGGCGGCGGAATATTACCTGACCATGGCCAGCGACAAATCGCTTTATCCGCAGGCCATCAGCGAACTGCGGCAGTACGTGGCGCAGCATCCGCAGGAGAACGCTCCGCGGGTGGCGCTGGGCAAAGCGTTAACCTGGCGGGAAGAGACCCGTCGGGAAGGGATCGCCCTGCTCGAGCCGATGGCCAGCGGCAATAAAGAGGCGGACAGCGGCTTGCGTCAGGCCTTGCTCTGGCTGGGCCCGCAGGCCGGGGATGAGCAGTATTACGATACCTGGATGCAGCGGCATCCGCAGGATAGCGAAGTTCAGAACTACTTTCGTGAACGGCGCAGCGGTCAGGCGCGCGGTCAGGGCTACGCCAATCTCAACAGCGGCAATACCGCTGCCGCGAAACAGCAGTTTGAAGAGGTATTGCAGACCAACCCGCAGGATGCCGATGCGCTGGCGGGCATGGGCTATATCGCCCAGCGCAGCGGCGACTACCAGGCCGCGTCACAATATCTGAGCCGGGCGGCCGATCTCGGCGGCGACGCCTCGGCGACCCGCCGTCAGCAGGCGGCCGATACCCTGTTCTATGGCCAGCTGGCGCAGGCCCAGCAGGCCTATAAGCAGGGCAATATCAGCCAGGCGCTGGCGCTCTCCGCGCCGCTGGCGCAGCAGAGCGGGGCGCGGGGCGCCTCGGCGAAGCTGTTTCGCGCCGATGTGCTGCGGCATAACAAAGATTTACCCCAGGCCGAGCAAACGCTGCGCTCACTGTTAAACGACGATCCGCAGAATGCGGCGGCGCGGGAAAACCTCTACTACGTGCTGCGCGAGCAGAATAAATCCGCCGAGGCGCAGGCGATGCTGCAGACGCTGCCGCAGAGTCTGCAGCAAAAACTGCAGCCGCGAGTGGTGGCCGGCGTCCCGGGCGACGCCCTGCGCCGTCAGGCCCAGGCGCAGGTCAGCAGCGGTAACCCAGCCGGCGCCATTGCCACCCTGCGCCAGGGCGTCGCCCGCTATCCGGACGATCCCTGGCTGCGTCTCGATCTGGCCCGACTGCTGCAAAAATCGGGTAACGCCAGCGAGGCCTCTTCGCTGATGTCGGCGGCCTATCGCCCCGGCGCCAGCAGCAGCGCGCTGTATGCCGCCGCGCTGTTCGCCAGCGAAAACGGCGCCTGGCAGCAGGCGCAGACGCTGCTGTCGCGCATTCCCGGCGGCAGCCAGACCAGCGACATGCGCGATTTACGTCAGCGGGTGAACTACAACCTGCAGCTGGTGACGGCCGAAAACTACCTGGCGCAGGGCAATACCATCGCCGCCAGCAATACCCTGCGGGCGATGGCCTCTACGCCGCCGAAAGCCCCGGCGGACGCCGGCAAGCTGGCGCGGCTGCTGGCCGAGAGCGGCGACCTGACCACCGCGGTATCGCTGGTGCGCAACAATATCAGCGGCGGGGTGTCCGGCAACGCCGGCGATTACGCCGATCAGATCGCCGTCCTGAACCAGGCCGGGCTGACCGGCGAGGCGCAGAACCTGATCAGCAATCCGCAGCTGCAGGCCAGCAGTACGCCGACGCAGCTGGCGAGCATTCGCAATGGCTATGTGATCAATGAGGCCGATCGCCTGCGCGAGCAGGGCAATTACGCCGCGGCGTATGACAAGCTGATCCGCGCCATGCAAAGCGATCCGCAAAACACCGATCTGATGTTCGCCATGGCGCGGCTGTACCAGAGCGGCAAAATGAACAAAGAGGCCGGGGTGGTCTATGACTACCTGATGACGCGCGATACGCCGAACCAGGATGCGCGCGCCGGGGCCATCGACGTGGCGCTGTCGGCGGGGAACAACGATCGCGCTGAACAGCTGGCCGGCGGCTTGCGTCAGGATAACTCCCCGGATCGCCTGCTGCTGCTGGCGAGAGTGGCGGAGGCCCAGGGTCATCATCAGCAGGCGATGACCTACCTGCGCAGCGCCCGCGGCAAACTGCTGGGCATGCAAAGCACCAACAGCAGCGAAACGCCGACCGTCGGCGGGGTGCTGGCGGCGGATAACCCCTTTATCGGCGTGTCGCAAACGTCAGCGCCGACGCGGACGGCCTCCGCCTACGGCCAGTATATGCCGTGGCAGGTCGCCCAGTCGGCCGCCGCGCCCGGCTCCTCGCTGCCGGGGATCCAGCGCACCGATTTGCCGGTGGACACCGCCCAGACGCGGATGCTGCGCCAGGTGGACACCATGATGGAGTCGCTGCAGGAGAAAACCGGCAGCTGGCTGCAGGGGGGAATGGACGTGCGCGGACGCGACGGCGAATCGGGCACCAGCAAGCTGACGGAGCTCAGAACGCCGCTGACCTGGTCCTCCTCGCCGTTTGGCGACTCGCGCTTTGACTTTACCGTCACCCCGGTGTCGTTAAACGCCGGGACCGCCAGCGGCGACGCCTGGCGTCGCTACGGCGCCAACCCGCTGGCCAATGCGGTCTCCAATATGGTGAGTACCGCCACCAGCGAGCAGGCGGCGATCGCCGCGATGACCGAGGCGGAGCGGACGGCCTATTTTGCCAGCAATCCGGGCGCGGAGGCGCTAAGCGGCCTCGGCACCCTGAACGCGGCGGATTTCAATCCGACCACCAGCAGCGGGATGGAAAACCTGGCCAAGCTCGGGAGCTATGATTCGGGGCAGGTGGCCAGCTATCTCTCCTCGTCCAGCCGCAAGCCGAACGTTGACCAAACCAGCGGCTCGACCGATTCGCAGAAGGCCAACGGCGTCGAACTGGCGCTGGCGCTAAGCGGCGACGATTACCGGGTCGATATCGGCAGCACGCCGCTGGGCCAGGATCTTAATACCGTTGTCGGCGGGGTGAAATGGTCGCCCAAGCTGACCAACTATCTGTCGCTGATCCTCACCGGCGAACGCCGCTCGCTGACCGACAGCCTGCTTTCTTATGTCGGTCTGAAGGATGCCTATTCCGGGAAAAACTGGGGGCAGGTGACGAAAAACGGCGGCACCCTGCAGCTGAGCTATGACGACGGCGATGCGGGCTTCTACGTTGGCGGCGGCGGATACAGCTATCTCGGACAGAACGTCGCCAGCAACACCAGCATCAATGCCAATGCCGGGGTCTATCTGCGGCCCTATCATGACGAATACCGCCAGCTGCAGGCCGGGTTGAGCATGAGCTATATGGATTACTCCAAAAACCTCAGCTACTTCACCTATGGCCAGGGGGGCTACTTTAGTCCGCAAAACTACGTCAGCGTGTCGCTGCCGGTCAGTCTGACGGAGAAATATGATAACTGGACCATGAAGCTCGGCGGCTCGGTGGGCTACCAGTCTTACAGCCAGGATAAGAGCGCCTATTTCCCGACCAATTCGGAGTGGCAGCAAACCCTGGAGACGGCGGTAAGCAACGGGTTTGCCAAGGAAGCCTACTATTCCGCGACCTCGAAGAGCGGCATCGGCTATACCCTGCGCGCCGGGGCGGATTACAAGGTCAACAAACAGATGACGCTGGGGGGCCAGATTGGCTATGACACCTTCGGGGATTATAACGAAAGCACCGCCGGGCTCTATATTCGCTATATGTTAGGAGATCATTGATGATGACGGAGAACAATAACCCGGTGGTGATGACCTGGTTTCAGCAGCAGCAGACGCCTGCCGGATGGTTCGATCTGTTGATTATTATGGTCGAAGGTATGCTCAATAATGCCGGCGAGCTGGAGAGCCAGCCGTTCCTGCGTCAGATGGGCGCTTCGCTGGCGGAGGCCCATCCGCTGCCGGCGTCGGAGACCGTCGGGGAGCTGGAGGCGAATATCAACCGGCTGCTGACCCATTTCCACTGGGGAGTGGTGACCATCGACGTCGGCGAGGACGGCCTGCGCCTGCGCCATCAGGCGTTGCCGGTCAGCCGCGACGACGCGGGGCGCGTGCGCTGGTGCAACGCGTTCTGTGCCATACTCGAGGGGTTATATTCTCGCTGGCTGCAGAGTCAGGGAGGCAGTGCTCACGTGATATTGCAGCGTGAGCGGGTGTTCTCCGTCTCTGACGTTCAGTTTCTTTACTACCATCCATAAAGAGTGAATTTATGCCCCTGCGTGCTTTAGTGGCGGTGATAGTGACAACGGCAGTGATGCTGGTGCCCCGGGCGTGGGCGGATACGGCATGGGAGCGCTATAAGGCCCGTTTTATGATGCCGGACGGCCGTATCATTGATACCGCCAATGGCAATGTGTCGCATACGGAAGGCCAGGGCTTCGCCATGCTCCTGGCGGTGGCGAATAACGATCGCCCGGCGTTCGACAAACTGTGGCAGTGGACGGACAGTACCCTGCGCGACAAGTCTAACGGGCTGTTTTACTGGCGCTATAACCCGGTGGCGCCGGACCCGATCGCCGATAAAAACAACGCCACCGATGGCGATACCCTGATCGCCTGGGCGCTGCTGCGCGCGCAAAAGCAGTGGCAGGACAAGCGCTACGCGACGGCCTCCGATGCCATCACCGCCTCCCTGCTGAAATATACGGTGGTGACTTTCGCCGGTCGCCAGGTGATGCTCCCGGGGGTGAAGGGGTTCAACCGCAACGACCACCTGAACCTTAACCCCTCCTATTTCATCTTTCCGGCCTGGCGCGCCTTTGCGGAGCGGACGCACCTGACCGCCTGGCGGACATTGCAGAGTGACGGGCAGGCGCTGCTGGGGCAGATGGGCTGGGGGAAATCGCACCTGCCCAGCGACTGGGTGGCGCTGCGGGCGGATGGCAAGATGCTGCCGGCCAAAGAGTGGCCGCCGCGGATGAGTTTCGATGCGATCCGTATCCCGCTGTATATCTCGTGGGTCGATCCGCATAGCGCCTTGCTCGCGCCGTGGAAAGCCTGGATGCAGAGTTACCCGCGTCTGCAAACCCCGGCGTGGATCAACGTTAGCACTAATGAGGTCGCCCCGTGGAATATGGCCGGCGGCCTGCTGGCGGTGCGTGATTTAACGCTTGGCGAACCGCAGGAAGCGCCGCAGATTGACGACAAGGATGATTATTACTCCGCCAGCCTCAAGCTGCTGGTCTGGCTGGCGAAACAGGATCAGCGCTAGCGCGGTGATGGCTTTGCAGGCCTCTCAGCCCGTATGCCTGCGGGCTGAGAGGGAAGAGCAGGAACGTCTCACGATGTCAGGCCGCCAGCATAGGCGGCCTTGTCGCTTATTGCGGATAAGGCACCCAGCTTCCGCCATTCAGCTGGACATACGGCTTGCCCTGATACTGGATAACGATGGCGTTGGCGTTTTCGGACACCGCCGCGCTCTGCGGCAGGTTGGCGACATACTGCTGCCAGTTGACGCTCTCTTCGCTGAACATTTTGCCGTCGAGGGCGCGCACCACCAGCTCCGACACCGCCAGGTAGCTGCTGGGCTGATCGATGATAATCGGCGCTCCTTCATGCGGCGCCTTCATGCCGAAGAATTTCACCGCCGTCGGGACGTTAGTGATCGACGGGCTCGGGATATCCCGCAGGCCAGACACCTGCATCTTATCGCCCTTCAGCGCGCCGCCGTGTTCCGGCACCACCACCACCATCACCTTCCGCCCCGATTTTTCCAGCTCGGTGAAGAAGTTATCCAGGTCGTCAAACAGCTTTTGCGCGCGCACTTTGTAGTCCGCGGTTTTGCTTTGTCCCGGGAAGTGGTTGCCGTCATGCAGCGGCAGGGTGTTATAGAAGGTGGCGCTCCGCGGATTGCTGCTGGCCTCTTCGGTCTTCAGCCAGCGGTTGAGGACCGCCAGATCCTCGTACACCGGCGAGCCGTCAAACGCCTGCAGGCTGACCGGCAGACCGCTCTGGTCCATCAGCGGGCTCTGCATGCCGCCCAGCGAACGCAGCTCTTTCAGGAAGTCGCCGAACAGGCCGTTGTGGCCGAGCATCAGCTGCTGGTTGAAGCCGAGTTTCGCCAGGTTTTCAAACAGGTAGCAATCGGCGCCGGACGGCTGATACAGGTTGGTATGCGACAGCTGGCCGCAGCTGGCGCGCAGCAGGCGCACCGCCGCCGGTCCGCTGTAGGAGGTCGCGGAGTTAAAGTTTTTGAAGACGATATCGAAATGCTTCCACAGCGGGTGGTCCATCAGCCCGGCGGCTTCAATATCCGACCAGGAGAGCGAGCAGATATTGATCACCAGCAGGTCAAACGGCTGCGCATCCGCCGGCAGCTGGTCCGGGAACGGCGTCTTGCGCTTCTGCTCGGCGGCATAGAAACCGTTCAGCCAGTTGGTGAGATTGGCCGAGGTCGGCGGCTCGGTCTGCGGCGGAATATCGCTGCTGGCCGGGCTGGCCGGGCTGGACGCGGCGCCAGCGGCGGCGTTGGTCCCGACGTTGGCCGGCGCGGTGGCGGCGGCGGTGGTGGGCTGACCGGCAGGCCAAATGGTAAAGGCCGGCAGCAACGGGCTGACCGCCTGCCAGACGACCATCGCGGAGACAAACACGGTAACGCGCAGCCACTGGCTGATAAACAGCCATAGCACCAGTAAAACAAAGAAGGCGCCGACCATGCTCCAGTTGATAAAGCGGACAATCAGATCCCAGATATAGCTGGCGCTAAAGCCGGCGATTTGCGAGCCCTGGCTAAGAAGCGTCTCCGGCCCGGGCAGCCAGGTATCATGCCAGAACAGCGCGAAGCCGAGCGGAATGGCGATCCAGTGGCGGATGCGGTGCAGCTTTTCACGCGGGATCGGCACCAGCAGAAAGGCGAGAAACACCAGGTTCAGCATCGGGTGGAAATTGAGATACCCGGCCCACAGCAGGGCAAACTTGACCAGAAAGTATAAGTTCCAGCCGCCAAGGCCGCGCCAGTACTGCCAGAGCGGAAGCGGTGCCGCGGTCGTTTTTTTATTTGTCATTTATTCGCTTTGCCTTGCTTAACCGTTGTTCCCCGGCGTAATACCCCTGCCGGTTTCACGTAACGGGGTTTAAAGAACATCAATCTTAACGTCGTGCGGATCCGGCGCTGATAGTGGCGCGTCAGGTAGCCCAGCGGAAAAAACAGCAGGGCGCAGAGCACCACCAGTTGCAGAATATCGGCGATAGACATCATCAGGCTTGCTCCTCACGGGTGGTTAACCGGTGTGGTTCGGGATAGCGTCGCCAGTGGCGTCCATCGTGGGTGGCGTTGATGGTTTCGTTTTTACCGACCGAGAGGGGCAGCGGCGTGTTCCAGCGCGCCGGCTCGACGCCGCGCATGATCACGATTTCCGAGAGGATCTGTTTGTCTTCAAACCACACCATACGGTTAGAAAAAATATCGCCGGTCGGCAGCGGGAAAATATGATTTAGCGCGGTGTCGAGGTCATTGATTCGGCAAAATGACAAGAACAGCACCAGCCGGTTATTGCCGATGGTCATGATGTCGCCCATCCGGTTGGGTTTGCATAACGTCAGCGCCTGCTCGACGCGCAGCCCCGGCGCCGGGCGCAGGGCCACCATCACGCCTTTGCTGTCGGCCGGCAGCAGGGTATTGGTCATCACGTTGTGCACCGCTTCGCAAAAGGCGTCCCATTTCTGATAGCCCCGCAGCTTTAACGGCTGGCTCCAGGTGAGCAGGGTGGCAAAATCTTCCGGGATACGCCGGGAGAACTTTTGGTTCTGTACGCTTTCAATCAGCGTCAGGCAGCGGGAAAGCGACGCGCTGTTGGGGATCACCAGGCTGGCGCCGCTGCTGAGCAGCAGCCGCTCATCGGTCGCGCGCAGGCTGGGGGTTTGTTCGCGGACAATAATTTTCAGCGCGGTGCCGCGCTGACGACGCAGGGTATGAATATAGCGCCCCAGCTGTTCAATTTGCGTATTCTGGGTAATGGAGAAGAGGATCGTCGCCGCCTGCGCAGTGCGCCCGGCGTTGAAGACCTCGTCATTGGTATCGAACAGGGTCCAGTATTCCGAGAGCGGCGGGGCGCCTTCGAGGACGCGCACATGGCTGAGGATCGCTTTTTCGTCGCTACGCGGCTGCACGCTGGTTTCAGCATCCTGCGCTAATCGCCAGCCGGCGTCGTCGTGTTGCACCATCAGCTGCTGCTGGGCGCTGATGCCTTTATCGCTTCCCCACCAGGCAATATCAAAAAGATGGCGGTCGCCCTGGTAGCGAATACTTGCCAGACCGGAAAGGGATCGGTACGCGCGTAATAACGGGGTGAGCTGCCGATCGATATCCTGGGCGGGATTGATCGCTAAGAACGTGCAGCGATGATATTGCGCCCAGCGACTGGTTTTTTCCACCCAGGCGCATAACTTTTCATTATTTATATTTTGCCAGGCATTTTCAGCGCATAGCAGAATAAACAAATAATTGCCAGGCTCGAGGGAGCAGACTAAATCACGATGTATTTCTTCCAGCGCCTCCGGGCGATTCGGCAGGGTAAACAGCGCGATATTATTCGGGCCATGAATGCTATCTAATGAAATGATATCATCAGGTTTATCACCCATGACCAGCACGGCAACTTTGCTGTTTTTCGCCTGCGCGGCCAGCGTCTGATTAACCAGACTGACGGCATCGGCATAACGGTCAACGTTGAGCCACCATACCCCGCCGACCGGCATATGGCACACTTCATCCCATAATGATGAAATACCCAAAGTAAATACACTATCCACGGCATCCCTCGTGCGCCCTGATTCACACTGGATAAGTTTACTAGCGAAACTGACAGAGTAAACCTAACATTGAAATTAAAGGTCATCAGTTTTAGCATGTACACCTGCTTTTTAAGGAAGCGCTGTATACGTCCTCTGGTTTAATAATAAATTTCGAACGGACAGAGATATGCCAGCAAAAGATCCTGTCGTACCCACGGACGCCACGCTGGGGTACACCTTTCAAAATGATTTTTTGGCGCTAAGCCGGGCATTTTCCCTGCCGGATATTGATTATCATGATATTTCGAGGCGTGAACAGCTGAACGCAGCGCTGAAGCGCTGGCCGCTGCTGGCAGAGTTTGCAGAGAAAAAATAAGGAAGCCGGAGATGGCTATTCTGGGATTACAGGGCGTGCGCGGGGGAACTGGCGTCACGTCCATTACGGCTGCACTCGCCTGGGCGCTGCAATTGCTCGGTGAAAGCGTGCTGGCGATCGACGCCAGCCCGGATAATATGCTGCGCTTTTTTTTCAACACCGATATCCATCATCAGGACGGCTGGGCCCGGTCGCTGCTTGACGGCCGTGACTGGCGCGACGCGGGTCTGCGCTATACGCAACATATCGATCTGCTGCCGTTTGGCCAGCTCAGCGCGGGCGAAAGAGAAAACGTCGACCAGCTGCTGCCCACCCTGGGAGCGATGACGGAAGCGGTACAGCAGCTGCAGGGCCAGTACCGCTGGCTGCTGCTGGATCTGCCGGCGGGCTATTCGCCGTTGACCCGCGAGCTGCTGACGCTCTGCGACCGCTCGCTGGTGGTGGTCCATCCCGACGCCAACAGCCATATCCGTTTGCACCAGCAGCCCTTTCCGGCCAACAGCGATATTCTGATTAACGATCTGCGGGTCGGCAGCCAGCTGCAGGAAGATCTCTACCAGCTGTGGCTCGAGAGCCAGCCGCGGATCCTGCCGGTGACCATTCACCGCGACGAGGCGATGGCCGAGTGCCTGGCGGCGAAACAGCCCCTTGGGGAGTATCGCCAGGACTCTCTGGCGGCGGAAGAGGTGCTGACCCTGGCGAACTGGTGCCTGATCCACTATGCCGGCGGGAGGCCGGTATGATCCGCCTCAGCACGCTGCTGTTGGCCCCGCCGGTGGGGGAACGGCTGCGCGCGCGCTATGACGATTACCGGCAGCATGGCGCCTCCTGGCTGTCGGCGTCGCTTGGCTGCCTGTGGGCATCGCTGGTCTGGGCGCTCATGCCGCTGGAGACGCCGCGCTGGCAGGCGATTCTGGCGCACCATGACACCTATTTCCCCCATATTAATCCGCACCGGCCACGGCTCCTGGATCCGCTGCGCTATCTGTTGCAATCCCTGTGGCTGCTGGCGACCCGCGTGCCGGAGCCGGAGAAAAAGGTCAACTGGCGTTCGCTGGCGGCGCTGGAAGGGGTGCATGGTCGCTACGCGCAATGGATGGAGAAACTGCCTGAGCAGGTTAACGCCCGCACCCGCCATCTGGATAAACAGAAAGAGCTGGCGCACCTCAATCCTAAACTGCGCCGGGCGATCCTCGGAGTGGTGACCTGCTGCTCGCTGGTGCTGGCGCTGATGTGTATTACGCAGCCCTTTAACCCGCTGTCGCAATTTATCTTCCTGATGCTGCTGTGGGGCGTGGCGCTGCTGGTGCGGCGCATCCCCGGCCGCTTCTCGGCGCTGATGCTGATCGTGCTGTCGCTGACGGTCTCGTGCCGCTATATCTGGTGGCGCTACACCTCGACGCTGAACTGGAACGACCCGGTAAGCCTGGTGTGCGGGATTATTTTGCTGTTCGCCGAGACCTACGCCTGGGTGGTACTGGTGCTGGGCTACTTCCAGGTGGTCTGGCCGTTGAACCGCCAACCGGTGCCGCTGCCGGAGGACATGGATCTGTGGCCGACGGTGGATATCTTCGTCCCCACCTACAACGAAGATCTCAACGTGGTGAAAAACACCATCTATGCCTCGCAGGGCATCGACTGGCCGAAGGACAAGCTCAACATCTGGATCCTCGACGACGGCGGACGGGAAGCGTTTCGCCAGTTTGCCAAAGATGTCGGGGTGCACTACATCGCCCGTACCAGCCATGAGCACGCCAAGGCCGGTAACATCAACAATGCGCTGAAATACGCCAAAGGGGAGTTTGTCTCGATCTTTGACTGCGACCACGTGCCGACGCGCTCGTTTCTGCAGATGACCATGGGCTGGTTCCTGAAAGAGAAAGAGCTGGCGATGATGCAGACCCCGCACCATTTCTTCTCGCCAGACCCCTTTGAGCGCAACCTTGGCCGTTTTCGCAAAACGCCGAACGAAGGCACCCTGTTCTACGGCCTGGTGCAGGACGGGAACGATATGTGGGACGCCACCTTCTTCTGCGGCTCCTGCGCCGTGATCCGCCGCGGCCCGCTGGACGAGATTGGCGGCATTGCCGTCGAAACGGTGACCGAAGATGCCCACACCTCGCTGCGCCTGCACCGGCGCGGCTACACCTCCGCCTATATGCGTATTCCGCAGGCCGCGGGGCTGGCGACGGAGAGTTTGTCGGCGCACATTGGCCAGCGCATCCGCTGGGCGCGCGGCATGGTGCAGATTTTCCGTCTCGATAACCCGCTGTTTGGCAAGGGGCTGAAGCTGGCGCAGCGCGTCTGCTACGCCAACGCCATGCTCCACTTCCTCTCCGGTATTCCGCGCCTCATCTTCCTCACGGCGCCGCTGGCCTTTTTGCTGCTCCATGCCTATATCATTTATGCGCCGGCGCTGATGATCGCGCTGTTCGTGCTGCCGCATATGATCCACGCCAGCCTGACCAACTCGAAGATTCAGGGCAAATACCGCCATTCGTTCTGGAGTGAAATCTACGAGACGGTGCTCGCCTGGTATATCGCGCCGCCCACCTTTGTGGCGTTGATTAACCCGCATAAAGGCAAATTCAACGTCACCGCGAAGGGTGGGCTGGTGGAAGAGGAGTATGTCGACTGGGTGATCTCCCGGCCCTATATCTACCTCGTGCTGCTCAACCTGGTCGGCGTCGCGGTGGGGATCTGGCGCTTTATGTACGGCCCGGAAAACGAAATTCTCACCGTCTGGGTGAGTATTGTCTGGGTGTTTTACAACCTGATTATTCTTGGCGGCGCGGTGGCGGTCTCGGTTGAAAGCAAGCAGGTACGCCGGTCGCATCGTGTCGAAATGAGCATGCCGGCGGCCATCGCCCGCGATGACGGCCATCTGTTCTCCTGCACCGTTCACGACTATTCCGACGGCGGCCTGGGGATCAAAATTCACAGCGACGCGCAGGTGCTGGAGGGGCAGAACGCCAGGCTGCTGCTCAAACGGGGACAGCAGGAGTATGTCTTCCCGGTGCGGGTCGCGCGGGTAAACGGCAACGAAGTGGGATTGCAGCTGCTGCCGTTGACCAACCAGCAGCATATCGATTTTGTGCAGTGTACGTTTGCCCGCGCCGATACGTGGGCGCTTTGGCAGGATAGCTTCCCGGAAGATAAGCCGATGGAAAGCCTGCTGGATATCCTCAAGCTGGGATTCCGTGGTTACCGTCACCTGGCGGAGTTTTCGCCGCCGTCGGTGAAGGTCATTTTCCGCGCGCTCACCTCGCTGGTGGCATGGATAGTGTCGTTTGTACCCCGACGCCCTGAACGCGCCGCGCCGACGCTCTCCGCAGACCCGGCAATGGCTCAACAATGATGATAATGCGATGAAAAGAAAACTTTCCTGGATGTGTGCAGTAGCGGTGGGCATGTGCAGCTGGTATCCGCTGGCCTCTTACGCGGCGCCGGCCGCCGTGGTGAACCCGGCTCCTGGCGTTCAGCCGCAGGCGGCCACCCCGCCCGCGCCGGTGACGATTGGCGAGCCGACGGCGACCCTCGCCGAACCGACCGCTCCGGCGGTGGTCGCCGAGAATATCCCGCAGCGGGAGGTGAAGCTGAACTTTGCCACCATCGCGCCGCCTCCGGGCAGCATTGTGCTGCGCGGCTCACGGCCTGACGCCTCGGTCGAATTCGGCATGCGCAGCGATGAGCTGGTCGCCAACGCGCTGCTCAATCTGGAATATACCCCGTCGCCCTCGCTGCTGCCCGTGCAGTCGCAGCTGAAAGTCTATCTCAACGATGAGCTGATGGGCGTCCTGCCCGTCACCAAAGAGCAGCTGGGGAAAAAGATCCGCGCGCAGCTGCCGATTGACCCGCTGTATATCACCGACTTCAACCGCATACGGCTGGAGTTTGTCGGCCACTATCGCGATGTCTGCGAAAACCCGGCCAGCAGCACGCTGTGGCTGGACGTCGGGCGCGAAAGCTATCTGGATCTCACCTACCAGTCGCTGAAGGTGCATAACGATCTGTCGCACTTCCCGGTGCCGTTCTACGATCCGCGCGACAACCGCCCGCTGACGCTGCCGATGATTTTCCCGGGTTCGCCGGCGGTGGCCCAGCAGCAGGCGGCGGCGATTATCGCCTCATGGTTCGGCAGCAAGGCCGGCTGGCGCGGCCAGCAGTTCCCGGTCTATTTCAACGAACTGCCGGATCGTAACGCCATTGTCTTCGCCACCAACGACAAGCGTCCGGATTTCCTGCGCGATCATCCGCCGGTCAACGCGCCGACCATCGAAATGATCGACAACCCGAACGATCCTTACGTCAAGCTGCTGGTGATTTTCGGCCGCGATGATAAAGACCTGCTGCTGGCGGCGAAGGGGATTGCCCAGGGCAATATTCTGTTCCGCGGCAGCAGCGTCACCGTGGACGGCATCAAAACCCTGCAGCCGCGGCAGCCATACGATGCGCCAAACTGGGTGCGCACCGACCGCTCGGTCACCTTTGCTGAGCTGAAAACCTATGAGCAACAGCTGCAGTCCAGCGGGCTGGTGCCGGATGCCATCACCGTGGCGCTTAACCTGCCGCCGGATCTCTATCTGCTGCGGGCCAACGGCATCGATATGGATCTGAAATATCGCTACACCATGCCGCCGGTGAAGGACAGCTCGCGGATGGATATCAGCCTCAACGACCAGTTCCTGCAGTCGTTCAGCCTTAACAGCTCCCAGGACGTGAACAAACTGATCCTGCGCCTGCCGGTGCTGCAGGGGCTGCTGGACGGCAAATCGGAGGTCACCATCCCCGCGCTGCGTCTTGGGGCGGTGAACCAGCTGCGCTTTGACTTCCAGTACATGAACCCGATGCCCGGCGGCTCCATCGACAACTGTATTACCTTCCAGCCGGTGCAGAACCATGTGGTGATCGGCGACGATTCGACCATCGACTTCTCGAAGTATTATCACTTTATTGCGCTGCCGGACCTGCGCGTCTTCGCCAATGCGGGCTTCCCTTACAGCCGAATGGCTGACCTCGCCGACACCCTGGTGGTGGTGCCGAAGGCGCCGACCCAGGGCCAGGTGGCGACGCTGCTGCAGGCGCTGGGCGGCATCGGTTCGCAGACCGGCCTGGCGGCGATTAATCTGCAAATGACCGACGATGGCAACCAGATCAAGAATAAAGACGCGGATTTGCTGCTGATCGGCGCGATCCCTTCGTCTCTCAAGGACGATACCAAAATCAACCTGCTGGTCGAGGCGACCAAAAGCTGGGTGAAAATGCCGATGCGCCACTATGACCTGGCGAGCATTTATCCCGATGACGAGGCCCGCACGCCCAACACCCGCACCGACATCACCTCTTCCGGACCGATGGCGGCGGTGATTGGCTTCCAGTCGCCCTACAACGATCAGCGTAGCGTGGTGGCCCTGCTGGCCGACAGCCCGCGCGGTAATGAATTGCTGACCAACGCCCTCAACGACAGCGGTAAGCGGGCGGCGATGTTTGGCTCGGTGGCGGTGATCCGCGAATCCGGCGTCAACAGCCTGCGGGTGGGCGATGTTTACTATGTCGGCCATCTGCCCTGGTTCGAGCGCATCTGGTTCGCGCTCTCTAACCACCCGATACTGCTGGCGATCTTCGCCGCGGTCAGTATCGTGCTGCTGGCGTGGGTGCTGTGGCGCATGCTGCGCATTATCAGCCGCCGCCGCCTTAGCCTGGATGATGAATAAACGATGATGAAAGTACTTTGCGGCGCGGTGCTCTCCGCGCTGGTACTGGCGGCGGGCCAGGCGAGCGCCGCTTGCCAGTGGCCCGCCTGGGAGCAGTTTAAGAAAGCGTACGTCAGCCCTGAGGGGCGGGTGATCGACCCCAGCGATGCGCGCAAAATTTCCACTTCCGAAGGACAGAGCTATGGCCTGTTCTTTGCCCTGGCGGCCAACGATCGCGCGGGGTTCGACAAGCTGCTGACCTGGACGCAGAACAACCTGGCGGAGGGCGACCTGCGGCAGCATCTGCCGGGCTGGCTGTGGGGGAAAAAGGACGACGAACAGTGGACGCTGCTGGACAGCAATTCGGCATCCGACTCGGATCTGTGGATAGCCTGGGCGCTGCTGGAGGCGGGGCGCCTGTGGCAGCAGCCGCAGTACACCGAGACCGGGAAAGCGCTGCTGGCGCGGATTGTCGACGAAGAGACGGTGGCGGTGCCGGGCCTTGGCACGATGCTGCTGCCGGGAAAAGTCGGTTTTGCCGACGACAGCGGCTGGCGGTTTAACCCCAGCTATCTTCCGCCGCAGCTGGCCACCTATTTTGTGCGTTTTGGCGCGCCGTGGCCCACCCTGCGCGACACGAACCTGCGTCTGCTGCTGGAGACCGCGCCGAAAGGCTTTACCCCGGACTGGGTGCGCTATGAGAAAGGGAAAGGCTGGCAGCTGAAAACGGAGAAGCCGCTGATCGGCAGCTATGACGCGATTCGCGTCTACCTGTGGGTGGGCATGCTTCATGATGGCGATAAGCAAAAAGCGCGTCTGCTGGCCCGCTTTGCGCCGATGGCGGCGCAGACCACGGAACAGGGGGTACCGCCGGAGAAAGTGAATATCGCCACCGGTAAAACCAGCGGCCAGGGGCCGGTGGGCTTCTCCGCGGTGATGCTGCCGTTTTTACAGAACGACGAGGCCCGGTCGGTGCAACGACAGCGCGTCGCCGATAACTATCCCGGCGCGGATGCCTACTACAGCGCGGTCCTGACGCTGTTCGGTCAGGGTTGGGATCAACACCGTTTTCGTTTCACTGCGGGTGGCGAATTACAACCTGACTGGAACCAGGAATGCGCAAGCTCTCACTAAGTTTACTCACGCTGTCCCTCGGCGTCGCGCTGCTGCCGTTAGCGCAGGCGGCGACGACGCCCGCCCAGGAGCATCTGCTGGAGCAGGTGCGCCTCGGCGAGGCCAGCAATCGTGAAGACCTGGTGCGCCAGTCGCTATACCGTCTGGAGCTGATCGACCCCAACAACCCGGACCTGATTGCCGCGCGGATGCGCTATCTGCTGCGCCAGGGGGATACCGCCGGGGCGCAAAAAGAGCTGGAGCGACTGACGAAGCTGGCGCCGGATTCCCCTGAGCTGAAGGCGTCGCGCAATGAGATGAAAAGCAACACCGGCGAGGGCCGTCAGGCGCTGCAGCAGGCGCGACTGCTGGGCGTGGCCGGGAAGGTCGATGAAGCCATCGCCGCCTATGAAAAACTGTTCGGCGGCGTGCCGGATGATGTTGATGCCGCTATTGAATACTGGACGCTGGTGGCGCGCCTGCCGGCCCGTCATAGCGAAGGCGTCAGCCAGCTGAAAAAACTGAACGCCAGCGCGCCGGGCAACGTCAGCCTGCTGACGGCGCTGGCGAAGCAGATGTTTGCCGATAACAAACCGCAGGAAGGGTTCGCCTATCTGGCGGAAATGGCCCGCTCAGCCTCAGGACGCGGTATCGCCGCCGATATGTGGTTCAGCGAGGTGAAAAGCATGCCGGTGAGCAAGGCCAGCGTGCAGGCGTTGCAGCAATTCCTGCTGCAGTTTCCTACCGGCTCGGTGGCGGCGAACGCCCGCGTCCTGCTTGACCAGCAGCAGGCGCAGCTGCAGGATCCGACGTTCCGCGCCCGCTCGGAAGGGCTGGCGGCGGTCAAATCCGGAAATACCTCGCAGGCGGTGGCGGATCTGCAGAAAGCCGTTCAGGCCGACAGCCGCGACAGCGATGCGGTGGGCGCCCTCGGCCAGGCCTATTCCCAGCGCGGCGACCGCGCACGCGCGGTGGCCCAGCTCAATAAAGCGATTGCCATGGATCCCGACAGCCCGAATCGCGGCAAATGGGACAGCCTGCTGCAAACCAACCGCTACTGGCTGCTGATCAAGCAGGGGGATAACGCCCTGAAGGCAGGTCAGCTTTCACAGGCGCAGAATTATTATGCCCAGGCGCAGCGGGTCGATCGGACCGACAGCTATGCCGTGCTGGGGCTGGGCGACGTCGCGGCGGCGCGCAAGGCGTCGGCGGCGGCGGAGCGCTATTATCAGCAGGCGTTGCGCCTGGATCGCGGGAATAATCTGGCGGTGCGCGGCCTGGCCAACCTCTATCGCGCTGAATCGCCCGAGAAAGCCAGCGCCTGGATCGCTGGTCTTCCTGCCGCCCAGCGGCGCAGCATCGATGATATCGAACGCAGCCTGAACAACGACCGGCTGGAGAAACAGGCGCAGGCTCTGGAGAGTCAGGGCAACTGGGCGCAGGCGGCGGAAGTTCAGCGTCGGCGCCTGGCGCTGGATCCGGACAGCGTGTGGATCACCTATCGTCTGGCGCGGGATCTGGTCAGCGCCGGCGAGCGCCAGGAAGCCGATGCGCTGATGCGGGCGATGGTCAACCGCCAGCCGCAGGATGCTGAACGGATCTACGCCTCGGGGCTTTACCTGTCGGGGAACGACCAGGACGATCTGGCGCTGGCGCAAATCGCCGCCCTGCCGCGCAGCGCATGGACGGATAACATTCGTGAACTGGAGGCGCGTCTGCAAAGCGACCGGGTGCTGCGCCAGGCGAACCAGCTGCGCGACAGCGGCGAGGAAGCGCAGGCGATCGCCCTCATCAAACAGCAGCCGGCCTCGGTGCGCTATGACCTGACGCTGGCCGACTGGGCCCAGCAGCGCGGGGACAACCAGACGGCGATTGCCGACTATCAGCGGGTGCTGCGTCAGGAAGCCGACAACGGCGATGCGCGCCTCGGCCTTGCGGAAGTCTATCTGGCCGAGGGCGATAAACAGGCCGCCCGGGCGCAGGTCATGCAGCTGAAAGGCGCAGAGGCCGAATCCATGAATATGCAGCGGCGGGTCGCCCTGGCGCGAGCCGGCCTTGGCGATACCGCGGACGCCCAACAGATTTTTAACCAGATTGTGCCGCAGGCGAAGGCGCAGCCGCCCTCGATGGAGAGCGCGCTGGTGCTGCGCGATGCCGCGCGCTTTGCCACCCGGAACGGGGAGCCGCAGCAGGCGCTGACCCACTACCGGGAGGCGATGGTGGCCTCCGGCATCACCCCCGCACCGCCGCAGGATAACGATACCTTTACCCGGCTGACGCGCAACGACAGCCGGGATGACTGGCTGAAGCGCGGGATCCGCAGCGATGCCGCCGACCTTTATCGCCAGCAGGATCTGAACGTCACCCTGGAACACGACTTTTGGGGATCCAGCGGCACCGGCGGCTATTCCGACCTCAAGGCGCATACCACCATGCTGCAGGTGGATGCCCCGCTGGCGGATGGCCGGATGTTCTTCCGCACCGACCTGGTCAATATGGATGCCGGCAGCTTTTCCACCCACAGCGACGGGAGCTACTCGCCCAGCTGGGGCACCTGCGGGGAGATCGCCTGTACCAGCGGCAGTAAAAATCAGACCGACAGCGGGGCCAGCGTAGCGGTCGGCTGGAAGAATGACACCTGGAGCGGCGATATCGGCACCACGCCGATGGGCTTCAATGTCGTCGATGTGGTCGGCGGCCTGAGCTACAGCAGCGACGTCGGGCCGGTGGGATACACGGTCAACGTGCACCGGCGGCCCATCTCCAGCTCGCTGCTCTCCTTTGGCGGGCAGAAAGACAGCAACAGCCATACTGGCACCACCTGGGGCGGCGTTCGCGCCGACGGCGGCGGTGTGAGCCTCAGCTATGACCGGGGCGAAGCGCACGGTATCTGGTCCTCGCTGGGGGCCGACTCGCTGACCGGTAAAAACGTGGCGGATAACTGGCGCGTGCGCTGGATGACCGGCTACTACTATAAGGTGATTAACGAGAATAATCGTCGCGTCACCGTCGGCCTCAACAATATGATCTGGCACTACGACAAAGATCTCAGCGGCTACACCCTCGGCCAGGGTGGCTATTACAGCCCGCAGGAGTATCTCTCGTTCGCTGTGCCGGTGACCTGGCGTCAGCGCACGGAGAACTGGTCCTGGGAACTCGGCGGATCGGTCTCATGGTCCCATTCGCGTACCCAGACGCAAGCCCGCTATCCGCTGCTGAACCTGATCCCGTCCGACTACCGGCAGCGCGCCAGCGAACTGACGGAGGAGGGCGGCAGTAGCCAGGGATTCGGTTACACCGCCAGAGCGCTGGTGGAGCGGCGGGTGACCAGCAACTGGTTCGTTGGCGCCGCGGTCGATATTCAGCAGGCGAAGGACTACACCCCGAGCCATGCGCTGCTTTACGTGCGCTATTCGGCGGCCGGCTGGCAGGGGGATCTGGATATGCCGCCCCAGCCGCTGGTGCCTTACGCCGACTGGTAGCAGAATAGGCTGAATTACGTCACAGAGCACCACTCCACGGCGCGCTTCGCGTATACTCGTGAGGCGTTGCCCACCGTCGGCCGCCGGGGAGGTCTCTCCGGCGTCTGCGCCACCGCGCGGAGCTATCCCGTCACTTCATCCCTCGCGGGCGTGGGCGAAGGATTTAAGTATATAATCAGCCTGAAACGACCGGGATTGAAGGATTAATGCCGGGTATGCATTCAGTATCAGTGGAGAACACCGTTGCGCGTCAGCCGTTCACTTACAATCAAACAGATGGCGATGGTCGCGAGCGTGTCCATGGCCTTTGTGTTGGTTTTTTGCACTATTTTGCTGTTTCACTTTGTGCAACAGAGTCGCTTTACCACGGCCACGCAGTTAGAAAGTATCGCGCGATCCGTTCGCGAACCGCTGTCTGCGGCTATTCTGAAAGCCGATATTCCGGAAGCGGAAGCCATTTTAAGCCGTATCCAGCCTGCTGGCATCGTCAGCCGGGCGGATGTCGTCTTGCCCAACCAGTTCCAGGCGCTGCGGATGCGGTTTATCCCTGAGCGGTCGGTGCCGGTGACCATCACCCGGCTGTTTGAGCTGCCGGTGCAGATTTCGCTGCCCATTTATTCGCTGGAGCGGCCGGCCAACCCGCAGCCGCTGGCCTATCTGGTGCTGCAGGCTGACTCCTATCGCATGTATAAATTCGTCATGAGCGCCCTTGCTACGTTAGTGACTGCTTACTTACTTCTGGTGCTGATGCTAACGGTGGCGCTCACCTGGTGCATCAACCGGCTGATGGTTCGCCCCCTGCGGCGTATCGCCCGCGAGCTGAACGATCTCTCCCAGCAGGAGCGTCTTGGCCATCAGCTGACCCTCCCGCGCCTGCACCATGACGACGAGATCGGCATGCTGGTGCGCAGCTATAACCGCAACCAGCAGAGCCTGGTGCGCCAGCATGATGAGCTGTCCATCCAGTCGACCCGCTTCCCGGTCTCCGAGCTGCCGAATAAAGCCTTTTTGCTGGCGATGCTGGAGCAGACGGTGGCCCGCCCGCAGAGCGCCGCGCTGATCGTCGTCGCCTGTGAAACCCTGCAGGACGCCGCCGGCGTGCTCAAGGAGAGCCAGCGCGAAATGCTGCTCCTGACGCTGGTGGAGAAGCTGCGCGCCGCGATTCCGCCGCAGATGGTGCTGGCCCAGGTAAGCGGCTATGACTTCGCCATTCTCGCCGATGGCCTCGCCGAATCCTGGCAGGCGGTGACGATAAGTAAGCAAGTGCTCACTATTATTAATGAACGTTTACCGCTGCATGGTCTGCAGCTGCGGCCCTACGCCAGCGTCGGGATCGCCATGTTCCACCCCGGTCTCAGCGCCGAACAGTTTTACCGGCGCGCGGTCTCGGCCGCGGTCACCGCAAGACGCAAAGGTAAAAATCAGATTGAGTTCTTCGATCCCGAGCAGATGGAAAAGGCTCAGCGCCGCCTGATGGAAGAGCACGAAATTATGACCGCCCTCGACAACCAGCAGTTCGCGATCTGGCTGCAGCCGCAGGTGGCCTGCGCCAGCGGCGAGCTCTGCGGCGCCGAGGTGCTGCTGCGCCAGCGGCAGGCGGATGGCAGCTGGTCGCTACCGCCGGCGCTGATTGAGCGCATTGAGTCCTGCGGGCTGATTATCCCGGTCGGCTACTGGGTGATGGAAGAGGCCTGCCGCCAGCTGGCCGCCTGGCAAAGCCAGGGCATTATGCTGCCGCTGTCGGTCAATGTTTCTCTGCTCCAGCTGCTGGAGCACGACCGTGGCGAGGAGATGCTGAAGCTGATCGCCCGCTACCGCATTGCGCCGGGCACCCTCATCCTTGAGGTGACGGAGAGCTGCCGGATGGACGATCCGCAGGATGTGATGGCGCGGTTGCGGCCTCTGCGCGAGGCCGGCGTGCGGATTGCGCTGGATGATTTTGGCATGGGTTATGCCGGGTTGCACCAGCTGCAGCAGATGAAGGCTCTGCCGGTGGATATTCTGAAAATTGATAAGGTATTCATCGATATGCTGCCGGAGGATGTCAGCATGGTGCCGGCGATCATCCAGCTCGCGCGCGGCCTGTCGCTGCGCATTGTGGCGGAAGGGGTGGAAACGGAAGACCAGTCTCGCTGGTTGCAAGCCGCCGGCGTCGAGGTGCTCCAGGGCCACCTGTTCGGTTGCGCTTTACCGCAGGAGGCGTTCAGCGCCCGCTATTTATCCCCGGTCCGGGAAGATGCAAATTTGTAAATGTTTTGTTGACTTGTGCGAGTCAGCTCAAAGATTTTAACAATCGCGTTGCACTTTCGGCGTTAGTTATTTCTGAAATGTTTCCAGGGTGTTATTTTTAAGCCACAGACGTCAAATATCCCTTCTTGCTCTGTGGTTATTCCCAAAGGACACCCTATGAAAACCTCTATCTTTAAAAGCCTCTATGTCCAGGTTCTGACGGCCATAGCGATCGGTATTCTGCTGGGCCATTTTTACCCGGAACTGGGCGCGCAAATGAAACCCTTCGGCGACGCCTTCGTTAAGCTGATTAAAATGGTGATTGCTCCGGTTATCTTCTGTACCGTCGTGACGGGGATCGCCGGAATGGAGAGCATGAAAGCCGTTGGCCGTACCGGGGCGGTGGCGTTGCTCTATTTCGAAGTGGTCAGCACCATCGCGCTGATTATCGGTCTGGTTATTGTCAACGTGGTGCAGCCGGGGGCCGGGATGAACGTCGACCCGTCGACGCTCGATGCGAAAGCGGTGGCGGTGTACGCTGAGCAGGCGAAAGACCAGGGGGTGGTGGCCTTTTTACTGGATGTGATCCCGGGCAGCGTCATTGGCGCCTTCGCCAGCGGCAACATCCTTCAGGTTCTGCTGTTCGCCGTTCTGTTTGGCTTTGCCCTGCATCGTCTGGGCAGCAAGGGCCAGCTGATTTTCAACGTCATTGAAAGTTTCTCGCAGGTCATCTTTGGCATCATCAATATGATCATGCGCCTGGCGCCGATCGGCGCCTTCGGGGCCATGGCCTTCACCATCGGTAAATATGGCGTCGGCACCCTGGTGCAGCTGGGCCAGCTGATCATCTGCTTCTATATCACCTGTATCCTGTTCGTGGTGGTGGTGCTGGGGTCAATCGCCAAAGCCACCGGCTTCAGCATCTTTAAATTTATCCGCTATATCCGCGAAGAGCTGCTGATCGTGCTGGGGACCTCTTCATCCGAATCGGCGCTGCCGCGCATGCTCGACAAGATGGAGAAGCTCGGCTGTCGTAAATCGGTGGTGGGCCTGGTGATCCCGACCGGCTATTCGTTCAACCTCGACGGCACCTCTATCTATCTGACGATGGCGGCGGTCTTTATCGCCCAGGCGACCAACAGCCATATGGATATTTTCCATCAAATCACCCTGCTGGTGGTGCTGCTGCTCTCCTCGAAAGGGGCGGCGGGAGTGACCGGCAGCGGCTTCATCGTGCTGGCGGCGACCATTTCGGCCGTCGGGCATTTGCCGGTGGCTGGCCTGGCGCTGATCCTCGGTATTGACCGCTTTATGTCCGAAGCCCGTGCGCTGACTAACCTGGTGGGTAACGGCGTCGCCACGGTGGTGGTCGCGAAATGGGTTAAAGAACTCGATGCCAAACAGATGGATGATGTGCTGAATAACCGTGTTCCCGCGAACAAAACGCACGAATTATCCTCTTAAATCCTCCTCTTAGGCCCGTACTCCCTTGCTGGAGTACGGGCTCCTGCGCATAATTAGAGGTCATTTCCGCCCGGCGGGAATGACACGAAATGATTATTTTACGTTGTCATGCGACATTTTCGTCTCCGTGTGGTCTAACCGACGTATTTCACTCTCACTTTTTTCGGCAGCCCGTCAGTGGGATGCTGTTGTAACCAGGAATGTTCATCAGGGGTTCACATGCAGGGCACAACAATTAAACTCTTAACGGGCGGTTTGCTGATGGTAGCGGCGGCCGGTTATGTGCAGGCAGAAGCGCTCCAGCCTGATCCGGCCTGGCAACAAGGGACCTTAGCGAATGGGTTGTCGTGGCAGGTGCTGGCCACGCCGCAGCGTCCCAGCGACCGTATCGAAGTCCGTCTGTCCGTGAATATTGGCTCGCTGAGCGAAAGCACTCAGCAGAGCGGTTTCAGCCGTTTTATTCCCCGTCTGGCGTTGACGCAAAGCGGCAGCCTGCCGACGATGCAGGCGCGCTCGCTGTGGCAGCAGAGTATTGACCCGAAGCGTCCTCTGCCGCCGGCCATCGTCTCCTACGATTACACGATGTTTAATCTCAGCCTGCCGAATAACCGCAACGATCTGCTGAAAGAGGCGCTGAGCTGGCTGGCGGACGCCAGCGGTAAACTGACCATTACGCCTGAATCGATCAATCACGCGCTGCAGGGCAACGACATGGTGGCGACCTGGCCGCTGGATACCAAAGAGGGCTGGTGGCGCTATCGCCTCAAGGGCTCCACCATGCTGGGCCACGATCCCGCCGCGCCGCTGAAGCAGCCGATCGACGTGGCGCATCTGAAAGACTTTTATCAAAAATGGTACACCCCCGACGCCATGACGCTGATCGTGGTGGGTAACGTCGACAGCCGCAGCGTCGCTGAGCAAATCAGCAAAACCTTTGGCGATCTGAAGGGCAAGCGGGAAACGCCTGCGGCGGTGCCGACCTTATCGCCGCTGCCCACCGTGCCGGTCAGCATCATGACCAGCGCCGTGCGCCAGGACAAACTGTCCATCATGTGGGACGCCCCCTGGCAGCCGATCCGCGACTCCGCGGCGCTGCAGCGCTACTGGCGCGACGACCTCGCCCGCGAAGCGCTGTTCTGGCACGTGCAGCAGAGCCTGAGCAAAAATAACGTCAAGGATATTGGTCTTGGTTTTGACTGCCGGGTGCTCTATCAGCGCGCGCAGTGCGCCATCAATATCGAATCGCCGGGCGAGCGCCTGAATAACAACCTGAGCGTGGTCTCGCGCGAGCTGGCGAAAGTGCGCGACAACGGCCTGCCGCAGGAGGAGTTTGATGCGCTTATTGCTCAGAAAAGCCTCGAGCTGCAGAAGCTGTTTGCCACCTATGCGCGCACCGATACCGACATTCTGATGAGCCAGCGCATGCGCTCCCTGCAAAATCAGGTGGTGGATATCGCGCCGGAGCAGTACCAGAAGCTGCGTCAGGAGTTCCTCAACTCCCTGACGGTGGACATGCTGAACCAGTACCTGCGTCAGCAACTGTCTCAGGATATGGCGCTGGTGTTGCAGCAGCCGAAAGGCGAACCGGAATACAACATGAAGGAGCTGCAGGCCACGTGGGAAAAACTGATGGCGCCGAGTCCGGCGACCGCAGCGACCAGCGGCAGCGCCGATACGGTTGACGCCCACAGCGAGGCCAGCGACATCCCGTCGGGGCAGTAACCTGACGCCTCTCCGGCGCGCCAGCGGCGGCCGGAGAGCGCTTACAGGTGAGGATTATTGCGGCATTGCTTCCCGGGGGATGATCGCCCCGCGATACTGGATCACCGTGCTGGCGGTCAGATGTCCGCGTCTGGCGGCGGATTCAGCATCGCCGCCGGTCAGGCGCACGGCCAGATAGCCGGCGCTGAAGGAGTCGCCGGCGGCGGTGGTATCCACCACTTTCTCTTTGGCCAGCTTGACGGCCGGCACTTCCCGCAGCGGTTGCCCGCTCACCGAGACCAGGCAGGCATCCGCTCCGCGCTTCACCACCACCTCTTCCACGCCGGCGGCGTGGGTGCGGGCGATCACCTCGGCGACCGGTTTTTCCCCCCACAGCGCGTCTTCATCATCGAGGGTCAGAAACGCGATATCGGTGCAGGCGAGCATCTCCTGATAGACCTGCTGCGTCTCCGCCTGGCTGGCCCACAGGCGCGGGCGATAGTTGTTGTCGAAGATCACCTTGCCGCCGTTGCCGCGGCACTCACGCAGCAGCGTGAACAGCCTGGCACGACTGGCCGGGCTGAGAATGGCGAGGCTGATGCCGCTCAGGTAGAGATAGTCGAACGTGGCCAGCTCTTCGCAAATCGCCGCCGCGCGATCGCTCTCCAGCCAGAATTTTGCCGCCGCCTCGTTGCGCCAGTAGTAGAAGGTGCGCTCGCCGGCGTCATCGGTTTCAATGTAATACAGCCCCGGCAGGCGGTCGGCCATCCGCTGGATCAGGCTGGTGTTGACGTTTTCCTGCTGCCAGCTGTCGAGCATCTGCTGGCTGAACGCATCGGTTCCCAGCGCGGTGACGTAGTGGACGCTCAGCGCGCTGGCATCCGTCTGCCGCGCGATATAGACCGAGGTGTTTAAGGTATCGCCGCCAAAGCCGCGGTTAACGGCCCCGTTCTTCTCTGACAGCTCAATCATGCATTCGCCAATGACGGCAATTTTTTTAGACATAGCCAGAACCTGCAATGGAATCGATATAAGCGCTAGTGTGCGCTGCGCTGTTTTGCTGGTCAATCATATTAAAACATCGTTCCATTATTTTTTTGACCTGACGCGCGTAATGTGACGAAAAGCGCATTTCCAGGAGAAACGCCGCTTTTTGACTATATTCAGGACTGACGTGATGCAAAAGGAGCGGAGTAGGGATGAGCAGAACCCGTAAAACGTTGGTTATCATCACAGGAACGATACTGTTGCTGATCGTTCTCTTTTTTATCGTGTTGGCCACCTTCGACTGGAACCGGCTGAAGCCGACGATTAATCAGAAAGTATCTGCCGAGCTGAACCGCCCGTTCGCCATCCGCGGCGATCTCGGCGTGGTCTGGGAGCGGCAGCCGGAAGAGCGCGGCTGGCGCAGCTGGATCCCGTGGCCCCATGTGCACGCGGAGGATATCGTGCTGGGCAACCCGCCGGCCATTCCCCAGGTGACCATGATCCATCTGCCGCGGGTGGAGGCGACCCTCGCCCCGCTGGCGCTGCTGAGCAAAACGGTGTATCTGCCGTGGATCAAGCTGGAACAGCCCGACGTGCGGCTGATCCGCCTGGCGGAAGACAACAATAACTGGACCTTTCAGCTGGCTGGCGATCAGCGTGCCGCGGGGGACAGCGCCCCCTCCAGCTGGTCTTTCCGTCTCGATAACATTCTCTTCGATCGCGGGACTATCGCCATTGATGACAAGATCACCCGCAGCGATATCACCATTCTCGTCGATCCCCTCGGCAAACCGCTGCCGTTCAGCGAAGTCACTGGCACGAAGGATCGGCATAGCGCGGCGAAACCAGGCGACTACGTCTTTGGCCTGTCGCTGAAGGGCCGCTATAAGGACCAGCCGGTCACCGGCAACGGTAAAATCGGCGGCATGCTGGCTCTGCGCAGCGCAAGCACGCCTTTCCCGCTGCAGGGCGACTTCCGTTCCGGCAATACGCGGGTGGCGTTCAGCGGCACGGTCAGCGATCCGCTCAACGTCGGCGGCATTGACCTGCGGCTGAAATTCGCCGGCGATTCGCTGCGCGATCTCTACGACCTGACCGGCGTGCTGCTGCCGGAGACGCCGTCGTTCTCCACCGACGGCCGTCTGCGCGCCGACTTTAAGCAGAAAAACAGCATGCGCTTTGACTATCAGAATTTTAACGGCCGTATCGGCGATAGCGACATTCATGGCTCCCTGACCTATACCACTGGCAAACCGCGGCCGAAGCTCAGCGGCGACATGGAGTCGAAGCAGCTGCGGCTGGCGGATCTCGGGCCGTTAATCGGCGTCGACTCCGGCAAAGGGACGAAGAAAAGCGCTGCGCGCCAGGCGGGCGATCGGCCGCAGCCGGCGGGTAAAGTGCTGCCGGCGGACCGCTTTGAAACCGATAAATGGCAGGTGATGGATGCCGATGTGCGCTTTAAGGGCCGGAGAATTGAGCACGGCGGTACGCTGCCGATCAGCGATCTGGCGACCCACGTGATCCTGGAGGATGGCGACCTGCGCCTGCAGCCGGTGCGCTTTGGCCTGGCCAACGGGTCGATTGCCGGCAGCGTGCACCTGCAGGGCGATAAAAAGCCGCTGCAGGGTGAGGCCAATCTGCAGGCGCGGCGCCTGAAGCTGAAGGCGCTGATGCCGAACGTCGAGATGATGCAGAAAACCCTCGGCGAGATGAATGGCGACGTTCAGCTGCGCGGCAGCGGCAACTCGGTGGCGGCCCTGCTCGGCAACAGCAACGGCAACCTGAAGCTGCTGATGAATGACGGCCTGATCAGTCGCAACCTGATGGAAATTCTCGGCCTTAACGTCGGCAACTACCTGATCGGCCAGATTTTTGGCGATGAGGAGGTTCGGGTGAACTGCGCGGCGGCCAATATCGACGTGACCAACGGCGTCGCCCGGCCGCAGATTTTTGCCTTCGATACGGAAAACGCGCTGATCAATGTGACCGGGACCGCCAGCTTCGCCTCCGAGCAGCTGGACCTGACCATCGATCCGGAAAGCAAGGGCTTCCGGGTGATCACCCTGCGTTCCCCGCTGTATGTTCGCGGCACCTTTAAATCGCCGCAGGCGGGGGTGAAGGCCGGGCCGCTGATTGTCCGCGGCGCGGTAGCGGCGGCGCTGGCTACTCTGGTGACGCCGGCTGCCGCGCTGCTGGCGCTGATCTCCCCGGCGGAGGGCGATAGCAACCAGTGCCGGACCATATTGTCGCAGATGAAAAAGTAGGGGAGAGCCCTGACGCCAGCGGCGTCAGGGCGAAGGATCACAACGACTGGTGGCGGGTCTCGTGGGTCAGCAGCAGGGCGATCAGCGTCAGCGCCGCCATCGCCGCCAGATAGGTGCCGACCGCCGCGAGGCCATAGTTGCCCTGCAGCCAGGCGGCAATGTACGGCGCGACCGAGGCGCCGAGGATCGACGACACGTTATAGGAGAACGACGCCCCGGTGTAGCGCACTTCCGTCGGGAACAGCTCCGGCAGCAGCGCGCCCATCGGGCCAAAGGTCAGTCCCATCAGGCTTAAGCCCAGCAGCAGGAAGGCAAAAACCAGCAGCGGGTTACCGGAACCCAGCAGCGGTTTAAAGGCGAACAGGGCGAACAAAATAATCATCGTGGTGATGATAATCATGCTCTTACGACGACCAAAGGCGTCCGCCAGCAGGCCGGCGATCGGCACCATCACGCCAAAGCCAATCACCGCCATCATCAGCATCCACAGCACTTCGTTACGCGGCAGGCCCAGGCCATTCGGCGCCGCGCCGGTGCTGAAGGTCATCGAGTAGACGGTCATGATGTAGAACAGGGTATAGGTTGCCAGCATGATGAAGGTGCCCAGCACCGTCACGCGGACGTGTTTGGTCAACAGGGTACCCAGCGGGATTTTGACCTGTTTTTTCGCCGCCGCCACTTTGGCGAAGACCGGGGTCTCATGCAGCGAAACGCGAACATACAGACCGATGATCACCAGCACCGCGGAGAAGATAAACGGCACGCGCCAGCCCCACTCCATAAACTGCTGATCGGTTAACAGCCAGGAGAGCAGCAGGAAGGTGCCGTTGGCGAAGAAGAAGCCGATCGGCGCGCCCAGCTGGGGGAAGGAGCCATACAGGGCGCGCTTGCGCGCCGGGGCGTTTTCCGTTGCCAGCAGCGCTGCGCCGCCCCACTCCCCTCCGAGGCCAAGTCCCTGACCGAAGCGCGCCAGCGCCAGCAGCATCGGCGCGACAATGCCAATGCTTTCATAGCCGGGCAGCAGGCCGATCACCACAGTGGAGATCCCCATGGTTAACAGCGAGGCCACCAGGGTGACCTTCCGGCCGACGCGATCGCCGAAGTGGCCGAACAGCGCGGAGCCGATTGGCCGGGCGACGAAGGCGATGGCGAAGGTGGCCAGCGACTGCAGGGTGGCCGCGGCGGCATCGCCCTGCGGGAAGAAGATATGCGGGAAGACGATGACCGCGGCAGTGGCATAGATGTAGAAGTCGAAAAACTCAATGGCGGTGCCAATGAGCGAGGCGACAACGACTTTATTGCGTGAGTTGACCGGGGCGGTTTCCTGCGTGTTTTCGAGTGTGGTGGCTGTGGCTTGCATAGATCTTTCTTATTTTTGCGCGAACGAAAAGCCATATAGCCACAGCCATCGGGACATTTCAATCTGTAACAAACGCGGAAAATGAGCAAAAAACAGGCAAAAAGCGGATAATTTTTACGCCAGAAAAAATAGTTCTATGAAATGCTTCACACAATTAAAAAGATAGAGAATAAAACCAGTTTTTCGTTAAATAAAAGTTACGTCCTGGATTTATCTGCTGAAATCAAGCGCGAGGATGAATTTTGCCTCTTTTATTCATCCTCGCAATACCTCAGCGGTGGGTTTTGCCCGGCATCCGCCGGTCGTCTTTATACTCCGCGGTGGCGATCCACGCGGCGCAGAACAGCGTCAGGCGGGCAAAGAAATAGAAAAAGGCCATCAGCCCCAGCACCGATCCGAACGCTGCCCCGGAAGGGGATTTCACCAGCGCCGGCAGCGTCCAGGTCATGACGATTTTGATGATTTCAAAGCCAATCGCCGCGATAAGCGTGCCGCGAAACAGGGCTTTGCGCCGCGGACGGTGGCGCGGCAGCCGCCAGAAGATCCAGAAAAAGAGCAGATAGTTGGCAAAAATCGAGATGGCGAGACCGATCAGCCGCCAGGCGGGTTTCAGCCATTCAATATTGTCCAGATACAGCGCGGAGATAATCAACTGCTGGGCGGAACCGGCGACAGAGGTGATCGACAGCGTAATAATCAGCGCCACCAGCAGACCGATCAGCGAGATAAGATCGCGGAAGTATTTTATCCAGATTTTCTCCTCGTCCTGCGGCCGGCGCTCCCAGACGTCGCGCGACTGAGCGCGGATCGCTTCGCGCAGGTTGCCCATCCAGTTAATACCGGAATAGAGCGCCACCAACAGGCCGACGAGGCCGACGGCGGTGCGCTGCTGCACCGCGGTGTTGATGGTGTTTTTCAGCGTCGCCGCCAGCGTCGGGTCGCTGACGTTTTGCAGAATTTTGTCGAAAATGTCCTGCAGCAGGGTCGGATGCCAGGCCAGCACGAAGCCGGCGGCGGCAAACGAGACCATCAGGATCGGGATCATCGACAGGAACGAGAAGTAGGTGATGGCCGCGCCGAACTGATTGCCCAGCCGGTCGTTGAAGCGCTCTGCGGCGCGTATCAGGTGGGCGACTACCGGGTTGCGCTGCACTTTGGCCGCCGTTCCGGTGACGGTCTTCAGCGCCTGGCTGGCTTTTTGCCCGACGGCCGTGTCATTGAGAGCGTCGAGGGGGCTTTTGTTTTTCTCCGGCTGCGTGTCCGGTTCCTGTGGGGGGCGTCGATCGTCGTTTTCCGGCGTCATACGTGATTTCTTCCTTTTTTACCGCGAGATTCAGCAAAAAGTATACCTTAAATGCCGTATCCTGCAGGAACGCATCTGCCCGCCCCCCGTTCACCCTCCGCGCGGATCAATCGACGTAATCTTTCATCAGCCCGCCCAGCCACTCCATAAACAGATGCACGCGGCGGGAGAGATTGCGCCGGTGCGGGTAGATAAGCGAGACCGGCAGCGGCTCAGCGCGGTACTGGGGCAGGATCTCAATCAGTTCGCCGGCGCGTAACGCCTCGCGCACGCCGGTGCGTGGCACCTGAATAATTCCCAGCCCGGCGATACAGGCCGCCTGATAGGTTTCCGTGCTGTTGACCGTCAATATGCCGCCGCTTTTTACCCAGCGCACGGCGCCGTCGATCACCACCTCGAAGCCGGAAGGACGGACCCCGAGGGTGCTGGCGTAGTGGATCAGGGCGTGATCCGCCAGATCCTCCAGGGATTGCGGGTAGCCAAAACGGGTCAGGTAGTCCGGGCTGGCGCAGTTAATTTGCGTCAGCTTGCCCAGCGGGCGGGCGATAAGCCCGGAGTCTTTGAGCGCGCCGACGCGCACCACGCAGTCAAACCCCTCGCGGATCACGTCCACCAGCCGGTCGCTGCTGCTCAGCTCCAGTTCGATGCCCGGATACTGCTGCAAAAAAGCCGGCAGGTGCGGGATCACCAGCTTTTTGGCAAAACCGACCGGCATATCCACCCGCAGCCGGCCGCTGATGCTCGCCGGATCGTGCTGGAACATACCGTCCAGTTCGTCGAGGTTGCTCAGCAGATCCTTCGCCCGCTCGTAGTAGACCATTCCATCCTGGGTGAGCTGAACCCGGCGGGTGGTGCGGTGCAGGAGGCGCACGCCAAGATGGCTTTCCAGAGCCTGAATCTGCCGCGAGACGCTGCCTTTCGGCAGCGCCAGGGTCTCGGCGGCGCGGGAGAAACTCTCCAGATCCGCTACGCGAATGAATAACTGCATTGCATGAATTTTATCCATGCCGATGGCCTATTGTTGTTGTGAATGAAACAGTAAAACGTAATGTAGCGTATTTATTGTTTCACCGGCAGTTAATAAGCTAGAACACAATCACAACGCAACCTGAAAGGGGTCTTCTGATGACACAACGTATCGCTTTAGTGACCGGCGGCAGCCGCGGTCTGGGTAAAAACGCCGCGTTGAAGCTGGCGGCGAAGGGAACCGACATTCTTCTGACCTATCACAGCAACCGCCAGGCGGCGCTCGAGGTGGTGGCGGAGATTGAGCAAAAAGGGGTGAAGGCGGCAGCATTGGCGCTGAACGTCGGCGATCCTTCAACATTCTACGCTTTCGCCAGCGAGGTGGCGCAGGTGCTGGCGCAGAAGTGGGGACGCACCACCTTTGATTATTTACTGAACAACGCCGGGATCGGCCTCAACGTCCCCTTCGCCGAGACCAGCGAAGCGCAGTTTGACGAGCTGATGAACATTCAGTTCAAAGGCCCGTTTTTCCTGACCCAGCGGCTGCTGCCCCTCCTGCAGGACGGGGGGCGCATCCTCAACGTTTCCAGCGGCCTGGCGCGCTTTGCCCTGCCGGGCTATGCGGCCTACGCCGCGATGAAGGGGGCGATGGAGGTTCTGACCCGCTATCAGGCGAAAGAGCTGGGCGGACGGGGGATATCGGTGAACATCATCGCGCCGGGGGCCATTGAGACCGACTTTGGCGGCGGGGTGGTGCGCGATAACGCCGAGGTGAATCGGCATATCGCCGCCCAGACCGCGCTGGGGCGCGTCGGGCTGCCGGATGATATCGGCGACGCCATCGCCGCCCTGCTCAGCGATGAGCTGGCGTGGATGAACGCGCAGCGCGTGGAAGTCTCGGGAGGGATGTTCCTCTGAACCCCGCTGCCGTCAGACCGTGAGCGGCGGTGCGCTAGGGCGCATCGCCCTCCGCGCGCAGCCGACCGAACAGCCAGTCATTGTGCCAGCGCCCGTTGAGCCAGTAGTTCTCCCGCAGCTCCCCCTCCAGCCTGAACCCGGCTTTGAGCAGTAACTGCTTGGACGCCTCGTTGCCGGCGGTGACGCTGGCGGTCAGGCGGCGGACGCCGCCGGTAGTGAAGGCGTAGTCGCACAGCGCGCGCAGCGATTCGTAGCCGTAGCCACGACCCTGCGCCGCCGGAGCGAAGAGAAAGCCGACCTCGGCAATGTCGCGCTGATGATGTTGGTAACCGGTGAGGCCGAGCGGGGTATGGGTCAGCCTGTCGCGCACCACCAGGCACAGCCAGTGTTCATCCCCGGGCGTCCACGGCGGCAGCCGTGAATCGAACGCCTCGCGGATGGCCGCCTGCGGCCTGGGGTCGGCCACGTAAAGCATGACCTGCGGATCCTGCTGCAGGGAAAGAAAAAACGACCAGTCGTCCAGCTGCAGCGGTGAGCAGCGCAGGCGCGGCGTCAGAAGTTCAGGCATAAGCGTCATTCCGGGCAGGGCGAATCCTCTGAACATAGCAGGAGAAGGCCGCCGGGAACAGCCCGACTAGGTTGGCTCGCCGTAGAGGCCAATCAGCCGGCGCACGACGCCGTTGGTCCAGCCGAAGCCATCCTGCAGGGGATACTCCCCGCCGCCGCCCTCATGCGGAACGCCGGTGGCGATGTGGTATTTCTCAATCAGCTTGTGGTGCTGCTTGTAGAAGTGGTTGACCGTCTGCAGCCAGCTCCAGGCGATCTCATCGCCCAGCGGATCCTGGCCGTAGCGTTTAAATCCCTGCACCGCCATCCACTGCAGCGGCGCCCAGCCGTTGGGTTTATCCCACTGCTCGCCGCTCTCGTATTCGGTGGCCATGATCCCGCCGGGGGTGAGCAGGCGGGCCCGCACCGCATCGGCAAGGCGTTCCGCCTGTTCGTGGGTCGCCAGGCCGACGTAAAGGGTGACAATGCTGGCGGCGGAAAACAGCGCCAGCTGTTCGCGGCGCCAGTCATAATCGCGAAAACAGCCGTTCTCATCGTCCCACAGATAGCGGTTAACCGCCGCCCGCCGATCCTGAGCCTTCTGGCGGAAGGCCGCTTCCGTCTCGCGATCGCCCTTCAGGCCGGAGAGGTTGGCGATGGTCGTCTCCAGCTTGAACAGGAAGGCGTTCAGGTCGATGGGGATAAACTGCGTGGTGCGGATACTGGCCAGTCGCGTGATATCCCGCAGCCAGCGGCTGGAGTAGTCCCAGCCGGACGCGGCGCCCGCCCGCAGGTCGCGGTAGACTTCATTGGCCGGCCGTCCGGAGTGTCGGGCGGTCTCCACGTCCTCGCGCCATGATTCATCCCGCGGCGTGTCCCGGTCGTCCCAGTAGCGATTGAGCAGGGAGCCATCCGGCATGCGCACCACGTGCCGATACGCCTGATGCGGGATCAGCGACTCGGCGCCGTCCATCCAGAAGGCATGCTCCATCTTCAGATGATCCAGATAGCGCTTCGCGCCGCGCACGCCGTCCTCTTCAAAGAGTTCGACCATCAGGGCGAACACCGGGGGCTGCGAGCGGCTGAGGTAGTAGGTGCGGTTGCCGTTCGGAATGTGACCGTAGGTTTCAATCAGCCAGGCGAAGTTATCGGCCATGCATTTCAGCAGATCTTCCCGGCCGCTCTCCGCCAGCCCCAGCATGGTGAAATAAGAGTCCCAGTAATAGGTTTCGCTAAAGCGACCGCCGGGCACGATATAGGCCTGCGGCAGCGCCAGCAGCGATGACCAGGGGATATGATCCTGAGGCTCGCGGGTCAACACCGGCCATAGTTTATCGATATGCTCTTTCAGCGTCAGGCTGGGGTCGGAGGTGTAGACGTCGGTATGGCTCTCCGGCAGCCAGAAATTATCCTCAACGAACTGCCGCAGGTCGAAATCGGGCTGGCGTTTGACCTTCCGGTAGTTCCGCAGGATGTCCAGCGGGTCGTGTTTCGGCGCGCAGTCGGGAAAAGTTTTGCTGTCGGCAAAAATGCGTGATTTCTGCACGTTGGTAAACAGCTCAAGATAGCGATCCGCCGGGGTGAGGGCATCGGAGGCCGGAAGCCCCTCGATCACCTCAGGCTCCGGTTCAGCGTCAATCATCTCATCCAGCTTTAATTCGTACGGATCGGCTTCGTAGCAGGGATCGATGTCGATCCTTAACTCGTCGTCTTCAACGTGGCGTAATTTCTGGCTGAACATAGCGATACGGACCTCCGGATAGCGTGAGTTCGCGGCCGGGCGTACCCGGCCTTGTCTTTTAAGCGTAGACAGTCGCTTCGGTGAGTGTGAAGTAAACTGTGCGTTAGATCACGCTTTTCCGCCTGCAGGGGACGCCGTGATTTCTAATTAACACGTTGATAAATAATAAATAAATCCGCGATTAGGTGAAGATAAAATTCGGAGCATTCATTATGCAACAAAATTTTATCCCGGCGCGCTCACTCCCACGCCGCCTCCAGCATCTCCAGCAGCTGTTCGCTGCTCAGGCTGACCGGATTGGCCTTCATCGACGAGGAGGTGCTGGCGGCCAGCGCCGCCGGCTCCAGGGCGTCGCGCGCCACGCCGAGGTCGCGCAGGGTGCCGAGACCGGCGCGATGGCTCCATTCCCGCAGGCTGTCCCAGACCCGATCCGCCGGGACCTCCAGCCCCTCGGCCAGCCAGCGGCGAACGTCGTTGAAGCGCTGGCGCAGGGCGGGGTCGTTTATCTGCGACTCATTCAGCGCCAGCCCAAACGGCAGCAGGCTGCCGCATAAGGCGCCGTGCGAGGCGCGGCTCAGGCCGCCCAGCGGGCCGGCGAGGCCGTGGATCACCCCCAGCCCGGCGTTCGCCAGCGCCACTCCGCCGCACAGGCTGACCCAGGCCATCTCGTCGCGGCTGGCCGGGCACTCTTTTTCCATCAGAACCTTCAGCGCGCGGATGCCGCGCGGGATCGCCTGCTGACAGAGGGCGTCGGTGAAAGGGGTGGCCCGGCTGCAGAGCCAGGGCTCGATCACCTGGGTCAGGGCGTCGAGGCCGGAGCTCAGGGTGATGCTGCGCGGCGCGTTGTCGGTTAGCGCCGGGTCGACAATGGCCAGGTCAGGCAGCATCCGGTCGTCGCGCAGGCTCACTTTCCGCTGCTGTTCCACGACGTTGATCACCGCGTTTTTAGTGACTTCCGCGCCTGTGCCCGCGGTGGTGGGGATCGCCACGAACGGCAGCGGGCTGGCTTCCAGCTGACGGCCGGTTCCCACGACTTCCAGATAGTCGATCAGCGGGCCGGTGGCGGGCGCCAGCGCCGCAATCGCCTTACCGGCGTCAATCACCGCGCCGCCGCCGAGGCTGACCACCGCCCTGATCCCTTTCTCGCGCGCCAGCTGGACGCCCTGCTCAATATCGATAAGCCAGGGTTCGCGGCTTATCGCCAGCGTCGTGACCGCCAGCTGCAACGCCTCCAGCTGATGGCGGAGAAACGCCGCCCGCTGCGGGCTGGCGCCATGCACCAGCAGAACAGGACCGCCCTGCTGCGCCAGCCAGGGGGCGGCGCTCTGGGCCTGACCGCGGCCAAAACGAATATTTTCAGGCATCAAAACGGTAAAAGGGGTCAACATGTCGGGTTCCTTTTCGGCAAACAGGCTGGAATCAACTATACACATTATCCAGCGCTCTGCCTTGTTGCTGGCTGGCAATAGAGTAGAGTGAATGAACTCTCTTTTATGGCTGAGGAATCGCTGACGATGCTAACAATTCTGGGCAAACGCTCTTCAATCAATGTACGGAAAGTGCTGTGGACCTGCGAGGAGATCGGGCTGGCGTACCAGCAGGAGGATTACGGCAGCGGGTTTAAGCCCCTGGACACCCCCGAATTTCAGCGCCTGAATCCTAACAGCCTGGTGCCGGTGCTGCTGGACGATGACTTTGTGCTCTGGGAGTCGAACAGTATCTGCCGCTATCTGGCGCGAAAAGCGGAGCGCTGGGATCTGCTGCCCGCCGAGCCGCAGCCCGCCGCCGAGGTGGAGCACTGGATGGACTGGCAGGCGACCGAGTTCAATAATGCCTGGCGCCATGCTTTTATGGGGCTGGTGCGTAAAGATCCCCGCTTTCAGGATCCGGCGGCGATTAAAGAGAGCATTGCCGCCTGGACCCACTGCGTGCGCATTGTCGAAGCGCAGCTGCAGCGGACCGGGGCGTGGGTCGCCGGCGAGCGCTTCACCCTGGCGGATATTGTGCTGGGCCTGTCGGTGCATCGCTGGAAGATGACGCCCTTTGCCCATCCGGAAATGCCGGCCGTGGAGCGCTGGTATATGGCGCTCAATCAGCGCCCGGCGTTTATGCGCCATGGAAATAACGGCGTGGCGTAGCGAACGGGCCAGGGCCTTATCGATTTTTCAGCGTATTCGCTTTGCACTGGCGGGGTAATGCCGCTACGATCCCGCGTCTGTTTTTTATCCCATCCCAAATAACGTGTGGCAGGCAGGTGCAGTTTGAAAAAACGGTTAGGCCTTGTGCTACTGGCATTACTGTTGATTTCAGGCTGTTCCGGCACGCTGTCGCAAATGAGCCCGCCCAGCAATGAAACCAGTCTGACAGGGCGCAACGGTCAGCGGCTTTCCGTCGATGATTATGTCAGGCATTACATGCGCGAGAAGCAGGTCAGCGGCATGGTGGTGGCAATTATTCATCATAACGGCCCGGCGGAGTTTCACTGCTTCGGCGTGACCGATGACCAACATCGCTACCCGATAACCCCGCATACGCTGTTTGCCCTCGGCTCGCTGAGCAAAGGGGTTACCGCCGAAGTGGTCACGATGCTGGTGAACGAGGGCCGTTTCCACTGGCACGACACGCTGCAGACCCTGCTGCCGCCGGGTACCGCGCTGAGTGAGGATGCCCGTAAGATAACCTTGCTGCAGCTGGTGACGCATACCTCAGGGCTGCCGCGGCAACCGATGAATATGCTGTCGCTTGAGCACCTGCTGGCCTATCTCAACGATGGCGAGAACTTCTACCATGAGCTCGATGCCGATGGCGTACTGAGTTATCTGCAGCATTTCCAGGCCCCGGCGGAACCGGCGCCGAGTTACTCCAACCTCGGCTACGCGATCCTCGGCTATCTTCTCCAGTACCAGACTGGCGAATCGATTGAGACGCTGGCCTCGCGGATGATCTTCCGCCCGCTGGCGATGGGGAACACCAGCTTCCTGCCGCAAACGCTGCGTGATTATCCGTGGCGGGCGCTGGGCCATGCTGGCGATCAGCCGAAGTTTAAACCCCGCGGCGCGCTGACGCCGGACTGGCAGTTCCGTCATAACATGGTCGGCGCGGCGAGTTTGTACAGCGACGCCGGGGATCTGATTCACTATGCCCGCGCCCACTTCGCGCCCACCGGTCAGGCGGCGCTGGACCAGGCGTTCCGCGACGTTAGCGTCGACTATTATCCGCGACGGATTGAAGCGGCGAATATCGCCTGGGTAACAGACACGTTCGGCGAGCAGCAATTAACCTATCAGGTGGGGTACATCGGCGGCTATTCGAGCTATATCGGTTTTGATAAAGCGAATCAGAATGCGGTGGTGGTGCTGCAAAACAGCTTTAACTGGAGCAACTATATCGGCCACCAGATCCTGCGTCACCTGGCGGCGCAATAAAAAAGCCCCGTCCGGAGACGGGGCTGCGCGCCTTAGCGCATGGTGACAAACTCTTCTGCCGCCGTTGGGTGAATAGCGACGGTGTTGTCGAAGTCTTTTTTGGTGGCGCCCATCTTCAACGCCACCGCAAAGCCCTGCAGCATCTCATCCATCCCGAAGCCGATGCCATGGATACCGACAATCTTCTCTTCCGGGCCGACGCACACCAGCTTCATGCGGCACGGCTGGCGGTGCGAGGTGACAGCGGTGTACATCGCGGTGAAGGAGGATTTGTAGACCTTCACGGCGTCGTCGCCATACTGCTCGCGCGCCTGCGGTTCGGTTAAGCCGACGGTGCCGATAGGCGGGTGGCTGAAGACCACGGTCGGAATGTTGTTGTAGTCCAGATGCTCTTCCGGTTTGTTGTTAAACAGGCGTTCGGAGAGACGACGGCCTGCGGCCACGGCCACCGGGGTCAGCTCAACGGCGCCGGTGTTATCGCCCACGGCGTAGATGCCCGGCACGCTGGTGTTCTGGAACTTATCGACGACGATGTAGCCTTTATCGTCAGTTTTCACGCCGGTAGCCGCCAGGTTGAAGTTATCGGTCGCCGGTTCGCGGCCAATCGCCCAGATCAGGCAGTCAACGGTCTGGCTGCGGCCATCTTCCAGCTCAAGGGTCAGGCTGCCGTCGGCATGCTTCACCACCGCTTTCGGGATGGCGTTGGTATGCAGCTGCGGACCTTCGGCGTTCATCACTTCCACCAGCGTTTCGACGATCAGCGGATCGAAGCTGCGCAGCGGCGCGTGCTTGCGCACGAACAGGTGGGTTTCAGCGCCGAGGCCGTTAATCACCCCCGCCAGCTCAACGGCGATGTAGCCCGCGCCGACCACCGCCACGCGCTTCGGCAGCGCCGGCAGTTCGAAGAAACCGTCGGAATCAATACCGTATTCCACGCCCGGAATGGTCGGGTGGCTCGGACGGCCGCCGGTGGCGATCAGGATATGATCGGCCGTAATGGTCTCGCCGTTCACTTCCACGGTGTGGGCATCGACAAAGCGCGCAAAGCCTTTGATCACGTCGACGTTGTTCTTACCCAGCACGTTGTCGTAGGAGGTATGAATGCGGTCGATATAGGCGCTGCGGCTGGCGACCAGCTTCTCCCAGTCGAAATGGTTGATGGTGGTATCGAAACCGTAGTCCGGGCCGTAAAGATGAATCGCTTCGCGGATCTGCGCCGCATGCCACATCACTTTTTTCGGCACGCAGCCGACGTTGACGCAGGTGCCGCCCAGCGCTTTGGCTTCAATCAGCGCGCACTTCTGGCCGTACATGGCCGCACGGTTAATCGAGGCGATACCGCCGCTACCGCCGCCGATGGCGAGGTAATCATAATGTTTGCTCATGCCCATATGTCCTTAATCGTTGATTGCCGCGATTGTAACGCGAGGCGTAAAAGGTTCCACCGATGGTTGCGATTACTCCGGCACGATCCAGCTGACGGTCGTGTGACCGGTACCGGCCGGCACCAGCTTGCTGTGCAGCCACGGCAGCACATTGTTCATCTGCTGCTCCAGCTTCCACGGCGGGTTGATGACGATCATCCCGGAGGCGGTCATGCCGCGCTGGTCGCTGTCAGGACGTACCGCCAGCTCAATCTGCAGAATCTTGCGAATGCCAGTGGCTTCTAAGTCTTTGATCATGCGTTTGATCTGCGCGCGCAGCACCACCGGGTACCACAGCGCGTAGGTGCCGGTGGCGAAGCGTTTGTAGCCTTCGTTAATTCCGGTCACCACCGCCTGATAGTCGGTTTTAATTTCGTACGGCGGGTCGATCAGAATCAGACCGCGGCGCGAGACCGGCGGCAGTTTGGCTTTCAGCTGCTGGTAGCCATCGGCTTTATCGACGCGCGCGCGGCTGTCTTTCTGAAACTCGGCGCGCAGCAGCGGGAAGTCGCTCGGGTGCAGCTCGGTCATCTGCAGGCTGTCCTGCTCGCGCAGCAGCTGGCGGGCGATCAGCGGAGAACCCGGGTAGTAGCGCAGCTGGCCGTTACGGTTGAAGTGTTCGACCACCGAAATATAGGGCTCAAGCTCTGCCGGCAGGTCGTCCTGCTGCCAGATGCGGGCGATGCCTTCGAGATACTCGCCGGTACGCTCGGCGTGCTCGCCGCTCAGCTGATAGCGGCCCGCGCCGGCGTGGGTGTCCAGGTAGAGAAACGGTTTTTCTTTCTCTTTCAGCGCTTCAATGATCAGGCTCTGAACGGTGTGTTTGAGGACGTCGGCGTGGTTGCCTGCGTGAAAGCTGTGGCGATAACTGAGCATGGATGCAGAGATTCCGGGAAATAAACAAGTTAACCGATAGTTTACCGCAGATCGGCCGAGATTACCGCTGCGCCGCCGCGCTGTTTCATTTCTGCCAAAAGCGTTGCAAAACATAACGCTGTCATAAAAGCGTCAAACGGCCGCGCTAGCGTCGGATACAGGCAAGGTAATTGTTTGAATAAAAGGAAAAATAATGAAAAAGCAACTCTCGCTGCTGGCCGTCGCGCTGCTGCTGGCGCAACCGGTTCTGGCTAAAGACATCCCGCTGAACAGGGCGGCGGCCCTCGCCAATAGCGTGACGCCGGCTGCCTCCAGCCAGGCGTATGACGATCTTGAGCAACAGGCGCTGGCGCAGTTGCGCCACGCGCTGCAAGGGGATGCCGCGACGCTGACCCGCGATCGGCTGGCGCACACGAAACAAAACAAAACCCAGGCCGATACCGCCTGGCTGAAGGCCAGCGGCTACGACTTCCAGACCCGGGCAAACCAGCAGGCGGATATTGCGCTATTGTCGGCGTTCAGCAGTCTGCCGGAGACCGTCGTGAAGCAGAACCTGGCGACGGTGACCGCCATCAACCGCGACGCCGTGCAGACCACCCGCCGTCAGGCGCTGGCCGATGCGCAAGGGATTAGCTACCTCTATTTCCTCAGCGACGCGCTGGGGCCTCGTCTGGGCAACGCGTTTCTGACCGCCTATGACCAGGGCGCGCTGGGGAAAGCGGCGGCGCTGATCAAAGCCTCGGAAGTCAGCACCGGCGAGGCGAAAAAGCACTTCCACAATCCGCGGCCGTTCCTGGTCCAGGGCAACACCATTCACCTGGTGCCGGACGACGTGGTGGTAAAGGATAACCAGCCCTATACCGCCGACGGCGGCTCGTTCCCCAGCGGCCACACCAACACTGGCTATACCGATGCGCTGCTGCTGGCGGCGATGATCCCGGAGCGCTACGACGCGCTGGTGGCGCGCGGCGCCCGCTATGGCTACTCGCGCATCGTGCTGGGCGTCCACTATCCGCTGGACGTGATCGGCTCGCGGATGGTGGCCGAGCGCAACGTGGCCCATTATCTTAACGATCCGCGCTACCGGGTATTATTTAACGAAGCCCGCGATCAGCTGCGCGCCGCGCTGGCGAAAGCCTGCGGTACGTCGCTTGCCGAGTGCGCGAAGAGCAGTGTGAAAGACGATCCCTGGCGCGATCCGGCGATGCGTGATTTCACTCGTTTCACCATGACCTACGACCTGCCGCGGCAGAAGGGGCCGCAGCCGCGCCTGCAGGCGCCGGAGGGGGCGGAAGTGCTGCTGGAGGCTGCCCTGCCGCAGCTGTCAGCGGCCCAGCGTCGGGCGCTGATGGTCAACACCGCGCTGCCGGCGGGCTACCCGCTCTCCGGCGCCACCCCCGAACAGCAGTTCTGGCAGCGGCTGAATCTGTCGGCGGCCTGGGAGATGGCGCAAAAAAGGCATTAATGCGGTTTCCGGCACGCTGCGCCGCGTGTCGCGCTTTTCCGGCAACGGGCGGACTTATCGCAGCAATACCCAGGCTGACGCACCGCCCGTCATTGAAATTCCCCCAACTATCCCCCATTCTAGATCTCATGCATAAGCGCCGGACGCGCGCTTCACTCACCCTTTTCAACAGGACAGCGCATATGACCAATCCATTACTGACGCCTTTTTCCCTGCCGCCTTTTTCTGCGATCAAACCAGAGCACGTGGTCCCTGCGGTCACCAAAGCGCTGGAGGATTGCCGGGCCGCGGTGGAAAGCGCGGTGGCGCACGGCGCGCCGTATAGCTGGGAAAATCTTTGCCAGCCGCTGGCGGAAGTGGACGATGTGCTGGGACGCATCTTCTCGCCTGTCAGCCATCTCAATTCGGTAAAAAACAGCCCGGAACTGCGTGAGGCCTACGAACAGACGCTGCCGCTGCTCTCCGAGTACAGCACCTGGGTCGGCCAGCATGAAGGCCTGTATAAAGCCTACCGCGATCTGCGCGATGGCGATAACTACGCCACGCTGAATACCGCGCAGAAAAAAGCGGTGGATAACGCGCTGCGCGATTTCGAATTATCCGGTATTGGCCTGCCGCCGGAGGCGCAGAAACGCTACGGTGAAATCGCCGCGCGCCTCTCTGAGCTGGGCAACCAGTACAGCAACAACGTCCTTGACGCCACCATGGGCTGGAACAAGCTGGTGACCGACGTCGCCGATCTGGCCGGTATGCCGGAAAGCGCGCTGGCCGCCGCTCAGGCGCAGGCCCAGGCCAAAGAGCAGGAAGGGTATCTGCTGACCCTGGATATCCCGAGCTACCTGCCGGTGATGACCTACTGCGACAACCAGGCGCTGCGCGAAGAGATGTACCGCGCCTACTCCACGCGCGCCTCCGACCAGGGGCCAAACGCCGGTAAATGGGATAACAGCCCGGTGATGGCGGAGATCCTCGCCCTGCGCCACGAGCTGGCGCAACTGCTGGGCTTTGACAGCTACGCCTTTAAATCCCTCGCCACCAAAATGGCGGAGGATCCGCAGCAGGTGCTCGATTTCCTCACCGACCTGGCAAAACGCGCCCGTCCGCAGGGCGAAAAAGAGCTGGCCCAGCTGCGCGCTTTCGCTAAAGCCGAGTTCGGCGTCGAAGAGCTGCAGCCGTGGGACATCGCTTACTACAGCGAAAAACAGAAACAGCATCTCTACAGCATCAGCGATGAGCAGCTGCGCCCCTATTTCCCGGAAAACAAAGCCGTTAACGGTCTGTTTGAAGTGGTGAAGCGCATTTACGGCATTACCGCCAAAGAGCGTACCGATGTCGACGTGTGGCATCCGGAAGTGCGCTTCTTCGAGCTGTATGACGAACACGACGAGCTGCGCGGCAGCTTCTATCTCGACCTGTATGCCCGCGAGCACAAGCGCGGCGGGGCGTGGATGGACGACTGCGTCGGCCAGATGCGTAAGCTGGATGGTTCCCTGCAGAAGCCGGTCGCCTACCTGACCTGTAACTTCAACCGTCCGGTCAACGGCAAACCGGCGCTGTTCACCCACGACGAAGTAATCACCCTGTTCCACGAGTTCGGCCACGGTCTGCACCACATGCTGACCCGCATTGATACCGCCGGGGTTTCCGGCATCAGCGGGGTGCCGTGGGACGCGGTCGAGCTGCCGAGCCAGTTTATGGAAAACTGGTGCTGGGAGCCGGAAGCGCTGGCCTTTATCTCCGGTCATTATGAAACCGGTGAACCGCTGCCGCAGGCGCTGCTGGAGAAAATGCTGGCGGCGAAAAACTACCAGGCGGCGATGTTTATTCTGCGCCAGCTGGAGTTCGGCCTGTTCGATTTCCGCCTGCACGCGGAGTACAAGCCGGAGCAGGGGGCGAAAATCCTTGAGACCCTCGCGGAGATTAAAAAGCAGGTCGCCGTGGTGCCGGGCCCAACCTGGGGCCGCTTCCCGCACGCCTTCAGCCATATCTTCGCCGGCGGTTACGCGGCGGGTTACTACAGCTACCTGTGGGCCGACGTGCTGGCGGCAGACGCCTTCTCACGCTTCGAAGAAGAGGGGATCTTCAACCGTGAAACCGGTCAGTCGTTCCTCGATAACATCCTGAGCCGCGGCGGTTCTGAAGAGCCGATGGTGCTGTTCAAACGCTTCCGCGGGCGCGAGCCGCAGCTGGATGCGATGCTGGAGCATTACGGGATCAAGGGTTAAGTCTGCGGTGAAGATCTGCTTAATTGATGAAACGGGCGCCGGAGACGGCGCCTTATCTGTTTTAGCCGCCCGCTGGGGGCTGGAGCAGGATGACGATAACCTGATGGCGCTGGTGCTGACCGCTGAGCATCTGGAGCTGCGTAAGCGCGATGAGCCCAAACTCGGCGGTATCTTCGTCGATTTCGTCGGCGGGGCGATGGCCCACCGGCGCAAGTTTGGCGGCGGCCGCGGTGAAGCGGTGGCCAAAGCGGTCGGTATTAAAGGCGATTATCTGCCGGATGTCGTCGATGCCACCGCCGGATTGGGGCGTGACGCCTTTGTGCTGGCGTCGGTCGGCTGTCGCGTGCGGATGCTGGAGCGTAATCCGGTGGTCGCCGCGCTGCTCGACGATGGCCTGGCCCGCGGCTATGCCGATGCGGAAATCGGCGGCTGGCTGCAGGAGCGGCTGCAGCTGATCCACGCCTCCAGCCTGACGGCGCTGACCGATATTACCCCGCGTCCGCAGGTGGTCTACCTCGACCCGATGTTCCCGCATAAGCAGAAAAGCGCGCTGGTGAAGAAAGAGATGCGCGTCTTTCAGTCGCTAGTGGGGCCCGATTTAGACGCCGATGGCCTGCTGGCCCCGGCGCGCCAGCTGGCGACCAAACGGGTGGTGGTGAAGCGCCCGGATTACGCGCCGCCGCTGGCGGAAGTCGCCACGCCGAACGCGGTGGTGACCAAAGGGCATCGGTTTGATATTTACGCCGGCACGCCGGCGTAAATTTGCAATCTATCAGGCATCGCGCCGTCATGTTGCCGGGTGGCGGCTGCGCCTTACCCGGCCTACATAATCATTTATATATCAGATGGATATCATTCCCGCAGGCCGGGCTGAGTAAGGCGCAAACCGACGATCATCTCTACCGGTTAGCTTCCCCCGGGGTATTAATCATCCGGTTCAGCCACGGCACCATCAGCGCCATCACTACCGTGACCCCCAGGGTCACCAGGCCAATTTTACTGAACACGCTGGTGTAAACGGGCAGCGTCTGCAGCGGGTCGGTGATATTTTCCGGCACCGCGGTGAAGGTCGCCACATAGCCGCCGAGCAGGAACGCGGCGGCCTGGGTCAGGAACCACATCCCCAGAATAAAGCCCATCAGATGCTGCGGCACCAGCGCGGCGACCATCGCCAGCCCCAGGGCGCTGATCAGCAACTCGCCCAGGCTCTGGAACAGATAAACCAGCACAATAAACCACGGCGAGGTTAATCCCTGGGCGTCGGCGAACCACATCCCGGCGGCCGCGGCGGTAAGGAAACCCAGCGCGCAGAGGAACATCCCGAGGGTAAATTTCACCGGCATGGTCAGGTCTTTACCCTTGTGGCCGAGATGGGTGTAGATCGCCGCCAGCACCGGGCTGGCCACCACCACCCAGAAGGGGTTCAGGGCCTGGAAACTGACCGGGTTGATGGTAAAACCCAGGATCTGATGATGGACGTTATTGATGGCGAAGAAGTTCAGCGAGGTTGGCATCTGGGCGTAGAGAATGTAAAACAGCACCGCCTCGATCATCAGGATAAAGGCGACGAACATTTTGTTGCGCCCGGTTTTATCAAGGCGAAACGCCTCGCGGAAAAAGAACGCAATGACCACGACCGACAGGACAATCAGCACCAGGTTGGCGATCATCACGTTATGCATCAGCCAGGCGCAGAGAAAAATCATTACCACCGTACCGGCCAGCACCAGCGCCAGATTGCGCAGGCTGAGGGGGCGATGATCGGGCTCGGAACCAATCTCTTTCACCATCCCGCGGCAGGCGAGGTAGACCAGCAGCGCGATAATCAGCCCCGCGCCGCACAGGTTATAGGTCACCGCGTAGCCAAACTTTTCCGCGATCACCGGCGCCAGCGACAGCGACAGCAGCGAACCGATGTTTATCGACATATAAAACAGGGTAAACGCCCCGTCGAGACGGGCATCCTTCGGCGGATAGCATTTTGACAGCAGGCTCGCCGGGTTGGCTTTAAACAAACCGTTGCCGACGGCGATGGTGCCGAGGGCGATAAAGATCAGCTGCGGTTTCAGCAGCGACATCCCGGTCATAAAGTAACCGATGGCCAGCACAATCGCGCCGAGCACCAGCGTGCGTTTGGTCCCCAGCAGATGGTCGCCCACGTAGCCGCCGATGGAGATCAGCCCGTAAACCAGCGCCGCGAAGGCGCCGAAGGTGATAAAGGCCTGTTCCTGAGAGAAGCCCAACTGTTTAACAAAGAAGACCGCCAGGATCCCCTGAACGCCGTAATAGCCAAAACGTTCCCAGAGCTCCACAAAGAAGATCATAAAGAACGGACGAGGTTGCTGCAGCAAGCCCGTAGGTGCAGTTGTATTCATATTCCTTCGCCTTGTATTACTTTCCCAAAAAGTATGAACGCGTATGCCAGAACGCGCCGAAAATGTCTGATAACTCGCCATGCTGCGGTTATTGGCTTATTGAATAGATTATTATATAGATGTTTTAGTGAATAACTGGTTGATCACACTAATTGAATGGCTTTTTTATGGAGTTAAGCTCTATTGTCTGGCGAGGCGGAAGCGAAAATAAAAACGCCCGCAGCGGCGGGCGTCTGGCATGACACAACGGGACGGTTATTCGTCTTCTTCGTCGCGTAGCGGGACAATCAGCATGTCGACATGGACGGTGTTGATCAACTGACGGGCAGAGGACATCAGCTTGCTCCAGAAGTCCTGATGGTGGCCGCAGACCACCAGGTCCATATCATATTTTTTAATCGCATCGACCAGCACCTGGCCCAGGTCGCCGCTGCCGCTCAGGGTCTCGGTGATCGGGTAGCCGGCGTTGGTCGAGAGTTCGGTCAGCGCGTGATGGGTCTCTTCGGAGATGCGTTTTTGCATGTCGCCGAGGTTCACGTCAATCAGCCCGGTGTAGAGGTCGGAGTAATTCACATCCACGTGGATTAGGGAGACTTTCGCGTTATACGGGCGGGCCATAGAAACGGCTTTTTCAACCAGTACTTTACTCTCCGGGGACAGGTCTACTGCAATCAGAATATGTTTGTAAGCCATAGTGTTACTCCTTCCATAAGTTTGTCGATGACCATTGGACCTGACAGCTGGCGCTGCCGTTTCGCCCGCGTCCTGCGTGCTACATTCGCGGGAGGGTAGCCTTTAAGGACTTCATTGTAGAAGATATTTCTTACCTTATAGCGCCCCCCGCACTCCGTCAATGCACTGGGTTCACCTAAAAGTTAAACAAATTTATCCGTCTTACGTATTGATAACGAATAACCTTGTGGTAAAAAAATTAATGGATCTCCTACACTATTTAATGAGCCGGTCGGAAAAATAAATGTGATCGGAATCGCACTCTTTACGGTATTGTCGTCGGTTATTTGGGGAGCGGTAGCCGCGGAGGGTTTCTCCGTGGGCGGGTCGCCGGGGAGGAGGTATGATCAGCACTATTGCGCTGTTTTGGGCCCTGTGTGTCGTTTGTGTGGTGAATATGGCACGCTACTTCTCATCGTTGCGTGCATTATTGGTTGTGCTACGTGGTTGCGATCCCTTGCTCTATCAGTACGTCGATGGCGGCGGCTTTTTTACCTCGCACGGGCAGCCCAGCAAACAGATGCGCCTGGTGTGGTATATCTATGCCCAGCGCTACCGTGACCATCATGACGATGAATTTATTCGTCGCTGCGAACGTGTTCGTCGCCAGTTTATTCTGACCAGCGCCCTGTGCGGCCTGGTGGTGGTGAGCCTGATTGCGTTGATGATTTGGCACTGACGGCATCTTCGGGATAAAAAAACGGGCCAGCAAGCTGGCCCGTTTTGAACGAATAACGCTTAAATCAGCTTCAGGGAGAGCCAGTAAAGGACGCCTGAAAGGATAATCGCTGCCGGCAGGGTCAGCACCCAGGCCATCAGAATGCTCGTCACCGTCTTTTTCTGTAGACCACCGCCATCCACCAGCATCGTCCCCGCTACCGAGGAGGAGAGTACGTGGGTGGTGGAGACCGGCATCCCGGTGTAGCTCGCCAGACCGATAGAGACCGCCGCGGTCATCTGCGCCGACATCCCCTGGGCGTAGGTCATGCCCTTCTTACCAATCTTCTCACCGATAGTGGTCGCCACGCGGCGCCAGCCGATCATGGTGCCAATACCCAGCGCCAGTGCGACCGCCATGATAATCCAGATTGGCGCGTACTCGATGGTGCTCAGCATATCAGTTTTCAGTTTCTTCAGCAGACGCTGGTCGTCAGCGCTCACGTCCGGCAGTTTCGCCACTTTGTCGGTGGTGTCGGAGATGCAGAGCATGATACGACGCAGCTGGCCGCGCTGTTCCGGTTTTAGCGACTCGTAGTTCTCAACGCCGGTCAGCATGGTCTTCACGCGGTCAAGGGCGTTGATGGTGTTCGCCGGATGACAATGAAACTCGCCGTTGGCCGCGGTATTGGTGTCCGGAGAGGGAACCAGCTGGTCAACGCCGGTGGCTTTCTTCAGCAGGTCAGGGCGCTGCTGGAAGAAGGTTTCCACGTTGTTGACCGCATCGCGGGTACGGGTGATTTCGTAACCGGAGGCGTTCATATTCACCACGAAGCCCGCCGGGGCGACGCCAATCAGGACCAGCATCACCAGACCAATGCCTTTCTGTCCATCGTTAGCGCCGTGAGAGAACGACACGCCGATAGCGGACAGGATCAGGGCGATACGGGTCCAGAACGGCGGCTTTTTCTTGCCGTCTTTCTTTTCACGCTCCGCTGGGGTCAGGTGGATACGCGCCCGTTTCTTGGTGCCGCTCCAGTAGCGACGCAGCAGGAAAATCAGGCCGCCCGCGATCACCAGGCCGACGATAGGCGAGATAATCAGCGATCCAAAAATGCCGATGACTTTCGGGATATTCAGCGCGTCAACGACCGACGTACCGGTCATTAAGGCATTGGTGAGACCGATCCCGATGATAGCGCCGATCAGCGTATGGGAACTGGATGCCGGCAGACCGAAGTACCAGGTGCCGAGGTTCCAGATGATCGCCGCCAGCAGCATAGAGAACACCATGGCGAGGCCATGTGCGGAACCCATGTTAAGCAGCAGATCGGTCGGCAGCATATGCACGATGGCATAAGCTACGCTGAGACCCCCCAGCAGAACGCCGAAGAAGTTGAAGAGCGCCGCCATCGCCACAGCGAGCTGTGAGCGCATAGCGCGAGTGTAGATAACCGTAGCCACCGCGTTTGCGGTATCATGGAAACCGTTAATCGCTTCGTAAAACAGTACAAAAGCTAAAGCAAGCAATAATAATAGTCCGGTATGTAAATCCAGACCGGCAAATAAATGTAGCATAGGACGTTACGCCATTTTGAGGACATGAACGCGGCGCATTATCAGTGACTTTAGCGGCGCGGGCAAAGTGAAATATAGACTTTTTTTGATTTTCTTCCTGTTTAGGTTTTACCCTGTTGGGAGTAATCCTATATCTTTCAATGATGTATCTAATGCGGGATTTTTCCCGCTGGTGTGACCAGAGTGAAATATTTACAAAACCCGACAATTGGGGAACGAGGAATGCGCTGTGGAAAGGTTTGATGCCATTGTCGTTGGCGCCGGAGCGGCGGGAATGTTTTGCGCAGCGCAGGCGGGGCAGCTCGGCTGTCGCGTTCTGCTGCTCGACAACGGCAAAAAGCCGGGGCGAAAAATTCTGATGTCCGGCGGCGGTCGCTGCAACTTTACCAATATGTATGTTGAGCCGGCGGCCTATTTGAGCCAAAACCCGCATTTTTGCAAATCTGCCCTGGCGCGCTACACCCAGTGGGACTTTATCGAGCTGGTCGGCAAATATGGCATCGCCTGGCATGAGAAAACCCTCGGTCAGCTGTTTTGCGATGATTCGGCGGAACAGATCGTCAATTTGTTGCTGGCGGAATGCGAAAAGGGCGGCGTGCAGATCCGCCTGCGCAGCGAAATCCTCAGCGTCGAGCGCGACGAGCAAGGCTACCGGCTCCAGGTGAACGGCGAAACGCTGGCGACCAAAAAGCTGGTGATCGCCTCCGGCGGCTTGTCGATGCCGGGCCTTGGCGCCTCGCCGTTCGGCTATAAAATCGCCGAACAGTTCGGCCTGAAGGTGCTGCCGACCCGTGCGGGTCTGGTGCCGTTTACCCTGCACAAGCCGCTGCTTGAGCAGCTGCAGGTTCTCTCCGGCGTCTCGGTGCCGTCGACCATCACCGCCGAGAACGGCACCCTGTTCCGCGAAAATCTGTTGTTCACCCATCGCGGCCTTTCCGGACCGGCGGTGCTGCAAATTTCCAGCTACTGGCAGCCCGGCGAGTTCGTCACCGTGAATCTGCTGCCGGACTGCAATCTTGAAGACTTCCTTAACGAGCAGCGCGGCGCGCATCCCAACCAGAGCCTGAAAAACACCCTCGCGATGCAGTTGCCGAAGCGGCTGGTGGAGTGCCTGCAGCAGCTGGGGCAAATTCCTGATGTCACGCTGAAGCAGCTGAACGTTCGCGATCAGCAGGCGCTGGTGGAGACGCTGACCGCCTGGCGCGTGCAGCCGAACGGCACCGAAGGCTACCGGACGGCGGAGGTGACCCTCGGCGGCGTGGACACCAATGAGCTCTCGTCGCGTACTATGGAGGCGCGCAAGGCGCCGGGCCTCTACTTTATCGGCGAAGTGATGGACGTCACCGGCTGGCTCGGCGGGTATAACTTCCAGTGGGCGTGGTCAAGCGCCTGGGCCTGCGCGCAGGCGCTGGTGGACGCTTAAACTAAGGGCCCGGGCATTCGGCGCCCGGGCGTGTAGGTTAGTTCAACCCAAGAAAATACTGGGCGATTTTGAAATAGATGATCAGTCCGGTGCCATCGATCAGTGTGGCGATAAACGGCGCGGAAACCACCGCCGGGTCGATGCCGATCCGTTTAAGCACCATCGGGATGACCGACGAGACAATCGCGCTCCACAGGGTAATGCATACCAGCGTCAGGCTGACGATCAGCGTGATTTCCATGCCGATGCCCATCATCCAGGCGCGCAGGCAGCCCGCCAGCCCCAGCGTTAAGGCAATCAGAAATGAGGTCGATACCTCTTTGCGGATCACCCGCCCCATATCGCGCAGCCGTACTTCTCCCAGCGCCATCGAGCGCACCAGCGTTGAGGTGATCTGCGTTCCGCTGTTGCCGCCGGTACCGATGAGCAGCGGAATAAAGAAGGCCAGCGCGATGGCCGATTCCAGCGCCTCTTCAAAATGCTGCAGCACGCTGCTGGTGTAGGCTTCGGCCACGAACAGCAGCAGCAGCCACACCGAGCGTTTCTTCCACAGCGTCCAGGGGCTGATGTCCAGATACGGTTTTTCCAGCGGCAGCGTCGCCCCCTGCAGTTGGGCGTCCTCGGTGACGTCATCCTCCAGCAGATGGGCGATCTCCTTTTCCATCAGGCAGCCGACCAGCTCGCCTTTATCGACGACGGGAACCAGGTCGAGGCCGCGCTCGTTGAGCTCGGCAATCACCTGCGGGCGTTCATCGTCAGGTTTGACGCGGAACAGGCAGCTGTCCATCAGGTAGCGGATAGACTGCCCGACATCCCCTTCCTGCAGTAGCTTTTTGACCGACAGGCTGCCGCGCAGCTTCTTGCCGGCGACCACAAACACCTGGCCGGGAATATCATCGCTGGTGAGCTGTGAGATAAAGTGCTCCCGCGCTTCATGGACGCTGAGATGTTCCTGCAGCGTAATAAAGTCGGTACGCATGTACTGGGCGATGGCATCGCCGTCGAAGCCAGAGGTCGCCTGATGGGCGGCGCAGAGTTGAATGGAAGACATGATTAAAATCCCTATAAAAAATCACTCATAGGGGCGAACAAGACAGGGTTAGCGCAGGCAGATCCCTACGTCCTGGTTTTAGCACTGCATAACGTATCTGAACGGTCATGACCGCCAGAAGTTACCTTGGCAACACCTTGATTCGATGGAAGCCTGTATTTCCCTGAGTGGTCTCTCTCGATACCAACAGGGCGGTAACTTGTATTTATGCAGGAGCCTCGCCATAACGAGATCGTTAAATGAGGCGCCATTATTGGCGAAGAGGGATAATTCACCAAGCGTATAGTTTATGTGGTTTATCAACTGTTGATAAACCACTCAGTCATTTTCAAATAGTTAATCATCCGCTAAACACTGCAAATGCCCATGGCGCACACCGCGCTGGGCAATCACGTCGTCGGCAAAATGCTGCACCTCGGCCATGTCTCCCTTCAGCACCGCAATCTCCAGGCAGTCGTCATGGCTGATATGCACATGCAGCGTGGCGACGGAGAGATCGTGATGATGATGCTGGGTGGCCACCAGCCGGCTCGCCAGTTCGCGTTTTTCATGCTCGTAGACATATGACAGGACGGCATAACCGCGCCGCGGCTCCGACGGCGCGGGATCCTGGTTGAGGGCGTCGCGCAGAATATCGCGTACCGCCTCCGAACGGTTATGGTAGCCGCGGCGGGCGCTGAGCGCATCGAGAGCGGCCAGCAGGTCATCATCAAGGGTCAGGGTTACGCGCTGCATGGCATGGCCTCGTTGAGCAGAGTGGCAGGAAAAGGTGGCAGCACCGCCTGCTGGAGCGCCTGTCCGGCAGGAGAGCGCAGGCGCAGCGGTAGACTGACCGTTGCGGTTTCGACGATGCGTCCGTGCTCCATCACCAGCACCCGCTGGCAAAAGCGCTCCACCAGCCGCAGGTCGTGGGTAATGAACAGGCAGGCGGTGCCAAACCGGGCCTGCAGGCGCTTCAGCAGGGCGATAATCTCCGCCTGCAGCAGCAGATCGAGATTCGAGACCGCTTCATCCAGGATCAACAGCTGCGGCCGCACCGCCAGGGCGCGAGCCAGGCAGACGCGCTGCAGCTGTCCGCCGCTGAGCTGCGCCGGGCGTTTATCGAGCAGCGTCGTGGAAAGGTCGACCGCGTGCAGCATCTCTTCCACCCGCCGTGCGCGCTCCTCGCGCGACAAGCGGAACAGATGGCGCAGCGGCTCGCTGACGATCTCGCGCACCGTTTTGCGCGGATTCACCGCGCTGAAGGCGTCCTGAAACACCAGCTGAATATCACGGCGGAAGGCGCCGACGGCCTCGCCCTTCAGGGCGGTCAGCGGTGTGCCGCGCCAGACAATATCGCCGTGCTGCGGCGTTTCCAGGCCCACCAGCATCCGCGCCAGGGTACTCTTGCCGCAGCCGCTGCGCCCGAGCAGGGCCACCGTTTCGCCGGGGGCGATGGCGAGTTGGATCTCGTGCAGGACCCTGCCGTGGTGGGGATAATCGTGGCTCACCCCGTTGACGCTGAGTAAATTCATGCTGTTTTCTCCAGTCCGTACAGCGCCAGATGCGCCGCCAGCAGGCGCTGGCTCAGCGGGTGCTGTGGGGCGCTGAACAGCGTGTTTACATCGCACTGTTCAACGAGGCGACCGTTCTCCATGACCGTCACGTCATCCGCCAGCCGCGCCACAACGCCCATGTCATGCGTCACCAGCAGCAGCCCCAGACCGCGGCTGGCGACGATATCCGCCAGCAGATCGAGGATCCGCGCCTGGGCGATGGCATCGAGGTCGGTGGTCGGCTCGTCGGCGATGATAAAGGGCGCGCGGCTGAGCAGGGCGAGGGCGATCATCATCCGCTGCAGCATGCCGCCGCTCATCTCGAAGGGATAGCGGCTGAGCAGCGAGCGCGGATTATCCAGACCCACCTCTTCCATCACCGCCAGCAGGGCGGCGTCATTCGCTTCGCGTCCCGCCGCCCGGCAAGTTTCCCGGGCGTGGGCGGCCATGGTATGCAGCGGATTAAAGGCGCTGCGTGGGTTCTGCATGATGGTGGCGATAGTCGCGCCGCGCAGCGGTTCGCTGTGCACCGGCATGCCGTCAAGCAACACCCGGCCGGCGGTCTGGCTGACGCCGGGCGGCAGCAGGCCCAGCGCGGCGGCGCAGGTAAGCGATTTCCCGCTGCCGCTGCTGCCGAGCAGCGCCAGCACCTTGCCGCGGCGCAGGGTAAGAGAGACGTCGCTGACCAGCGGGCGGTCGGCGGCAAGGGCGATCTGTTGCAGTTGGATCTTCTGCGGCATCAGTGGCTATGCTCCGCGATCAGGTGAGGATCGAGGCGATCGCGCAGCGCGTCGCCCAGCAGGTTAAAGGCCATCACGCTGATGAACAGCGCCAGCCCCGGCCAGACCATCTGCAGCGGCTGGGTCCAGATATACTGCCGGGCGTCGTTGATCATCACCCCCCATTCCGCCGTCGGCGCGCTGACGCCGAGGCCAAGGAACGACATGCCGGCCACGTGAAGCATCATATGGCCGATATCCAGTGAGGCGAGCACCAGCAGCGAGGGGATCACCGCCCCTGCCAGATGGTCGCTGAACAGCCGCCACTGGCTGGCGCCGCTCAGGCGGGCGGCGAGGATAAATTCGCGCTGGCGCAGGGAGACCACCAGATTACGCACCATTCTGGCGTACCAGGCCCAGTGCGATAGCGCAATGGCGAGGATCACGTTGGTCAGCCCGGCGCCGAGCACCCCCACCATAAAGAACGACAGGATCGAGGTTGGAAAGGTCATAAACAGTTCGGCGAGGCGCATCAGGCCGCGGTCGGCGCGGCCGCCCAGCAGCCCGGCGCTGCCGCCAACCGCCAGACCGATCAGCAGCACCAGCAGCAGGCAGGCCATTACCGCCCCCAGCGAGACGCGGGTAGCGGCCAGCAGGCGCGAGAAAATATCCCGTCCTAGATGATCGGTCCCCAGCCAGTGCGCTGCCCCTGGCGGCAGCAGTCGCTGCTGCAGGTTAATCGCCGCCGGATCCCAAGGTAGCCACCAGCCGCTGCCGATGGCGATGACCGCCAGCAGCGCAATAACCAGCAGGGCCAGTTTCACCGGCCAGCGGAAGTTTCGCAGCCATCTCATACGCTCACCTCCTCATGGCGGCGCAGGCGCGGGTCGAGCGCCGCGTTGAGCACATCCACCGCCAGGTTAGCCAGCACGAACACCGTGACCATCATCAGCGTAAAGCACTGAATCACCGGGTAATCGCGATTGAAGATCGCGGAAACCGCGTAGCGGCCGACCCCCGGCCAGGCAAAGATATTTTCAATAATCATGGTGCCGCCGATCAGCTCGCCAATGTGCATGCCCATGGCGGTCACCACCGGCAGGGTGGCGTTGCGCAGGATATGCCGCCGTTCCACCTGGCGCGCGCTCAAGCCGCGCAGCCGCGCCCACACCACGTGACGCTGGCTGGAGACCTCCAGCATGCTGGCGCGCAGCAGACGGGCGTTGATCGCCAGCGACATAAAGGCGATGGAGACGGCGGGCAATATCAGGTGCTGCCAGTCGCCGTACCCCATCGCCGGAAGCCACTGCAGATGCACGGAAAAGAGCATCACCAGCAGAAAGGCCAGCCAGAAGTTCGGCATCGACACGCCGAGGAAGGCAATCAGCCGCACAGCAAAGTCCGGCAGGCGATCGCGATGGCGCGCCGCCCAGATCCCCAGCGGCAGCGAGGTGACGAGGATCAGCGCCAGCGCCGCGCCGGTGAGCAGCAGAGTGGCCGGCAGGAAGTGCAGCAGGTCATCCAGCACCGGTCGCCGGGTGGCATAGGAGAGGCCAAAGTCCAGGTGCAGCGCCCGCCACAGCCAGTGCAGATACTGCATCGCCAGCGGCTGGTTGAGCCCCAGCAGTTCGCGGGTCGAGGCGACCATCTCTTCAGTGGGCGGCAGGTTCGACAGGCGTAAATAATCCAGCGCCGGGTCGCCGGTGCCGAGCCGCAGCAGCAGAAAGATGATGGCGGAGGCGGCGAGCAGCAGCGGGATCAGCAGCAGCAGGCGGCGTAAAATATAGCGTAACATTATGGCGTTACCGGTTTAATCTGGTCGAAAGGGATCTCGGTGCTCACCGGCGCGAACGGGATCACCCCGACCTCCTGGCGTGCAACCGACATCAGCGAGACATAGCTGATGGGCAGGTACACCGCGTCCTGGTGCAGGCGGCTCAGCACATCGTGGTACAGCCGTTTCCGCTGCGCCTCGTCGCTGGTGGTCAGCACCTCGCTAATCTCTTTATCAATCAGCACCTTGTCGGGCAGGCCGCGCTGGGCCTGATAATCGGCATGGGAGGGCACGCGCATCGAGCTTAAAAAGGCATGCGGATCGTAGGGGGCGCCCCAGGTGCGATTGAAGATCATGCCGAACCGCCCTTCGCGCTGGCGCGCATAGATGCTGCTCTCCTCCTCGCCCACCAGGGTGACGCGGACGCCGACCTCCCGCAGATTGGCCTGAATAATTTCGGCCATCGATTTAGCCAGCGCGTCGGTGCCGATAAACGCCAGCTCAATCGCCAGCGGTTGCCCGGCCTTTTGTCGCCAGGGCTGGCCTTCCGGTTGCTGCCAGCCGGCCTGCGCCAGCAGGGCGCGGGCTTTTGCCGGGTCGTAACGGCGCGGCGTCAGATCCTGCGGGGCGTAGGGGACCGAGGGGGCAAACAGGGTGTCGGCAACCTGCTGGGTGCCGTAGAGCACGCTATCGACGAGGGTCTGCTTGTCGACGGCGTAGTTGAGCGCCTCGCGAACCGCCTGCTCGTGGGTCGGGCCCTGGCTGGCGTTCAGCGCCAGCATCACCGTCTCCGCCGGGGCGGAGAGACGAGCCGCGTAGCCGGGGTGATGACGAAAGCGTTCGAAGGTATCCAGCGGCAGCAGCCCCTCGTCGCCGTAGAGCATGTCGATTTCCCCGGTTTCGAACGCCACCGCGCGGCTGGTGGCGTCGGGGATCACTTTGATGGTGATTTGCTGTAGCGCGGGTTGATTACCCCAGTAGCGTTCGTTGCGTACCAGCACGTCGCGCTGATTGAGCTGCGAGCTCGCCAGTCGCCACGGCCCGGTGCCGATCGGGGCTTTGATGCCGTTGGCGGTGCCGCCATCGATAAACTGCGAGGGGGCGATAAAGCGGAACGGGCGGGGCAGGGCCAGCTCTTGTAGTAAGGGGGCGTAGGCGCTTTTCAGGGTGAGCTGCAGCTCGCTGGCGCTGAGCGCCCGCACGTCGGTTATCTGATTGGCGAGCTCAAGCCAGGCGTGGCGTTGGCGGTTGGCGAGCACCGCCTGGAAATTAGCCGCCGCGGCCTGGGCGTTAAAGGGTTCGCCGTTGGAGAAGGTCACATCCTCGCGCAGGGTAAACCACCAGGTTTTACCATCGGCGGAGTGGCGCCAGCGGGTCGCCAGCCAGGGCTGCACGCTGCCGTCAGCCTGATACTTCACCAGCGGTTCATAGACCATGCTTTGGGCAAACATCTGGTTGGGCGTATAGAGATGCGGATTCAGCGGGCCGACGTTCACCGGCCAGGCGGTAGTAAGCGAGTGCTGCGCGGCCTGAGCCAGCAGAGGGGCGCAGGCGACCAGCGCCAGCAGAGTGAGGCGGAAAATAGACAAGACGGCGTTCTCAGCGACAGGAAAGTATGACGATTTTAGTGATTCATCATACTTTCGGAGTAACCTGGATCAATATTGCGCCGGAAAGTATAAGTAATCCGTATGATTATGCGCAGGGGCAGGCGCCGCCTTACCCCTTAGGGCGTCCGGAACAACCCCAGCAGCGTGGCCACCTGTTCGTCGATCGGCGCCAGATCCCGCTTGACGATCAGATGCAGCGGCGTCGCGCGGCGCGCGCCGTGGCTGAGGGGCAGCCGCTTCAGCACGCCCTGATCGAGATGGGAACGAATGCGCTCTTCCGGCAGCCAGCCGAAGCCGACCTGATACATCACCGCATCAATGGCCGCGTCAATGGTGGAGAAGGTCCAGGCGTCACGCGTCGCCTGGCCATCGCCGGTCTGGTCGGCAATGCGCACCAGCGGCCATGGCGCCAGCGCGCTATCCTCCAGCGGACCGTCGAGGGCGGCGAGAGGATGGTCGCGGTGGGCGACGGCGATAAAATCAATATTCATCAGCCACTCTCCGCGGCCGGTAATATCCTGGCGGCGGGTCAGAACCATGACATCGGCTTCCGTTCGCGCCGCGCCCTCGTCATCAATATTTTCCAGCACTTCGGTGAGTCTGACCTGAGTCTGCGGATAACGCTGCTGAAACTGGCGCAGAATGGCGAACAGCCGCTGGCGCGGGAAAATGCTGTCGACCACCAGGTCCAGACGGGTGCGCGCCCCGTTGCGCAGAGTGGCAGCATGCGTTTCAACGTAGGCGAAGGCCTGCAGCAACGGTTTGACCTGATTCAGCAGCAGTTCGCCGGCCGGGGTCAGCACCGCCCGCCGACCGGACGGCGCCAGCAGCGCCACCCCTAAGCGCTCCTGCAGCAGCGCGAGGTTATAGCTCACCGAAGACTGACTGCGGTTGGTCTCCTCCGCCGCTCTGGCAAAGCTCCCGAGTTCCACGACCTTTTCCAGTAATGCCCACTGCTCCAGGGTTGTCTTGTGCATAATCAATCTAAAATTTGGATGTATTTAATCCAAACATAGCGTTATTCATTCAATTTTTAAAGACGTATGCTGTCCTCAACAACACAGAGGAGAATAAATGATGAGCACTTTCGACAAACATGACCTCAGCGGCTTTATCGGTAAACATCTGGTCTACACCTACGACAACGGCTGGAACTACGAAATTTACGTCAAAAACGACCATACCCTCGACTACCGTATTCACAGCGGCATCGTCGGCAATCGCTGGGTGAAAGATCAGGAAGCGTACATCGTGCGGGTGGGGGAAAGTATCTACAAAATCTCCTGGACCGAACCGACCGGTACCGACGTGAGCCTGATCGTCAACCTGGGCGATAAACTGTTCCACGGCACCATCTTCTTCCCGCGCTGGATCATGAATAACCCGGAAAAAACCGTCTGCTTCCAGAACGATCACATTCCGCTGATGAATTCTTACCGCGATGCCGGCCCGGCCTACCCGACAGAAGTGATTGACGAGTTCGCCACCATCACCTTCATTCGCGACTGTGGCGCAGATAATGATGAGGTAATTAATTGCCCGGCGAGTGAATTGCCTGCGGATTTTCCTGCAAATTTGTAATTAAGCAGAAATAACTTTGTGATCTGCGCTAACTTTTTGTCATCAAGCGTGACAAAGACAGCGTCATTAATTGTTATCTGGTTTAACCCCCGTTTACTTTCCGCGATAGCGTTCCTGTTTGCTTTTCCAGACAGGAACGTTTTTTTGTCAAAATTCTGCCATAAATAAAACCTATCATTCTGTTTCTTAATGATTTATTTGGCCGTGCTGAGAAAAGATTAATTTCTTAATATTATCCTAAGCAAGGTCAACTACATTAATAGTGGTCGAAATACCCTGAAATGGAATGCCGCGCTGAACTCACTTCATTTTAATTTCGTTTAAGTCCACAGGCGCAGGATATTTTATTCTAACGACCCTGATTTGTGCGTGGGTCATCTACAGAACAGGATGATGATGAGCGATTTTTTGCCTTTTTCGCGCCCGTCGATGGGCGACGCAGAGCTGGCAGCGCTGCGTGAAGTTTTAGCGTCGGGCTGGATCACCACCGGGCCGAAGAATCAGGCACTTGAAGCGGCATTCTGCCAGTTGACCGGCAACCGCCACGCGATTGCCGTCAGTTCAGCGACCGGCGGGATGCACGTGACCCTGATGGCGCTGGGTATTGGCCCCGGCGATGAAGTCATTACGCCGTCCCAGACCTGGGTCTCCACCCTCAATATGATCTGCCTGCTGGGCGCCACGCCGGTGATGATCGATGTCGATAACGACAATCTGATGATCACCCCTGAGGCGGTGACAGCGGCGATCACCTCGCGGACCAAAGCGATTATTCCTGTGCACTACGCGGGGGCGCCAGCCGATATCGACGCCATTCGCGCGGTGGGCGAGCGCCATGGCATTCCGGTGATCGAAGACGCCGCCCATGCGGCGGGGACCCACTATAAAGGCCGCCACGTAGGCTGGCAGGGGACCGCGATTTTCTCGTTCCACGCGATCAAAAATATGACCTGCGCTGAAGGCGGGCTGGTTGTCACCGACGACGACGAGCTGGCCTCCCGCATCCGTAGCCTGAAATTCCATGGCCTCGGCGTGGACGCCTATGACCGCCAGACCCACGGCCGCGCGCCGCAGGCGGAGGTGATCGCTCCGGGCTTTAAATACAACCTTGCCGACATCAACGCCGCGCTGGCGCTGGTCCAGCTGGAAAAACTGCCTCACGCCAACCAGCGGCGGGCGGAAATTGCCCAGCGCTATCTGCGCGAACTGGCGGACACGCCGTTTACGCCCCTGACCGTCCCGGCCTGGGATCACCAGCACGCCTGGCATCTGTTTATCATCCGCGTCGATGAGGCTGCGTGCGGCATCAGCCGCGACGCGTTGATGGAAAAGCTGAAGGCGATGGGTATCGGCACCGGTCTGCACTTCCGTGCGGCCCATACGCAAAAATATTACCGCGAGCGCTTCCCTGAGGTTTCCCTGCCGAATACCGAATGGAACAGCGCCCGCATCTGTTCTCTCCCGTTGTTCCCGGACATGACCGATGACGATGTCACTCGCGTCATTTCCGCACTGCGCCAGCTGTCAGGACGTTGATATGCTTACTTACCCTCCCGTGAAGAAGGTCTCGGTGGTTATCCCGGTTTATAACGAACAGGATAGCCTGCCGGAGCTGCTTCGTCGTACGGAAACCGCCTGCGCCACGCTGGGGCGGCAATATGAAATTCTGCTGATCGACGATGGCAGCAGCGACGATTCCGCGCGCATGCTCACCGAAGCCGCCGAGGCGGAAGGCAGTCACGTCGTCGCCGTGCTGTTAAACCGTAACTACGGCCAGCACTCGGCGATCATGGCCGGCTTCAGCCATGTGACGGGCGATCTGATTATTACCCTTGATGCCGACCTGCAAAACCCGCCGGAAGAGATCCCGCGGCTGGTGGCGAAGGCGGATGAAGGTTACGACGTGGTGGGCACCGTCCGTCAGAACCGTCAGGACAGCATCTTCCGCAAAACCGCCTCGAAGATGATCAACCGCCTGATCCAGCGCACCACCGGCAAAGCGATGGGCGACTACGGCTGCATGCTGCGCGCCTACCGTCGCCACATTATCGACGCGATGCTCAACTGCCACGAGCGCAGCACCTTTATCCCGATTCTGGCGAATACCTTCGCCCGTCGCGCGGTGGAGATCCCGGTGATGCACGCCGAGCGTGAATTCGGCGACTCCAAATACAGCTTTATGCGCCTGATCAACCTGATGTACGACCTGGTGACCTGTCTGACCACCACGCCGCTGCGTCTGCTCAGCATTTTCGGCAGCGTGATAGCCCTGCTGGGCTTCGCCTTCGGCCTGCTGCTGGTGGTGCTGCGTCTGGCCTTCGGCCCGCAGTGGGCGGCGGAAGGGGTGTTTATGCTCTTCGCCGTGCTGTTTATGTTCATCGGCGCCCAGTTTATCGGTATGGGCCTGCTCGGGGAGTATATCGGACGCATCTATAACGACGTGCGCGCGCGTCCCCGCTACTTTATTCAACGTGTTGTTCGCCAGCCGGAAACGGCATCTAAAGAGGAAGATCGTTCATGAAAGCCGTAGTCTTCGCTTATCACGATATGGGCTGCACCGGTATCCAGGCTCTGCTGGACGCCGGGTATGATATCGCTGCTATTTTCACCCACCCGGATAACCCTGGCGAAAACCATTTCTTTGGCTCCGTGGCGCGCCTTGCTGCCGAGCAGGGCATTCCGGTGTGGGCGCCGGAAGACGTGAACCATCCGCTGTGGATCGAGCGTATCCGCGAGATGAAGCCGGACGTGCTGTTCTCCTTCTACTACCGCAATCTGCTGGGCGATGAGATCCTCCGTCTCGCGCCGAAAGGGGCGTTTAACCTGCACGGTTCGCTGCTGCCGAAATATCGCGGCCGCGCGCCGCTGAACTGGGTGCTGGTCAATGGCGAAAGCGAAACCGGCGTCACCCTGCACCGAATGGTGAACCGCGCCGACGCGGGGGATATCGTCGCCCAGCAGGCCGTGGCGATTGGCCCGGATGACGCCGCCCTGACGCTGCACCGCAAGCTGTGCGCCGCCGCCACCGGGCTGCTGGGCCAGGCGCTGCCGGCGATCCTCGCCGGAACCACCGATGAACGTCCGCAGGATCACAGCCAGGCGACCTATGTGGGGCGTCGTACCCCGGAAGATGGCCGCCTCGACTGGGAGCAGCCGGCGCAGACCCTGCACAATCTGGTGCGCGCGGTCTCCGATCCGTGGCCGGGCGCCTTCGGCTACGCCGGCGCGAACAAGTTTATCGTCTGGAAATCCCGCGTCCGTCATGATCTGCCGGCAGCTAAGCCGGGTACCGTTATCTCCGTTGCGCCGCTGATCGTGGCGTGCCAGGAGGGGGCGCTGGAGATTGTCACCGGCCAGACCGAACGCGGGGTGTACATGCAGGGCGCCCAGCTGGCGCAGGGGCTGGGCCTGGTGTCCGGGGCGGTGATCAGCAGCAAACCGGTGGTGGCGGTTAAGCGTCGCACCCGGGTGCTGATCCTCGGCGTCAATGGCTTTATCGGTAACCATCTGACCGAACGCCTGCTGCAGGACGACAACTATGAGATTTACGGCCTGGATATCGGCTCCGACGCCATCAGCCGTTTCCTCGACTGCCCGCGTTTCCACTTTGTGGAAGGCGATATCAGCATTCACTCCGAGTGGATCGAATATCACATTAAGAAATGCGACGTGGTGCTGCCGCTGGTGGCCATCGCCACCCCTATCGAGTACACCCGCAACCCGCTGCGCGTCTTCGAGCTGGATTTCGAAGAGAACCTGAAGATCATCCGCGACTGCGTGAAATACAATAAGCGCATCATCTTCCCGTCGACCTCGGAAGTGTACGGCATGTGCACTGATAAAAACTTCGACGAAGACACTTCCAATCTGGTGGTCGGGCCGATCAACAAACAGCGCTGGATCTACTCGGTCTCCAAGCAGCTGCTGGACCGCGTGATCTGGGCCTACGGCGATAAGAATGGCCTGAAGTTCACCCTGTTCCGTCCGTTCAACTGGATGGGGCCGCGTCTGGATAACCTCAACGCCGCGCGTATCGGCAGCTCCCGCGCCATCACCCAGCTGATCCTCAACCTGGTGGAAGGCTCGCCGATCAAGCTCATCGAAGGCGGTAAGCAGAAGCGCTGCTTCACCGACATCAGCGATGGTATCGAAGCGCTGTTCCGCATCATCGAGAACAAAGACGGCCGCTGCGACGGGCAGATCATCAACATCGGTAACCCGGATAACGAAGCGAGCATCAAAGAGCTGGCGGAGATGCTGCTGGCCTGCTTCGAACGCCATCCGCTGCGCGATCGCTTCCCGCCGTTTGCCGGCTTCCGCGAAGTGGAAAGCAGCGACTACTACGGCAAGGGCTATCAGGACGTTGAGCATCGCAAACCGAGCATCCGCAACGCCAAACGCTGCCTGAACTGGGAGCCGAAGGTGGAGATGGAAGAGACCGTTGAGCATACGCTGGACTTCTTCCTGCGCACGGTTGAACTGGTGGACGCTAAACATCCATGAAACAGGTCGGCTTACGCATAGATGTCGATACCTTTCGCGGCACGCGGGACGGCGTTCCGCGGCTGCTGGACCTGCTGGGTCAGCACGGGATCCAGGCAAGCTTCTTCTTCAGCGTCGGGCCGGACAATATGGGGCGCCACTTGTGGCGCCTGGTAAAACCGAAGTTTCTGTGGAAGATGCTGCGCTCCAGAGCGGCCTCGCTGTACGGCTGGGATATTCTGCTGGCCGGCACCGCGTGGCCGGGACGCCGCATCGGCGCGGGGAACGAAGCGGTGATCCGCGCCGCCGCCGAGTCTCATGAAGTGGGCCTGCACGCCTGGGACCACTACAGCTGGCAGGCGTGGAGCGGCGTCTGGCCGCAGGAACGGCTGACGCTGGAGGTTGAGCGCGGCCTGCTGGAGCTCGAACGCATCATCGGCCGGCCGGTCACCTGCTCGGCTGTCGCCGGCTGGCGCGCCGATCAGCGAGTGGTGAAAGCCAAAGAATCCTTCGATTTCCTCTACAACAGCGACTGTCGCGGCACGCGGCCGTTTCTGCCCCAGCTCGGCAGCGGTGTCTCCGGTACGGTGCAGATCCCGGTCACGCTGCCGACCTGGGACGAGGCGGTGGGCACGGCGGTGGATATCGCCGGCTTTAACCGCTATCTCCTCGACTGCATCCATCGCGACCCGGGCGTGCCGGTCTATACCATTCACGCCGAAGTGGAAGGCATTGCCTACGCGGATCAGTTCAATGAACTGCTGACCATGGCGGCGGAAGAAGAAATTCAGTTTTGCCCACTGAGCCAGCTATTGCCCGCTGACTTTAGCGAGCTGCCGTCTGGCAAAGTGGTTCGGGGTGAACTGGCTGGCCGGGAAGGCTGGCTCGGACGTGAACAATTACTGACTTCGGGTGTTTGATGAAAAGCATTCGCTATGGCGTCTCTCTGATTGCGCTGTTTGCGCTGTATTACCTGCTGCCGCTTAATTTCCGTTTGCTCTGGCAACCCGATGAAACCCGCTACGCGGAGATCAGCCGTGAAATGCTGGCCACCGGCGACTGGGTGGTGCCGCATTTTCTCGGATTGCGCTATTTCGAAAAGCCGATTGCCGGTTACTGGATCAACAGTATCGGTCAATGGCTGTTTGGCCATAATAACTTCGGCGTACGCTTTGGGTCGGTCTTCGCCATCACCATGACCGCCGTGCTGGTGGCCTGGCTGGCGTGGCGCGTCTTTCGCGACAAAAAGGTAGCTGTCCTGTCGCCGGTGATTTTTCTCACCGCGATGCTGGTGTATGCGATTGGCACCTATGCGGTGCTGGACCCGATGATCACCCTGTGGCTGGCGCTGGCGATGTGCAGTTTCTGGGGCGCGACGCAGGCGCAGAGCCGCAGCGGCAAAATACTGGGTTACGCGCTGCTGGGCGTCGCCTGCGGTATGGGGGTGATGACCAAAGGCTTCCTTGCGCTGGCGGTGCCGGTAGTGGGCGTTCTGCCGTGGGTGATCGCCCGTCGACGCTGGCGTGAAGTGCTGACCTACGGTTGGCTGGCGGTGGTCGTCTGTACGCTGGTGGTGCTGCCCTGGGGGCTGGCTATCGCCCAGCGCGAGCCGGACTTCTGGCGCTACTTCTTCTGGGTCGAGCATATTCAGCGTTTCGCCGAACAAGACGCCCAGCACAAAGCGCCGTTCTGGTACTACATCCCGTTCCTGATCGCCGGCAGCCTGCCGTGGCTGGCCCTGCTGCCGGGGGCGCTGAAGCGCGGTTGGCTTGAGCGCGATGAGGCCCGCGGCGCGCTGTATCTGTTAGGCTGGGTGGCGATGCCGCTCCTGTTCTTCAGTATCGCCAAAGGCAAACTGCCGACCTATATTCTGCCGTGCTTTGCGCCGCTGTCGATCCTGATGGCGCGCTACGCGCTGGAGGCGGCGAAGACCGGCGCGAAAGCGTTACGGGTCAACGGGATGATCAACCTGGGCGTCGGCCTGCTGGGGCTGATCGCCGTGCTGGTGGTCTCGCCCTGGGGCGTGATGCACAAGCCGGTGTGGACCAAGATTGAGCTGTATAAATGTCTGCTGGCGGCGATCGCCTTCGCCGTCTGGGCGCTGATGGGCTGGCTGGCGATGAAAGACGCTGGCCGCCGCTGGAGCCTGGCGGCGCTCTGCCCGCTCGGCCTGGCGCTGCTGGTGGGCTTCGCCATTCCGGACCGGGTTATCGACAGCAAACAGCCGCAGTTCCTCGTGGATATCGTCAGCGAATCCCTGCAGCCCAGCCGCTACGTCCTGACCAACAACGTCGGGATCGCCGGCGGCCTGGCCTGGGAGCTGAAGCGAAGCGATATTATTATGTTCGACAAACAGGGTGAGCTGAAGTACGGTCTCGACTGGCCGGACGCTCAGGGAAGCTTTGTCAGCCAGGCCGGGTTTGCCGACTGGCTGGCCGCGCATCGTCAGCAGGGGCCGGTCTCGCTGGTGCTGTTGATGGATAAAGGAGAGAGTATGCTCGACTTACCGTTACCGAAACCCGATAACGCTTACGAGCTGGGGCGGGTCGTTTTCCTTCAGTATCTGCCGCAATGAGCGTCTGGATCTGTCTGGTGTTCGCCAGCCTGCTGAGCTGCGCCGGACAGCTGTGCCAGAAACAGGCGACCCGCCCGTCCCGTCGCGGACGGCGGAGTCGTCATATACTCTTCTGGCTGGGGATGGCGCTGTTATGCCTCGGCTGCGGCATGCTGCTGTGGCTGAGCGTCCTGCAGTCAATTCCGGTGAGCATCGCCTATCCGATGCTGAGTCTGAACTTCGTCTGGGTCACCCTCGCGGGCTGGGGCATCTGGCATGAGCCGGTCGCTCCCCGCCACTGGTTTGGCGTCGGCTTGATCGTCGTGGGCATTGTCATTCTGGGGACCAGCGTCTGATGGGCTTCCTCTGGGCATTATTCAGCGTCGGCCTCGTCAGCGGCGCGCAGCTGCTGCTGCGCAGCGCCATGGTGGTGTTGCCGCCGCTGACCGATATTCTGGCGTTTCTCCAGCATCTGTTGCATCTCCAGCCCGGCACCTTCGGCCTGTTTTTCGGCCTGCTGGGCTACCTGCTGTCGATGGTCTGCTGGTACTTTGCCCTCCACCGTCTGCCGCTGTCGAAAGCGTATGCGCTGCTGAGCCTGAGCTATATCCTCGTTTGGGCCGCCGCCATCTGGCTGCCCGGCTGGCACGAGCCGTTCCACTGGCAATCGCTGCTGGGCGTGGCGATTATCGTCGCCGGCGTATTGACCATCTTCTGGCCGGTGAAACGCCGCTAGCCGGGGAGCCGGCTTTTGGGGCGCCCCGGGCCGAGCAGGATCGCCAGCTTGCTGCCCCCGACGGTGGTCTCCATCCAGATTTTACAGACGCTGGTTAACGGCACCGAGAGCAGCATTCCCACCGGCCCCAGCAGCCAGCCCCAGACCAGCAGCGACAGGAACACCACCAGGGTCGACATCCCCAGCCGGTGGCCCATCATGCGCGGCTCCACCATGTTGCCCAACACCATATGCACCACCAGGAACAGCGCCCCGACCAGCAGGCACTCATAGATGCCGCTGAACAGCAGCGCCTGCAGCATGGGCGGGATGGCGGAGATGGCGGATCCGATATTCGGCACATAGTTCAACAGGAACGCCAGCACCCCCCACATCAGCGCGAACTGCACCCCCATCGCCAGCAGCCCCAGCCAGACAATCAGGCCGGTCCACAGGCTGATCAGCGTTTTCAGCGCCAGATAGTGGGTGACGCCTTTCAGCGCCCGGTGCAGCCCGGCGATATGCAGGCGAGGGTTATTGAGGGCAAAACGCAGTTTGTAGGGCAGATGGCGAACCTCAAACAGCATAAAGATCACCGTCATCACCAGCAGCACAATGCTGGCCATCGCCCCGGAAAGCTGGGTCATCAGCGTCGTGGCCCAGGTCATCAGCCGTTCTGAATCCATACGTCGCAGCATGCGCTCCGGATTGATATGCAGGTTGAGAAAGGGGAGATACTCCTGGAGCTGGACGATCTTACGCGTCAGGGCGCGGTTGAAATCGGGCAGCATGGCGACAAAGTCATTGAGCGACGCCGCCAGCACGCCAAGCAGCGCGGTCAGCATGACCAGCATTGCCGTCACCACCAGCGTAATGGCGAACGGGCGCCGCACCCCGCGGCGAATGAACCAGGTGACCAGCGGGTTGAGGACGATAGCGAAAAACAGCGCCAGCAGGAGCTGCACCAGAATATCGGCGGCGGCGTGGATCCCGGCGAGGATAATCACCAGCGCCGCCAGCTTAAGTAAAATATGGAGCCCGGCTTTATCAGCCTGCGGAGGGGACATAGGTATTCCTTTTGTGAGTCGCGCCTGATAAGTGTAGCGGTTCGCTGGCTGCCAATATTCCGAAAGGCGAGCGGCTTTTCCGCCATCATCTTTTGATCGCTTAAACCGCGCCGCTGAAATGTTGAATGCGCGCGTCCGTCAGCGTGAACGGCGTCGGCGTACAGACCGCAATACTTAACCCATCGTGCAGAATCTGGCTGAGCGACAGCGGGCCGTGACAGGCGCTGTCAACGGAGGCCATCTGCCAGGCGCTGCCGCCGCGCTGTTTCACCAGCGCCTCTTTGCGCGTCCAGATACGCCAGAAGACCGTGAGCTGCTGCGCCGGCGAAGCCTGCGCCAGTTCCTGGTGCTCGCTTTCGCTGAACAGGGCGTTAGCCAGGCGGCGCCAGCCTTCGCGCGGGCGAATCACTTCGATGTCGCAACCCACCTCGCCTTTATCGCTGAGCAGCAGGGCAATATCGTCGCCGCTGTGGCTAAGGTTAAACCACAGCCCGCGCGCGACGGGGAAGGCAGGCTTGCCCTGTTCGCCAAGCTGAATATCCGTCAGCGGGGCAGCCGCCTGCGCCAGCAGCGCGCGGCCGGCAAGCCAGCTGGCTCGTCGCGGTCCGTCCGGCGCCTGCGCCATCAACGCAGGCGGTAACGGCAGGGCGCTAAGGGCGGAGATCTTACCCAGAAAAAGCTGATACATTTCAAGGCCAGCGTCGAATAATGATTGAGGTGTTAATGCCGCCGAAGGCGAAGTTGTTGCTCTGCAGGAATTCACACTCCAGTTTGCGCTTTTCCCCCATGATGTAATCCAGTTCGCCACAGTTGGCGTCCGGTTTATGGAGATTCAGCGTTGGCGCAAACCAGCCTTCGCGCATCATCTGCAGGCTCATCCACGCTTCTAACGCCCCGCAAGCGCCAAGCGTATGGCCGAAATAGCTTTTCAGCGAAGAGATCGGCACGCTGTCGCCGTAAACGGCCGCCGTTGCCTGGCTTTCCGCGATATCGCCGCGATCGGTGGCGGTGCCGTGGGCCGAAATATAGCCGATATCCCGGGGGCTTAAGCCCGCCATGTTTAGCGATTGTTCCATGCAGATCTGCATGGTTTCGCGCTGCGGCTGGGTAATATGGGCCGCATCGCAGTTAGTGGCGAACCCGACGATTTCACCGTAGATGGTTGCGCCGCGCGCTTTGGCATGCTCGAGATCTTCAAGGATCAGCGTGCCGGCGCCTTCGCCAATCACCAGACCATCTCGCTGTTCATCGAACGGAGAGGGGGTGAGGGCCGGTTCGTCATTGCGTTGGCTGGTGGCGAAGAGAGTATCGAATACCGCGGCTTCCGAAGGGCAGAGCTCCTCGGCACCGCCGGCCACCATCACCGTTTGGTAACCATGGCGAATGGCTTCCCAGGCGTAGCCAATTGCCTGGCTGCCGGAGGTGCAGGCGCTGGAGGTGGGGATCACGCGCCCCCGCAGACCGAAGAATAATCCGGTATTCACCGCGGTAGTATGCGGCATCATCTGCACATAGGTAGTGCCGGTGATATTGTTGGTATGTTTCTCCGTCAACATGGTGGCGAACTCGCTCACCGGACCGGTACTACCGGTTGACGAGCCGTAAGCGATGCCGGTTTGGCCGTTGGTCAGCACGGTGTCGCCGATAAGCCCGGCCTGCTCCAGCGCGAGCTCAGTGGCGCGGGTGGAGAGCCGCGATACCCGCCCCATCGCGCGGATACGCTTGCGGGTATAATGCTCCGGCAGGGTGAAATCGTCGATTGGCGCCCCCAGCAGCGTATGCAGTCCATCATACGCCAGCCATTCCGGCATCTTACGCACCGCATTTTTATATTCCCGCAGCCTGGTGGCGACATCCTGCCAGTTTTCGCCAAACGCGGTCACCCCGCCCATCCCTGTAATGACCACCCGGCGTATCATAGCATCCCCCCGTTGATGGAAATGACCTGGCGGGTGACGTAGCCCGCGATATCCGACATTAAATAGCTGGCAAGCCCGGCCACCTCGTCGGCCTGACCCATGCGTTTCATCGGGATCATGGTCATCGCCTCTTTCAGCGCGTGCTCTTCCATGTCAATCATCCCGGTGTCGATAAGACCCGGCGCAATACAGTTAACGGTGATTTTGCGTTTTGCCAGTTCTATCGCCAGCGCTTTGGTGGCGCCGATAATGCCCGCCTTGGCGGCGCTGTAGTTGACCTGGCCGCGGTTGCCCATGACGCCGGAAACCGAGGAGAGGGTGATGATACGTCCGCCCTGGCGCGCGCTAATCATCGGCATGATGCAGGGATGAATGACGTTATAAAAACTGTCGAGGTTGGTGTGGATCACGGCGTCCCAGTCGTCATCGCCAAGCGCCGGAAAGGCGCCGTCGCGGGCGATGCCGGCGTTGCTGACAATGCCATACCACGCGCCATGGTCGGCCATATCCTGCTCCAGTACCTCGCGGCATTGCTGACGATCGGCGACGTCAAAACTCAGCAGCCGGCCGTCGCCGCCGGCGGCGGTTATCGCCTCCAGCGTCTGTTGCGCCCCCGCGCGGTCGCGATGATAGTGGACGCCCACCACAAAACCGTCCGCTGCCAGCTGGCAGGCGATAGCGCGACCGATGCCTTTGCTGGCGCCGGTAACCAAAACTGAACGACTCATTCTGACGCTCCTTGTTGAAATAAAGTGCTAAGTTCTTCTGTTGTGGGCTGGAAGGTGTTGACCCGCCCGCTGGCCAGGACGTCATCGTCCGCCATAATGGTGCCTTCGAAGCTGCCGAAACGTTCATCCTGCATCAAGAGCTTCACGCTGATGGACAGCGTCTTTCCGCCCGGCAGGCTCCCGGCCGCGCAAACCAGTTCGCGCGCGCCCAGCACCATGCCTAAAGCGAGCGATGTTTGTCCTTGCTGCTGGCGGTGCCAGCCGGACCAGACGCCGACGGTCTGCGCCATTAATTCAAGGGCGAACCAGCCGGGAAGATCGCCGTTGGTATCGAGAAATGGCTCCAGAACGCTGCCGGGTGAGACCGCGACGCGGCAGGTGGCGGTGTCGGCAGTCACCGCCTCGACCTCTTCCAGCAGCAGCATCGGCGCGTCGTGCGGCAGGTAACTGCCGGGTGATAAAAAGTGGCTCATGACATTCTCCCGAGCAGGATGCTGGTGTTATTGCCGCCAAAGGCAAAAGAGTTCGACAGGATAACTGGCCGCGACAGCGGCTGCGGATGTTCAATGAGCCCGCACGGCGGTAGCGTGTCATCCTGCGGAGACTGACTGAAATCCTGTGCCGGTAACAACAGATTGCGCTGCAGGATCAGCATGCCGATGGCGGCCTCGGTGATCCCCGCCGCACCCAGCGTATGTCCGGTCAGATGTTTGGTGGAACTACAGGGCACCCTTTCGCCAAACAGCGCGTTGATCACCCGGGCTTCTATCTGGTCGTTAAGCCGCGTAGCGGTGCCGTGCAGGTTAATGTAACCCACCTGCTCCGGCATGATGCCCGCGTCGTCCAGCGCCTGCTGAATGGCGCGCATCGCCCCTTCTCCTTGGGGATGCGGGGCGGAAATATGCCAGGCGTCGCTGGATTCGCCGATACCCAGCAGCGCGATGGGCTGCGGCTCGCGGGTCAGCAGCATCAGCGCCGCCCCTTCGCCGATGGTGATCCCGCAGCGGTCGCGGCTAAACGGCTGGCACTGCGTCGTGGAGAGCGACTCCAGGCTGTGAAAGCCGTTGATGGGCATCCGGCTAAGGGTATCCGCGCCGCCGACGATCGCCACATCCGCCAGCCCCGCCTCAATGAGCCGCCGTCCGCTGATTATCGCCCGCGCGCTGGAGGAGCAGGCGGTTGACAGGGTATATGCCGGACCATCCAGCGCCAGCCAGCGGCTGAGAAAACGCGACGGGTCGCCCAGCTCCTGCTGTGGATAGCGCCAGGCCTCGCTCGCCTTGCCGTTAAGCGTCAAATTAACGTGTACGTCGCCTTCATCCAGCCCTGACGTACTGGTGCCCAACACCACGGCGACCCGAGCCCGGCCATAGCGGGCGATGGCGCGATCCACCTGCGGCTGGATCTGCGCCAGCGCCGCCAGCAGCAGCTGATTATTGCGCGAACGATGGTCGCGAAAGGTATCGTGAATGGCGGGTAGTTCGGCGTCCACCCCCGCGAAAATCGCCTGCGGATGCCCCTGTAACCACCCTTCACGCGGGCGCATGCCGGGCGCTATACCGCGGGCCAGATTGGCGGCGATTTCATCATTATCGCGTCCCAGGGCGTTAATCATGCCGACAGCAGAAATGAAGATCATCTCAGTCACCCAGGTATTGAATGGTGATGTGGTATTTAAAGACGTGCTGCTCGATGCTAATCGGCACGCGCTTGCCTTTGCGGTTGATATAGGTGATGTCGGTGACCAGTTTTCCGCGCGCGTTACGCAGTTCGCGTTTGTCGCCGCGGTCGGTTAGCGTCCAGCCTTTCGGCAGCTGCGGCAGCCATGCGCTAAGCGGCCAGTGGCTGAGCATCACATCGGCCAGCACCTGGCTGGCGGGCGGCAGTTGCGGGATCACCATCGACTGTTCCGCGCGCAGCCCTTGTTGATCATAGGTCACCAGGAACAGGCGGATACCGACGGACGACAGGCCCGCCAGCGTGAGCTTTTTATCATCGGCATTGAGCAGCACCAGCAGCGACTGGGTTTGGCCGTTGAAGCGGCCGGTCAATAACTGCTGGGAACTGATGGCCGGCGAGATGCCCGGCGGCGGTAACGTGACGCGCGTACCCGGCTCCAGCCACGCCTGCGGACGGCCTTGCGGCTCCGGCGGCGAATGACTGCAGCCGGCCAGCAATAAGGCGGCGAAGAGCGCGAAGGCGCGCCAGAATGATGGTCTTCTCATCGTCTTTTTTTCTCTTTTTTGCTCGGCATCGCCAGCGGCGACAGCAGGAAAGCGGTGAAAATACCGCTGACCAGGACAGTGCCAAAGCTGCTGATGGCCTGGGTGGCGCTAAACACCAGCATGCCAAGCGTTAATAAGGTGGTCATCATCGCCAGGGTAACCGCCAGCAGCGATGTCAGCGGCGTGCCGCGCGGGTTGCTGAAAAACAGGGTGTAGTTGATGCCAATCCCAAGTACCAGCACCAGCGCCAGTAAGGAGAACAGGTTAACGGCGTGGCCGATGAGCGCCAACGCCCCCAGGCCGCATCCCAGCGACAATACCGACGGCACCAGGCTTATTAAGCCCTTGCGCCAGCCAAGGCGGATAGCGGCGCCGCAGGCAATCACCGCCAGCGCAACGCCCAGCAGCCCGGTTAAAATATGACGGTAGAGCGCGAAAAGCTGGTCGAAATCGCTTTTACGATCGACCCACGCCACGCCAGTCTGGGTTGTGCTGAGCGCCTTCAGCGCCGGGCTATCTTTCACCCCGCTCACTGGCACCAGTACGCCGCTTTCGCCATCCGGCAGCGTCAGCCATAGCAGCCGCCAGCCTTCGCTGGCCGGACTGGCAAGCCAGTCGCCGACTGTCACCGGCATCGGCCGCAGGTCGGGGTGAACAGCGGTGAGTCCGGCGTTATTCAGCGCCTGGCCGATGGCCGGCGCCGCCTGCTTCAGCAGGGCCAGATCCTGCTGCTGGCGGGCCAGTGAATTGAGCGGAATGGCGCGATACCCGCCAAGCATACCGTCGGTTTGCGCTTTAGCCAGTGCGGGCATAAAGGCTTCAAGCCGCTGCAGCGTTTGTTGCGCCGTGTCGCCGTAAACCACGAACCACTTTTGATCGACGCTTTGGCCAGTAAGCGCGGTGATGGCATGCTCCTGGGAGAGGATATTCTGCGGTAGCGCCTGCAGCTGTGAGATATCGTCATCCACCCGCAGGAGAGCGAGCCCCGTCAGGGAGAAAATGGCCAGAACCACCGGCAGACCGATGGCGAGTTTTTTGTTACGCCGCCATGCCGCGAGCCAGCGCGACATCAGCACCATCGCTGGAACGGGACGCACCGGGAGCCCATGGCACAGCCATGGCTGCCAGAAAATCACCGTCAGGCATGAGGCGCTTAGCCCCACGGCCGCAAATAGCGCCATCTGGCGAATTGCCGGGAAGGGGGCCAGCATCATGATTAAATAAGCCGCCACGGTGGTAAGCAGCGCCAGCAGCAGCGCTTTCCGTACTTTAACAAGGCTTTGCCACGGTGAAGCCGCTGCGCCATGGACCATCCGTTCGGTCAGGTAATAGAGCGTGTAATCTGCGGAAATGCCAATAATGCTCATGCTCATCACCAGGGTCATCAGATGCAGCTCGCCAAACAGCAGCAGCGTGGCAACGGTGCCGGCCAGTGCGCCGATAGCGATAGAGATCGCGCATAACAGCAGCGGACGCAGCGAGCGGAACACGGCCACGATCAACAGGATGACGCCGAACAGGGTGGCCGCGCCGAGAGTGGAGATATCGCGCTTCGCCTGCTGGCTGGCGTAATCACTGTAAAATACGGTGCCGCGCGACAGCAGCTGCGCCTGCGAGTGGCGCGCTTTTAATTCCTTTTCAAGCTGCGCGAGGGTGGTTACCAGGCGGTGCGTCTGTCGCATATCGAACGACGAACCCGCCAGCTCGCCGTGCAGCAGATACCAGACGTTTCCTTGCGCGTCTTTGCTGGTCAGCCACCCGTCCTGCAGCTGCATCCGCTGGCCGCTATTCGCCATCGCCAGCTGTGAGCCGCGCATCAGCATCAGCGGGTCGTTTTGTAACTCTTTACCGCTGACCCCGGAAAACGCCGAATAGAGCTGCGAAAGGATCCACTGGGCCTGCGCTTCGCCGCCCACCTGCAGACGCGCGCGGGTGGCGGGGTCGATTAACGCATTGCGATGTTGCCAGAAAAACGTTCCCCAGGCCTGCTGACTGGCGGCATCCATTGGGCCTTTGACCTCGGCCAGCGCGTCTGAGGTTTGCAGCAACCGCAGCCAGTCGCGAGCCACCTGCGGGTCGGCCTGTTTACCGGGACTGACCAGCCAGACCAGCTGGCGATCCAGACGCTGCATAAAGCCGTCGTTCAGCGCCGGGGGGATCGCGCCGAGCGTCTGTTTGGGCAGCATCGCCAGCACGCTGCTGTTGAGCCGGGCCTGCGGCAACAGCGCCAGCAGCGCGCCCGCCAGTATCAGGCAGACGACGCCCCAGATCAGCGCAGGACGTTTACTGGGCGGCAAAGCGTTGGCGTTCGTCATCGGTCAGTTGCGCTGGCGTCAGTTGATGTTGGGAAAGGGCGATATCGGTGCGATCGCCTTGTTTATCATTGAGTTGAATATGCTCCAGGTAGGTTTTTCCGGCGAGATCGATGCTGGCGAAAATCTTATCCAGCGGCGTGGTGACAGGCGTCAGGCGCAGCGTCCATCGCCCGTCGCCTTTATCGGCGAATTCCACGCGGAAGTTCTCCTCCAGCACGTTACGATCGGCCTGGAACAGCGCGCGCAGCAGATGGTTGAACTGGAACATCTGCGGGTTGTTTTCGGCGGTGACGGTCTGCGGCGGCTGGCCGTTAATCACCTGCACCATCCGTTTGTCATCCAGCAGCAGTTGCATCGGGAACGGTGAGGTTTGATCCCACAGCAAGCCCTGGTCGCGGGCGATCAACATCCGCCCCTGGGATCGCAGCGGCTGCGGAAGATCCTTTATGGTGCGGGTTTGATCGAAGTGGGCGCGCACCACCGGCTGTTCGCTAAATTGTTTTTGCAGGTCATCGAGCGTCAGCGCGCTGACCAACGGACTGATGAACAGTCCCACCAACAGCAGCAATCTCATGGCGTGACCCCCATGCGTTCAAACAGAACTTGCGGGCTGACAAAACACATCTCGCCGCTTTTTTCGTCCACCGCGACCTGGATGGTGTAGCCGGTGGTGGTGCGTTTGCCGCTCTCGGCGGCAAAAATTTCATAGCCAATGCGCAGGCGGTTTTCGAACTCTTCCAGACGCGCGCGGACGCGAATACGCTGCTCGAAGGTGATAACGTCCCGGTACTTCACGCGGGTATCCACCACCGGCCACAGATAGCCGGAGGCTTTCATCTGCCGGTAGCCGTAGTTGAACTGGTTAAGCAGCGCCTCGCGGGCAATTTCGAAGTAGCGGAAATAGTTGCCATGCCAGACGACGCCCATCATATCGACGTCGTGAAAGGGAATGGTTAGCTCTACTTCAGCAGTAAAACGGGGATCGTTAAGCACCCTTTACTCCTTATCTTTGGGCTCCGGCAAACGCCAGAAATCGAAAAAGTTAAACCAGTCGAGCGGCGACTGCAGCGCGTAATATTCCAGCCGTTCGGCGTAGCGATCGATGATATGTTGCAGTGCCTGCTGGCGATTGGCGCGCGGCAGCGGCAGCGGGTCAGCGAACGACTCACAGTAAATGCGCAGCTTGCCCTGCTGACGCAGAGCGAACATCAAATTGACCGGGCAGCGCAAAATAGCCGCGAGGATAAAGGGCCCCTGCGGGAAGGGGGCCGGTTGCCCCATAAAACGGCTCCAGCAGACGCGCCACTCGCCGCCGCGCTGCGGATTGACCGCAATACGATCGCCGACAATGGCGATCCATTCTCCGCGATCCAGTTTTTCCTGTAGCAGCATGGCGGTCTCCGGGCCGATATCGGTGACCGGCAGCAGGTTGAGTCCGGCCTGCGGGGCCATCTCCGCCATAATCTGCTTAAAGCGTTGGGCATTGTCGCTGAACACCAGCGCGTTGATGGTCTTGCTGCCCTGCAGCTGCGCCAGCGCACGGCAGGCTTCAACATCGCCGAGATGTGAGGCCAGCAGTAGTTTGCCGCGCGGATCGTCGATATTGAGCGTCTCTTCGGCACCTGCGGCAAACACCACATCGCGACCAAACTGCAGTTCGCCGCGCCAGCTGGCGATTTTATCCAGCATCGCGTTGCCAAAGCGCAGGAAGTGACGATAGCTACTGAGTTCGCCCGGCTCCGGCAGCTGACGAGCGGCTAACTGGTCGCGCACGCGGGTAAGCCAGTTTTGTGAAGCGCGGCGCGCGGTGCTGGCCGTTAGCCAGTAGACGCCGACCACCGGGTAGAGCAGCAGCGAAAACGCGTGTCGTCCCAACAGCCGCCACACCAACAGCATCAGGCGCATGCCCCATAAGCCTTTGACCTCCTTCTGACGCGCCCAGTGCGGCGAAGCGCGGCGAAACAGCAGCGAGGGGATCCGCGGCAACATGCCGAGGAACAGTCGGGTATGCATCAGCGAGATGCGGCAGTTATCTCTGAGGGCATCGAAATGCGACAAACCGTCCGGCGGATAGGTCACGCGGGTCGGGAGAAAGTAGCTGGTGTTCCCCTGCCAGTAGAGGCGCACCATCACTTCGGTATCAAAATCCATCCGCTTGCCGAGGGGCACGCGCTTAGCCAGCTGCAGCGTCGGCGCCAGCGGATAGACGCGAAAGCCGCACATGCTGTCTTTTAGCTGCAGCGATAGCGTTTCAATCCATACCCAGACGTGGGTGATCCAGCGTCCGTACAGGCGCGAGCGCGGGATTGAGTCGTCGTAAACCGGCTGGCCGGAGATCAGCGCCTCGGGATGCTTCTGCGCCAGCGCCAGCAGCTGCGGAATATCTTCGATGGCGTGCTGTCCATCGGCATCGACCTGCACCGCGTGGCTGAACCCGGCTTGCGCTGCGGCCTGTAATCCGCAGATGACCGCGGCGCCTTTTCCGGCGTTCTGCGGTAAGCGGATCAACGTCAGATCCGGGTTTTCCAGCGCCAGTCGCTCCAGCTCCAGCTGTGTGCGACTGTCGCTGCCGTCGTCCACCACGATACAGGGAAGATCAAACGGCTGCAGGCGCGCCAGCACCCGCGACATCATCGCGCCGTGGTTATAGCACGGGATCACCACGCAGGGGGAAAAGGTTAGCGACATAAGCGAATCTTCCCGCTGCTGGCGGTATGTCGTGTTTCGCCATCGTGGCGCTGATAGCTGAAGGTGATGAGCTGACGCGCCTCCTGCCAGCTAAGAGTGAGCGTCACGATCGCCCCCGGCAGGAGCGGCGACTGGAATTTCACATTGTGAATATCGTGAAAGCGCCAGCCGGGCGCCAGCAAGGTGGTGGCGTAATGCATCGCCCAGTCAATCTGCGCGACGCCTGGCAACAAGGGCTGAACGGCAAAGTGGCCGCGAAACCAGAATAACGCCGGATCCACCGATAAAATGATTTCAACCCGATCGGCTTGTGGCTGACGGCGCTCAATTTCATGGGGCTGCATGAAATAACTCCTGTAACTGCGCGTAGACACGCTTGTTCATACTATTGACGGGGATCTCGTCGATAACCCGCCAGTAGCGGGGAATGGCGACCGGTTCCAGCAGAGGGCGCAGTGCTTTTCGCCAATGAGTCTCCTGGCTTTTTCCCCAGCGCTGGCGGGCATGGTTATCCAGCACCAGCAATACGCCAATACTCTGACGGCTGCCGCGGGTGATGGGTAACACGGCGGCATCAATGATGCCTTCAAGTTCCAGCAGGCGCTGCTCCACTTCGCTCAGCGATATGCGCTTCTCTTCAATTTTGACCACGCGATCCCGACGGCCTGCCAAATGGAAGTGGCCACTCTCGCGAAAATGCAAAATATCCTCGAGCAGCTGGCCGCGGTTATCGGTAATAAGCGGAGAAAAGAGGCGGAACGCATCGCCTTCTGGCTGAAAGCGGATGCCGGGAAACGGTTGCCATGGCGCCTCATCCTGCACGCGCTGGCGGCAGGCGATGACGCCGCTTTCCGTACTGCCGTAAATTTCATCCGGCCAGGTATTGCACCAGCGGGCGGTTTGCACGGCATCCTGCCAAAGCAGCTTGCCGCCTGCGGACACGATCATTTCGATCGGCGGAGGGGTAAGCCGGTGGTCGAGACGTTTAAGGAAGGCCGGACTACTAATAAACAGATAGCGATGCTTCCGGCTTAACGCCGTTAACTGCTCGGTGTACTCCAGCATGTCCGCGTGAAGCGGTAAACCCAACGCCATTGGCAAGAACAGTCGAAACGTCAGGCCATACAGATGCTGCGGCGCTACGGATGCCACCACCCGACAGCCTGCCAGACGCCCGGCATAGCAGGCGGATAACAGCGCCGCCTCGCGGTCGAGCGATCCGATCGGTTTGCAAATTCGCTTCGGTTGACCGGTGGAACCGGAGGTGAATAACTCAATGCAAGCCTCTTTGCCTGGCGCGGGAAAATGCATCTGGCCGCTCGTTACCGTCATCGTGGACTCGACAATCACCAGCGCGCCATCCCATGCCAGCGCTTTATCGCTGAGAATGCCGTCAAACAGCGCCTTCTGCTCATTTAACAGCGAAATACGGCCGTGGCCGGGAAGGACCGGCGTTTTGCCGGCATGCAGGGTTGCCAGCAGAGCGACGATAAACAAGTAGCTATTTTCAATGCACAACGCCCAGCGCATGGCTGGCTGCTGACGCAAGTGCGTGAGCAGGTGGGCGACATCATGGCGCAGATGTGCAAGCGTCCAGAGGTGCGTGTCCTGCCAGGCGATCGGCGTTTCCGGCGAACGCGCGGCGCTGAGCCACTGGTCCAACGGGAGAGGCTGCTTCATGGTTTATCTCGTTTTATCACCCGCTGGCGCACCAGCCACTCGCCGGCCATGAGCGTGCCCATCAGCAGATAGGAAATCATGCCGTTCCACGCCGTCCACAGGGACAGATCGCCATACAGCGCGGTAAAAAGCGCAATGCCACCGTTAATGATGAAAAAGGCGCACCAGATTTGGGTGACGCGCCGGGTATAGCGTACAGCCTGCTCCGGAAGATCCGGTTCACGCAGTCGCGCCAGACGCTCGATTATCGGCATCGTGGACCATAGCGAACCGCCAAACACCGCCAGCATCACGCTGTTCACCACCACCGGGTAAAATAGCAGTAACTGATGGGTTTTCAGCAGGTAGCTGGCAATACACAGCGTCATGCCGGCCACCGCCACAATCTGAGTGACCACGCTCAGCGCTCCCGCCCGTCGCCGGGTCTGACGAAAGCGTAAAAACAACATCAGCGCCATGAGCGGTAACAACCCTTGCAGGCTGTTATGCGCGAGGCCGAACCAGATGATAAACGGCCAGGCCAGCAGCAATATGCCCGTCAGCAATGGCACAACTGGCAGTGAGCGAATGCCCGACACGGTGAATTATTCTTCTTTGAACAGGCGTTCTACCGCATCGACCACATCCTGCACGGTGCGGACAGTTTTGAACTCTTCTGGCTTGATTTTCTTACCAATTTTCTTTTGCAGATGGACGATCATGTCGATGGCGTCGATACTGTCCAGTTCGAGATCTTCGTACAGGCGGGCCTCAGGCGTAATATCCTGCGGATCGATTTCAAACACGTTCACCAGCAGCGCGGAGATTTCTTCGTAAATGGCTTGTTGTTCATTCATAACCACTCTCCTCAGGCGCGCTGTGCTTGAATAAATGCCGCCAGCGTGGCGACAGAGTAGAAATGCTGACGCATCTCTTCACTTTCAGCCGACAGCACCACGCCGTACTGATTTTTCACCGCCAGACCCAGCTCCAGCGCATCAATTGAGTCCAGACCCAGACCATCGCCAAAAAGCGCGGCGTCGGTGTCGATATCATCAGCGGACAGCTCGTCCAGGTTCAATGTACTGATGATCAGATTTTTAATTTCAAGATAGAGCGCTTGCATCATTCATTCCTGTTTCAGGGAGAGTGCCTGTTTCTAATTTAAGCAAAATATGACGGTTCAACTGTCTTGCGGCCAGCGCCGGTTCTTGTTTATTGGCATCATAAAACTGATGTATTGGCAGCCGTTCTCCAACCTCGACGGTAAACCGCGGCTTAGTTGGCGGCGCGTCGTACCATTTGCTTTGTTTACCCAGCATATGCTCGGTACAGCGGATGACGACAATGCGTAAATCGCTGCCGCAGCGTACCGCGATATTAGCCGCCCCTCGCTGTAGCTGCATTTTTTTCCCCGGCACGGTGCGCGTGCCTTCAGGGAAAATCAAAATCGTATCGCCTTGCTGTAAACGCTGCCGGCTTGCCGGCAGCAGGGCATCGGCCTGATCGTTAATCAGATAATCGGCGGCGCGGATCACGCCGCTGACGAATGGATTTTTCAGCAGCGCGCTTTTTACCATGCAGTCGGTCTCCGGCATCACCGAGGCCAGCATCACATAGTCAATAAGGCTGGGGTGATTGGCGACCACCAGGCAACCGCGCTCCGCGCGCAAAATATCGCGGCCATCGATACGGTAATCGAGAACGCCGACGCTTTTCACCACGCTGAGGAATACGCGAAAGCTAACGGAAATGCTGCGCCGCGCGATACGGCGTCGGCGGGTTTTATTACGTACCAAAACCAGCAGCAGATTAAACCAGATGAGCGAGAGCAGCAGGCCGCCAATGCCAAACAGTGCGAAGCAGAAACCGGTCATCGCTGCGCGCCAGAGCCGATTAAGCCGGTGGAAAAACGGCTTCATGCGCGGCTCCATTGCCATTGCACGCGATCGCCGGGAAGCGTGAACGTGCGGGCATTCTGCAAATAGTACTGCAAGAACAGTAAACTTTGCGGTAATGGACTTTCAGCAACGGCTGCATGAGGCTGGGAGTGGCATTGCCACTGGCGACCGGGCTCAATCACCCAGGCTGCCGCATAGGGCCAGGTGGTGATACCTGGCGGCAACTGAGCGTGGTAAAACTCAGGGAGAAAACCGTCGAAATCAACCATCAACACGCGCTGATAACCCGCCTGTAGCAGGCCCATCACTTCGTATAATCCCTGCTGAAACGTATCGCGTCCGGCAGAAAGGGATGACGACATAATCGCTTTTTTTGCAGCAATCGTCAGATTACCCACGGCGGAATTATGCACCGATAAGGCGAAATCGGTCGGCGAGATCGCTTGTTCCATAGCCAGCGCATGGAGGATCCGATAGTTGCGCTCCAGTTCGCCGTGACGGCTGGTATAAAGAACGGCATCGATTTCATGGCGACGGAGCATAGCCAGACCGCATTCCACAGCCAGCTTACTTCCCGAACTGAGTCGGCGTGCGGTCATCATCGGCAATTCGCTGAGTTTGGGTGGCGCCGCGGCGGGATCGATGGCGTGCAAATGCTGTGACCACCGTTGCCATTGCTCGGGGCCACTGACGCCAGGCGCGAAGGCCTGCCAATCAACAATGTTAAATGAAAATGTCATCCACTCGCATCCGCGATCAATCAATTATTCTTGTGGCATATCAACAAGGTATGCCCAACGCCTAAATTATCGTGACGCTGTTCTACTTCGAACCCCGCCATTTCAAGATAGCGGTAAAACTTCTCTACGCTGTAGAAACGGCTGTTGCCGTTGGCCATACAGGTAAAATAGAGTGAAGACGCATTCAGACTAAATGATGCTGCTTCAAATTTCTGCGCATCCCAGAACAATTCCAGAATGTACAGGCGGGCGCCAGGTTTCATGACCTGTGCCACGTTACTGAGTATGGTGATGATTTGTTCTGGCGAGAAACAGTCCAGGAACTGACTCATCCACCAGATATCCGCTTCTCCGGGTAGGGGGGCGTCACTCAGCATATCCACAGCATGAAAATCGATGCGATGGGCAAGGCCAGCATTTTCTATATTTTCCCGTGCCAGTGCAATTTGTTGCGGTAAATCTAATAACGTGACCGCGATATTTTCATCGTACTGGCAACAGCGTAGCGCCCATTTCCCGGTATTACCGCCTACATCGTACAGCCTTGCGGGCTGGCTGGCGAATACATAGGGCAGCGCTGCAGTGAAGGCGCCATCGGAATAGTAATGGTCGAAGGCAAACCAGCTTTTGCGCGCCGCGGGTGGTAGCTGTGACAAGGCAGGGTAAATCGTTGGCCACTCACCAAAAACTTTTAATCCTAAAGGCTTTCCCTCCTGGAGCGCATTTTCCAGAAAGAATAATCCTTGATAACAAACGTCTTGAGTAAAATCCATATTTACTCGCGTCATCGGATCATGAAGTAAGAAATGTCCTATTTTAGAGAGGTGGTAGCGTTCCTCTTTATAGGTCAGGATACGACCGCTTAATCCCATATCGAGCAAAACGCTAACGGCATATTCTTTTCCGTCGAAAATTTCACTGATGGCTGCAAACGTTGCACCGCGTTTACCTTGTTGGTCCAGATAACCCAGAATACCTGAGTTGCGTAGACATAATGCGGTTTGAAAGAGCATGGGGGCAAAAGCAATACGCTGCGCTTCAGTAATGGCATCAAGTGCGCTGAGAGAATCCTTTTGGTACACGTTCGGTACAACCTTATTACAAATAATCGGCGAAACGGGTCAGTAGTGACCCGTATGTATATTTATTGTTGCAGAGCGGTGTTTGCTGCCAGCGTAACCTGAATATCTTTATCGAGGTTGTGTACCCAGCGGTTATAGTTTCTATGAATTTTTCCGTTGGAGGCCATGAGATTAATGCTACTCACATAGACAATAGAATAACTTGTTGCGGAGTAGTTAATTTTAATATCCGCGACATGGTCGCGATTTTGCAATTTACCTTTTATGACGCCAGGGCCCGCGTCAGACATAATCCATTGGCGCTGAGCACCTGCTTTGATAATGGCATCCTTGACCTGCGCTTCCGTATGGCCGGCGCTCACTATCGCATTGACCTGTTCAATAGGGGCTGTCCGTGCGCAACCGGCGAGCGCACCGACAACCGTAGCGACAATCATCCAGTGAATAATTTTTTTCATGAATACTCCATGTCAATATATTGGCTACTGGCATTAACTTATGCCACGTAAGAAACTTTTATATAGGCTGATATGCTGTGGTTGTTCTGTCAGGCAATATGTTCATCTGTATTAAAACAGGCCGGAGAGGGAAATATGATGTTATAGAAATATTAACATCATGATAAACAATGAGGCGCTATCAGAGCCGTGAGGAAGTATAAGTAATTTAACCCTGCTCAGGCAATAGCGATAATTATTAATATGTATTTATCCTTCCATTAAGGAAAGTCGAATAATCGTCGCGGCAATTTATGCTGATGAGCGCGGCGATGGCGCCGCTGAGGTTATTGCCACCGGAAGGCTGCTTTTCAACAGAAGTCGTGGTAATAGTGGCTCTGTATAGTACAAATCTGGTGGAACCTGATGCCCGAATCCGTCGCCGAACCGGCGCTCAATGGACTGCGCCTCAATCTGCGGATTGTCTCCGTGGTTATTTTTAACTTTGCCAGCTACCTCACCATCGGCTTGCCGCTGGCGGTACTTCCTGGCTATGTGCATGATGTAATGGGCTTTAGCGCTTTCTGGGCTGGCCTGGTGATTAGTCTGCAATATTTCGCCACGCTGCTCAGCCGCCCGCACGCCGGGCGCTACGCTGACCTGCTGGGGCCCAAAAAGATTGTCGTCTTCGGCCTCTGCGGCTGCTTTTTAAGCGGTCTGAGCTATCTGCTGGCCGCCTGGAGCAGCGGCTGGCCGCTGGTTAGCCTGCTGCTGCTATGCCTCGGGCGGGTCATTCTCGGCATCGGCCAGAGCTTTGCCGGCACCGGCTCGACGCTGTGGGGCGTCGGCGTTGTTGGGTCGCTGCATATCGGGCGGGTGATCTCATGGAACGGCATTGTGACCTACGGGGCGATGGCGATGGGCGCCCCGCTCGGCGTGCTGTGCTATTCGCAAATTGGCCTCAGCGGCCTGGCCGGGGTCATTATGGCGGTTGCGCTGGTGGCTATCCTCTGCGCGCTGCCCCGCGCAGCGGTGAAGGCGGCGAAAGGCAAAGCAATGTCGTTTCGCGCGGTGCTCGGGCGGGTGTGGCCCTACGGCATGGCGCTGGCCCTGGCCTCCGCCGGTTTCGGGGTTATCGCCACCTTTATCACGCTGTTTTATGACGCCAAAGGTTGGGACGGGGCGGCCTTCGCCCTGACGCTGTTCAGCTGCGCGTTCGTTGGCGCGCGGCTGCTGTTTCCCAACGCCATTAACCGCCTCGGCGGGCTGAACGTGGCGATGCTCTGCTTTAGCGTGGAGATCATCGGCCTGCTGCTGGTCGGCTTTGCCGATACGCCGCTGCTGGCGAAAATCGGCACTTTTCTTACCGGGGCCGGGTTCTCACTGGTCTTTCCGGCGCTGGGCGTGGTGGCGGTGAAAGCGGTGCCGCAGCATAACCAGGGGTCGGCGCTGGCCACCTATACCGTGTTTATGGATTTGTCGTTAGGCGTCACCGGGCCGCTGGCCGGCTTGCTGATGGCGTGGACCGGGATCCCGGTGATATATCTGGCGGCGGCAGGTCTGGTGATGGCGGCGCTGCTGCTGGGCTGGCGGTTAAAAAAACGGCCCCCGGTCAGCGAACCGGAGGCCGTCGCACCAGGCCAGTAATTACTGGATGGTGAGGGTGCTGATGATGCTTTCCGCTTCGGTCTGCGCCTGCTGCTGGTTGTCCGCCGGCAGGGTGACCTGCAGGGTCAGCAGTTTGTCATCCACTTTGCCGAGGAGCACGGAAGACCAGGCGGTCTGCCCCTTGGCGGAGATGATGCTGTCCAGCTGCTGCAGGGTGTGACCTTTGATCTCCAGCGATTTATTGCTCACCACCTGCAGCTGCGGGTCGCGGCTACGCTGCTGATCTTCCAGGCGTTTCGCCAGCACCGCCAGGTCTTCATTGGTGCTGTCGCCGACGATGACGATGACTGCTTTCTGGCCGGTGGCGTCAGAATAGACGTGCATGTTGTTCGCCTGAGTACCCAGTTTGCCGCTCTGGTCGGCCATGCCCGCAGGCAGGGTGAAGCTCAGTTTGCCATCCAGCAGGCTGATCGCCTGGCCGCTGGTGTTGCTCTCCGCTGCTGCCCCAACGGTTGGCGCTTTTGAATCGCTGTTATCGCAGGCGGCAAGCCCCATCACCAGCAGGCCAATACCGACATATTTAACCAAATTGCGCATTGACATCTTCCTTTCGATAAACGGCCACTAATGGCTCATCCGGCTATCTTAACACATCAGCCCGCGAGTACCTTTAACTCGGCTGCAATGCCGACAAATCAGATTTATCCGCCAGCCTTTTCAACAGCATATTTAACAGTACGCCGTACATCGGCAGGAAGAAAATGATGCTGATAAGCACTTTAAAGCTGTAGTCGACGAGGGCGATTTCCCCCCAGTGGGCGGCCATAAACGGATCCGGGCTGCGCCAGAAGGCGATGAAGAAGAACGCCATGGTATCGCTGATGTTGCCGAACAGCGTCGAGGCGGTGGGGGCCAGCCACCAGCGGCGGCTCTGCCGCAGGCGGTTGAAGACGTGGACGTCGAGGATCTGCCCCAGCGCATAGGCCATAAAGCTGGCGATGGCGATACGCGCGACGAAGAGATTAAAGGTGCCCAGCGCCGCGAAACCCTGCCACTCGCCCATGTAAAACAGGGCGGAGATGGCGTAGGAGATGACCAGCGCCGGGACCATCACCGCAAAAATAATGCGTCGCGCCAGCGGCGCGCCAAAAATTCGCACCGTCAGATCGGTGGCGAGGAAGATAAACGGAAAACTGAACGCCCCCCAGGTGGTATGGAAACCAAAGATGGAGATCGGTAGCTGAACCAGATAGTTGCTGGAGGTGATCACCAGCAGATGAAATAGCGAAAGCCAGACGAGCGCTTTTTTGCGCTGTACGGTAGTAAACGGATTCATATTGTGACCTTTTTATGCCCGTCATGCTTCAGGTAAATGAGCAATCGGCAGCGGAACGTTGGGGTGAGGGAACCCAATGAAAAACGGCTGCATGATACTGCGTTGCCGGCGTAATGCAATGGTTGTTTTTCGCGCAAACGTTAACCTGGCTTGCGTACTGGCGAACTGGGGGTAAACTAGGGCCGTTTTGTTGATGTGAGACTAAAATGAGCGAACTTTTCTCCACTCCAGACCACACTCTGGATGCCCTGGGACTGCGCTGCCCGGAGCCGGTCATGATGGTGCGTAAAACCGTGCGGACAATGCCCGTCGGCGAGACGCTGCTGATTATTGCTGACGATCCGGCCACCACCCGCGATATCCCGGGATTCTGCCGCTTTATGGAGCATGAGCTGGTGGCCCAGCAAACCGAAGCTCTGCCGTACCGCTACCTGATCCGCAAAAGCCACTGAGTCTCTCCCGGATGGCTGCGCGTAGCGCCTTATCCGGGCTACCCGACGGTCCGGAATCGTAGCCCTGCTAAGCGCAGCGCGAGCAGGGAATACCCCGGATAGCGGCGCGTAGCGCCTTATCCGGGCTACCCGACGGTCTGGAACCGTAGCCCTGCTAAGCGTAGCGCGAGCAGGGAATATCCCGGA
>NZ_JBKIUU010000007.1:0-349463 GCF_046603115.1 Klebsiella sp. 1SOBk5mer | reverse complement strand
GCGGTGGTCCCACCTGACCCCATGCCGAACTCAGAAGTGAAACGCCGTAGCGCCGATGGTAGTGTGGGGTCTCCCCATGTGAGAGTAGGGAACTGCCAGGCATCAAATAAAGCAAAAAGCTCAGTCGAAAGACTGAGCTTTTTGTTTTTGCGTTTAAAAAGAACCCCGTCCCGAAAGGTGCGGGGGTTTTTTGCTGTGTGGGGTATATCTCCCTCGGTGGCGCTGCGCTTACCGGGGTTACGGATCCGTAGCCCGGACAAGGTGCGCAGCACCGCCTCCGGGGAAAATCCCGCCATACCCGCACCATTATCTTCATTCAAAGCAACATAAAACCCCGTCATGGCAAACCCTTCGCCATAATCCACTTTTTCCTTGCCTCTGCGCTGGCGTTGATCGCGAAAACCGTGCTTGCGAAAAAAAATGTGAATGCAATCACATATAAAGATATAACAATTATATAACATTTAGTTTACTAACTAATTTGTCTGCGTGACGTGGTACGCCCGACAAGACAGACTGCAGTCTTTGCTGGAGCAATATAACAATGACAGAGAGTAGCATTACCGAACGGGCCGCGCCGGAGCAGGCCGATACCCGTCGTCGTATTTGGGCAATTGTTGGCGCTTCCTCGGGAAATCTGGTTGAGTGGTTTGATTTTTACGTCTACTCATTCTGCTCGCTCTATTTTGCCCATATCTTCTTTCCCTCCGGAAATACCACCACTCAACTTTTACAAACGGCAGGCGTATTCGCCGCCGGATTTCTGATGCGTCCTATCGGTGGGTGGCTGTTTGGTCGGATCGCCGACCGCCGCGGACGTAAAGCTTCCATGCTTATTTCGGTCTGTATGATGTGCTTTGGTTCACTGGTGATTGCCTGCCTGCCGGGCTACGCGGTCATCGGCACCTGGGCTCCGGCGCTGCTGCTGTTGGCCCGTCTGTTTCAGGGGCTGTCGGTCGGTGGAGAATATGGCACCAGCGCGACCTATATGAGTGAAGTGGCGATTGAAGGAAAGAAAGGCTTCTATGCCTCTTTCCAGTACGTCACGTTAATTGGCGGTCAACTGCTGGCGGTATTAGTGGTCGTGGCGCTCCAGCAGGTGCTGAGCGACGAAGATTTGCATGCCTGGGGATGGCGTATTCCTTTTGCTCTCGGGGCAGTGCTGGCTATCGTCGCGCTGTGGCTGCGTCGCCAGCTGGACGAAACCTCGAAGCAGGAGACCCGGGCGCTGAAAGAGGCTGGCTCATTTAAAGGGTTGTGGCGTAATCGCCGGGCTTTCGTGATGGTGTTGGGCTTTACTGCCGCCGGATCGCTGACCTTCTATACCTTTACTACCTATATGCAAAAGTATCTGGTAAACACGGCGGGCATGACGGCCAGCACCGCCAGCGTGATCATGACCGCGGCGCTGTTCGTTTATATGCTGGTTCAACCGCTGTTCGGCGCCTTTTCGGATAAAGTTGGCCGCCGTACCTCCATGCTGTGCTTTGGCGTGCTGGCGACATTATTTACCGTGCCAATCCTGAGCGCCTTGCAAAAAGTGAGCTCACCCTATGCTGCCTTCGGCCTGGTGATCTGCGCCTTGCTGATTGTCAGTTTCTATACCTCGATCAGCGGCATCCTGAAGGCCGAGATGTTCCCGGCGCAGGTTCGCGCGCTTGGGGTAGGGCTGTCCTATGCCGTCGCGAATGCCCTGTTTGGCGGCTCGGCGGAATATGTCGCGCTGTCGCTGAAATCGGCGGGGATAGAGCACGCGTTCTACTGGTACGTGACGGTGATGGCGGCCATCGCCTTCCTGGTCTCCCTGATGCTGCATCGCAAAGGCAAAGGCCTGCGTCTTTAGCCGTTACTGGTGCGCCAGTTGCCAAACAGCGTAGCCGGTGGTCGCGCCGGCTACATCCCAGGCGAAATCCTTCCAGCTCCAGCCGCTGCCTGCCGGGCGGCTGTCCCAAAGCTCTTTTGAGGCGCCGAGGCTGACGGAAAACATCAGGCCGATAGCAGCGCTGCGGTCCCGGCTGTAACCCTGATGTTGCGCATATTCATTGCCGGCGGCAGACAGCATCGCCGAGGCCAGAAAATGCTGGGCTTTGTCCTGACCGGACCATGCATCATTTGCCATGTGGCTGCAGCCCGTTAACATCAGCGAAGCAATCACGATTATCGTACGCATAGCGCTTCCAGAAAAAAGCCCCGTCGAGGCGGGGCTGATTGTCAGAGAATACGGCTGATCAGCCGGTCAATGCGGATCCGCCGCAGTCGGCGGATCAGTTTACGCACTTTCACCGGATAGTCGGCAATACTTTGCAGATCCCGATAATGTTTCACCACCGTGGTGTGGGTGCGGATGAGCTTCAGCTCTTTCTCCCGCATGGCTCCCAGCTGCTGCTTTGGATCGTGGATCAGAATGGCATTTTCCAGATCGAGTCGCCAGGCGCGCGGGTTAAGGTTGTTGCCGGTGAGCAGCATCCACTCGTCGTCAACCCACATGCCCTTCAGGTGGTAGCTGTTATCGTCATCCTTCCACAGGCGGACGATCAGCTGATCGGTATTCACATAATACTGCAGCCGGCTGAGGAAACGCCGCAGGTTGATCTCATACAGATAAGGAAGCGCGCCGATGATTTTAAACGGCTGATCTTCCGGAATATAGAAATCGTTAGCGGTTTTATCGCCGACAATAATCTCCACCTGTTTACCGTCGCGCAGCAGCTGGATGATATTTCTTACCAGCACGGCAGGAAGGTTGAAGTAGGGGGTGCAGATCGTTAACTTGTGCTCGGCACAGGGCATCAGGTGAAAGATAGTTTTGTTCAGCAGGCTGGATTTCCCCAGGCCTACCAGCGGGGTGACGGAGAGTTCTTCGTCACCGGCGGTGCCGACAAAATGGTAGCTGCGGTCGCGCAGCTCCTGACGGTACTGGCGAATATCGTTTTTGATTTCCGGACTTTTTGGCCGATCCGGTCTGTCGAGACGATTTACGCCGCGTCCCTGAACCAGATTATTGTCGACCCAGTCGAACATGACGTCCGCCATTTTGCCGTTACGGATGCACTGATAGCGGTCATAGCGGTACTTATCATGCTGATGCAGATAAACATCGTTCAGGCTGGCGCCGCTGTAGAGGACGCAGTCATCGATAATAAAGCCTTTGAAATGGAGAACGCCGAGCGCCTCCCGGGTGTTAATCGGCACGCCGTAAACGGGGATCTCTACGCCCGGATTTTCATTGGCCATCCGACAATACCAGTCAGCATTGGTGTTGGAGGCGGCGGCGCCGATACGGCCACGTTGAGCGCGGTGCCAGTCAACGAGGACGCGAACATCCAGTTGCGGACGCTGACGTTTGGCGTCATAAAGGGCCTGCAAAATTCCTTTTCCGCCATCATCTTGCTCCAGGTAGAGCGCAATAATGCATATACGCTGAGTGGCGTTGGCAATCCGGGTCAGTAACGCTTCCCTGAAATCCGCAGGGGCGTAAAAGAACTCTACATCATCAACTGACTGAGAAAGCTTAGGGAGTTGGGCAAGGTGTTGTTGATGTTTATTACGCTTAAATTTTGACAACATCACAGTGCGTTTCTTCTCTGTTTATTGAAGGGTCTTCTGTACCATGCAGACGACGTAAGCGGGCAATAATACCATTACTACCCGCTAATGTGGTCAACAATTGCGGTCAGCGTCGCGCGATTATCCCTGATTCAGGGGCAGCGACAGACTGACAATCCCATCTTCCAGCTGAATATCAACGGTGAATCCCAGCTTTCTGGCGAGGCCGATCATGCCTCGGTTATTCGGCATCGTAATCCCATTCAGCCGTTGCAGGCCATGGCTTTGCGTATAGGCGATCAGCTTTTCCAGCAGCCTTCGCCCCAGGCCTAACCCTTTCAAATCTGAACGGACCAGCACAGCAAACTCGGCATCAATATTGTCAGGGTCGGAGATCGCCCGCGTCACGCCGAGGATCTCGCTCTGTTCCGCGGTGGTCCTGACGGCGACGAACGCCATTTCTCGATCGTAGTCGATCTGGGTCATATTGGCTAAGTCGTCATGGGTAAATTCGTTGATCTCACTAAAATAGCGATAATAGAGATCTTCTTTGGTGACCTGAGCGATAAACGCGAGCAACTGCGGTTCATCTTCCGGAAGGATCGGCCGGAACAGACAGCGATCGCCATTTTTCATCACCACCCACTCCTCCAGCTGGTGCGGATAGGGACGAATAGCGAGACGGCTTTCACTGTCGCCGCTAAAGGGAGCAAGCCCCAGGGTAACGTCCAGCGCCGTAAACTCGTTGCCGGAGGCGAGCAGGGGATGAATATCCAGCCGCTGGATCTCCGGGCAGTCGACGATCAGGTTCGAGACCTGAACCAGCAGCTGGCTTAAGCCTGCGATATCCAGCGGTCGCAATGCGCTGCGGCCGCGGATCTTCTTATTTTTGATCGCCTGGATCACCAGATAACGCGCCAGGTTCATATTCAGCGGCGGCAGCGCCACAGCGGCCTGGTCCTCGGCCCGCCACTCCACGCCGCCTTCGCCCAACATAATCAACGGGCCGAAGAGGGGATCGTGCTCAACCACCACTCTCAGCTCCTGGGCGCCGGCGCGATTGGCCATACTCTGCACCAGCAGGCCATGAATGCGCGCCTGGGGCCAGGCCAACCTGACGCGATCGATCATCGCATCCGCTGCCTGCTGTACTTCTGCCGCGGTACGCAGATACAACATGACCCCCTGTACTTCTGATTTGTGCGGAATATCCGGGGAACGCAGCTTCAACGCAACCGGATAGCCTATCTGCTCAGCGATATGCACCGCTTCCGCGCTGTCAGCGGCGATCCAGGTTGGCAGTGTGTGGATACCGTAGGCCCGGAGCACCGGGCTGACCTCGTGGGTATCCAGCGTGGTGGCGCCATCATCTATCGCTTGCTGGAGCAGAGCATGCGCTTCGCTGGTATTGGCGGTTAACGAGTCCGGCAGCACTGGAGTCTCGCGCAGCTGTTTCTGGTTACGGCGGTACTCGACCATATGCATAAAGGCGGTGATGGTGCCCTCCGGCGTACGGTAGGTGGGAAGGCCGGCATCGCTGAACAGCCGTCGCGCCTCCTGGGAAGAGAATTCGCCGCACCAGTTGGTCAGCACGGTGACATATTTGCCACGCGGATGGTGCTTCAGGGCGTCTATCAGCGCCAGGGCGCTCTCGGTGCCCGGCGCGGCGGCGCTGGGCGAGTGGATCACCAGCAGCGCGTCGTAGTCCTGACTGTTAAGCAGAATGTTCACCGCCCGCTGATAGTGTTCGCTGCTGGCGTCATCGCGTAGATCCAGTGGGTTGGCGATCTCAACGCCGCCCGGCAGCGCCTGGCGCAGGGCGTCGCGCGTCTCCTCACTGAGGGTCGCCAGCTTACCGTTACGCAACCAAAGCTCATCCAGCGCCAGCGCCGCCGGCGCCGCGCCGTTGCTGACGATCATCAGTTTTTCACCGCGCAGCGGGCGCATATGGCTCAGGGTTTCTACGGCGGAGAACAGCTCATGGGTATCCTGGACCCGCAGCAGACCAGCACGCTGGATGGCCGCATCCCATGCCGGATCCATCCCTGAATTGACGTGCAACAGTTTCTGCGCCGCGGGACTACGGCCGCTTTTGATCACCAGGATTGGCTTGTTTCGCGAGGCGCTGCGCGCGGCGGAGACAAACCGGCGCGCGTCGCTGAGATGCTCAAGGTAAAGCAAAATGGCGCTGGTTTTGCTGTCGCGGGCCAGAAAGTCCAACAGGTCATCGACATCTATATCCAGGCTATCGCCCAGTGCGATGAAGTAGGAAAACCCCATCTCGCGCTGTTGCGCCCAGTCAAGGATGGTGTTGGAGACGGCGGCCGACTGCGAGATAAAGGCCAGTTTACCGCGGTGGATCGCGACCGGCGAAAAGCTGGCGTTCAGGCCTTGCCACGGCGCCAGCAGCCCCAGGCTGTTTGGGCCGAGCAGGCGCATCTGATAGCGCGCAGCGCATTCGAGCAACGCCGGATACTGTTCCGGCTGCGAAGAGAGGATGATGCAGGTCTTGCAGCCTTTCTGCCCCAGGGCTTCGAGCAACTCGAGATTACGTCGCGCGTTGGTACAAAGCACCGCCAGATCCGGCGTAAACGGCAGCTTCTCGATGGTGGGCCACGCCAGCACCCCAAGCACCGCCTTCCAGGCGGGGGTCACCGGCAGTACCGGGCCATTGAAGCCGCCGGCTAGCAGGTTGCGCATCATGAGATAGCCAGCGCGCTGCGGCTTCATTGATGCGCCAATAACGGCGATGGATTTTGGTCGCAGCAGCGCTTCCAGGCCTCGTTGGCTCATACCGGTCTCCTTTCATCCCAGTGACCGAATGATTTTAAACGTTTTCCACCTGGCCCGCTGTGATACTGCCCTTATGCTGGGTTTTTCCCGCCAGGTAGCGGGTCCGAAAGCGGGTGAAGTGTTCGCCAAGCGCGGCGGCGGCCGGCGCATCGCCCGCCAGATCCAGCAGGGCGATGGCCACTTCCGCGGTACAATATTGTCCGTCGGCGTGCGCCTCGCGCAGATGGTAGGCTGAGATGCGCGACAGATCGACGGAGATGATCGGCAGCGCGTCCAGATAAGGGCTCTTACGGAACATTTTACGCGCTTCGGTCCAGGTGCCGTCGAGCATGATAAACAGTGGCGGTTTGCCGGACGGCGGCGCGCTCAGGACCTGGCGCTCCGGTGCGGCGTAGGAGGCGGGGAACACCACCATCGGCTGGTAATCGGGATGGGCGACCAGATCGAGCAGCCCCTGCGGTGGCTCGGTTCTCGACCATTGATAAGCCTCGGTATTCGGCAGAATATCGGCGATGAGCCGGCCGGTGTTGCTGGGCTTCATCGGCTCCGTATCAAACATCACCAGGCAGAAACGGCTGGTGGCCTGCGCCGGCGTTAACGTGGCGCACAGGCACTGCTTGAGCGGCAGCAGACAGCGCTGGCAGCGGCGGATGCGGTTGCCGCGAGCAAGGAAAGGGCGGGTGGCTCGCGCGAGACGTTCGGCGCGCAGGCGAAGGACAGCGTTATCAGTCATGGGAGTCGCTAGTGAAAAACGCTATTGTCGCAGAGGCGAAAACGGGGCACAAGCGGTGCCCCGGAGGGATTACTGCTGTCCGGCTTCGTTCAGCCAGCTATCAAATGGCGCTTTTGGCACCGCGCCATTGAGCATGTCGATCACTTCGCCATTTTTGAACATCATAATGGTCGGGATGCTGCGGATACGAAACCGTGCGCTAAGCTCACGTTCCGCTTCGGTGTTAACTTTCACAAAACGCATCTTCCCGCTACGCTCTTCCGCGACGTCTTCAAAGATCGGCGCGAAGCTGCGGCAGGGACCGCACCATGGCGCCCAGAAATCGACAACGACCGGCAGATCGTCCTTTAAGAGTTTATCCAGCGTTGCCCCGGTCGCGTTGATGACGTCGCCATCAAAAAGATCGTGACCGCAGCGTCCGCACTTTGCGCCATCCGCGCTACGATCGTCCGGGAGGCGGTTCAGAGCCTGACAACTGGCACAAACGGTATTCATAACTAACCTCTGGTGATGGGTTGCAACGTGGCACGTGGCCAATATGTTTCTGTGATGTTACATATTATCGATTAAGTGTTATTTAAGGACAATGCGTTTTGTTCGATGAGTGCAATAGAGGCCGTCTTTTAAACGAAATCATGGCGAAGCGATGACACATCGGGTAATCTGCGCGCTTCGCGCAGCGCAGGTGGAGAAAATTGATGAGCGACGAACTGAAAAATAAAAGCGGCAAGGTCAAAGTGATGTATGTCCGCAGTGATGATGATTCTGACAAACGCACCCATAACCCACGTACCGGGAAAGGGGGAGGTCGTCCAGGAAAATCTCGTGTTGACGGCCGCAGCCGCCCTGCGCGTGACGAACGAAACAGTCGCGGTGACGATCGTAAACGCGATGACCGCAAGCGTGATGAGCGCAAGCGCGATGATTTTAATCGTGACGATGCGTCCCCGTGGCGTACCGTTTCTCGCGCTCCTGGCGATGAGACGCCGGTAAAAGAGGATCACGGCGGGATCAGCGGGAAGAGCTTTATCGATCCGGAAGTACTGCGTCGCCAGCGCGCGGAAGAGACCCGCGTGTATGGTGAAAACGCCTGTCAGGCCCTGTTCCAGAGCCGCCCGGAAGCCATTGTCCGCGCCTGGTTTATCCAGAGCGTGACGCCGCGCTTTAAAGAGGCGCTGCGCTGGATGGCGGCTAACCGTAAAGCCTATCATGTGGTTGATGAAGCCGAGCTGGCGAAAGCCTCCGGGACCGATCACCACGGCGGCGTCTGCTTCCTGATCAAAAAACGCCACGGTACCTCTGTTGCCCAGTGGGTCGCGAAGGCCGCAGAAGAAGATTGCGTCCTGGCGCTGGAGGACGTGGGTAACCCGCACAACCTCGGGGCGATCATGCGCAGCTGCGCGCACTTCGGCGTGAAGGGTGTTGTGGTTCAGGATGCCGGCGTGCTGGAGTCCGGCGCGGCGATCCGTACGGCGGAAGGCGGTGCGGAACATGTTGAACCGATCACCGGCGACAGCTTCATCGATACTCTGGATCAGTTCCGTCAGGCGGGCTATGCGATTGTCTCGACCTCCAGCCATAATGGTACCCCGCTGTTTAAAGCCGAGCTGCCGAAGAAAATGGTGCTGGTGTTAGGCCAGGAGCGCGATGGCCTGTCGGATGCAGCCATCTCCAGCGCGGACCTCAGCGTCGCCATCGATGGTACCGGCAATGTCGAAAGCCTGAACGTCTCTGTGGCGACCGGCGTCCTGCTGGCGGAATGGTGGCGTCAGAACAAGGCGTAATACCTGTCCCTGAATACAAAAGCCAGCTGATGCTGGCTTTTTTATGGCTGTCGATCACTCGCTTTCGGCGGGAAGGACCGGCATCCAGTCAATCGGCGCTTCGCCGCGATCGGCCAGCCACTGATTGGTTTGCACGAAATGGTTGCTGCCAAAGAAGCCGCGATGCGCGGAGAGCGGTGAAGGGTGCGGCGCCTTCAGTACGCAGTGGCGCTGGCGATCGATAATCGCGCCTTTCTTCTGCGCATGGGAGCCCCACAGCAGAAAGACCACCCCCTCGCAGTGCTCATTGATTAACGCGATTACCTTATCGGTAAACGTCTCCCAGCCGAGGCTGGCGTGCGAGTGCGCCTGCCCGGCGCGGACGGTCAGGACCGTATTAAGCAGGAGCACCCCCTGGCGCGCCCAACTTTCCAGGTAACCATGGGTAGGGCGGGTAAAGCCAGGGATAGTGGCCTCCAGCTCTTTGTACATATTCAGCAGCGAGGGCGGGATTGCGACGCCGGGGCGAACCGAGAACGCCAGACCGTGGGCTTGTCCCGGGCCGTGATAGGGGTCCTGACCGAGAATGACGACTTTGACATCGCCCAGTTCGGTAAAGCGAAACGCATTAAAGACATCTTTTTGCGGTGGATAGATGGTGATCCCGGACTGGCGCTCTTCGGCGACGGTCTTCAGAGTATTGAGAAAATAGGGTTGTTGCTTTTCATCCGCCAGCACGTCATGCCAGGTTAAAGGGGTGGTCATCTTGCTCTCCTGCAAAGGGTCATCGCTATAGCTTAACGGCTTCTTTCTACAGAACAAAATCGGCACGGCTTGACGCGGGCCTTTATGCAAAAAAAATTGAAAATTTACAAAATTATTTATAGCAGCTAATGGCGTAACTTGATGTAAAACAATAAAATCCTTGCATACCCACTTAGAGTGAGTGGTTTTTGTTGATTTACATCAAAGAATGCCGAGGGTGCGGCTGATATATATACACTCATACAACAATGGTTTTACCAATTGGCCGCGAAGAGGCCAAAATCGAATAAACACTGCCTGGGAGGCATCAAATGATTACTGCTATCCAAATTACTAAAGCGGCAAACGACGACCTGCTGAACTCTTTCTGGCTGCTGGATAGCGAAAAAGGCGAAGCGCGTTGCCTGTGCGCCAAAGGTGGTTTTGCGGAAGATGACGTGGTGGCAGTCAGCAAACTGGGTGAAATCGAATACCGTGAAATCCCGGTAGACGTGAAACCAGAAGTTCGCGTGGAAGGCGGTCAGCACCTGAACGTTAACGTGCTGCGTCGCGAAACCCTGCTGGACGCGGTTGAGCATCCTGAAAAATACCCGCAGCTGACCATTCGTGTTTCCGGCTACGCGGTACGCTTCAACTCCCTGACTCCGGAACAGCAGCGCGACGTTATCGCTCGTACCTTTACCGAAAGCCTGTAAGGCTAACGCCAGATGTGAAAACGCCGGGATATCCCGGCGTTTTTTTTACTCTTCGCTGGACGCTGATGGCGTCCCGGTCGCGCTTGGCTTCCGGCGCTTACCGATATTTTTCGTATCGCGGTGGCGCTTCTTCACCCGCGGCTTCTCTTTTTCTTTCTCTTTTTTCTCGGCGCGTTTCGCCAGCACTTTCTTCGATGGTTTACCGGTCAACTTCTCGCTTGGCGCGCGGGTTTTGGGTCGCAATTCATCAATCACGCGAGCTTTCAGCGGCTCTTCAACGTAGCGGCCGATCTTGCCCAGCAGCAGGTGATCGTGCGCTTCAACCAGCGAAATCGCGGTGCCTTTCTTACCTGCGCGGCCGGTACGACCGATACGGTGCAGATAGATGTCGGCGGTGCGCGGCATATCGAAGTTAAAGACGTGGCTGACGTCCGGAATATCGATACCGCGGGCGGCGACGTCGGTGGCGATCAGCACGTTTACGCGGCCGTCGGTCAGACGCTTAATGGCTTCGTTACGCTTGGCCTGCACCATCTCGCCCTCCAGCCAGCAGGTGTTAATCCCCGCTTCACGCAGCCAGTTGGCCAGCTCATGCACGCGCTCGCGCTTGCGCACAAAGACGATAGCGCGGGTAGCTTCCGGCTGTTGCAGCAGATTCACCAGCAGCCTGGTCTTATGTTCGATATCGTCCGCGCGATAGTACCATTGATGGATTTTCTTACGCTCGCGAGTCGACGGGGTAGCGGAAACTTCAACCGGCTCTTCCAGCAGGCGCTCAGCGAAGTCTTTGATCGCATCGCCTTCCAGCGTCGCGGAGAACAGCATGGTCTGCTTGCGCCAGCGGGTTTCACCGGCGATGGTTTCGATATCCTGCGCAAAGCCCATGTCCAGCATGCGGTCGGCTTCATCGAGGATCAGGGTCTCGACGGCGCGGCAGTCGAAGTTCTCTTCTTTTATATACTGCAGCAGGCGACCAGTGGTGGCGACCACGATGTCCTGGTTTTCGCTGAACACTTCCGCGTGGTTCATGTAGGCTACGCCGCCGGTAATGGTGGCGATATCCAGATGGGTATGCTTCGCCAGCTCGCGGGCGTGGTCAGCCACCTGCATCGCCAGCTCACGGGTCGGCGTCAGGATAAGAATACGCGGCGGGCCGGATTTCTTACGCGGGAAATCGAGCAGGTGCTGCAACGCTGGCAGCAGATACGCCGCCGTTTTACCGGTGCCGGTCGGCGCTGAACCGAGAATGTCACGGCCATCGAGCGCAGGCGGAATAGCGGCGGCCTGAATGGCTGTCGGGCGAGTGAAACCTTTATCCTGGAGGGCTTCCAGCAGGTTTTCATCGAGTTCAAGTTCGGAAAAAGTCGTTACAGTCATGTTCTACCTCTGAGTGGGCCGCCGATTATAGACGTTACTGACGTAATGTTCATCTGTTTGTAAGGCTATCTGTTCTCCGGTATTGTGCATAGCCTTACGTTCAGGAGTTTTTTGTCGGCAAGGTTATTGAGGATGTCTCAGTCGAAGTTTGCGCTGCCGCGCAATGGTTTTACCTTCAAACAGTTTTTTGTCGCCCACGATCGTTGCGCGATGAAGGTGGGTACCGACGGCATTTTGCTCGGCGCCTGGGCGCCGATTGCCGGGGTGAAACATGTGCTGGATATTGGCGCCGGCAGCGGCCTGCTGGCGCTAATGCTCGCGCAGCGTACCGGCGATGATGTGCGTGTCGATGCGGTCGAACTGGATGAGGAGGCCGCCTCCCAGGCGCAGGAAAATGCTCTTGCGTCGCCATGGGCTTCGCGGGTTGAGGTCTGTCAGGCCGATATTCATCAGTGGCAGCCGCCGCAGACCCGACGCTATCAACTGATAATCAGTAATCCGCCCTTTTTTGCGGAAGGGGTGCCTTGCGCCACCTCGCAGCGGGAGCAGGCGCGGTATACCACGACGCTCGATCACGCTTCTCTGCTGACCTGTGCCGCTGAGCATATCACCGAAGAAGGCTTTTTTTGCGTGGTGCTGCCGGTAGATATCGGAAATGCGTTTATCGAACGGGCAACCGCGATGGGCTGGCACCTGCGACTGCGCACTGACGTGGCGGAGACCGAGATGCGGCCGCCGCATCGGGTGCTGCTGGCTTTCTCTCCGACGGCGGGGGAGTGTTTCAGCGACAGGCTGGCGATCCGCGGGCCAGAGCAGCAGTATTCAGAAGGCTTTACCGCTCTGACCGAGGATTTTTATCTCTTTATGTGAGCCAGGGGCGACAATATCGACGGACCGCTGTTCGGCAGCGGCTGCGGATAGTCGAGGGTGTAATGCAGTCCCCGGCTCTCTTTGCGCAACATCGCGCAGCGTACGATAAGTTCCGCCACCTGTACCAGATTGCGCAGCTCCAGCAGATTATTCGAGACGCGGAAGCGGGCGTAATACTCATCCAGCTCCTGCTGCAGCATGGTAATGCGCCGCAGGGCGCGCTCCAGCCTGCGGGTGGTGCGCACAATCCCCACGTAATCCCACATCAGCAGGCGCAGCTCGTGCCAGTTATGCTGGATAACCACCAGTTCATCCGGGATCTCCACCTGACTTTCATCCCACGCCGGCAGGGTGCTGACCTTCTGGGCCAGCGGCAGGCGACGGGCAATATCTTCTGCGGCGGACCAGCCGTAAACCAGACACTCCAGCAGCGAGTTCGAGGCCATACGGTTCGCGCCGTGCAGCCCGGTATAGCTGACTTCGCCGATGGCGTATAACCCATCGACGTCGGTGCGGCCATTATCATCCACCATCACGCCGCCGCAGGTGTAATGCGCGGCAGGGACGACCGGCACCGGATCTTTGGTTAAATCAATTCCCAGACCGAGCAGCTTTTCGTAAATCATCGGGAAGTGCTGGCGAACAAACGCCTCGGGTTTATGGCTGATATCAAGGAACATACAGTCAACGCCAAGGCGCTTCATCTCATGATCGATGGCGCGGGCGACGATATCGCGTGGGGCCAACTCGCCGCGTTCGTCAAAGTCCGGCATAAAGCGGGTGCCGTCCGGGCGTTTAAGGTGGGCGCCTTCGCCGCGCAGCGCTTCGGTCAGCAGGAAATTGCGCGCCTGCGGATGATACAGCGCGGTGGGGTGAAACTGGTTGAATTCCAGATTCGCCACCCGGCAGCCCGCCCGCCAGGCCATCGCGATACCGTCTCCGGAAGAGACGTCGGGGTTAGTGGTGTATTGATATACCTTGGCGGCTCCGCCGGTGGCGAGCACCACCGCCTTCGCGCTGCAGGTTTCCACGCGCTCTTTATTGCGGTTCCAGATCCATGCCCCGACCACCCGGCGCGTGCCCGGCAGGCCAATCTTATCCGATACGATCAAGTCGACGGCATTGCTGCGCTCAAGGATGCGGATATTGGGATGGGCGAGGGCTTTATCGACCAGCGTCGTCTCCACCGCTTTGCCGGTAGCGTCGGCGGCGTGAAGAATGCGCCGATGGCTGTGGCCCCCTTCGCGCGTGAGATGATAGCTCTCTTCGCCATTGGCCTGGACCTGGGTGTCAAACAATACGCCCTGATCGATAAGCCACTGGACGCATGGTCTGGCGTTGCTGGCGACGAAGGTGACCGCATGGCGATCGCATAACCCTGCGCCGGCGATCAGGGTATCTTCGACATGGGATTCAATACTGTCGGTCTCGTCGAAGACGGCGGCAATCCCGCCCTGCGCATAGAACGTCGAACCTTCGCTGATCGGCCCTTTGCTCAACACCGTCACCGAACTGTGCTCTGCCAGGCGCAGCGCAAGAGAGAGGCCGGCAGCGCCGCTGCCGATAATCAACACATCACAAGAGAAGTCAGGAGTGGTATTCATCGTCTTTGTTTAATTTACTAAACACATTTAGCTCACAATAGCACCAGCTCGTGAGGAATCGTACAATTTTTTTTAACTGGCGTTGTGACGGCTAAACAGCAGGCGAGCAGAAACGGTCTGGAGCACGGCGAAAATGAGACGCGTGGCAGGTTGATAGCATTGGATTTTATAGTGAAATAAACGCCGTGTTACGATACCCTTCAGACGGGCCTGCGCTTTTTCTTATTGACTAACCTATCGTTTAGCAACCTGGGCATATAATGATTGATAACGATCTGCCGCCGTTGCCAGACAAAAAACAAAAGCGTAACGGAACTTTATTGTTTTCATACACTCCAAGAGTCAGCTTGCTCATAATGCAGATTTTGGGTGGTGTTTTGAAGACGCATGGGAATTGGGTTTGGGGAGACATTACCTCGGATGAGCGAGCAGTTAACGGATCAGGTCCTTGTTGAACGGGTCCAGAAAGGAGATCAGAAAGCGTTTAATTTGCTGGTAGTGCGCTATCAGCATAAGGTCGCGAGCCTGGTTTCCCGCTATGTACCGCCGGGCGATATCGCTGACGTCGTTCAGGAATCGTTCGTTAAGGCATGGCGTGCGCTGGACTCTTTCCGGGGAGATAGCGCTTTTTACACCTGGTTATACCGTATCGCCGTCAATACGGCGAAGAATTATCTGGTTGCTCAGGGACGCCGTCCGCCGTCCAGCGATGTTGACGCTAACGAGGCGGAAAACTTCGAAAGCGGCGGGGCGTTGAAAGAAATTTCGAACCCTGAGAACTTAATGTTGTCAGAAGAACTGAGACAAATAGTTTTTCGTACCATTGAATCGCTTCCGGAAGATTTACGCATGGCAATTACGTTACGGGAGCTGGATGGCCTAAGCTATGAAGAGATAGCCGCTATCATGGATTGTCCGGTTGGGACGGTGCGTTCGCGTATCTTCCGGGCGCGAGAAGCTATTGATAATAAAGTTCAACCGCTTATCAGGCGTTGACGATAGCGGAATACTGGAAAAGGGTATCAGGCATGCAGAAAGAAAAACTTTCGGCTTTAATGGATGGTGAAACGCTGGATAACGAACTGCTCAACGAGCTGAGTCGTTCTTCTGAGATGCAAAAAACCTGGGAGAGTTATCACCTTATCCGCGATACGCTGCGTGGCGATACCGCAGAGGTGCTGCAATTTGATATCTCCGCCCGGGTGATGGCCGCCATTGAAAATGAGCCCGTTCGTCAGACGGCGCCGCTTATTCCTGAATCTCAGCCCGCACCGCACCAGTGGCGGCAGATGCCGTTCTGGAACAAAGTGCGTCCGTGGGCCAGCTCACTGACCCAGATGGGCGTTGCCGCCTGCGTATCGCTTGCGGTTATCGTCGGCGTCCAGCACTATAATGGGCAGTCTGATGCCGCTCAGCAGCCAGAGGCGCCGGTGTTCAATACGCTGCCGATGATGGGTAAAGCGAGCCCGGTAAGCCTTGGCGTACCGGCTGACGTATCAGCAGGTAGCGGCCAGCAGGCTCAGGTCCAGGAACAGCGTCGGCGGATTAACGCCATGCTGCAGGACTACGAACTGCAGCGCCGCCTGCACGCTGAGCAGCTTCAGTTTGGCCAGGCCCAGACTCAGCAGGCCGCAGTCCAGGTGCCGGGTTATCAAACTTTAGGAACGCAATCGCAGTAATGAAGCAACTTTGGTGTGCCATGTCGCTCATGGCAGGCAGTCTGTTGTTCTCTGTCAACGCCTCGGCTGATACATCGTCCGGGGCGTTGTTGCAGCAGATGAACCTGGCCAGCCAGTCCCTCAATTATGAGCTGTCTTTCGTCAGCATCAGCAAACAAGGCGTTGAGTCGCTGCGCTATCGTCACGCTCGACTGAACAATCAACCGCTGGCGCAGCTTCTGCAGCTGGACGGTCCGCGCCGGGAAGTGGTCCTGCGCGGTACGGAAATCAGCTATTTTGAACCCGGCCTCGATCCGTTCACCCTGAACGGCGACTATATCGTCGATTCGCTGCCGTCGTTGGTTTACAGCGATTTCAAACGTCTCAGCGCAGCCTATGATTTTATCTCCGTGGGCCGTACCCGTATCGCCGACCGCCTCTGCGACGTGATCCGCGTCGTGGCTCGCGACGGCACGCGCTATAGCTTTATCGCCTGGCTGGACGCTGAGACCAAGCTGCCGCTGCGCGTCGATTTGCTCGACCGCGACGGTGAAACGCTGGAGCAGTTCCGGGTCGTCTCTTTCAACGTTGGCGATAACGTCAGCGCCAGCATGGAGACGCTGGCGAAAGCGAATTTGCCGCCGCAGCTGTCGGTGCCTGAAGGGGGCGACAAAGCCAACTTCAACTGGGCGCCAACGTGGCTCCCGCAGGGCATGACTGAGGTCTCCAGCAGCCAGCGTCGTCTGCCCACCTTTGATGGTCCGGTAGAATCACGTCTCTATTCCGACGGCTTGTTCAGCTTCTCGATCAATATCAACCGCGCCACCGCGGCCAGCAGCGACCAGCTGTTGCGCACCGGCCGACGCACCGTCAGCACGACGGTACGCGATAACGCGGAGATCACCGTGGTGGGCGAACTGCCGCCGCAGACGGCGAAGCGTATCTCAGACAGCATTAAATTCAAGGCAGTACAATGATCAAAGAGTGGGCCACCGTGGTTTCCTGGCATAACGGCGTGGCGCAGGTGCACTGCGACGTTAAAGCCTCCTGCAGCAGTTGCGCCTCCCGCGCCGGCTGCGGCAGCCGGGTATTAAACAAGCTGGGGCCGCAGACCAGCCATACCATCAGCGTGCCCTGCGAGCAGCCGTTGACGGCGGGGCAAAAAGTGGAGCTGGGGATCGCCGAGAGCAGTCTGCTGGGTTCGGCGCTGTTGGTCTACATGGCGCCGCTGGTGGGGCTGTTTGTGATGGCGTCGATTTTCCAGGTGCTGTTTGCCAGCGATATCGCTTCGCTGTGCGGCGCGCTGCTGGGCGGCGTCGGCGGGTTTCTGGTGGCGCGCGGTCTGTCGCCGCAGCTGGCAGCGCGCCAGTCGTGGCAGCCGGTGATTCTGAGCGTCGCGTTGCCGCCGGATCTGGTGCGTATCGAAACGCCTTCCTCCGACATGGGTCAGTGATTTCACTGGCCCTTATCTTTATTTACCCTTCCTGTTACAACGCCACAATTTCTGCGGTTATGCTGGATCTAACAGCATTTCCTGGTTTCAAGGATGTAGTGTAGAATGCGGCGTTTTCGGATTAAAAAACGTCAGGCACAGTACAGCGGCCTCATGATACTCGTAAGGCATAATTAACTCTAAATATGAAGAATATACGTAACTTTTCGATCATCGCTCACATCGACCACGGTAAGTCGACGCTGTCTGACCGTATCATCCAGATTTGCGGTGGCCTTTCTGATCGTGAAATGGAAGCCCAGGTTCTGGACTCCATGGATCTTGAGCGCGAACGCGGGATCACCATCAAGGCGCAGAGCGTCACCCTGGACTATAAGGCTAACGACGGTGAGACCTATCAGCTGAACTTTATCGACACCCCGGGCCACGTGGACTTCTCTTATGAAGTTTCCCGTTCCCTCGCCGCGTGCGAAGGCGCGCTGCTGGTGGTTGACGCCGGGCAGGGCGTAGAAGCCCAGACCCTGGCCAACTGCTACACCGCGATGGAGATGGACCTGGAGGTCGTTCCGGTACTCAACAAGATCGACCTGCCTGCGGCCGACCCTGAGCGCGTAGCGGACGAAATTGAAGATATCGTCGGGATCGACGCCCACGACGCGGTGCGCTGCTCGGCGAAAACCGGCGTCGGCGTGACCGAGGTACTGGAGCGTCTGGTGCGCGATATTCCGCCGCCGGAAGGCGATCCGGACGCGCCGCTGCAGGCGCTGATTATCGACTCCTGGTTCGATAACTACCTCGGCGTAGTGTCGCTGGTACGAATTAAAAACGGCACCATGCGCAAGGGCGACAAGATCAAGGTCATGAGCACCGGCCAGGTCTATAACGCCGACCGTCTGGGCATCTTCACCCCGAAACAGGTTGACCGTACCGAGCTGAAATGCGGCGAGGTAGGCTGGCTGGTCTGCGCGATCAAAGACATCCTTGGCGCGCCGGTGGGCGATACCCTGACCGCCGCCCGCAACCCGGCAGACAAAGCGCTGCCTGGCTTTAAGAAGGTGAAACCGCAGGTGTATGCTGGCCTGTTCCCGGTAAGCTCCGATGATTATGAAGCTTTCCGCGACGCGCTGGGAAAACTGAGCCTCAACGACGCCTCTCTGTTCTACGAGCCGGAAAGTTCTACCGCGCTGGGCTTCGGCTTCCGCTGCGGCTTCCTCGGCCTGCTGCACATGGAGATCATTCAGGAGCGTCTGGAGCGTGAATACGATCTTGACCTGATCACCACCGCGCCGACGGTAGTTTACGAAGTGGAGACCACCTCCAAAGAAGTTATCTACGTCGACAGCCCGTCCAAGCTGCCGCCGCTGAATAATATTCAGGAGCTGCGTGAGCCGATCGCCGAGTGTCACATGCTGCTGCCGCAGGAGTTCCTCGGCAACGTGATCACCCTGTGCGTGGAGAAACGTGGCGTGCAGACCAACATGGTTTACCACGGTAAACAGGTGGCGCTGACCTACGAAATCCCGATGGCGGAAGTGGTGCTCGACTTCTTCGACCGTCTGAAGTCTACCTCCCGCGGCTATGCGTCGCTGGACTACAACTTCAAACGCTTCCAGGCGTCGAACATGGTACGCGTCGATGTGCTGATCAACGGCGAGCGCGTCGATGCGCTGGCGCTGATCACCCACAACGATAACGCGCCGTATCGCGGCCGCGAGCTGGTGGAAAAGATGAAAGATCTTATTCCGCGTCAGCAGTTCGACATCGCGATTCAGGCGGCCATCGGCAACCACATCATCGCGCGCTCTACCGTGAAACAGCTGCGTAAAAACGTGCTGGCGAAATGCTACGGCGGTGACGTCAGCCGTAAGAAAAAGCTGCTGCAGAAGCAGAAAGAAGGTAAGAAGCGTATGAAGCAGGTCGGTAACGTTGAACTGCCGCAGGAAGCGTTCCTCGCCATTCTGCACGTTGGTAAAGACGGCAAATAACCCTAAGGAGTTGGCATGGCGAACATGTTTGCCCTGATCCTGGTGATTGCAACCCTGGTGACGGGCGTTTTATGGTGCCTGGACAAGTTCATTTTTGCACCGAAACGTCGTGAGCGTCAGGCCGCTGCTCAGGCAGCGACCGGCGAGCAGCTGGACAAAAAGACGTTGAAGAAAGTCGGCCCGAAACCGGGCTGGCTGGAAACCGGCGCATCGGTTTTCCCGGTGCTGGCGATCGTTCTGGTGGTACGTTCATTCATTTATGAGCCGTTCCAGATCCCGTCAGGTTCGATGATGCCGACTCTGCTGATTGGCGATTTCATCCTGGTGGAGAAATTTGCCTACGGCATTAAAGATCCTATCTACCAGAAAACGCTGATCGAGACGGGTCATCCGAAGCGCGGCGACATCGTGGTGTTTAAATATCCGGAAGACCCACGCCTGGACTACATCAAGCGCGCGGTGGGGCTCCCGGGGGATAAAGTCACCTACGATCCGATTGCCAAGCAGGTCACTATTCAGCCGGGCTGCAGCTCCGGACAGGCCTGCGGCAACGCGCTGCCGGTGACTTACTCCAACGTGGAGCCGAGCGATTTCGTTCAGACCTTCTCCCGCAGCAACGGCGGCGAAGCGAGCAGCGGTTTCTGGCAGCTGCCGAAGGGCGAAACCAAAGCCGACGGCATTCGCCTCACCGAGCGTCAGGAGACGCTGGGCGACGTCACGCATCGTATTCTGATGGTGCCGATTGCTCAGGATCAGGCTGGCATGTATTACCATCAGAGCGGTCTGCCGCTGGCCACCTGGATTGTGCCGCCGGGTCAGTACTTCATGATGGGCGACAACCGGGATAACAGCGCCGACAGCCGTTACTGGGGCTTTGTGCCGGAAGCAAACCTGGTCGGGAAGGCCACCGCTATCTGGATGAGTTTTGAAAAGCAGGAAGGTGAATGGCCGACCGGCGTGCGGTTATCGCGCATTGGTGGAATTCATTAATTTCATCTGCTGAATTCACGCCGCTGCTGTTATCGCAGCGGCGCGAATTATTTAGTATTTAAATCCATTCAAACTAACGACATCCCGTGTCGTTGCGTATAGAATATCCCCCCGAAGTTTTTGGTTGTCGCTCTGCCGGGTGACACTGCACACGAAAGCGTATTGGTCTGTTTCAACTTACTGTTTGAAGCGTATGCTCAGGTCGGTTTCGTGTGCTGCATCTTTGACGCATTCATTTATTGGTAACGCATGAACCCCATCGTAATTAATCGGCTTCAACGAAAGCTGGGCTACACTTTTCATCATCAGGAGCTGTTGCAACAGGCATTAACTCACCGCAGTGCCAGCAGCAAACATAATGAGCGCCTGGAATTTTTAGGCGACTCCATTTTAAGTTTCGTGATCGCTAATGCGCTGTATCATCGCTTTCCTCGCGTGGATGAAGGCGACATGAGCCGTATGCGCGCGACGCTGGTGCGTGGCAACACGCTGGCGGAAATCGCCCGCGAGTTTGAACTGGGCGAATGCTTGCGCCTCGGGCCGGGCGAACTGAAAAGCGGCGGTTTCCGTCGCGAATCGATTCTCGCGGACACCGTTGAAGCGTTAATTGGCGGGGTTTTCCTCGACAGTGATATTCAGAACGTTGAACGCTTAATCCTCTCCTGGTACCAGACTCGTCTGGACGAAATCAGCCCGGGCGATAAGCAAAAGGATCCGAAGACGCGTCTGCAGGAGTATCTGCAGGGTCGTCATCTGCCGCTACCGTCCTACCTGGTAGTCCAGGTGCGCGGCGAAGCGCACGATCAGGAATTTACTATCCACTGCCAGGTCAGTGGCCTGAGTGAACCGGTGGTTGGCACAGGTTCCAGCCGTCGTAAGGCGGAGCAGGCTGCCGCCGAACAGGCGCTGAAAAAGCTGGAGCTGGAATGAGCGAAGAAAAAAGTTATTGTGGGTTTGTCGCCATCGTGGGTCGTCCAAACGTTGGCAAATCCACGCTGTTGAATAAGCTGCTTGGGCAGAAGATCTCGATCACCTCCCGTAAAGCGCAGACCACCCGTCACCGCATCGTCGGCATCCATACCGAAGGGCCGTATCAGGCGATTTACGTCGATACCCCGGGCCTGCATATGGAAGAAAAGCGCGCCATTAACCGCTTAATGAACAAAGCGGCCAGCAGCTCTATTGGCGATGTTGAGCTGGTCATCTTCGTGGTGGAAGGCACCCGCTGGACGCAGGACGACGAGATGGTGCTCAACAAGCTGCGCGACGCCAAAGCGCCGGTGATCCTCGCGGTCAACAAAGTGGATAACGTGCAGGAAAAAGCGGATCTGTTACCGCATCTGCAGTTCCTCGCCAGCCAGATGAACTTCCTTGATATCGTGCCGATGTCGGCGGAAACGGGGACCAACGTCGACACCATTGCGTCGATCGTGCGTAAGCATCTGCCGGAAGCGATCCACCACTTCCCGGAAGATTATATTACCGATCGTTCTCAGCGCTTTATGGCTTCCGAAATCATCCGTGAAAAACTGATGCGTTTCCTCGGCGCTGAGCTACCGTACTCCGTCACCGTGGAAATCGAACGTTTCGTGACCAACGAGCGTGGCGGTTACGACATCAACGGCTTGATCCTTGTCGAGCGTGAAGGGCAGAAGAAGATGGTGATTGGCAACAAAGGCGCCAAAATCAAAACCATCGGCATCGAAGCGCGTAAGGACATGCAGGAGATGTTTGAAGCGCCGGTGCACCTCGAGCTGTGGGTCAAAGTGAAATCCGGCTGGGCCGATGACGAGCGCGCCCTGCGCAGTCTCGGTTATGTTGACGACCTCTGAGTTAACGCAACGTGGATGGATGGCAGCGCGCCTTTGTCCTGCATAGCCGACCGTGGAGCGAAACCAGCCTGATGCTGGACGTCTTCACGGAAGAATCCGGTCGCGTGCGCCTGGTTGCCAAGGGCGCACGCTCCAAACGCTCGAATCTTAAAGGCGCTTTACAGCCCTTTACCCCCTTGCTGGTTCGCTTCGGCGGCCGCGGCGAAGTCAAAACCCTGCGCAGCGCGGAAGCTGTCTCGCTGGCGCTGCCGCTCAGCGGCATCACCCTCTACAGCGGTCTTTACGTTAACGAGCTTATCTCCCGCGTACTTGAGCACGAAACGCGCTTCTCCGAACTCTTTTTTGACTATCTGCACTGCATTCAGGCGCTCGCCGGGGCCAGCGGCTCGCCGGAGCCTGCGCTGCGGCGCTTTGAGCTGGCGCTGCTCGGACACCTGGGCTATGGCGTGGATTTTCTCCACTGTGCCGGGAGCGGCGAGCCGGTGGACGACACCATGACCTACCGCTATCGCGAAGAAAAAGGCTTTATTGCCAGCCTGGTGATTGATAACAACACGTTTACCGGGCACCATTTGAAAGCGTTGGCGTGTCGCGAGTTTCCTGATGTTGATACGTTGCGCGCCGCGAAGCGCTTTACCCGTATCGCCCTGAAGCCCTATCTCGGCGGCAAACCGCTCAAGAGCCGGGAATTGTTTCGCCAGTTTATGCCCGCGCGAAAGGCGCGAGCGGATAATACGAATAATGATTAATGAGGATTGTCATGGCTGAATTACTGTTAGGGGTCAATATTGACCATATCGCGACCTTGCGTAACGCCCGCGGCACCGCTTACCCGGATCCGGTTCAGGCGGCTTTCATTGCCGAACAGGCCGGCGCCGACGGCATAACCGTGCATCTGCGCGAAGACCGCCGCCATATCACCGATCGCGATGTGCGTATCCTGCGCCAGACGCTGCACACCCGCATGAACCTTGAAATGGCGGTCACCGAAGAGATGCTGACGATCGCCTGCGAAACCAAACCGCATTTCTGCTGCCTGGTGCCGGAGAAGCGTCAGGAAGTGACCACCGAAGGCGGACTGGACGTGGCCGGCCAGCGCGACAAGATGCGTGATGCCTGTCAACGCCTGGCGGATGCCGGCATCCTGGTCTCCCTGTTTATCGATGCGGATGAAGCGCAGATCAAAGCGGCAGCGGACGTTGGCGCGCCCTATATCGAAATCCACACCGGCTGCTATGCCGATGCTAAAACCGACGCCGAGCAGGCGAAGGAGCTGGAACGTATTGCCAAAGCGGCCACCTACGCCGCCAGCCTCGGCCTGAAGGTCAATGCGGGTCACGGTCTGACCTATCACAACGTGAAAGCGATTGCTGCGCTGCCGGAAATGCATGAGCTGAATATCGGCCACGCGATTATTGGCCGGGCGGTAATGAGCGGCCTGAAAGAGGCGGTGGCGGAAATGAAACGTCTGATGCTGGAAGCGCGCGGCTAATGGCCATCCTCGGGCTGGGTACCGACATCGTCGAGATCGCCCGCATCGAGGCGGTGATCGCCCGCAGCGGCGATCGCCTTGCCCGCCGGGTGCTGAGCGACCATGAATGGAGCATCTGGGAGCAGCACCAGCAGCCGGTGCGTTTCCTGGCGAAACGCTTTGCGGTCAAGGAAGCGGCGGCGAAAGCGTTGGGGACCGGGATCCGCAACGGGTTGGCCTTTAATCAGTTCGAAGTTTACAACGATGAGCTGGGCAAGCCGAAGCTGCGGCTATGGGGTGAGGCGCAACGGCTGGCGGAACGACTGGGGGTGAGCCATATTCATGTCACGCTTGCCGATGAGCGCCATTACGCCTGCGCCACGGTGATTGTCGAAAGCTAAGCCGGGAAGCGGTTAAATTTTATCCGCGTGGTGCATCAGGACGAATTTATCCCACAGCTGTTCTTCATTCTCGACGTGTGCCGGATCTTTCAGAATGGTATTTGGGATCGGGCACACCTTCTGGCAGGTGGGCGTGTCGTAATGGCCCACGCATTCGGTGCAGCGGTCGCTGTTAATTTCATAAATGCTGTCACCCATCGAAATGGCCTCATTAGGGCACTCCGGCTCGCACATATCGCAGTTGATGCATTTTTTGGTAATTAACAGCGCCATCAGGAAAATCTCAGAAACAACACAAACAGGGCGGGCATTATACGCCCATTTTCTGCTCAGACCAGCTTTTTCACCAGCGCTTCGCTATGGCGAATGCGCTCCGGCGCCCGCTCCAGATCCTGCTGCACCAGCCCCATAAACAGCAGGTCGGTGAGCATCATTTGCGCGCTGGTGGAAGAGATGGCCGCGCTGCGCGTCGCCTGCTCTTCGGCGATGGTGTACAGGCAGTGGGTCGCCTGCTGCTGCAAGGCGTTAGGGCTAAAGCCGGTGATCGCCAGGATCCTGGAGCCCACGCGCAGCGCTTCACCGGCCGCCATATTGATCTCCCGACGCTCGCCGGAGTAAGAGATCGCCAGCAGCAGATCGTCGCTGGACATGGCCTGCACCGTCGCCAGCAGGGCGTGCATATCCTGCTCCGAAACAGCATTAACGCCGATCTTCATCAGCTTCCAGCTAAAGTTACGCGCCACCAGGCCGGACGCGCCAATCCCGGTGACGATCACCCGCCGGGCGTTGCGCAGCAGCGTGACGGCTTCCCGCAACGTCTCTTCAGTGTTGACGTCCAGCGAGGCATGCATGGCGGCGACATTGTCTTTAATGAGTTTCTCGCCCACCAGACGCAGCGGGTCGTCACCGCGAATGTGGTTATGTACCGGAACGGAGTGCGGATCCGGGCTGCTGGCCAGCGCTTCACTCAGCGCCAGCTTCAGCGCCGGAAAGCCTTTGAACCCCAGTTTCTGGGCAAATTTAACCACGCTGGACTGACTCACACCGGCTTCCACCGCCAGCTGCTGCGAGCTGAGGTGCCGGGTGTCATCGGGTTGGCTCAGAATAAAATCGGCCAACTTTTTGTCGCTCGCCGCCAGGGTGGGATAGCGCTGACGAATACGCGTTAAACAGTTCATTAGAGCTCCGCTGGAGCCGTCCGGCTCGTGACTGACAGAATTTTTATTCGATTATAAGGGGTATACCACGAATTAAAAATTCATAAGCCACAATTTTTCCTTCGCCTGCTAATTTAATTCTTCCTTAACGGCAGGGATGTTTTCCCTCTTCATGGCATAAGACTGTTAAGCTTACCCTAACGAGAAGCGAATCCTGAGAGAAGGAGGCAGTTTGCAGCACAGTGAACGGAAAGTGGTGTTTTTCGATCTGGACGGAACCTTGCATCAACAGGATATGTTCGGCAGTTTTCTGCGCTACCTGCTGCGCCATCTGCCGCTGAACCTGCTGCTGGTGGTGGCGATGGGGCCAGCGATCCTTGCCGGGCTGGCGGTGTGCGGGCGGGCGGCGCGCTGGCCGATGAGCCTGCTGCTGTGGGCGTCAACCTTTGGCCGTCGCGAGGCGGTACTGAAGCGGCTGGAAGCGGAGTTTGTCGGCTGGTTTCGTCATCATGTGACGGCATTTCCGGTGGTTCATGCGCGGCTGACGGCCTACCTGACCAGTACCGATGCCGACGTCTGGTTGATCACCGGCTCGCCGCAGTCGCTGGTGGAACAGGTCTATCGCGATACACTCTGGCTGCCGCGGGTGAATCTGATAGCCAGCCGCACCGCGCGCCGCTGGGGCGGCTGGGTATTGACCCTGCGCTGCCTGGGCCATGAAAAGGTGGTGCAGCTGGAGAAAAAGATTGGCGCTCCGCTGCAGCTGTATAGCGGCTATAGCGATAGCGAGCAGGATAACCCGTTGCTCGGCTTTTGCCAGCATCGCTGGCGGGTCACACCGCAGGGAGAGCTGCAGCAGCTGGAGTAATAGTGTGTAATTGATAGCTCCCATGTATAATGCGCCCCGCTTTTTCTGCTGGAGTGGCCGCTGTGTCTGACCTCGAACTCAATGATGAATACTGGATGCGTCATGCCCTGACGCTGGCGAAGCGCGCCTGGGAAGAGGGCGAGGTGCCGGTGGGCGCGGTGCTGGTGCATAACAATCAGGTCATTGGCGAGGGCTGGAACCGGCCGATAGGCCGTCACGACCCCACCGCCCATGCGGAAATTATGGCCTTACGCCAGGGCGGGCTGGTGCTGCAAAACTATCGCCTGATCGACGCCACGCTGTACGTGACCCTCGAGCCCTGCGTGATGTGCGCGGGCGCGATGGTGCACAGCCGTATCGCCCGCCTGGTGTTTGGCGCCAGGGATGCCAAGACCGGCGCCGCCGGCTCGCTGATGGATGTTCTGCACCACCCGGGAATGAACCATCGGGTTGAGATTAGCGAAGGCGTGCTGGCGGGATCCTGCTCTGCCATGCTGAGCGACTTCTTCCGCTGGCGGCGGGAAGAGAAAAAAGCGCTGAAGAAAGCCCGGGAGCAGAACGGGGAAAGTTAATACAGGTGGCCGGGGAGTTTCATCCGGGCATTATCCATCTGTTTATCGGCGCGAAACTTGAAAAAGGGCAGGGTGGTCTCCTGCGGCTGTTCGAGCTCATTGGGGAGCACCGCCGGGTAATCCTCCGCCAGGGCCAGCGTTTGCTGCTGCTGGCGCTCCTTTTCTGACAAATAGCCGACAAGGCTTATCTGATATTTGCGGATGTTTTCCACATAGGCGTAGGCCTCATGGCCGCGGGCATAGCCGTATTTAAGTTTGCTGTAATAGGGTTTCTGGCTCAGCAGGGGTAAACGCAGCTTAACGTCTGCCCAGCTGTTGGGATCGCCTTTCTGTTTGCGGGTGAGCGCCATGGCGTCCAGCATATGGGCATAGCCCATATTGTAAGCGGCCAGCGCAAACCAGATGCGTTCATCTTTCGGGATCGAATCCGGCACTTTATCCATCATATCCTGTAGATAGCGCATACCGCCGTCGATACTCTGCGCCGCATCGGTCCGGTCAGTCAGCCCCAGACTCTGCGCCGTATTACGCGTAAGCATCATCATGCCGCGCACGCCGGTAGGCGAGGTGGCCTGCGGATCCCAGTGGGATTCCTGCCAGGCGATGGCGGCCAGCAGGCGCCAGTCGATCTCGCGGGCGTACTTTTCAAACAGCGGCTGCACCTCCGGAAGAATGTTTTCCACCGCGCGCAGGAAGGTGCGGGTATCGACATAATCGAAATCGTTGCCGTGGCCGAGGTACTTCTCTTCCAGGCGCGCCAGGGTGCCGTCTTCATTAATATTGTTGAAGAAATCAAGCATCGCCGCCGACAGCGAATTATCGTCGTCCCGGGCGCTGAACCAGGTGACCGGCTGTTCGTCGGTGATATCGAGGGCTACCGCCAGCTCCGGATGGACGCGCTGGAACAGGCTGACGGCCACCGAGTCGGCGATGGTGTAATCGAGTTTGCCGTCAATCACCGCCTGCATCAGCGCGGTGGTGCCGCGCTTTTCGTCCACGCGCCAGGCAAGATCCGGGTATTTCTCCGCTTTCAGTACCTGCAGGTCGTTGATCGCCACGTGACCCGGGGCGATGGCGAGCTGCTCGGCGGTCAGCGCCGCGAGGCTGCGCGGCCGGGTATTGCCGACGCGATAGACCAGCTGTTGGGAAACGGAGTAGTAGCCAGGGCCGGCCTGGTAGTTTTTCACCCGCTCCTGGTTATAGACCAGCCCGGCGGCCAGCATATCGGCCTGACCGTCGTCGAGGTCGTCAAACAGCTGGCTGATGTTCTGGCGGACGGTTATCTTAAGCGTCACGCCGAGGTAGTCGGCAAACTGCTTCGCCAGTTCGTAGTCCAGGCCGAAGGTTTTATTGTTCATGGTGGCGAAGGTCATCGGCGAGTTGATGGTGCTGATGCGTAGCTCGCCGCGAGCGATAATGCCCGCCACCCGGTTCTCCGGTTTACCGGACCAGGGGATCGACGGCCACAGGGCAGCCGCCAGCAAAAGGGTGACAATGCCGATGAGCAGATAATTAATCTTTAATTTTTTCAGCGCGTTAATCTTCTGCAGCTTCAGGTTCCTCAGCAGGCGATGTCCGGAAAAAACGCAAGGTTGTCGTCGAATGAGCGGCATTCTGCTTAAGAATGCGCCAGTTGGCAACTTATTCGCGATGGACGTCACATTTATTGATAAACAGCATCAATGATTTTATTTCTACGCAAACGGTTTCGTCGGGGCGCAGGATTCACTATAATGACGCCCGTTTCCCCCCTGGCTCACCCTGAAAGCTTCGAAGACGAGAGACTTATGATGGAAATTTTGCGTGGTTCACCTGCACTGTCGGCATTCCGTATTAATAAACTGCTGGCACGATTTCAGGCGGCCAACCTTCCGGTAAGCGCCATATATGCCGAGTATATTCATTTTGCCGATCTGAACGCCCCGCTGAGCGCTGACGATCGCGAGCGCCTGGCGCGACTGCTTAAGTATGGCCCGAGCTTAAACAGCCATACCCCGACCGGTAAATTACTGCTCGTGACCCCTCGCCCTGGCACCATCTCTCCCTGGTCTTCTAAAGCTACCGATATCGCCCATAACTGCGGCCTGGCTCAGGTTGTGCGTCTGGAGCGCGGCGTGGCGTATTATGTTGAAGCCTCGACCCTGACCGAAGCGCAGTGGGCCGCGGTGGCGGCGGAACTGCACGACCGCATGATGGAGAGCGTCTTCGACGCGCTGGAAGCGGGTGAAAAGCTGTTCGCTCACCATCAGCCGACGCCGGTGACCAGCGTTGACCTGTTGGGCGAAGGGCGTCAGGCGCTGATTGACGCCAACCTCCGTTTGGGGCTGGCGCTGGCAGATGACGAAATTGACTACCTGCAGGACGCCTTTACCCGTCTGGGACGCAATCCGAACGATATCGAGCTGTATATGTTCGCCCAGGCGAACTCAGAGCACTGTCGTCACAAAATTTTCAACGCCGACTGGATCATCGACGGCGAACAGCAGCCGAAGTCGCTGTTCAAAATGATCAAAAACACCTTCGAAAAAACGCCGGACTACGTCCTGTCGGCCTATAAAGACAACGCCGCGGTAATGGAAGGGTCTGAAGTGGGGCGCTATTTTGCCGACCACCAGACCGGACGCTATGACTTCCATCAGGAGCCGGCGCACATTCTGATGAAGGTGGAAACCCATAACCACCCGACGGCCATCTCCCCATGGCCGGGCGCGGCAACCGGCTCCGGCGGCGAAATCCGCGATGAAGGCGCCACCGGCCGCGGCGCGAAGCCGAAAGCGGGCCTGGTGGGCTTCTCGGTTTCCAACCTGCGCATCCCGGGCTTCGAACAGCCGTGGGAAGAAGATTTCGGGAAACCGGATCGCATCGTCACCGCCCTGGACATCATGACCGAAGGCCCGCTGGGCGGCGCGGCGTTTAACAACGAATTTGGTCGCCCGGCGCTGAACGGCTACTTCCGCACCTATGAAGAGAAAGTCACCAGCCATAACGGTGAAGAGCTGCGCGGCTACCACAAACCAATCATGCTGGCCGGCGGTATCGGCAACATCCGCGGCGAGCACGTGCAGAAGGGCGAGATTACCGTCGGCGCGAAGCTGATTGTTCTCGGCGGTCCGGCGATGAACATCGGCCTCGGCGGCGGCGCGGCGTCTTCCATGGCCTCCGGCCAGTCCGATGCCGACCTCGATTTCGCCTCCGTCCAGCGTGACAACCCGGAAATGGAGCGTCGCTGTCAGGAAGTGATCGACCGCTGCTGGCAGCTGGGCGACGCCAACCCGATCCTGTTTATCCACGACGTCGGCGCCGGCGGTCTCTCCAACGCCATGCCGGAGCTGGTCAGCGACGGCGGCCGCGGCGGTAAATTCCAGCTGCGCGATATCCTGAGCGATGAGCCAGGCATGAGCCCGCTGGAGATCTGGTGTAACGAATCGCAGGAACGTTATGTCCTGGCGGTCGCCCCGGAGCAACTGCCTCTGTTCGACGAGCTGTGCCGCCGCGAGCGCGCGCCTTATGCGGTTATCGGCGAAGCCACCGCCGAGCAGCACCTGAGCCTGAGCGACAGCCACTTTAACGATCAGCCGATCGATCTGCCGCTGGACGTCCTGCTTGGCAAAACGCCGAAAATGACCCGTGACGTGCAGACCCTGAAAGCCCAGGGCAGCGCGCTGGATCGCCAACCGATTACCATCGCCGATGCGGTTAATCGCATTCTGCACCTGCCGACGGTGGCCGAGAAAACCTTCCTCGTGACCATCGGCGACCGCACCGTGACCGGCATGGTCGCCCGCGACCAGATGGTCGGCCCGTGGCAGATCCCGGTGGCCAACTGCGCGGTCACCACCGCCAGCCTCGACAGCTACTACGGCGAAGCGATGGCGATGGGCGAGCGCGCCCCGGTTGCTCTGCTGGACTTCGCCGCCTCCGGCCGTCTGGCGGTTGGCGAAGCGCTGACCAATATCGCCGCCACGCAGATTGGCGAGCTGAATCGCGTGAAGCTGTCGGCTAACTGGATGGCCGCCGCCGGCCACCCGGGCGAAGACGCGGGTCTGTATGAGGCGGTGAAAGCGGTGGGCGAAGAGCTGTGCCCGGCGCTGGGCCTGACCATTCCGGTCGGCAAAGACTCAATGTCGATGAAAACCCGCTGGCAGGAAGGCAGCGAGCAGCGTGAGATGACCTCTCCGCTGTCGCTGGTGATCTCCGCCTTCGCCCGTGTCGAAGATGTTCGTCATACCGTCACGCCGCAGCTCTCGACGGAAGATAACGCCCTGCTGCTGATCGACCTCGGTAAAGGGCACAACGCGCTGGGCGCGACGGCGCTGGCGCAGGTCTATCGCCAGCTCGGCGACAAGCCGGCTGACGTGCGCGATGTCGCGCAGCTGAAAGGCTTCTGGGATGCGATGCAGGCCCTGGTGGCGCAGCGTAAACTGCTGGCCTACCACGACCGCTCCGACGGCGGCCTGCTGGTCACCCTGGCGGAAATGGCCTTTACCGGCCACTGTGGACTGGAAGCGGATATCGCCGCGCTGGGCGACGACCGTCTGGCGGCGCTGTTCAACGAAGAGCTGGGGGCGGTGATTCAGGTCCGCGCCGCAGACCGTGAGGCAGTGGAAGCCATTCTGGCGGTTAACGGCCTGGCGGACTGCGTGCATTACCTCGGTAAAGCGGTCGAGGGCGATCGCTTCGTGCTGACCGCCAGCGGTCAGACGGTGTTTAGCGAAAGCCGTACCACCCTGCGCATGTGGTGGGCTGAAACCACCTGGCAGATGCAGCGTCTGCGCGACAACCCGGCCTGCGCCGATCAGGAGCACGAGGCGAAAGCCAACGACGCCGATCCGGGCCTTAATGTGAAGCTCTCGTTTGATATTAATGACGACGTCGCCGCGCCGTACATTGCCACCGGCGCGCGTCCGAAAGTGGCCGTCCTGCGCGAGCAGGGGGTGAACTCTCACGTTGAAATGGCGGCAGCCTTCCATCGCGCCGGCTTTGACGCCATCGACGTGCATATGAGCGACCTGCTGGCGGGCCGCACCGGTCTGGGCGATTTCCATGCCCTGGTGGCCTGCGGCGGCTTCTCCTACGGCGACGTGCTGGGGGCAGGCGAAGGCTGGGCGAAGTCGATTCTGTTCAACGAGCGCGTGCGCGATGAGTTCGCGACCTTCTTCCATCGTCCGCAGACCCTGGCGCTCGGCGTGTGCAACGGCTGTCAGATGATGTCCAACCTGCGCGAGCTGATCCCGGGCAGCGACCTGTGGCCGCGCTTTGTGCGCAACCAGTCTGACCGCTTTGAAGCGCGCTTCAGCCTGGTGGAAGTGACGCAAAGCCCGTCTCTGCTGCTGGAAGGCATGGTTGGCTCACAGATGCCGATTGCGGTCTCCCACGGCGAAGGGCAGGTGGAAGTGCGCGACAGCGCGCATCTGGCCCAGCTGGAGAGCAAAGGTCTGGTAGCGCTGCGCTTCGTGGACAACTTCGGCAAAGTGACTGAAACCTATCCGGCGAACCCGAACGGTTCCCCGAACGGTATCACCGCGGTGACCAGCGAAAGCGGGCGCGCGACCATCATGATGCCGCACCCGGAACGCGTCTTCCGCACCGTAAGCAACTCCTGGCACCCGGAAAACTGGGGCGAAGACAGCCCGTGGATGCGTATCTTCCGCAACGCGCGTAAACAGCTGGGTTAATCTTCCCGAAGCGTGTCACGCGAACGTATCGGCCCCCTGCTCAGGCAGGGGGCTTTTTTTTATCTGTGACGGCCGGCACGCCAGGGTGTCGGGAATCACCGACAACTGGCATATTGCAGTGTCGCCAAAAGGCGACACTTAAGTTATTGATTTAAATGATGAGTAACCTGGGGCATATTTAGTGTCGCTAATCGGCGACATCATGGATAAAAAGTATACAGCGCTGGAATGGTTGGATTTTATGGTGAAAGTCATATATATCAACGTGTTAATAAAATGTTTTGAAAGATGGCATAGTTCATGCATAATATTAACCAGTGGCTCATTCACCTTCTTATGTCAGCCCCTTCGGGACGCGCTACATAAACTTCGAATGACGCACAAACAGGTGCCTGCCGTCCAACTCCTGATAACAGCCTGGCTTTATCAGACATCGGGCGAAACGTCGAGTAAGGCACCGCCTCATTTCTCAACAAAGCCAGGCCTTGCGCCTGGCTTTGTTGTTTCTGCGGCGCCGTGGCGACGGGTATCGCTTTTCTCCGCCGCGCTCCTCAGTTAGCATCGACCAGAGCTAATGATTGAGACCACACCCTTGAAGCGACTCTCTCTTTTTCCCCGTTCGCTGCGTCAGCTGGTGACGCTCTCCTTTGTGCTGATCCTGCTGCCGTTGCTGGTGCTGGCCTGGCAGGCCTGGCAGAGCCTCAATGCCCTCAGCGCCCAGGCGGCGCATATCAACCGCACTACGCTGGTCGATGCCCGCCGCAGCGAGGCGATGATCAATGCCGCGCTGGAGATGGAGCGCAGCTATCGCCAGTACTGCGTGCTGGACGATCCGACGCTGGCGCGCGTCTATCAAAACCAGCGGCAGCGCTACAGCCAGATGCTGGACGCGCACGCCGGCGTGCTGCCGGACGAGAAGCTCTGGCAGGCGCTGCGCCAGGATGTCAGCGATCTGGCGCAGCTGCAGTGTAACAACAGCGGCCCCGACGCCCAGGCAGCCGCCAGACTGGAAGTGTTCGCCAGTAATAACAGCGACATGGTCCAGGCGACCCGGGCGGTGGTCTATTCCCGCGGCCAGCAGCTGCAGCAGGAGATTGCCGAGCGCGGCCAGTTTTTCGGCTGGCAGGCGTTGGTGCTGTTTCTGCTGAGCCTGGCGCTGGTGCTGCTTTTTACCCGCATGATCATCGGCCCGGTGAAAGGCATCGAAAGAATGATCAACCAGCTGGGGGCAGGGAAGTCGCTGGACGACGCGGCATTGTTTACCGGCCCGCGCGAGCTGCGCTCGGTAGGCAAGCGCATTATCTGGCTCAGCGAGCGCCTGGCATGGCTGGAGTCGCAGCGGCATCAGTTTCTTCGCCATCTGTCGCATGAGCTGAAAACCCCGCTGGCCAGTATGCGTGAAGGCACCGAGCTGTTGGCCGACCGTGTCGCCGGGCCGCTGACGCCGGAGCAGCAGGAGATCGTCGAGATCCTCGACAGCAGCAGCCGCAACCTGCAAAAGCTGATTGAACAGCTGCTGGACTACAACCGCAAACAGGCCGACGGCCCGGTAGCCCGAGAAGAAGTGGACCTGGTGGAGCTGGTGGAAAACGTCGTGGCGGCGCACAGTTTGCCCGCGCGGGCTAAACTGATGCATACCGAGCTGGCGCTGCAGGCGCGGCATTGTCTGGCAGAGCCTGCGCTATTGATAAGCGTAATGGATAATCTCTACTCCAATGCGGTGCACTATGGCGCTGAATCCGGTAACATTCGTATCCATAGCTACCGGCACGGAGAGCAGGTGCGTATTGATGTCGCCAACAGCGGCGAACCGATCCCGGCCGCGGAAAAGAATATGATTTTTGAGCCCTTTTACCAGGGGAGTCACCAGCGTAAAGGGGCCGTGAAAGGCAGTGGACTGGGGTTAAGCATCGCCCGCGACTGCGTCCGTCAGATGCAAGGGGAGCTCAGTCTGGTTGACGCCCCCGCCGGGCAGGTCTGTTTTCGCATTACGCTTCCCTCAGCGCCGGAATAATCCAACTAATGAATCGATATCGGGGAACTATGTCCCAATTCCTGGCCTGGCGCCGTTCCCTTAGCGGATGGCTGCTCTCAGGCATTGCTTGTCTGACGCTGGCGGGGTGTTCCGCCGGCTTCTCGCCGCATAGTGCGGAAGGTGCCGCCGCCCCCGGGCAGGCGCAGCATCAGGTGGCCGATTTTGTCGCGGTGGACTGCGCCGATATCTGGGCGCACAGCAGCGATGCCAGCGACAAAAACCCCCTCTACTGGCTGCGGGGCATTGACTGCGCCGATCGTCTCGCGCCGGCGCAGGCGCGAGCGGAGGCGAAACGCCATACCGACGACAGCTGGCAGGACGCGTTCCGCCGCGGCATTCTGCTTGCCGATGCCAAAATTACCCCTGACGAGCGCCGCGAGCTGGTGGCGCGTCTCGACACCTTCAGCCCGCAAATCGCCGTTCAGGTCCGCCCGCTGTATCAGCTCTGGCGCGACGGGCAGGCCCGTCAGCTGCAGCTGGTGGAGGAGCGAGCCCGCTACGCGAAGCTTCAGCAGTCCAGCGATAGCGAGCTGGAGACGTTGCGCCAGCAGGAGCAGTCGCTGCGCGAACAGCTGGAGTTGACCACCCGTAAGCTGGAGAATCTGACGGATATTGAACGCCAGCTCTCCAGCCGCAAGCCGGGCGGCAATTTCGGCAGCGAAAAAGTGCCGGAGGTGATCCATGACGATCCGTAAACCGGCGCGTTTGCTGCTGGTGGATGACGATCCGGGGCTGCTGAAGCTGCTGGGCATGCGCCTGGTCAGTGAAGGCTATAGCGTGGTCACCGCCGAGAGCGGCCCGGAAGCGCTGCGCGTGCTGGGGCGTGAGAAGGTGGATCTGGTGATTAGCGATCTGCGGATGGATGAAATGGACGGTCTGCAGCTGTTCAGTGAGATCCAGAAGGGGCAGCCCGGCATGCCGGTGATCATTCTCACCGCCCATGGCTCGATCCCCGACGCGGTGGCGGCCACCCAGCAGGGCGTCTTCAGCTTCCTGACTAAGCCGGTTGATAAAGACGCCTTGTATCAAGCCATTGATGAGGCGCTGGAGCAGCGCTCGCCAGCCACCGACGAAGCCTGGCGTCAGGCCATTGTCACCCGCAGCCCGCTGATGCTGCGCCTGCTCGAGCAGGCCGGGATGGTGGCGCAATCCGACGTTAGCGTGCTGATTAACGGCCAGAGCGGGACCGGGAAGGAGATAGTCGCCCAGGCGATCCACAACGCCAGCCCGCGTCATGACAAGCCGTTCGTGGCGATTAACTGCGGCGCGTTGCCGGAACAGCTGCTCGAGTCCGAACTGTTCGGCCATGCGCGGGGCGCCTTTACCGGCGCGGTCAGCAACCGCGAAGGGTTATTCCAGGCCGCCGAAGGCGGTACGCTGTTTCTCGATGAGATTGGCGATATGCCGGTCGCCCTGCAGGTGAAGCTGCTGCGCGTCCTGCAGGAGCGTAAGGTACGCCCGCTCGGCAGCAACCGCGATATCGAGATCAACGTGCGGATCATCTCCGCCACCCACCGCGACCTGCCGAAGGCGATGGCTCGCGGCGAGTTTCGCGAAGATCTGTTCTATCGCCTCAATGTGGTTAACCTGAAGATCCCGCCGCTCTCCGAACGCACGGAAGATATTCCGCTGTTAGCCAACCATCTGCTGCGTCAGTCCGCCGATCGCCATAAGCCGTTCGTACGGGCGTTTTCCAGCGATGCGATGAAGCGGCTGATGGCCGCCAACTGGCCGGGCAATGTGCGCCAGCTGGTGAACGTGATTGAGCAGTGCGTGGCCCTGACCTCGTCGCCGGTGATTGGCGATGCGCTGGTGGAGCAGGCGCTGGAGGGCGAGAACACCGCCCTGCCGACCTTTGTGGAGGCGCGCAATCAGTTTGAGCTGAACTACCTGCGCAAGCTGCTGCAGATTACCAGGGGCAACGTCACCCATGCGGCGCGGATGGCTGGACGCAACCGCACTGAATTCTATAAGCTGCTGTCGCGCCATGAGCTCGACGCCAACGACTTTAAAGAGTAGCTCCGCAACATAGCGCAAGTTATGATACGGTAAGCAACCGGTTACGCGACTAAGACAGGAACACCATGAAAAAGATTGATGCGATTATTAAACCTTTCAAACTGGATGACGTGCGTGAAGCGCTGGCCGAAGTCGGCATCACCGGGATGACGGTAACGGAAGTGAAAGGCTTTGGCCGCCAGAAAGGGCACACCGAACTCTACCGCGGCGCGGAGTATATGGTGGATTTTCTGCCGAAAGTGAAAATTGAAATCGTGGTGACCGACGATATCGTCGATACCTGTGTGGATACCATCATCCGTACCGCGCAGACCGGCAAAATCGGTGACGGTAAAATCTTTGTCTTTGATGTCGCGCGCGTGATTCGTATCCGTACCGGCGAAGAAGACGACGCGGCGATTTAACGCTCGCCGCTCGCTGCAGTATTGCCGGGTGGCGCTGCGCTTACCCGGCAAATCCCCGCGTCGTCGGGGCTTACAGCACCTTATGCGGCCCGAAGCATTCGTAATGAATGTTGTCTTTATTCACCCCCAGCGCCACCAACTGCTGCGCCGCATACTGCATAAAGGCCACCGGGCCGCAGAGATAGAACTGCATCTGCGGGTCGCGAAGGGTTTCCGCCACCGCCGCTAAATCCATAAAACCTTCGCTATCAAAACGTCCTGCCTGACGGTCGGCCTCGCTCGGGTTGCGATACCAGACGTGAGCGGTAAACGCCGGCAGCGCCGCGCCGAGCGCCTGCACTTCATCCGCAAAGGCATGGACTTCGCCATTTTCCGCCGCATGGAACCAGTTCACCTGACCCTGATGGCGGCTCTTCGCCAGCGCATCCAGCATCGCCAGCATCGGCGTTTGCCCGACGCCGCCGGAGAGCAGAGTGACCGGCGTCTGCGGCTCAACGTTAAGGAAGAAGTCCCCGGCCGGCGCCGCCAGATAGACCACATCGCCTTCGCTGGCATGGTTATGCAGCCAGCTGGAAACCTGGCCGTCTTCCTCGCGTTTAACCGCGATGCGGTAGCCCTTGCCGTCCGCTTTGCGGGTCAGGGAGTACTGGCGAATTTCCTGATATTCGAAATCTTCCGGCTTCAGCCAGATGGCCAGATACTGGCCAGGCTGGTAATCGGCGACCGGCTGGCCGTCGACCGGCTCGAGCTCAAAGCTGGTGATAAGCTGGCTGCGCGGGGTTTTCTTCACGATGCGGAACGCGCGGGTCCCTTCCCAGCCGCCGGTTTTACTGGCGTTTTGCTGATAGATCTCGGCTTCGCGGCCGATAAAGACGTTCGCCAGCACGCCGTAAGCTTTCCCCCAGGCATCAAGGACTTCCTGACCCGGGCTGAACATTTCATCGAGGGTCGCCAGCAGATGGCTGCCCACGATGTTGTACTGCTCCGGTTTGATCTGGAAACTGGTGTGTTTCTGGGCGATTTTTTCCACCGCCGGCAGCAGGGCGGGCAGGTTATCGATATTGCTGGCGTAGGCGGCAATGGCGTTGAACAACGCTTCTCGCTGGTCGCCGTTGCGCTGGTTGCTCATATTGAAGATCTCTTTGAGCTCCGGGTTATGCGCAAACATACGATCGTAGAAATGGGCGGTTAATTTTGGTCCAGTCTCTACCAGCAGGGGGATGGTGGCTTTGACCGTAGCGATGGTTTGAGCGTCGAGCATAGCGTGCTTCCTTGTGTGTTACTTTAATGATGTATTTTAAATGCATCTTAAGGAAATAACCCTGCGTTGTAAATGGTTCTTTAACACTTTCCGCCGTTGCAGTTACAACATGAAGAATTTGCATCACAATCCTGAAAAGAAATCCGTTGATACTGAGAGAGGCGTTATTGCTCAAAGCCTTGTGTCATGCGGAGCCAAACGTTTGCGTAAAATCCTTTGTCAAGACCTGTTATCACAGAATGATTCGGTTATACTGTGGGCCGTTGTCCAATCGGACCGCCTTTTTAGGCCGAAATTTTATTGTTAGCTGAGTCAGGAGATGCGGATGTTAAAGCGTGAAATGAACATTGCCGATTATGATGCCGAACTGTGGCAGGCTATGGAGCAGGAAAAAGTACGTCAGGAAGAGCACATCGAACTGATCGCCTCCGAAAACTACACCAGTCCGCGCGTGATGCAGGCGCAGGGCTCTCAGCTGACCAACAAATATGCTGAAGGATATCCGGGCAAGCGTTACTACGGCGGCTGCGAATATGTCGACGTGGTTGAGCAGCTGGCTATCGACCGCGCGAAAGAGCTGTTCGGCGCTGACTATGCTAACGTCCAGCCGCACTCCGGCTCCCAGGCTAACTTTGCCGTCTACACCGCGCTGCTGCAGCCGGGCGATACCGTGCTGGGGATGAACCTGGCGCAGGGCGGCCACCTGACTCACGGCTCTCCGGTTAACTTCTCCGGCAAACTGTACAACATCATCCCTTACGGTATTGATGAGTCCGGCAAAATTGACTATGACGACATGGCGAAGCAGGCTCAGGAACATAAACCGAAGATGATCATCGGTGGTTTCTCCGCTTACTCCGGTATCGTTGACTGGGCAAAAATGCGTGAAATCGCTGACAGCATCGGCGCATACCTGTTTGTCGATATGGCGCACGTGGCAGGCCTGATCGCCGCTGGCGTGTATCCGAACCCGGTTCCGCATGCTCACGTCGTGACCACCACCACCCACAAAACCCTGGCGGGTCCGCGCGGCGGCCTGATCCTGGCGAAAGGCGGTAGCGAAGAGCTGTACAAGAAACTGAACTCTGCGGTATTCCCAAGCGCGCAGGGCGGCCCGCTGATGCACGTTATCGCAGCGAAAGCGGTGGCGCTGAAAGAAGCGATGGAGCCAGAGTTTAAAGTTTACCAGCAGCAGGTTGCGAAAAACGCCAAAGCAATGGTGGAAGTGTTCCTGAACCGCGGCTACAAAGTGGTGTCTGGCGGTACTGAGAACCATCTGTTCCTGCTGGACCTGGTGGATAAAAATCTGACCGGTAAAGAAGCTGACGCTGCCCTGGGCCGCGCCAACATCACCGTCAACAAAAACAGCGTGCCGAACGATCCGAAGAGCCCGTTCGTAACCTCCGGTATCCGTATCGGTTCTCCGGCAGTGACTCGCCGCGGCTTTAAAGAAGCGGAAGTCAAAGAGCTGGCTGGCTGGATGTGTGATGTGCTGGACAATATCAATGACGACGCGGTCATTGAGCGCGTGAAAGGCAAAGTCCTGGATATCTGCGCCCGCTTCCCGGTTTATGCGTAAGCGTTAGCGTTGACATCAAAAAGGCCGCGTTTGCGGCCTTTTTTGCGTCTGGGGATTAGCGGCGGTCGAGGGAGATCGCCCCGGGGCCGGTTACCGCCAGCAGCAGGAAAGCGCCGGCGATGCTGACGTTTTTCCAGAAGTTAATCATGTTCGGCAATACCGCATCGCCAGTCATATCCCAGTAGTGATGGCCAATCACCGCGGTGCCCAGGGTGTAGAAGATAAAGATGACCGCCAGCGGGCGGGTGAAAAAGCCCAGCACAATTAAAATGGCGGCAGGCACTTCCATAATGACGGCGATAATCGCCGCCAGGGTCGGCATCGGCGCGCCGGAGGCGGCCATGTACTGCACCGTACCGTCAAAGCCCAGCAGTTTGGGGTAGCCAAAAAGAATAAACAGAACTACCACGGCGATGCGGGCGATAAGCAGTAGCAGAGAGCGGGATGCGCCAAAATCAAAATAGCGGAGTGTGTTCATAATCAGCTCGTTATGAGAGAAGTGTCCTTTAAACGTAATACACGTTTTTGCTTCCCGCCACGTTAGTTCTGGCAACATCCCCGGTCCGCTGAACAGCGAAATTACCGCGTTTTTAACGGGACGCTTTCATCGCATAGCGTTTCGGCGTTCACCGCTTGACCACTCTGGATGAGCTTGCGCAGCGTGCGGATCTCGCGACCGTGATTGAGGGTGACCGCGCCGGTTAACACGCCGTCACGCAGCTGGAACCAGATCGCTTTGCGATCGGCGGGCGCTCCCCGACACCACCGCTGCCTGTTGGATGGCGCTGTTTAATTCTGGTGACAACGAATCTCATTGGCAGGGGCGGGGGCACTTTGATACCCGGTTATATGAATAATTTTAATACCGGGCAGGGGGGCGGATTAAAGGCGAAGCACCGATACTGGCGTTGTTAATGGCGTGGAAAAAGAGCGAACTAAAGCCCGCCCTAAATGATTATATTGAGCTAGTGCATCTACGGCCCATATCGGACGACAACTCAAAAAGTAGTATTTTTTTGAATGTGTCTATTGTAATCAATTATTGCTGTGATTTAAGGTATTCATTAAATTGTTTTTTCGTTTTGTCATCAGCTTTTTGATACCAATACTTAAGCATTTCAGATGTCGTAGCTTGTAACGCCGGATCATCATTTTTATATCTTTTACTGGGAACATTTTCATTATTACCTTCAATCGGTACTGTCAATAGTGCCGATTGAGAACTGATTGCAGCGGGACCGTTATGATTATTATAATTTCTGACTTCTTTTTCATAATCCCGTGCGATCTGAATTCCGTTTCCAGGAAGCGTATCTTGTGTAACCGAGAGTTGTTCGCCCTTGTCCGTTTTTATTTGCCAGGATAAGTTTTTTATCCCATCTTGTGCTTCAGTGAATGTCCAGTAGTTAGGCATAATCATTCTGGCATGCGTTGAATTGATGGTGAATTTTGCAATGATAGTGTCACTATCATAAGTTCTGAAATCATCGGTACCTTGTTTTACCGTAGTTCTGAATTTAAATACGATCTGATTTTCGCCATCAGGAAGTTTTAAGTCATTTGTAGAGCTAAAGATAAAACGATCTTTATCATAGTTCTGACCATTTACAACATAAATAGTGACATCATCTGGAATAGTTAATGTTGATTGGGCCAGGACTGGAGTGGTACAGGTAAGTAGGACGACAGTAAAGATTTTTTTTATATTTTTCATGATGGCTCCAAACTGGTATTTTTATTAAGTTCTTGAGTAAAGCTCCCTACCTGTAGCATCGTTAAGTAGGGAGTGTTTTTTTATCAATAGCTATAGAATGCTTTTAAGCTTTCAAGCGCACGATGTGGCGTCTGATAATCAAAGAAGCTGGTATCCTCAACCGCACTCGATTCCCCAACAACCCATCCAGCTCCTTTAACATCTATGGCAATGGGATCCCAGTACGAGATGCCTTCTACAACGCCTGTGTTATACATGGCTCGGAAATACTCCTTCATATATTTCAACTGTCCTTCAGGCGTAGCCCCATAGTTTTCTGGCCCATCCGGATCAAGGTTGTTAGCGACAATGAGCGATTGAATATCAGCGGCTCCGAACTGTGTTTTTAACGTCCATGGATAGCCTACCTCACAGATCATTACATGCTTATCAGAATATTTTGCGATATGGTTTACAAAGTTTGCCATTTCACCAATAGACATGTTGGTCCAGAATGGATACATGGATGCACCAATAAGGTCATAGTTGAGACCATATTTCCTGGCATCATCAATCCATCCCTCATAAAACTGTTGGTTAGGGACGGTAAGATGGATGACAACTTTCGTTTCAGGAGAAACTGCTTTCACGGCTTCATAGCCTTTCTGCAAAAGTTGGTAGTACTCTTCGCCGCGAGTTACCCCAGCAACACCATCATTAATTTCATTTCCAATGGAAATATATTCAGGCGTAACGTTATTTGCTTTAAGGGTCGTCATCACTTTATAGGTAAAATTATATAATGCTTTTTGTAGCGCGGCACCTTTAAGACCTTCCCAATCTTTTGGAACCGCCTGCTGTGCTGGATTAGTCCAGAAATCACTATAATGAAGTGACAGGAACAGAGTCATGCCATGATCTTTTGCTGCTTTGGCCGTTTTAACTGCATCGTTCAAGTCCTGAAACCCTTCCTGTAAACGATAAGAATTACCGTTAAGATCTACCGGTGTGCCAGGTTTGTTATAAATACGGATCCGCGCGAGATTGAAGGCATTATCCTGAAGAATACTGAGGACATCCTTTTCATTCCCTTTCTCGTCAGCCCATTTACCGCCAACTGAATAAGTGAGATTTCGATATGTGATATCACCACCAACGTGCATAGCGGTGGGGGGGACTCCAGGTTGAGGTTGCGGTAGTAATTCAAAATTATCTGCAAGTAACCATTGACCTGCATTTCCCTTTGAACTCACTCCAATCGTACAGTTACCTCCGGATACCTGGATTTGCTGAGATTCGACAATAGTCCAGTGATCTGTATTCCCTTCGGTTTTAGGAATAGCTGTATGTGAATCTGCCCCACCGCAATTCCGGGTGAATATTTCGGCCACTGATTGCCCGCCACTACTTTGTGTATACGCCCGCAAGTAGTATTTTCCGTCTTTAATGTTTTTCAAGACATGGAAGGATTCAACAGCATACGCACTATCAGACTTATGCCCGAGACTGGTATTATCATAATGGCCCTTAGAGGCAATATAGCTTGCATTCACATCGCCTGTCGATGTCCAGCCATTTTCTGCCAGAGTAGTCGATGATGCCTGAACACATCCCTGAAAACTGAGAAGCGCAGTTGCGAATATGAACAAACCTATTTGTTTTGACGTTTTTTGTTTGTCATTATAAATCCTCTCGAAATTATAACCGAGTTAAGGTGTGATATGTTTAGTTATGATTAAAACATGAAGATAACACCAGCTGCTGAACGATCATCATCAATGATGCGATAATTCACAAGTTCTGAATCTTCGTTAACCAGGCTAAAACGGTGATCGAACCACAGTTGTACGTTCGCAGTAAGTTTATAAAGCACACCTGCTTGTATATATTCCGCCATGTCAAAGTTACCGGCTGTTTTATCTTTTACTTTACTCTGGACATATGAAATGGAAGGGCGTAACCCGTTATCAAATTGATACTGTAATACAAACTCCATGTTCTGTGTTTTGTCTGCCGTTTTGTAATCAGCCCATGATTTATTTATGGGAGTAAGATTTCTGGTCTCTGAGTAGACCGATGCGAGGTATAGATGATCAGAAGTATAGAGTCCACCAATCCCCCACGCTTCAGCATATTTCTCCCCCTCCAACTCGAGGGTGTTTTGTTTTTGAGTGCGACGAGAATTGCTATAGGCACCCGTCAAGGTTAACCCTTGGGCGATCTGATAACTTAGAGAGTAACCATAACCCTCACCATTTTCTTTATCCGGGTCATATCCCTCACGTTTTGCTTGATACTGTAGTCCAAAATCAAGGCCAGAAAGTTTGCCAAAAAAATCCTCATTCCGATAGGTGAGCATGCCATCACCACGGCTAACCATAAAGTTGTCTGATGCATTTGTCCATGTATCACCAGAGAAGTAAGGTGCGATATCGGTATAGCGTTCAACATCGTATAAAACGCCATAGTTTCGCCCATAATCCAGTGAGCCAACATTAACCATTTTTAGGCCAGCAAATTGTTGTCGGACTCCACCATTTGAGCTCCATTCATTTTCACCGCCGGTAATACGATATTGCCAGAATCCGTAGCCAGTAATATCACTTGTGACCTTTGACTCCCCATAAAACCCCAAATCAACAAGTGATTTATCGTAATTGCCATCACTATTGAACTCTCTACGAGAATTCATTCCACCATATAAATCTACTTTCGTTCCATTCTTGTTGTAAATTTCTATCGCTTGCGCATGATCTATAAATAAGACAATAGGAATCATAACGGCTAATAGCTTAGCTTTATTCACTTTTATCTCCAGTAAAATACAGTAGGCATTGTTAGGCAAGCTGGCGTTGAGTTAATAACGCCAGCTTTATTTTTTAATTTGTTAATTTAGATTTTGAATTTATGGTCGTAAATAACGTCCAGGTGAATATCTTTTAAGTCCAGTCCGGTCCGCTCCTCTGATTCAATGTAAATATTGTCTTCCGTTTTTTTAGATATGATGAGTTTGACGTTGTTGCCAAATCGTTTTATATGTCGAAGGCTGACGAGCCATGTCGTTCCTTTATAGAAGTCATCGGCAACAAGAATATCGTCAACATATAACTGAGCAATGTCACCGATATAGTCAAGACAAATTAATGCATCAGAATTATCGGCTAGGTTGATGTTATCTATATTTAACCGCCAGGATTTAATCTGATCGGTTTTTGATAATAGGAGTTCTTCGCTACCCAGAGTTTCAGGAATCTCAGTAGTAATTTCGTGGTACTCAATACAGTTCGTGAGTGAAGGTTTATGATATTCATGTTCAATAAACTTCGAGCCGTTCCAATGAAACCAGGATAGATCACTGTTAGCTTGTCGGTAAGCAGTAAGATATTCACCATCCCGGAATAGATCTGCTGGTGAATAAAATATCTCTCCTTCGAGGACAAACAGTTGTTCAGCCTGTTGCTGTGTCAATGTAACAACGTTTATGGAAATGCCTTCGCTCTGATGTTTAAAAGTGCTATCAAGACCTGCACGAACTTTATTAGACGAACCATCGGCCCAAGTGAATTCAGCATCAATACCATCCAGAGCCATAAAGAATACTGTGTTGTCATGTTGATATAGCAACTGAGCCGTGGCATAAGCGAGCGTATTGCCGCTGATATTCAGGTTATAGGGTAGAATGAAATAGCTCCCTGACGGAACGTGCAGACCCTGGTGCGGGAATGTCAATGTACCGTTGGCAACCGGAACGACAAATTGTACGCCGTCATGTGCGGAAAGATTACTATGTCTTTGATAGTTATTAACAAAAACATAGCCACTTTGCCCGTTTGTGCGTAACCCATAGCGTAAGGAATGTGTGTCATAGCGTCCATCAAGTTCTATTGCTTGAAACTGTGGATGCATTTTTCCCAGTGAATCACCAAAGGCGTTCAGGAAATGGTGCTGAATTTTTAGCTTACCGTACTGTGGATTTATCTGCCCAAACTCACCAATAGGCGCCTGGAAGTCGTAGCTACGTACGGGCAAATCATTTGGGTAACCCGTTGCTTTTGACTCCTGCATTGTATGCTTTTGGCCAATTGGATTGGTGCCGCCACGGTACATGTAGTATCCCGGCATATTATTGCCACAACCAATCTTAACCATCGCAAGTGATGCTGCGTCATCTGGGCTAATGACAGGGCGGCGATGATGCGTTACCTGAACGCCTGGCCCAATTTCGCAAGTTGCAAAAGGATAAAGGTCGTATTTCATCTGAAATACATCATCATCCGTCTCTTTGGCGATAATGAGATCTTTTCCGATGGAGTGGTCATTTCGCGCAGGCAGGAAAAAATAGTGTGAAACCGGCTCAAGCTGCCTGGTATGCTCTTCCCAGGGGGCATCCGCGTATCCACCAAATACAGGCAGAACATCCCGTTCAGGAATTGCTGCGCCGTAGGTCGCATTCCAGCCCGTGGCAGTATAAATCGGTGCCTTTAGTCCCAGTTCGAGAGCAAGATCTTTTAGCGTTTTGATGTGGGCTGCGTTATCCGTCAGTTCGTTCTCCAACTGAATGGCGCAAATCGGGCCACCTTCCTCAAACAGGAAACCACTCATCTGGGTTTTCAATTGACGCCAGTAGCGTGTTACGTAGTTTAGGTATTCCGGATCATCAGTGCGTGTCCTGCAGCCTTTTTTCACTAACCAATCCGGGAAGCCACCGTTTCGTAGTTCTGCGTGGCACCATGGGCCTATGCGCATAACAACCTCTAATCCGCACTCCTGAATTAGGGTGAGGAAGTGCCGTAAATCATAATTTCCCGTGAAGTTAAACTGTCCTTCCTCCTCTTCATGGAAAATCCAGAAGACATAAGCAGCAATGACGGTGATGCCTCCTGCTTTTATCTTCAATAGTTCATCTTTCCATATCTCACGATTAACTCGCCCGTAGTGGATTTCTCCCATTATTGGAATCCAGCACTCGCCATTTTTCTCAAGATAATAATTAGTCACTTCTAGTGAAGTGTTTCCATTATGGCCGCCAAGATTAAGGTGTCCACGCAATAAGTTAGAGGGTTGTTCATTCTTAAAATGATAAATCATTATGCATTCTCCATATGTTTTAACTATTTTTTGTTATGCTGGCGTTGACTCTGAATATGGCTTTACTCTTTTTTTGTCTTTATCTTCTAGCATAATTGAAGAGAAAATCGTAAAGGTGCCGGCAATAGAACCAAAGATAATATAAGCGTTAACAAAGCCAACTGAATCGTAGAGATACCCTGCGAGTGGTGAGTAAATAGTGGTAGCTAATGACGCAGAAAATAACATCAGAAGATATACTGTAGAAGAGAGTTTGTTATCGAAGTTAGCTGCGATAAACTTGAAGAGTGATACGACAATTAATGGTTTTTCGATGGCATGTGCCATTTTCATTGATGCTATCCAGATTGGGCCCAGTTCAATCGCAGAACCTAAAATTCTCGCCGTCATGATTGTGCCTGCCAGGATTAATGCTTTTTTTGCACCGATGCGATTAACGAAAAACGGAACTATGGCAAGAAATACCGTTTCGAAGCACACCTGAATAGAGCCTAGAACGCCAAACCAATGGTTGCCTTCTGCTCGAGTAGTAAATTGCATAGAGAAATATTGGGCGAACTGCTGATCGTAAGTATCATATATCTGATTCACAAAAAGCATGAAAATCATCAACATCCAAAATTGCTTGTTTTTGAGCAATTCTAACGCGTTTACTACCTTGAGTGATTCCGTTGCATTAACTTCATCCTTGGTTAAATCAATGCGGGTAAAAAGAAAGCAAAACCCTGCCAGTAGGATGGCTATACTTCCCATCCAGAAAGGAATGTCAGGATTTGAGTCGATATATTTACCGGTCAACCAGGTTGCGAATGCCCAACCTAATGACCCCCACATTCTTACTCTTCCGTATTCGAATTCATACCGTCTGGATACTTTATCAAGATAACTGTCTATAACACCGCAGCCAGTATTAAATATAATGCCCAGATACACACCGCCAAGCACCGCCCCGACCCAAAAGGCATTGACCAGTAATGGTGCATAGACATAGATAAAAAATGGCCCAACAGGCAAAAGTAATAAAATTAAGAACCATACCAGCCTTTTCTTGAGGCCTAGTTTATCTGAAATATAGCCAAAGATAGGCTGCATCAGTAAAGCAATCATGGCATTAATCGAATAGATAATGCCAATGTTGGTGGCACTTATCCCTAAGTGCTGCGTGGTCCAAATCACAAAAAATGACATGGTCGCTGACCATGAAAATAGGTATAAAAAATCAAAGGCACTTAGCAATACATAATTTTTCCTGCTTGTAAGGTTCATCTTAAAGCCTCGCCCACACGAATATTTAAAATGTGCTTTGTCTGGTATTTTTCATGCAAACGACAATGCACGTTATTTATTCTATAAAGATGTATCCACAGATTATGTAAGTGCATAATCTGTTTTTATCCAGAATCAGAGTGGTAGCGTAGAGCAACAAGTGCTGGCGGACTTTGCGCCGAGATTTATATTTCAGTAAACAAAGATTACTAATCGTCTTTTATGCGGTGATGGAAAATGACCGGTCAATCAGGCGTGTGCCAACGCGGCTTCAACATATAGATAGCCAATGCCGGTGATCTGCTGCTGGCGGGTCAGATTGCCGAAGCCTATCTGCGTTTGACGCATGCGAACGGCGTCGCCCTGGTCAAAAGGTGTAAAACCAATCTGCCGATAGATAGTCTGTAGCCATCTGTCGCCGAATTCACAGCTGCGACCATAGAACCAAATTTGGTTAATATTTAGAATATTCAGGAGATTATATAGCGTTAACCCAATGGCATTCGCCGCTTCTTCAACCCACTGCACCACCTGCTCGTCGCCGTTGTGCCAGGCGTCGATGAGCTGGCTGCTGGTCATATTTTCTGGGTCTAAACCGGACGATATAGGTTGTGATTTCAACCACACTCGTGCCTGTTTTTTTAGCGCCGAGAGTGATGCGACGGTTTCCAGACAGCCGTAGCGTCCGCAATCGCAGGCAGTGCCGTCACGATCGAAAATCGTATGCCCAATCTGCCCGCTGCCGTTGAGCATCCCGCGGTAGATTTGGCCGTTGATGACAAATGATGAACCAATACCGTAGTCGACATTGACGATACAAAAGTCCTGACGATTACCGCTATTTTGCCACTTCTCAGCCAGCGCTAGCATGATGCAGTCGTTATCGACGCGAACCGATACTCCCAGACGTTCCTCCAGCAGGTACTTAATCTCAATTGGTTTTTTCCACGGTGCCTGCGGCATTGTTTGCGAGACACCCGTATCAGGATCCACCTGACCATGAACCCCAAGCGCAAGATTGATTCGCCGTCCCGGGCATTTTTTTTGCTGTTCACGCCACAATGCTTCAATGGCTGAAAGCAGGTGTTCTGGCGTGGGGGCGTTAATCTGAGTCTGGAGAAATTCGCCGACAGGCGTCATTTGCGCATCGATTAGCTGATTTTCAATGCTGGTGGGCGTGACGTTCATGCACAGAATCAGCGGTCCCTCCTTGGGGATCTGATAGTGCCCGCTGTTCATCCCACGCGAGCTGAGGTTTTCGCTGTAGTGGCTGAGTTTCCCTTCGCCAACCAGTTCGTCGAGGATCTTGCTGATCGCTGGAATAGATAACCCGGTGTGCGTGGCCAGTTGCGATTTACTCAAACGCTTATAGCGCCAAATCAGCGTCATAATTGCTCGGCGGTTGTGCTGCCTCACCGTTTGGTTATTCAGTCCTGCTATCTGCATATTACTAAACCTTGTTAATTGTAATGCGTGAGCATCGCGCAATTTACCGGAAATTAACTCCTCTACACTGCCATCCTATCGTATTTCACTGTGTTTTGTTTACTGGAGAATGATTATGTACGGAGTGGTTAAGGTCTGGAAGGAGACCCTTACGTTACCAACGTGGACAACGGGCAATGAAGACGCAAACCCGATGTTTCTCGAAAAGCGTGTGTATCAGGGGTCGTCGGGCGCGGTGTATCCCTATGGGGTGATTGACACCCTGACCGGCGAACGTGAGATGCGTGATTATCAGGCAGTATGGATGGAGAATGATTTCATTCGAATTATGCTGTTACCGGAACTCGGCGGCCGTATTCATCGTGCGTATGACAAGGTCAAACAGCGCGATTTCGTCTACTACAACGAAGTGGTGAAACCCGCGTTGGTTGGGCTATTAGGGCCTTGGATCTCCGGCGGTATCGAGTTCAACTGGCCTCAGCACCATCGTCCAACCACTTTTATGCCCGTTGATTTCACCATTACGCAGGGTGAACACGGTGAACAAACGGTGTGGATGGGGGAAGTCGAACCGATGCGCGGCTTACAGTTGATGGCTGGCTTCACGCTGTACCCGGACAGGGCGCTCGTGGAAATTACCGGCAAAGTGTTTAACGGTAACGCCACACCGCGCCATTTCCTGTGGTGGTCAAACCCAGCGGTGAAGGGGGGAGACGATCACCAGAGCGTATTCCCGCCAGACGTCACGGCGGTGTTCGATCACGGTAAACGTGCCGTCTCGTCATTTCCTATTGCCACCGGTACCTATTACAAAGTGGACTATTCCGCGGGTGTCGATATCTCTCGCTATAAGAATGTGCCAGTCCCCACTTCCTACATGGCGGAAAAGTCAGAATATGATTTTGTCGGCGCCTGGCATCACGGCGAGCGCGGTGGCTTGCTGCACGTGGCGGATCATCACATCTCGCCCGGAAAAAAACAGTGGTCATGGGGTCACGGCGAGTTTGGTCAGGCTTGGGATCGTCAGTTGACCGACGAAAACGGCCCTTACATTGAGCTGATGACCGGGGTGTACACCGATAACCAGCCGGACTTCACCTGGCTTGCACCGTATGAAGAGAAGGTTTTTGTACAGAATTTTCTCCCCTACAGTGAGCTATCGTCGGTGCAGAACGCCAGTACCCGGCTGGTGATGCGTCTTGAACGTCAGGCGTCGCAACTGGCGCTGGGGCTGTATGCCGTTGCGCCGCTGCACGACGTGCGGGTGGAAATTCGCGATGGCGAGCAAACGCTGTGGCGTACGCAGGTGACGCTGGAGCCGGGCGAAAGCTGGCAGGAGACGCTGGCGGAGGGGTGGCCGCAGCGCCTGACCATGGCGGTGTTAGCCAGCGATGGTACGCCGCTGCTGCAGTATGAGGAGCACATTCCCGAAGTGACGCCGCTGCCCAACGCCGCCAGCGCGCCAAAGCAGCCACACGAATTGCATAACCCTGAAGAACTTTATTTCATCGGCCAGCATATTGAGCAGTACAACCATGCCAGCCGTTACGCCGAGGATTATTACCGTAGGGCCATTGAACTGGACCCGGAGGACTATCGCAATAACGTGGCGCTGGGCAATCTGGCGCTGAACCGTGCCGACTGGCTGATGGCGCAGCGCTGTGCTGAATCGGCGCTGGCTCGAGCACATCGACTGAACAAGAACCCACGCGATGGAGAAGCTAGTCTACTGCTGGGGGCGGCTTTCGAGCGTCAGGGCGAAGTGAGCAAAGCATGGGATAGCTACTATAAGGCAAGCTGGAGCGGCAACTGCCGCGATGCGGCGTTTTATTCGTTGGCGCGGCTGGCGATGGTGCGCGGCGATGAGGCTGACGCGCTGGCAAAGGTTGAACTCAGCCTGCAGTTTAATGGCAGTAATAACCTCGCGATGGGGTTGAAAGCGCTGGCGCTTGCAACAACGCAGAGTCAACAGACGGCGTTGACCTACATTGACCTGGCGTTGAAAACGCACCCGCTGAGCTATGTGTTGCACTATGCGCGTTGGGCCATTAGCGGCGATGAGGCGTCGGGCGACGCATTGCGTCAGGTGACCGGGGGACGAGGTATTAACGCCAGTACGCTGGCGGGGTGGCTGGTATCGCTGGGTAAAAAGCAGGCGGCTAGCGAACTGCTGGCGCTGCTGGACTGTCAGGAAACATTGCCGCTGCTTTGGCAGGCTTCGCTCAGCGACAACCCGCAGTCATATCTACTTAATGCCCAGCGCAGTTTTGCCAAATGCGTCCGCTTCCCCAATACGCTCGATGAAGTAGTGATGCTGCAATCTCTGCAACAGGACGCCTTTGCCTGTTATCTGCTCGGTTGCTTCTGGTACAGCAAACGTCGCTATGATGATGCCATTGCCTGCTGGCAGCAGACGCTGGCACAACAGCCCGACTTTGCGCCCGTGCACCGGTTGTTGGGGATCTACGCCTGGAATAAACAGCATAACGCCCAACTGGCGAGCCGCTATTTACAACAAGCGGTGGCACTGGAGCCAGACAACGCCCGCTTCTTATTTGAGCTGGATTATCTCAACAAACAGCAGGGCCAGAGTCGGGAAGCGCGGCTGGCGTTACTGACGCCGCGTCGCGAAGTGGTGCTCAAGCGTGACGATCTCACTGCCGAGCTGCTCAGCCTGTGGAATGGCGTTGGGGAATATGCCGAGGCGGCGCAGGTGCTGCGCGAACGCGATTTCCATCCTTGGGAGGGCGGGGAAGGGAAGGTAACGGGGCAGTATCTGCTTAACCAAATCCATCGTGCGCTGACGGCGATGTCCCTGGGCGATAGCGGCCTGGCGATAGAATTACTACAGCAGGGGCTACGCTATCCGCTGAACCTGGGGGAAGGGCGCTTGCCGGGGCAGACCGATAACGACATCTGGTATCTGCTGGCGCACTGCCATCAAATGCGAGGCGAAGACGCGCTGGCCGTTCAGGCGCTGTCGCGGGCGCTGCTGGGGGATTACGGCCTGAGCGCCGGGCGTTACTACAATGACCAGCCTGCTGACTATTTGTTCTGGCAGGGTATGGCGATGCGGGCAAACGGTCAGTCTTCTGAAGCGGATGCGCATTTCCGCAGCTTCCTCGACTGGGTAGAACAACAGCGTGACTGCGTGCCGGAAACGGACTTCTTTGCCGTATCGCTGCCGGATCTGGTGGCGCTGGACGTCAGCCCGGAGCAGCAACATCAGCAGCACTGCTTGTTTATTGAAGCGCTGGGCCATCTGGGGCTGGGGAATGTATCCGCCAGCCAGCAGGCGATGCAGCGGCTTCTGCAGCTGAACCCGGCTCACGATAAGGCGCATCTGATTCGTCATGCCCTGCAAAGCGGCATTTTTTCCTGAACCTCAATGGGCGGGCCTGGCCCGCCTGAACCCTACTGTTCCCTGCGTTTCCCTTATAGAGGAATCATTATGAATAATGCGCAGACACATCTCAAAATGGGCTACGTCTGGACTATCTGTCTGGTCGCCGCCTGCGGTGGTTTACTGTTTGGCTATGACTGGGTAGTCATTGGCGGCGCAAAGCCATTTTATGAAGCCTGGTTTTCTATTACCGATCCGGCACAGTCCGGCTGGGCGATGAGTTCGGCGTTGGCGGGCTGCGTTTTCGGCGCATTAATCTCGGGATGGTGCGCCGATAAACTCGGGCGCAAGCGGCCCTTAATACTGTCCGCCGTGCTGTTCAGCGCCTCGGCGTGGGGGACGGCGGTCGCCAGCAGTTTCGATATGTTTGTGGTTTACCGCATTGTGGGCGGCGTGGGGATTGGTCTGGCTTCCGCTCTCAGCCCGCTTTACATTGCCGAAGTCAGCCCGGCAGAAAAAAGAGGGCGCTTTGTTGCGATAAACCAGCTCACTATCGTGATTGGCGTGCTGGCCGCTCAGCTTATCAATCTGATGATTGCGGAACCCGTGGCGACGGGAGCGACACAGCAGATGATTGTGGAGACCTGGAACGGGCAGATGGGCTGGCGCTGGATGTTCGGCGCGGAACTGGTGCCGGCGCTGGCGTTTCTGATACTAATGTTCTTTGTTCCCGAATCGCCGCGCTGGCTCATGAAGGCCGGGAAGCCCGAGCGTGCCCGCGCCGCGCTGGAACGCATTGGCTCCGCCGACTATGCCGACAGGATATTACGCGACATCGCGCACACGCTGGAAAAAGATAACCATAAAATCTCCTATAGCGCGCTGCTGGCTCCGCAGGTAAAACCGATCGTTATCATCGGCATGGTCCTCGCCGTCTTCCAGCAGTGGTGCGGAATTAACGTCATCTTCAACTACGCACAGGAGATTTTTGCCTCGGCGGGATTCGATATTAACAGCACGCTGAAATCGATTGTCGCAACAGGGATCGTCAACCTGGTGTTTACCCTCGCCGCGCTGCCGCTGGTGGATAAGATCGGCCGCCGTAAACTGATGCTGCTCGGCGCTTCCGGATTGACGCTGATCTATGTGCTAATTGCCGGCGCTTACGCCATGGGCATTATGGGCTGGCCGGTACTGTTGTTGGTGCTGGCGGCGATTGCCATTTACGCTTTGACCCTGGCGCCGGTCACCTGGGTGCTGCTGGCGGAAATCTTCCCCAACCGCGTTCGCGGACTCGCCATGTCTTTAGGCACCCTGGCGCTGTGGATTGCCTGTTTCTTGTTAACCTACACTTTCCCGCTGCTTAATGCCGGTCTGGGCGCGGCGGGCAGCTTCCTGCTGTATGGTGTCATTTGCGCCGCCGGCTATCTCTATATTCTGCGCAACGTGCCGGAAACAAAGGGGATCACTCTCGAAGCCCTGGAAGAACAGCTGGCGCAACGCCATACGGGCGTTAATGCGGCGAAGCAGGAGCAGATGCGCTAATGGCGGAAGCGTGGATTCTGGAGAACGCGCATCTGCGGATGTGCGTCTCTTCTCTGGGCGGCAAAGTGCAAAGTTTATTCTCGCGGCATTATCAGGCGCCGGTGCTATATGAAAATCCCGCCGGCGGCATGTTTCCGATGCTGCCGATGGCCAATCGCGTTGCCGGAAATCGCTTTATTTTTCAGGGACGCGAGATAGTCCTGCCACGTCACCACGCCGACGCGCATTTTTTTCTCCACGGCGACGGTTGGCTGCAGCGTTGGGATATCATTGCGCGCGGCGGCGATTTTTGCGTGTTACAGCTGCGTCGGCAGCATGTCTGCGGTTTCGATTACCTGGCGCAGATCCGCTATCAGCTGCAGGGTAACCAACTGATAGCGTCGCTGATGCTTACCCACTGCGGTAGCACGCCTATGCCCTACGGCGGCGGTTTTCATCCCTTTTTCTCCTTTGATAAGCGCAGCACGGCGCAGTTTGCCGCCAGTGGCTACTGGCCGGAAGGGGAACAGCACCTGCCGCTGGACTGGCAAAACCATCTTCCCGGCTATGCCGATTTCAGCCACCCGCAGTACGGTGAGGATCGCTGGCTAAACGTCGGCTATTCCGGCTGGAGCGGGCGGGCGAGGGTGATTAGTGATGTGATGGATGTCACAATTCTTTCGCAAACTCCGTGGTTGATGCTTTTCAGAATGCAGGATGAACCGTTCCTTTGCCTCGAGCCGCAAACTCACCCGGTAAACGCCCATAACATGGACGGCCAACCGGGGCTGCGGGTTTTGGGCACTGGAGATACGCTGAACTTTTCGCTAACAATAGACGTTCAGGGGCGCGGATAGCGCCATTTTTGGGGCGAGGGCCTCTTGCACCCGCCCCGCTTTATCGCCAGACTGTCGCCTCCATTCGGGAGGGAATCATGGTCTTGCACTCCACGCGCTGGCTGGCGCTCAGTTACTTCACCTACTTTTTTAGCTACGGTATTTTTCTGCCCTTCTGGAGCGTCTGGCTGGCCGGTAACGGACTGACCCCGGAAACCATCGGCATCTTGCTCGGCGCCGGTCTGGTAGCCCGTTTTCTCGGCAGCCTGCTGATCGCCCCGCGGGTGAGCGACCCCTCCCGGCTGATCGCCGCGCTGCGCGTGCTGGCGCTGTTAACCTTGCTCTTCGCGCTGGCCTTCTGGGCCGGCAGCCACGTCGCATGGCTGCTGGCGATCATTGTGGGCTTCAACCTGTTCTTTTCGCCGCTGGTGCCGCTGACGGATGCCCTGGCCAATACCTGGCAAAAGCAAATCACCATGGACTATGGCCGGGTGCGGCTATGGGGCTCCATCGCCTTTGTGATTGGTTCGGCGCTGACCGGCAAGCTGGTGAGCCTGTTTGATTACCGGGCGATCCTGCTGATGCTCAGCCTGGGCGTTGCCTCGATGCTGCTCGGCATGCTGCTGAAACCGTCGGTGATGCCCGAGGGGGCGTCGCGCCAGCAGCAGGGGGCCGGGCTGGCGGCCTGGCTGACGCTGGTGCGCCAGAGCTGGCGCTTTCTCGCCTGCGTTTGCCTGCTGCAGGGGGCGCACGCCGCCTACTACGGCTTTAGCGCCATTTACTGGCAGCAGGCAGGCTATTCGGCCTCGGCGGTGGGCTATTTGTGGTCGCTAGGCGTGGTGGCGGAAGTGGTGATCTTCGCGCTGAGTAAAAAGGTGTTCCGCCGCTTCAGCGCGCGGGATCTGCTGCTGCTCTCTGCCCTGTGCGGGCTGGTCCGCTGGACGCTGATGGGCTGGACCACGGCGCTGCCGGGGCTTATCCTCGCGCAGATCCTTCACTGCGGCACCTTTACGGTGTGTCATCTGGCGGCGATGCGCTATATCGCCGCCCGCCAGGGCAGCGAAGTGATCCGCCTGCAGGCCGTCTACTCAGCGGTGGCGATGGGCGGCAGTATTGCCATCATGACCGTCTTCGCCGGCTTCCTCTACCAACACCTGCACCAGGGCGTGTTCTGGGTGATGGCGCTGCTGACCATCCCGGCGCTGGCTATCCGGCCAAAAACGGTGGCGGCCTAGTCTTCGAGCATCGCGCAGATATGCTGCTGCTGGCGTTCAGTGAAGCAGTTCTCCGCGTGGATCAGCGGCGGTGAAAACAGCGGCAGCGCCGTCGCATAGGGGGTGACGATAAGCGTCACCCCTTTGGGCGCCCCCTCTTTCTGAAAGCGCTCTACGCTCTGGTATTTGATGTTCAGCGGCAGCAGCGTCAGTTCGCGCAACTGCTGCTCCAGGGCCGCCTCCATATTCGGATTATCATCGGTCAGCAGCAGGACCTGCTTCTCATGCAGGTCGCTTTTCTGCATCAGCCAGGCGCCAAAGATCACCGCGATTAAGCCGGTCTCTTCCTCATTAAAACGGACGTGCCAGGCCTCCTCGAATTCGCTCAATGCCGCCTGGGTGGTGCGCAGTAAGCGAGGATAGAGCCGGCTCACTTCCTCTGTGAGCGTGTTATCGATGCCGATAGCAAACACGCTGCGGATCAACGCCTGCGACAAGTGAATATAAAGCTGATCGCTCAGCCCCTGCTCGTCACTGAACGACCTGCCGGCGAGCATCTGGAAGCGGTGGATCAGGCCGGAAATAGCCATCCGCAGGCGTCGATCCTGCGGGTGACCATCGCGAAGCGGATCGGGGGTTTTGAGCATCATAAACAGCAGCGAGAGGAAAAAAGGCTCTCCGACATGCGGCGTCGCGCCGACCCGACGCTGCCAGTGGCGGACAATCTCCTGCGCCAGGGTGAACTCGGCGGCGGTCTGCGCCCAGCGTTGCTGTTCATCATTGAAGTCGGGTGAATATCCCCGGTGATGCTCAAGCAGACAGTACTGCAGGTACAAGCGCAGAAACTGAACGTCCCGGCAGTCGAACTGGCGATTGAGCGCTCGCGCGCAGCGGTTCACCAGCGCCTGCAGGTTAGTATCATCGTACAGAGTACGGGCGATGCCTTCCTGTTTAAGCTGCGTTTTCAGCGCCGGGGTAAAATGATGGTTAACGAACTGCGGGCACAGGCGCAGGCCCCGCCGCAGCGCATGCAGCAGGCATAAACGTTGGTCGAGCGCGGCGCCTTCAATCCGATAGCTGCCGTCCACCTGTGACCGAAGGGTCAGGCGGTGGTAACGCTGAATTTCGCGTCCGGTCTCCTCAATATCCTGCCGGGCCGTGGTCTCATCAACGAGGTTGATTCTGCCAAGCCGTTCAGTCGTTACCGACTGTCCGGGCAGATAAAACATCAGGAGCACCTGGCTACGGCGCTGTGGACTGGAAAGCGCAGATGGTGGTTCAATGACGGTCATCATCTGGTAAGTTCCAGTTAGGGTTTCCGCTAAGAATAGACAATGACAGCGGCGGGGGCAGGGAAGTGCGCCCGCTTTAGCTCAGGATTGCTGGCGAAGTTCACAGAATTTTTCACGTGAGGAACAGATGAACAGAGTGAAACAATGCACCAGCGCGGCGTTTTTCATGGTTTTATCATGGACAGCCGCCGCGCATCCGCATAGCTTCATCAGTTTGCAGAGCGAGCCGGTGGTCAAAGACGGCCTGCTGAGCGGGTTTAAAATGCGCTGGACGATGGATGAAATTACCTCATCGGATCTGCTCTACGACGCCGGAAACGCTAAACCAGGCAGCGAAGTATGGAAAAAACTGGCGGCGGAGGTGATGGCCAACGTGCTCGGCCAGCACTATTTCAGCGAGCTGTGGCACAACGGCCAGCGGGTGAAATTTGAAAATCGCCCCGACGGCTACGGCCTTGAGCGCGACGGCCTGCAGGCGGTACTGACCTTCACCCTGCCGCTGGCGACGCCGCAACCCGTTGCCGGACAGACATTTACCTTTTCCACTTTCGACCCGACCTACTATGTCGACATGTTTTATGACAAAGATAGCGATTTTTCCCTGCCCGCAGCGCTGCAGGCCGACTGTAAGGCAACGGTAATGACGCCAAAACCGAATGACAAAATGCTCTCATACGCCCAGTCGCTGGATAAAGCGGATGCGCCGCCGGAGGATATGGCGCTGGGCAGCTATTTTGCCCAGAAGGTGACCCTGACATGTCAGTAATTTTTACCCCGCGCACGCGCGCGTCGCGCTGGAAAGCGCTGTGGCCGTTGGCGCTACTGCTGGCCGTGAGCGTCACGGGCGGCTTCTGGCTGTGGCAGGCCTGGCCGCAGGTGCTGATGCAGAGCGCGGTCTGGCAGCGCGCGCTCAATCTGGAGCTCAGCCGCCTGCTGCAGGCGGTGGCGAAGAACCCGGCGGCGGCGGGGCTGTCGCTGCTTGGGTTCAGCTTCGTTTACGGGGTGCTCCATGCCTTAGGGCCCGGCCACGGCAAAATTGTCATTACCACCTGGCTTGCCACCCATCCCTCGAAGTTGAAATCGAGTATTAACCTGACGCTGGCCGCCTCTTTATTGCAGGGGCTGGTGGCTATCGCGCTGGTGGTAGTGGTGCTGGCGCTGCTGCAGCTGCCGGCGCGCCAGCTGCATCTCAGTAGTTTCTGGCTCGAGAAGGGGAGCTATTTGCTGGTGGGCGCGTTAGGTCTGCTGCTCTGCTGGCGGGCGCTGAAAAAGCTGCGTCTGCTGCTGAGCCGGCCAACGTTTACCGCGTTTACCCCGCATCATGTTCATAACGAACACTGCGGCTGCGGGCATCAGCATCTCCCGGCCCCGGAGCAGCTGCAGGCCGGCGACGACTGGCGGGCTCGCACCGTGATTGTCCTGTCGATGGGCATGCGTCCCTGCTCGGGGGCGATCATGGTCCTGCTGTTCAGCAAGGTGATCGGGGTGTTCAACTGGGGGATGGCGGCGGCGCTGGCGATGGCGGCAGGGACCTCATTAACTATCACGGCGCTGGCGCTGCTGGTGCACAGTTTTCGCCAGCTGGCGGTGAAGCTGGGTCGGCATCAGGCGCCGCCGCTGTGGCGTCAGGTGGGCTGGCTGACGCTGGCGCTGGCCGGCGGCGTGGCGCTGCTGGTGGCCGCTGTCGTGATGTGGAGTAGCGCGATCGCGCCAAGCGGCGGTTTGCGACCGTTTTAGAACATAAAAAAAGGAAGCCGCGGCTTCCTTTTTACATCTGCAAGAGATTAACGCTTCAGCGCGTCGCTCAGCTGCTCGCGCATATTCGCCAGCATCGCTTTCACCACACGCGGGTTACCGGCAACGATGTTGCCCGTCAGCATATAGTTATGACCGCCGGTGAAGTCGCAAACGATAGCGCCTGCTTCACGTGCGATCAGCTCGCCTGCGGCGAAATCCCATGGTTTCAGGGCAATTTCAAAGTAACCGTCAACGCGGCCGGCGGCAACGTAGGCCAGATCCAGCGCGGCGGAGCCGGTGCGGCGGAAATCGGCGCATTCGGCGAACATGTTGCCGAGAATATTCATGTAAGTGGTGGCGTGCTGCTTCGCCTTGAACGGGAAGCCGGTCGCGATGATGGTGCCGTCGAGGTCGCGAGCGTTGCTGCCGCGCAGACGGTAGCCGTTCAGCTGCGCGCCCTGGCCGCGGGTCGCGGTGAACAGTTCGTTACGCATCGGATCGTAAACCACCGCGACTTCAGTACGGCCTTTGATGCGTACGGCAATGGAAACAGAGAAGTGCGGCAGACGTTTAACGAAGTTGGTGGTGCCATCCAGTGGATCGATAACCCATTGAACATCCTGCTCTTCACCAGCGTGTTCACCGCTTTCTTCGGTGATAATGGTGTGCTGCGGGTAAGATTTGCGAATGGTTTCGATAATAATCGCTTCAGCGGCTTTATCGACGTTGGTCACAAAATCATTGCTGCCTTTCTGGCTGGTTTCTACGGTGTCTGGCGTTTCGTAGTGTTTGGCAATTAAATTACCCGCCTTGCGCGCGGCGCGCACGGCGATGTTCAGCATCGGATGCATCGGTCTCTCTCACTGGATGTTAAAGAACGGGAAAAAACGGCGCATATAATAACAGCGAATTCTGCTTATGTCTCCGTTTTATGGTAGCATGCCCGAATAATCTTTAGCCGAAGAACCATAATGCTGCAAAATATTCGAATCGTACTGGTAGAAACCTCCCACACCGGCAATATGGGCTCCGTTGCCCGCGCGATGAAAACCATGGGCTTAACCAACCTGTGGCTGGTCAATCCGCTGGTGAAACCTGATTCCCAGGCCATTGCGCTGGCCGCGGGCGCCAGCGACGTCATTGGCAACGCGCAGATCGTCGATACCCTTGATGAAGCGCTGGCGGGCTGTAGCCTGGTGGTTGGCACCAGCGCGCGCTCCCGCACGCTGCCGTGGCCGATGCTCGATCCCCGCGAATGCGGCCTGAAAAGCATCGCCGAAGGCCAGCATGCGCCGGTGGCGCTGGTGTTTGGCCGCGAGCGCGTTGGCCTGACCAACGACGAACTGCAGAAGTGTCACTACCATGTGGCCATCGCCGCCAACCCGGAGTACAGCTCGCTGAACCTGGCGATGGCGGTGCAGGTTATCGCCTACGAAGTGCGGATGGCCTGGCTGGCGGCGCAGGAGCAAGCGCAGCCGGCGGTTGAGCACGAAGAAGCGCCGTACCCGCTGGTAGATGACCTGGAGCGTTTCTACGGTCATCTTGAGCAGACGCTGCTGGCGACGGGCTTTATTCGCCCGAATCATCCGGGGCAGGTGATGAACAAACTGCGTCGTCTGTTCACTCGTGCGCGCCCGGAAAGCCAGGAGCTGAACATCCTGCGCGGCATGCTGGCCTCGATTGACCAGCAGAATAAAGGCAAGTAACCGCGTTGATGCCGGATGGTGCTGCGCTTATCCGGCATGCAAATCACGCGGGCCTTGCTATCTCCTGGTGGGTGAGAGCCGGGGTGAGGGCGCCCGGCAACGCGGAAGGAAAACGGCACGGAAAGCCAAATACCTGACTAAAACAGTCAAGTAAATAGTTGACCAAATTACTCGGGAATGTCAGACTTGGCCCTGCTATGCAATACCCATATTAATAAAAAGCCCGGCCAGGGGCGAGTTTGAGGTTAAGTAAGACATGAGACTGACATCTAAAGGGCGTTATGCCGTGACCGCGATGCTTGACGTTGCGCTCAACTCTGAAACGGGCCCGGTGCCGTTGGCAGATATTTCAGAGCGTCAGGGAATTTCGCTTTCCTATCTGGAACAGCTGTTCTCTCGCCTGCGTAAAAATGGCCTGGTTTCCAGCGTTCGTGGCCCAGGCGGCGGTTATCTGTTAGGTAAAGATGCCGGCAGTATCGCCGTCGGCGAAGTCATTAGCGCCGTGGACGAATCCGTTGACGCTACCCGTTGCCAGGGCAAGGGCGGCTGTCAGGGCGGCGATAAATGCCTGACTCACGCGCTGTGGCGCGATCTGAGCGAACGCCTGACCGGCTTCCTGAACAATATCACCCTCGGGGAACTGGTGAATAACCAGGAGATCCTCGATGTTTCCGGTCGTCAGCATCAGCACGAAACCCAGCGCAATGCGCGCACCCAGGACGCGATCGACGTTAAACTGCGCGCCTGAGTGACCCGTCCCGTTTCGGGCTGCGGCTGACAGGGCGAGGCAGCGCGAAACGGCGGGACAACGATTATAAAGAGCTTTCAGAATCAGGCCGGGATGCTCCGACATTCCGTGTACTCGGTCGTACATCAAGCCGGTTGCCTGATTCCTTGCATTGAGTGATGTACGGAGTTTAAGAGCAATGAAATTACCGATTTACCTCGATTACTCCGCAACCACGCCGGTGGACCCGCGTGTTGCCGAGAAAATGATGCAGTTCCTGACCATGGACGGGACCTTTGGTAACCCGGCCTCCCGTTCCCACCGTTTTGGCTGGCAGGCTGAAGAGGCGGTTGATATCGCCCGCAATCAGATTGCCGAGCTGGTCGGTGCCGACCCGCGCGAAATCGTCTTTACCTCTGGTGCGACTGAATCCGACAACCTGGCGATCAAGGGTGCAGCCAACTTTTATCAGAAAAAAGGCAAGCACATCATCACCAGCAAAACCGAGCATAAAGCGGTTCTGGATACCTGCCGTCAGCTGGAGCGCGAAGGCTTCGAAGTGACCTACCTGGCGCCGCAGAGCAATGGGATTATCGATCTGAAAGAGCTGGAAGCGGCGATGCGTGACGACACCATCCTGGTTTCCATCATGCATGTGAATAACGAAATCGGCGTGGTGCAGGATATCGCTACCATCGGCGAGATGTGTCGCGCCCGCGGTATCATTTACCACGTTGACGCCACCCAGAGCGTGGGCAAGCTGCCTATCGATCTGAGCCAGCTGAAAGTTGACCTGATGTCCTTCTCCGGTCACAAAATCTACGGTCCGAAAGGCATCGGCGCGCTGTACGTGCGTCGTAAGCCGCGTATTCGTATCGAAGCGCAAATCCACGGCGGCGGCCACGAGCGCGGTATGCGTTCCGGTACTCTGCCTGTTCACCAAATCGTCGGCATGGGTGAAGCTTACCGTATCGCCAAAGAAGAGATGGAAAGCGAGATGGCGCGTCTGCGCACGCTGCGCAACCGTCTGTGGAACGGCGTGAAGGATATGGAAGAAGTGTACCTCAACGGCGACCTCGAGCAGGGCGCGCCGAACATTCTTAACGTCAGCTTCAACTATGTTGAAGGCGAGTCGCTGATTATGGCGCTGAAAGACCTGGCGGTTTCCTCCGGTTCAGCCTGTACTTCCGCGAGCCTTGAGCCATCCTACGTGCTGCGCGCGTTAGGCATGACTGATGAACTGGCGCACAGTTCTATTCGTTTCTCTTTAGGTCGTTTCACTACCGAAGAAGAGATTGACTACGCCATCAACCTGATTCGTAAATCCATTGGCCGTCTGCGCGAGCTTTCTCCACTGTGGGAAATGTTCAAACAGGGCGTGGATCTGAACAGTATTGAATGGTCACATCACTAATTCGGCACCAATAAGGAGAATTCATCATGGCTTACAGCGAAAAAGTTATCGATCATTACGAGAACCCGCGCAACGTCGGCTCTTTTGACAACAGCGACGAGAACGTCGGCAGCGGCATGGTCGGCGCGCCGGCCTGCGGCGACGTGATGAAGTTGCAGATTAAAGTCAACAATGAAGGTATCATTGAAGACGCGCGCTTCAAGACCTACGGCTGCGGTTCCGCTATCGCTTCCAGCTCTCTGGTCACCGAGTGGGTGAAGGGTAAATCCCTGGACGAAGCGCAGGCGATCAAGAACACCGATATCGCCGATGAACTGGAGCTGCCGCCGGTGAAAATTCACTGCTCTATTCTGGCGGAAGACGCGATTAAAGCCGCGATTGCGGATTACAAAAGCAAACGTGAAGCAAAATAATTAGTTGAGGTTTTGTTATGTCGATTACTCTTAGCGACAGTGCAGCAGCGCGAGTCAATGCCTTCCTGGCAAACCGCGGAAAAGGGTTTGGCCTGCGCCTGGGCGTGAGAACCTCCGGCTGCTCAGGTATGGCCTATGTACTGGAGTTTGTTGACGAGCCGGCGGCTGAAGACACCGTGTTTGAAGACAAAGGCGTGAAGGTCGTGATCGACGGCAAAAGTCTGCAATTCCTCGACGGCACGCAGCTGGACTTCGTCAAAGAAGGCCTTAACGAAGGGTTCAAGTTCACTAACCCTAACGTCAAAGATGAGTGCGGCTGCGGCGAAAGCTTTAACGTATAATCGGTACTCCCCAACCCCACCGCGGTCACGCCGCGCGTGGGGTTTTCGTTTAGATGCATGACCCTGAGGTTACTATGGACTATTTCACCCTCTTCGGGTTACCAGCCAGCTATACCCTCTCGCTTGAACAACTGGCTGTCCGGTATCAGGATCTGCAGCGCCAGTACCATCCGGATAAATTTGCCAGCGCGCCCGCTGCGGAACAGCTTGCGGCGGTTCAGTATTCCGCCACCATTAACCAGGCCTGGCAGACGCTGCGCCATCCCCTGACCCGCGCAGAATACCTCCTCTCGCTGCATGGCTTCGATCTGGCCAGCGAGCAGCATACCGTTCGCGATACCGCGTTCCTGATGGAACAGCTGGAACTGCGCGAAGAGCTGGATGAGATCGGCCAGGCGAAAGACGAAGCGTGGCTGGAAGGCTTTATCAAACGAGTGAAAGCGCTGTTTGATACCCGCCATCAGCTGATGGTTGACCAATTGCATAATGAGAGCTGGGAGGCGGCGGCGGACACGGTTCGTAAGCTCCGTTTCCTCGATAAACTGCGCAGCAGTGCTGAAGAACTCGAAGAAAAACTGCTCGATTTTTAATTTTCGGAAGCAATTATGGCCTTATTACAAATTAGTGAGCCCGGCCTGAGCGCCGCGCCGCACCAGCGTCGTCTGGCGGCCGGTATCGACCTGGGCACCACCAATTCTCTGGTGGCTACCGTGCGTAGCGGCCAGGCCGAGACTCTGCCCGATCATCAAGGCCGCTATCTGCTGCCATCGGTGGTGAATTACCACGCATCGGGGCTGACCGTCGGCTATGACGCCCGGCTGAACGCCGCCCAGGATCCCGCCAATACCATCAGCTCCGTGAAACGGATGATGGGGCGCTCCCTCGCCGATATCCAACACCGCTATCCGCATCTGCCGTATCAGCTGCAGGCCAGTGAAAACGGCCTGCCGATGATCCAGACCGCCGGCGGCCTGCTGAACCCGATTCGCGTCTCCGCCGATATCCTGAAAGCGCTGGCCGCCCGGGCCACTGAAGCGCTGGCCGGCGAGCTCGACGGCGTGGTCATCACCGTCCCCGCTTACTTTGATGACGCCCAGCGTCAGGGGACCAAAGACGCGGCGCGCCTGGCGGGTCTGCACGTGCTGCGCCTGCTTAATGAACCGACCGCGGCGGCTATCGCCTATGGCCTTGATTCCGGCCAGGAAGGGGTGATTGCGGTCTACGATCTCGGCGGCGGCACCTTTGATATTTCCATTCTGCGCTTAAGCCGCGGGGTGTTTGAAGTGCTGGCCACCGGCGGCGACTCGGCCCTCGGCGGCGATGATTTCGATCATCTGCTGGCGGACTACCTGCGCGAGCAGGCGGGCTTCAGCGACCGTAGCGACAACCGCCTGCAGCGTGAGCTGCTGGATGCCGCCATCGCGGCGAAAATCGCCCTTAGCGATGCCGAGGTGGCGCACGTTGAGGTCGGCGGCTGGCAGGGCGATATCACTCGCAGCCAGTTTAACGATCTGATCGCCCCGCTGGTAAAACGCACGTTAATGGCCTGCCGCCGGGCGCTGAAAGACGCTGGCGTTGAGGCGCAAGAGGTGCTGGAAGTGGTGATGGTCGGCGGTTCCACCCGCGTGCCGCTGGTGCGCGAGCGCGTCGGCGACTTCTTCGGTCGCACCCCGCTGACCTCCATCGACCCTGACAAAGTCGTCGCCATTGGCGCGGCGATCCAGGCCGATATTCTGGTCGGCAACAAGCCGGACAGCGAACTGTTGCTGCTCGACGTTATCCCGCTGTCGTTAGGGCTGGAAACCATGGGCGGCCTGGTGGAGAAAGTGATCCCGCGTAATACCACCATTCCGGTGGCCCGCGCCCAGGAGTTCACCACCTTCAAAGATGGCCAAACGGCGATGTCCATTCATGTGATGCAGGGCGAGCGTGAGCTGGTGCAGGATTGCCGCTCCCTGGCGCGCTTTGCGCTGCGCGGTATCCCGGCGCTGCCGGCGGGCGGGGCGCATATTCGCGTCACCTTCCAGGTGGACGCCGATGGCCTGCTGAGCGTCACGGCGATGGAAAAGTCGACCGGCGTGGAAGCCTCTATTCAGGTGAAACCGTCTTACGGTCTGACCGATGGCGAAATCGCCACCATGATTAAAGATTCGATGAGCTACGCCGAACAGGATATTCAGGCGCGCATGCTGGCTGAACAGAAAGTGGAAGCCGCACGCGTCCTGGAGAGCCTGACAAGCGCGCTGGCCGCCGACGCCGCGCTGTTAAGCGCCGCGGAGCGTCAGGCTATCGATGCCGCTGCGGAGCAGGTACGCGCCGCCGCGGCAGGCGACGACGCCGACGCCATTAAAGAAGCGATTAAAAATATCGACACACAAACCCAGGAATTCGCCGCCCGCCGTATGGATCAGTCGGTCCGTATCGCGCTGAAAGGCCAATCCGTGGACGAGGTTTAAAATGCCAAAAATTGTATTTCTGCCCCACCAGGACCTGTGTCCGGATGGCATCGTTGTGGAAGCTGAGACCGGTGAAACTATTCTGGATGCGGCGCTGCGTAGCGGCATCGAGATTGAACACGCCTGCGAAAAATCCTGTGCCTGCACCACCTGCCACTGCATCGTGCGTGAAGGCTTTGACTCGCTGGCGGAAAGTACCGAAGATGAAGACGATATGCTGGATAAAGCCTGGGGACTGGAGCCTGACAGCCGCCTGAGCTGCCAGGCGCGCGTCACTGACGAAGATCTGGTCGTTGAGATCCCGCGTTACACCATCAACCACGCACGCGAGCACTAATATGGCACTGAAATGGACCGACAGTCGTGAAATCGGCGAAGCGCTGTATGACGCTTACCCTGACCTCGACCCAAAAACCGTTCGCTTTACCGACATGCATCAGTGGATTTGCGATCTGGAAGAGTTTGATGATGACCCGAACGCATCCAATGAAAAAATTCTCGAGGCGATTCTGTTAGTCTGGTTAGACGAAGCCGAATAATTTTCGCATCATGATTTATGCGGCGGTATAAAGTCGGATGAATCATTGAGCGAGAGAACGTTACGGGCTGCCATACGGTGGCCCGTTTGCTAAGAAGGATAATGATAATGACCGAAGCCATGAAGATTACGCTTTCCACTCAGCCAGCCGATGCGCGCTGGGGAGAAAAGGCGTCTTACAGCATTAATCATGACGGCATCGCCCTGCATCTCAACGGCAAAGACGACCTGGGCTTGATTCAGCGCGCGGCGCGTAAAATTGACGGCATGGGAATCAAACATGTCGCGTTAAGCGGCGAAGGCTGGAACACCGACCGCGCGTGGGCGTTCTGGGCGGGTTATAAAGGCCCGAAAGGCACTCGTAAAGTTGAATGGCCGACGCTGGACGATGCGCAGAAAAGCGAGCTGGATAACCGTCTGACCATTATTGACTGGGTGCGCGACACCATCAATGCGCCGGCGGAAGAGCTGGGCCCGGAACAGCTGGCGCAGCGCGCCGTCGACCTGCTGTGCAGCGTGGCGGGCGAGAAGATGAGCTATCGCATCACCAAAGGCGAAGATCTGCGTGAGCAGGGCTATCTCGGCCTGCACACGGTGGGCCGCGGCTCCGAGCGTCCGCCGGTTTTGCTGGCGCTGGACTATAACCCGACCGGCGATAAAGAAGCCCCGGTATACGCCTGTCTGGTAGGTAAAGGCATCACCTTTGATTCCGGCGGCTACAGCATCAAACAGAGCGCCTTTATGGATTCAATGAAATCCGATATGGGCGGCGCGGCGACTATCACCGGCGCCCTGGCCTTCGCTATTACCCGCGGGCTGAACAAGCGCGTGAAGCTCTATCTGTGCTGCGCCGACAACCTGATCAGCGGTAACGCTTTCAAACTGGGCGATATTATTCATTATCGCAACGGCAAAACCGTCGAAGTCATGAACACCGACGCCGAAGGTCGTCTGGTGCTGGCGGATGGCCTGATTGACGCTTCGGCGCAGAAGCCGGAGCTGATCATCGATGCCGCCACCCTGACCGGCGCGGCGAAAACCGCGCTCGGCAACGACTACCACGCGCTGTTCAGCTTTGACGATGCGCTGGCGAATCGCCTGCTGGCGAGCGCCCAGGCGGAAAATGAAGCGTTCTGGCGTCTGCCGCTGGCCGAATTCCACCGTCATCAGCTGCCGTCTAATTTCGCGGAACTGAACAATACCGGCAGCGCTGCCTATCCGGCCGGCGCCAGCACCGCGGCGGGCTTCCTGTCCCACTTCGTGGAAAACTACCACCAGGGCTGGCTGCATATCGACTGTTCGGCAACCTACCGCAAATCTGCCGTTGAGCAGTGGTCGGCGGGCGCGACGGGGCTTGGCGTACGTACTATCGCCAATCTGCTGACGGCTGAGTAATGGCCTTGCCGGGTGGCGCGACGCCTACCCGGCCTGGAAAATCCGCAGGCCCGTGCGGACGTAGCGCCGCCGGGCGATTTTTGAAGTAGCCAAACTATGTCCGAAACCAAAAACGAATTAGAAACCCTGCTGGAAAAAGCGGCTACCGAACCCGCTCATCGTCCGGCATTTTTCAGCGCGCTGCTTGAGGCCACCGTCTGGGTACCAGGCAGCGCAGCCGATGGCGAGCAGATTGTCGAAGATAGCGCGCTGGATCTGCAGCACTGGGAAAAAGATGACGGCACGTCGGTCATTCCGTTCTTCACTTCGCTTGAGGCCCTGCAGCAGGCGGTGGAAGACGAACAGGCTTTCGTGATGATGCCGGCCCGCACGCTGATGGCGATGACTCTCGGTGAATCGCTGTTCCTCAACCCGAAGCTGCCGAACGGTAAAGCGTTCACCCCGCGCGAAATCAGCCATCTGCTCGGGGAAGAGGGCAGCCCGCTCAGCACCCAGACGGTGCTGGAAGGGGGGGAAGCGCTGCTGCTGTCTGAAGTCGCCGAGCCGCCGGCGCAGATGGTGGATTCGCTGACCACGCTGTTCAAAACGCTGAAAACCGTCAAGCGGGCGTACCTGTGCTCGATCAAAGAGCACGCCGACGCGCCCGCTAATCTGCTGATCGGCATTGAAGCGGAAGGGGATATCGAGTCCATCATTCAGACCACCGGCAGCGTGGCCACCGATACCCTGCCCGGCGATGAGCCGATCGATATTTGCCAGGTGGTGGAAGGCGAGAAGGGCATCAGCCACTTTATGATTGCCCATATCACGCCGTTCTATGAAAAGCGCTGGGGCAGCTTCCTGCGCGATTTCAAACAAAACCGTATTATCTGACAGCGGGGGCGGCTGCCCCCGGTTTCAGTATGCTTACAGCTCGATGCAAAAGCGGAGTTGCAAAGGTTAATGCAGGGCGGCAACGATCCGCGGATAGGCTGACACCATGTTATAGAGCAGAAATCCCGTCACGCACAGCGTGACGACGCCGTTGAAGAGCGCCATATCCCCGCGCAAGGCCCGGCACCTTTCCTCTCCCAGCAGATAGCGTAGCGCTGCTACCAGCCCGGCGACCAGCATAAACGCCAGTAACACCCCCGCCATCTGCGCAATGACAATATACCAGCCCAGCGGTGTATTCACGCCCCGGGCGCTCATCAGCGCGATCTGCGCCGGCAAAATCGTCTGGAACCCGAGGGTGAGGAGCATCAGAAGGCGCAGATCCGCCAGCTGAGCGTCGAACGTGCGGGCCAGACGTCGGGCGTCACGCAGCAGCAGCACCCCTGATGCCACTGCCGCGGCAACGCTGACGTGCTGGAGAATAAAAATATAAAACGCCAGGGTTCCGGATCCGACCCGGGACAAAAAGAACAGATTGCAAAAGACCATGACCAGCAGGCCAAATTTCATCGCCCAGGCACGGAGTACCTCGCCGGGCCAGCGGCGGCTTGACGCCGGGTTGTGCATCATCCATGCGGCAAGCGTCGATTTACCGTAACCGGGCGCGAGCAGCACCATCAGAAAACCCAGCAGCGCCTGATGACCATAGGTGATCAGCGGGACGTCTTCCAAAGTGACGCCGAGAAAGCGGGTATAAACGGAAACGGGCGCAGGAACCAGGCTTAACCATGTCCGGTTCCATTGCGGCCAAAAATAGAGGATTGCGCCGCCGACCAGAAGGCCAGCTATGCCTCCCAGCCAGGGAAGGCGCGGGGAATAAGCAGAATGTGGGTTGGAGACTAATGCCATTTTCACTCCTTGTGGTGCCATCAGGTTATAGATTAAACGCTCAATCCTGGCGCTGGCCCCGACGGCGCGCGTTAATCGCGCTATCGGTGGGCGATGGTGAATTAGTCAGGACAACCTTCGAGCCTGGCGTAAAGATCCTCATGAATATATTCCAGCTCCAGCAAGGCGCCATCGCGTGACTCGTTGAGGGCTTGTTGATGCTGCCATTCGTCGTGGCTCTCCTTTCCACCGGTAAAAATCCCCTGCAAATATTCAATCAGCGACGATTCTGCCAGCCAAAGCTCATTCTCTTTACCCTCGAAACGGACGACAGGATATTCACCCTGTTCATCACGCTCGGTGACATAGATAAATACCTGCTGATCCCCGGGATGGCAGAGGCGAATCAGGGCAGGAAGACGCGGATCGTCGTTCCAGACGGGCATTAGCTCTTCAAAATCCAGCCCGATCATATCAAGGCCATTCATATAATAAGCCTCTTCATCCAGTGAGTCGGAAAGCAGGACGCCATGTTCATCAATGGCGTTCAGAACCGATTCCAGCACCCGTTGACCGTAGGGGCTTGTCAGCTGGCAATCGTAGGCCAGCAGCGCTTTCAGACTCTCCGGAAGCGCCACGGTTTCGCTATTTTGCGGATCACGGTATTTCCGGACGCGCAGGCGATCCACTTCGTCTACAGGCATCGGTTTCGGGGTGGGATTGCGGTTGTGCTTGTGTACGACATCCATGAGATCCGCTAATGAAAAAGCCATCATTCAATTTCCTTATATAGTGGGCGGCAGTAAAGCCAACACGGCAGGCGCAAGCCCTGCGGCAGCACAGAGTAGCTGGTTTAGCGACTGGCAGGAGAATGAAGCGGAGAAAATCAGAAATTATTTAGTGGCCGCGGGACGGGACGTCCGCGGCCATGCGGCGTTTACTGAGCGGCAGGAGCCGGTTCAATCGGCAGATCGCTGCGCGCCCCCCATTCGCTCCATGAGCCGTCGTACAGACAGACGCCGTTTACGCCAAGCGTGGTGAGCGCCAGCACGACCACCGCCGCCGTCACGCCGGATCCGCAGCTGGCGATAATGGGCCGATCAAAATCGACGCCCTGACGCAAAAAGATGTCGTTCAGCTCGTCGACGGTCTTCAGCTCGCCGTTAATCACCAGCTCTGTCCACGGGACGTTCAGCGCGCCGGGGATATGCCCGCGCCGCAGGCCCGGGCGCGGTTCGTCAGCCTGGCCGTTAAACCGGGCCGCCGGACGCGCATCGACAATCTGCGCCGATCCTTCATGGCTGACCAGCAGCACGTCGGTCAGGCGCTTAATTTGCTGAGGATCGAACCGCACGTCGAATTCTCCTTCGGCCACCTCCGGCACCCCTTGTTCCAGCGGCAGCTCGTCGCGACGCCAGCCCTCCAGCCCACCGGCCAGAATCGACACTTTCTCCACGCCAAAGGCGCGCAGCATCCACCAGGCGCGCGGGGCGGAAAACAGATTGCCTTCGTCATAGACGACCAGGTGCTTATCGCTGCAGACGCCCAGTTCGCGCATGGCCACGGCAAACGCCTCGGCGCGCGGCATCATATGCGGCAGCGGGCTGGTGTGATCGGACAGCGCCTCGATATCGAAAAACAGCGCGTTCGGCACGTGGCCGGCGCGGTACTCCGCGGCCATATCGCGCAGGGCCTCCTGCCCGGCGGGCGCCATGCGGGCGTCGATAATCTGGATCTCCGGGTCATCAATATGTTCCGCCAGCCAGTCGGCGGCGACAAAAAACGAGGTGGACATAGGTGCCTCCGTTTTACTATTCATGACTGAATTGTCGGCGTTTTATCGGGTGCTGACAAGTTAAGGACGCCAGAGTGGGGACGACGTCACGGCACTTTTCTGATTAATCGGCAGAAACCCGCGTCATCACTGTTGAGAAGCGCCGCCTTAACGCATAATAAAAAGTGATAATTTGCATCAGGCTCACCGGCCGAGGGGTTAGAAGGATGAAACCATTTCGTTTAGCGGCGCTGTCACTGGCGCTCCTTACCGCATTTTCATTAACCGGGTGTGATGACAGCGGTACACCGCAGGCTACGGCCCCGACGCCGGCCGCCGATAGCGGCCCTGGCGCGGCGGCAAAACCGGACAGCGCCCAGCTGGCGGCGCTGGCGGAAAAAAGCCAGGGCAAAGCGCTGACGCTGCTCGACGCCTCGGAGGTGCAGCTGGATGGCGCCGCGACCCTGGTGCTGACCTTTTCCGTACCGCTGCAGCCGGACCAGGATTTCTCCCGCCGCGTGCACCTGGTGGATAAGAAGAGCGGTAAGGTAGATGGCGCCTGGGAGCTGGCGCCGAACCTGAAAGAGCTGCGTCTGCGTCACCTTGAGCCAAAGCGCGAGCTGATTGTCTCGGTCGACCCGACGCTGACCGCCCTGAACAAGGCGACGCTCGATAAACCGTTCGAGAAGATCCTGACTACCCGCGATATCGCGCCAAGCGTCGGATTTGCCAGCCGCGGCTCGCTGCTGCCGGGCAACGTGATCGCCGGTCTGCCGGTGATGGCGCTGAACGTCGATAACGTCGACGTGAACTTCTTCCGCATTAAGCCGGAATCGCTCTCGGCCTTCGTCAGCCAGTGGGAATACCGCAATTCATTAAGCAACTGGGAATCCGACGAGCTGCTGAAGATGGCCGATCTGGTATACAGCGGCCGCTTTGACCTCAATCCGGCGCGCAATACCCGCGAAAAGCTGCTGCTGCCGCTGAGCGACATCAAGCCGCTCCAGCAGCCTGGCGTCTACGTGGCGGTCATGAACCCGGCGGGTCATTATAGCTACAGCAACGCGGCGACGCTGTTTACCCTTAGCGACATCGGCGTGTCGGCGCATCGCTACCACAACCGGCTGGACGTCTTTACCCAGAGCCTGGAAAACGGCGCCGCCCAGTCTGGTATCGATGTCCAGCTGCTCAACGCCAAAGGGCAGACCCTGGCGCAGGCGAAAAGCGATAGCCAGGGCCACGTCACCCTGCAAACCGATAAAGAAGCCGCGCTGCTGCTGGCGCGCAAAGAGGGACAGACCACGCTGCTCGACCTCAAACTGCCGGCGCTGGATCTGGCGGAGTTCTCCATTGCCGGCGCGCCAGGCTTCAGCAAACAGTTCTTTATGTTTGGCCCACGGGATCTCTATCGTCCGGGCGAAACGGTGATCCTCAATGCGCTGCTGCGCGATAGCGACGGCAAGCCGCTGGCGGAACAGCCGGTGAAGCTGGAGGTGGTCCAGCCGGATGGCCAGGTGATCCGCTCGGTGATGAGCAAACCGGTTAACGGCCTGTACCAGTTTACTTATCCGCTCGACAGCGGCGCGGCCACCGGAATGTGGCACATTCGTGCCAGCACCGGCGACAACCAGCCCCGCGAGTGGGATTTCCACGTCGAAGACTTTATGCCGGAACGCATGGCGCTGAAGCTGACGCCGCAGGCGGCGCCGGTCGCGCCGAATGCCGATGTCGCCTTTGACGTCAGCGGCGCTTATCTCTACGGCGCGCCGGCCAGCGGCAACCCGCTGCAGGGCAAACTGTTCCTGCGCCCGCTGCGCGACGCCGTCGCCGCGCTGCCGGGCTTTGAGTTCGGCGATATCGCAGAAGAAAATCTCTCCCGCAGCCTTGATGAAGTCCAGCTGACGCTGGATGAAAAAGGCCATGGCGAAGTGACCACCTCCAGCCAGTGGCAGGATAGCCATTCGCCGCTGCTGGTGGTGTTGCAGGCGAGCCTGCTGGAGTCCGGTGGGCGTCCGGTCACCCGTACGGTTAAGCAGCCGATCTGGCCTGCCGAGGCGCTGCCGGGGATCCGCCCGCAATTTACCCTGAAGGACGTTTACGACTACCGCACCGACACCACGGTGAAGCAGCCGGTGGTGGATGAAAACAGCAACGCCGCGTTCGATATCGTCTATGCCGACGCCAAAGGCGAGAAAAAAGCCGTTTCCGGCCTGCAGGTGCGGCTGATCCGCGAGCGCCGGGATTATTACTGGAACTGGTCCGATAGCGAAGGCTGGCAGTCGCAGTTCGATCAAAAAGATCTGCAGGAGGGCGAGGAGTCGCTGGATCTGCAGGCCGGCCAGATCGGTAAAGTGAGCTTTCCGGTAGAGTGGGGCTCCTATCGCCTGGAGGTGAAAGGACCGGACGATGTCGTCAGCAGCGTGCGCTTCTGGGCGGGCTACAGCTGGCAGGATAACAGCGAAGGCACCGGCGCAGCGCGCCCGGACCGGGTCACCATGAAGCTGGATAAACCGAGCTATAAGCCGGGCGACACCATCAGGCTGCACATCGCCGCCCCGGCGGCGGGTAAAGGCTACGCGATGGTGGAATCCAGCGAAGGGCCGCTGTGGTGGCAGGAGATTGACGTACCCGCCGAGGGGATGGACCTGTCGATCCCGGTGGATAACGCCTGGAATCGCCACGACCTCTACCTCAGCACGCTGGTGGTTCGCCCCGGCGATAAATCCCGCTCGGCGACGCCGAAACGCGCGGTGGGCCTGCTGCATCTGCCGCTGGGCGATGAAAACCGTCGCCTGACGCTGGCGCTGGAGGCCCCGGATAAAATGCGCCCCAACCAGCCGCTGACGGTGAAAGTGAAAGCCAGCGTCAAAGAGGGAGAGGCGCCGAAGCAGGTTAACGTTCTGCTCTCTGCTGTCGATAGCGGGGTGCTGAATATTACCGATTACGCCACCCCGGATCCGTGGAACGCCTTCTTCGGCCAGAAACGTTATGGGGCGGATATTTATGATATTTACGGCCAGGTGATTGAAGGGCAGGGGCGTGTGGCCAGTCTGCGCTTCGGCGGCGATGGCGACGAGTTAAAACGTGGCGGTAAACCGCCGGTTAACCATGTGACCATCATCGCCCAGCAGGCGCAGCCGGTGGTACTGAACGATCAGGGCGAAGGGACGGTGACGCTGCCGATCGGTGATTTTAACGGCGAGCTGCGGGTGATGGCTCAGGCCTGGACGGCGGATGACTTCGGCAGCAGCGAAGATAAAGTGGTGGTGGCCGCCCCGGTCATCGCCGAGCTGAATACCCCGCGCTTCCTCGCCAGCGGCGACACCACCCGTCTGGCGCTGGATCTCAGCAACCTGACCGATAAACCGCAAACTCTGCAGGTACACCTTGCCGCCAGCGGACTGGTGACCTTGACCGAGGGTCAACTGCCGTCGGTGCAGCTGGCGCCGGGGGCGCGCAGCACGCTGTTTGTGCCGGTGAGCGCGCTGCCGGGCTTTGGCGATGGCCAGGTGAGCGCCACTATCAGCGGCCTGAGCCTGCCGGGGGAAACCTTCGCCCCGCTGCAGAAGCAGTGGAAAATCGGCGTTCGTCCGGCGTTCCCGGCGCAGACCGTCAACAGCGGCGCCGTGCTGCAGCCCGGCGAAAGCTGGCAGGCGCCAGCGGCGCAATCGGCAGGTTTCGCCCCGCAGACGCTGCAGGGCCAGCTGCTGCTCAGCGGCAAGCCGCCGCTGAATCTCGCGCGCTATATCCGCGACCTGAAAGCCTATCCTTACGGCTGCCTTGAGCAGACCGCCAGCGGCCTGTTCCCGTCCCTGTATACCAGCGCGGCGCAGCTAAAAGCGCTGGGCATCAGCGGGGACAGCGACGAAAAACGTCGCGCGGCAATCGATGTCGGGATCTCGCGCCTGCTGCAGATGCAACTGGAAAACGGCGGCTTTGCGCTATGGGATAAAGAGGGGCCGGAAGAGTACTGGCTGACCGCTTACGCCATGGATTTCCTTGTTCGCGCGGGCGAGCAGGGCTATAGCGTACCGGTCAACGCCATTAATAAAGGTAACGAACGCCTGCTGCGCTATCTTCAGGAGCCGGGGCTGATGACCGTGCGCTACAGCGACGACGCCCAGGCCAGCCGCTTTGCCGCTCAGGCCTATGCCGCGCTGGTGCTGGCGCGTCAGCAAAAAGCCCCGCTCGGCGCATTGCGTGAAATCTGGAGCCGTCACGACCAGGCGCGATCCGGCCTGCCGCTGCTGCAGCTCGGCATTGCGCTGAAAACCATGGGCGATGCGCCGCGCGGCGATGAGGCCATGAAGCTGGCGGTTGTCACGCCGCGCCATGATGAGAATCGCTGGCTGGGCGATTACGGCAGCTCGCTTCGCGATGACGCGCTGAAGCTGGCGCTGCTGGAAGAGAACAAGCTGCTGCCGGAGGCGCAAAACACGCTGTTGAGCACGCTGTCGGAAGAGGCCTACGGCCAGCGCTGGCTGTCGACCCAGGAAACCAATGCCCTGTTCCTTGCCGGACGTACGCTTGCCGACCTGCCGGGCGACTGGCAGGCGCAAACCTCGCTGCAGGCTGAGCCGCTGGCCGGCGATAAAGCGCAAACCCGTAACCTCGACGGCGATCGGCTGGCGACGTTGCAGGTGAGCAACACCGGCAGTCAACCGCTGTGGCTGCGTCTGGACAGCAGCGGCTATCCGCAAAGCGCGCCGCAGCCGGGCGGCAACGTCCTGGGAATTGAACGCGCCGTTTTCGATACCCAGGGGCGGCAGAAGTCGCTGTCGTCGCTGCGCAGCGGCGAACTGGTGCTGGTCAAGCTGGAGGTGACCGCCAGACGCAACGTGCCTGACGCGCTGGTGGTTGACCTGCTGCCGGCGGGACTCGAGCTGGAAAACCAGAATCTGGCCAACAGCAGCGCCAGCCTGCAGGAGAATGGCGAAGCGGTGCAAAACCTTCTTAACCAGATGCAGCAGGCCGATATTCAGCATATCGAGTTCCGCGACGACCGCTTCGTCGCCGCTGTCGCGGTCAATGAAGGTCAGCCGGTGACGCTGGTCTACCTGGCGCGGGCGGTCACGCCGGGCACCTACCAGGTCCCGCAGCCGCAGGTGGAATCGATGTATGTGCCGCAGTGGCGGGCGACCGGGACCGCCAGCGGTCCGCTCACCGTGACGCCGTAAATGCGCGTAGTGCATCGGGTAAAACGCCGCTGGCGCTGGCTGGCGGCGTTTATTTTTCTGCTGTGGCTGGCGGTTCTGACCGCCGATCGCCTGTGGCCGCTGCCGCTGCATGACGTCACGCCTGCCCGGGTGGTCGTGGCGGAGGACGGGACCCCCCTGTGGCGGTTTGCCGACGCGCAGGGCGTCTGGCGTTATCCGGTGACTCTCGCCGACGTGTCGCCGCGCTATCTGCAGGCGCTTATTCAGTATGAGGACCGCTGGTTCTGGCGCCATCCGGGGGTCAATCCCTTCGCTGTAGTGCGCGCCGCCTGGCAGGATCTCACCTCCGGGCGGGTCATTTCCGGCGGCAGTACCCTCACCATGCAGGTGGCGCGCCTGCTCGATCCCCACCCCCGCACTTTCGGCGGCAAGCTGCGCCAGCTGTGGCGGGCGCTGCAGCTGGAGTGGCATCTGTCAAAGAGCGAAATTCTGACCCTGTATCTGAATCGTGCGCCCTTTGGCGGCACCCTGCAGGGGATCGGCGCGGCCAGCTGGGCTTATCTCGGCAAGCCGCCCGCGCAGCTCAGCTACGGCGAGGCGGCGCTGCTGGCGGTGCTGCCCCAGGCGCCCAGCCGTTTACGTCCGGACCGCTGGCCGCAGCGGGCCCAGGCGGCGCGGGATAAAGTCCTTGCGCGCATGGTCAGCCAGGGCGTCTGGCCGAGACTGGCGGTAAAGGAGGCGATGGAGGAGCCGGTGTGGCTGTTTCCGCGGCAGATGCCGCAGCTGGCGCCGCTCTTCGCCCGCCGGACGCTGGCGACCAGTCGTGAGGAAAAAGTGGTGACGACCCTCGATGCAGGACTGCAGCGGCAGCTCGAGGATCTGGCGCTGAACTGGAAGTCGCGCCTGCCGCCGCGCAGTTCGCTGGCGATGGTTGTCGTCGACCACACGGATATGAAAGTCCGCGGCTGGGTGGGGTCGGCGGATATTACGGACGACAGTCGCTTTGGCCACATTGATATGGCGTCGGCGGTCCGTTCGCCTGGGTCGGTGCTGAAACCCTTTATTTATGCGCTGGCGATGGATGAAGGGCTGATCCATCCGGCGTCGTTATTGCAGGATGTGCCGCGGCGCTTTAGCGATTATCGCCCCGGTAACTTTGACAGCGGCTTTCACGGCCCGGTGAGCGCCAGCGACGCGCTGGTGCGCTCCCTGAATCTGCCGGCGGTCCAGGTGCTCGAAGCCTACGGGCCCAAACGTTTCGCGGCGAATTTGCGCAATGCCGGGTTGCCCCTGATGCTGCCCTCTGGCGCCGAGCCGAATCTGTCGTTGATCCTCGGCGGCGCCGGGGCGAGGCTGGAAGATATCGTCGCGGCGTACAGCGCCTTTGCCCGCCACGGGAAGGCGGCGCGGCTGCGCATGACGCCCGGAGACCCGCTGGTGGAAAGGGCGCTGATATCCCCGGGGGCGGCGTGGATCGTCCGGCGCATCCTGGCCGGCGAAGCGCAGCCGGTTCCCGATGCCTCACTCCCGCAAGTGGTGCCGCTGGCCTGGAAGACCGGCACCAGCTACGGGTATCGCGATGCGTGGGCGGTGGGCCTCAATGCGCGTTATCTGATTGGCATCTGGACCGGGCGTCCGGACGGTACGCCGGTGGTGGGGCAGTTTGGCTTCGCCAGCGCGGTGCCGTTGCTCAATCAGGTCAATAATCTGCTGCTCGCCCGCCCGGCGATGAGCCGCGGCGGCCTGCCGATCGATCCGCGACCGGCAACGGTTAGCCGCGGGACGCTCTGCTGGCCCGGCGGCCAGGCGCTGCCGGCGGGCGACAGCAACTGCCGTCGTCGCCTGGCCAGCTGGCTGCTGGAAGACAGCCAGCCGCCGACCCTGCTGTTGCCGGGGCAGGAGGGCGTGCGCGGGATCCGCTTCCCGGTGTGGCGCTATGAACACGGCGAACGGGTGGCGGCGGATTGTCCCGGGGCGCGCGAAAGTGTGGTGGAGGTCTGGCCGCTGCCGCTGGATCCCTGGCTACCGCCGGGGGAACGTCGCTCCGCGCGTCTGGGGCCGGCATCGAAGGCATGCCCGCCGTTGCAAACTCAGGATGCCGCGCCGCTGGTGCTCTCCGGGGTTCGCGAGGGGGCGGTGATTAGACGTCTGCCGGGGGAGGCGCGGGTGATGTTGCCCCTGCAAACCAGCGGTGGTGAAGGGCGGCGCTGGTGGTTTATCAACGGCCAGCCGATAGATGCCGCCGGCGCGAGAACCACGCTAACTCTGGATAAGCCCGGCGAGTGGCAGCTGGTGGTGATGGATGAGGCAGGACAAACGGCGGCCGCGCGTTTTACCCTGCAATAACCAGGGTAAATTTGTTGTTGGCGGTTTGTGTTTTCAATACTCATCTTATTTTAACAAAATGTTACCTTCAGCCGTAGGCAGGGGCGGGGATGCTCATTATAATGCGCGCCAGGCCATACGATCGTATGCGCAACAACAGAACATTTAATTAGAGGTAATCATGGCTATTGAACGTACTTTTTCCATCATCAAACCAAACGCGGTGGCAAAAAACGTTATTGGCAGCATCTTTTCCCGCTTTGAAGCTGCAGGGTTCAAAATCGTCGGCACCAAAATGCTGCACCTGACCGTAGAGCAGGCTCGTGGTTTCTATGCTGAGCACGAAGGTCGCCCGTTCTTCGACGGTCTGGTTGAGTTCATGACCTCCGGCCCGATCGTGGTTTCCGTCCTGGAAGGCGAAAACGCCGTTCAGCGTCACCGTGACCTGCTGGGCGCCACCAACCCGGCAAACGCCCTGGCGGGTACCCTGCGCGCTGACTACGCTGACAGCTTCACCGAGAATGGCACCCACGGTTCCGACTCTGTAGAATCCGCTGCACGCGAAATCGCGTTCTTCTTTGCTGAAGGCGAGGTTTGCCCGCGCACTCGCTAATCCTCGTCGTCTTTTCGACCGTCGCGGCGTTGGCTACGCGCGTTCACCCCGGTCACATAGTTATCTATGCTCCCGGGGATTCACTTGCTTGCCGCCTTGCGACAATCGAAAAGCCATAGAGGATTAAGCACACGGTTACGATTTTTTTATCATTGACTGCGTGCAGGCATGGCTTCCATGCGCCAGAATTTGTAGAATATAGCGCCCCTGGACGAGCTGTCGCTCTCCGGGGCGTTTCTTTTTCAACCCACCTGGGGCCATAACGTGTAATAACGAGGCCGGAAAACATTATGTCTGAACAAATTGTCACGCCTGATACCGCCGCTCTGACGGTGCCGAACAAAGATGCCAAAATCAACCTGCTGGATTTAAACCGTCAGCAGATGCGCGAGTTTTTCAAAAACATGGGCGAGAAGCCTTTCCGCGCCGATCAGGTGATGAAATGGATGTATCACTACTGCTGCGACGACTTTGATGAGATGACTGACATCAACAAAGTCCTGCGCAGTAAACTGAAAGAAGTGGCGGAGATCCGCGCCCCGGAAGTGGTTGAAGAGCAACGCTCAACCGACGGGACCATTAAATGGGCGATTGCCGTTGGCGATCAGCGCGTCGAGACCGTCTATATCCCGGAAGAAGACCGCGCCACCCTGTGCGTCTCCTCCCAGGTAGGCTGCGCGCTGGAGTGTAAATTCTGCTCCACTGCCCAACAGGGCTTTAACCGCAACCTGCGGGTTTCCGAAATTATCGGCCAGGTCTGGCGCGCGGCGAAAATCGTCGGCGCGGTGAAGACCACCGGCGTACGTCCGATCACCAACGTGGTGATGATGGGCATGGGCGAGCCGCTGCTGAACCTCAACAATGTCGTTCCGGCAATGGAAATCATGCTCGACGATTTCGGCTTTGGCCTCTCCAAACGTCGCGTCACCCTGTCGACTTCCGGCGTGGTGCCGGCGCTGGATAAACTCGGCGATATGATCGACGTCGCGCTGGCCATCTCCCTGCACGCGCCGAACGACACCATTCGTGACGAAATCGTCCCGATCAACAAAAAGTACAACATCGAGACCTTCCTCAACTCGGTGCGCGGCTATATTTCGAAGTCCAACGCCAACCAGGGCCGGGTGACCATCGAGTACGTGATGCTGGATCATGTCAACGACGGTACCGAGCACGCCCACGAACTGGCGGCGCTGCTGAAAGATACGCCGTGCAAGATCAACCTGATCCCATGGAACCCGTTCCCGGGCGCGCCGTATGGCCGCAGCTCCAACAGCCGCATCGACCGTTTTTCCAAAGTCCTGATGGAGTACGGCTTTACGACCATCGTGCGTAAAACGCGCGGCGACGATATCGATGCCGCCTGCGGTCAGCTGGCGGGCGACGTCATCGACCGTACCAAGCGCACGCTGCGTAAGCGGATGCAGGGCGAAGCGATTGACGTAAAAGCGGTCTGACAAATGATGACCCGTGCAGCGCAGGCGGCACGGGTCATATTTATGACCAATAGCCAGGCGAAATACGCTGATTCGGTTAATAATTACGGTGCGTTTTTGTCGACTTTGAGGCAGTATGTAGCGGCACAACAACCGCTTAGCATTCAATTTTGATTCGTCTCTGTGATCGCGCGGCTGACAGTCCTATACTGTGAGGCTGACGTACCACAGATGTCTCGCGGCGCCGGCTTTTTCCCGCGCTGAACTTTAAATTTCACGTACCAGTAGTTGTAGCGAATGAATACTGAAGCCACTCAAGATCATCAAGAAGCAAACACCACGGGCGCGCGTCTGCGTCACGCCCGCGAACAACTCGGACTTAGCCAGCAAGCGGTGGCAGAACGCTTATGCCTGAAGGTGTCCACGGTTCGTGATATTGAAGACGATAAGGCGCCTGCCGACCTCGCTTCCACCTTCCTGCGCGGGTACATCCGCTCCTATGCTCGCCTCGTACATATCCCGGAAGACGAGCTGCTGCCGATGATGGCCAAGCAAGCGCCCATCCGCGCGGCGAAAGTCGCGCCAATGCAGAGCTTCTCTTTAGGTAAACGTCGCAAAAAACGCGACGGCTGGCTGATGAGCTTCACCTGGCTGGTGCTGTTTGTGGTTATCGGCCTGAGCGGCGCCTGGTGGTGGCAAGACCATAAGGCGCAGCAGGAAGAGATCTCCACCATGGCCGATCAGTCTTCCGCTGAGCTGAACAGCGGCGACACCAGCAGCCAGAGCGTGCCGCTGGATACCAGCGCCCCGGCAGCCCCGACCGCCGATAGCGCTGCGAACAGCGCGCCAACCGATACCGCCAGCGCCCCGACCACCAGCGCCCCGGCCCAGACGCCGGCGGACAATAACGCCGTTGTCGCGCCTTCCCAGGCCAATGTCGATACCGCAGGCGCGGCGCCGACGGCGCCGGCTACCCCGGCCTCGCCATTGCCGACCGATCAGGCGAACGTGACGAACCCGGCGGCGGCGGCGCAGGATCTGGTGATGAACTTTTCCGCCGATTGCTGGCTGGAAGTGAGCGATGCCACCGGCAAAAAACTGTTCAGCGGCCTGCAGCGTAAAGGCGGCAACCTGAACCTGAGCGGTCAGGCGCCGTATAAGCTGAAAATTGGCGCCCCGGCTGCGGTAGAGATCCAGTATCTGGGCAAGCCTGTCGATTTAAGTCGTTTTATCAGAACTAACCAGGTTGCGCGTCTGACCCTTAATGCCGAATCATCACCGGCGCAGTAACAGACGGGTAACGCGGGAGATTTTTCATGCATAACCAGGCTCCGATTCAACGTAGAAAATCTAAACGTATTTACGTTGGTAATGTGCCAATTGGCGATGGGGCTCCCATCGCCGTTCAGTCAATGACTAATACGCGCACCACTGATGTGGCGGCAACCGTAAGTCAAATCAAAGCGTTAGAGCGCGTGGGCGCGGATATTGTCCGCGTCTCTGTTCCGACGATGGACGCCGCCGAGGCGTTCAAACTGATCAAACAGCAGGTCAACGTCCCGCTGGTCGCCGATATCCACTTTGACTACCGTATTGCGCTGAAAGTCGCGGAATACGGTGTCGACTGCCTGCGTATCAACCCGGGCAACATCGGCAACGAAGAGCGCATCCGCATGGTCGTAGATTGCGCGCGCGATAAAAATATCCCGATCCGCATCGGCGTTAACGCCGGCTCGCTGGAAAAAGATCTGCAGGAAAAATATGGCGAGCCGACGCCGCAGGCGCTGCTCGAATCCGCCATGCGCCACGTCGATCATCTCGATCGCCTCAATTTCGATCAGTTTAAAGTCAGCGTTAAAGCCTCCGACGTCTTCCTGGCGGTAGAGTCTTATCGCCTGCTGGCGAAACAGATCGATCAACCGCTGCACCTCGGGATCACCGAAGCGGGCGGCGCGCGCAGCGGCGCGGTGAAATCGGCGATCGGTCTTGGGCTGCTGTTGTCCGAAGGGATCGGCGATACGCTGCGCGTCTCGCTGGCGGCGGATCCGGTGGAGGAGATCAAGGTCGGCTTCGATATCCTCAAATCGCTGCGTATTCGTTCCCGCGGTATTAATTTCATCGCCTGCCCGACCTGTTCGCGTCAGGAGTTTGACGTTATCGGGACGGTGAACGCCCTGGAGCAACGTCTGGAAGATATCATCACTCCGATGGATGTTTCGATCATCGGCTGCGTGGTGAACGGCCCGGGCGAAGCGCTGGTTTCCACCCTCGGCGTGACCGGCGGCAACAAGAAAAGCGGCCTGTATGAAGACGGCGTGCGTAAAGATCGCCTGGACAACAACGACATGATCGACCAACTGGAAGCGCGGATCCGCGCCAAAGCCTCGATGCTCGATGAAGCCCGTCGGATTGACGTTCAACAGCTTGAAGCAAAATAACGTGTTGGGAAGCGATACGCTTCCCGTGTATGATTGAACCTGCGGGCGCGAGGCGCCGGGGTTCATTTTTGTATATATAAAGAGAATAAACGTGGCAAAGAACATTCAAGCCATCCGTGGCATGAACGATTATCTGCCGGGCGAAACCGCTCTCTGGCAGCGCATTGAAGGCTCACTGAAGCAGGTGCTCGGTAGCTACGGTTACAGCGAAATCCGTTTGCCGATTGTAGAGCAGACCCCGTTATTCAAACGCGCGATCGGCGAAGTGACCGACGTGGTTGAAAAAGAGATGTACACCTTTGAGGACCGCAACGGCGACAGCCTGACGCTGCGTCCGGAAGGGACGGCGGGCTGCGTACGAGCCGGCATCGAACATGGTCTGCTGTACAATCAAGAACAGCGCCTGTGGTACGTCGGGCCGATGTTCCGCCACGAGCGTCCGCAGAAAGGCCGTTACCGCCAGTTCCATCAGATCGGCGCCGAAGTTTTCGGCCTGCAGGGGCCGGACATCGATGCGGAGCTGATCATGCTGACCGCGCGCTGGTGGCGTGAGCTGGGCATCTCCGATCATGTCAGCCTTGAGCTGAATTCCATCGGTTCTCTGGAAGCCCGCGCCAACTACCGCGACGCGCTGGTGGCTTATCTCGAGCAGTTTACCGATAAGCTTGATGAAGACAGCAAACGCCGGATGTATACCAATCCGCTGCGGGTGCTGGACTCCAAAAACCCGGACGTGCAGGCGCTGCTGAACGACGCGCCGGCGCTCGGCGATTATCTCGACGAAGAGTCGAAAGCCCACTTTGCCGGCCTGTGCGCGTTGCTTGACGATGCCGGGATCCGCTATACCGTCAACCAGCGCCTGGTGCGCGGCCTCGACTACTATAACCGCACCGTGTTTGAGTGGGTGACCACCAGTCTCGGTTCTCAGGGCACCGTCTGCGCCGGCGGCCGTTACGACGGTCTGGTTGAGCAGCTTGGCGGTCGTGCCACCCCGGGCGTGGGCTTCGCCATGGGTCTGGAACGTCTTGTTTTACTGGTCCAGGCAGTGAATCCGGAATTTAAAGCCGATCCTGTTGTCGATATATACCTGGTAGCCTCCGGGACCGATACTCAGTCCGCCGCCATGCGTCTGGCTGAGCAGGTTCGCGATGCGCTGCCCGGCGTGAAACTGATGACCAACCACGGCGGCGGCAACTTTAAGAAGCAGTTCGCCCGTGCCGATAAATGGGGCGCACGTATCGCCCTGGTGGTGGGTGAGTCAGAGATTGCTGACGGAAACGTGGTAGTGAAGGATTTACGCTCAGGTGAGCAAACTACCGTAACGCAGGAGAGCGTTGCCGCGCATTTGCGCACACTTCTGGGTTAATCTCCCGGGAATTATTAGTCAGGAGAAGGACTGCGTGGAAACTTTTAACAACGAGAACGATCAGGTCGATGCGCTGAAGCGCTTCTTTGCCGAAAACGGCAAAGCGCTGGCGGTCGGGGTGATTTTAGGGATTGGCGCGCTGGTTGGCTGGCGTTACTGGACCTCCCATCAGCAGGATACCGCCAGAGACGCGTCGCTGGCTTACGAAAAGGCGACTTCCGCGCTGAAATCAAATACGCCAGACGTGCTGTCAGGGGCGGAGAAGTTCGCGGCTGACAATAAAAATACCTACGGCGCCTTCGCCTCTCTCGAGCTGGCACAGCATTTTGTTGAACAGAATGATCTGCCGAACGCCGAAAAGCAGCTTCAGCAGGGGCTGGCGGCCGCGTCTGATGATAACCTGAAATCGGTTATCAGTATGCGTCTTGCCCGCGTTCAGCTGCAGATGAAGCAGGCTGATGCGGCGCTGAAAACCCTCGACAGCATTAAAGGCGAAGGTTGGACCGCGATTGTGGCTGATTTGCGCGGCGAAATTCTGTTGAGCAAAGGCGATAAGCAAGGGGCCCGTGCGGCGTGGGAAGCTGGCGTGAAAAGCGATGCTTCTCCTGCGCTCAGCGAAATGATGCGTATGAAAATGAATAATTTGTCCATCTGAGAGGGACTCGATGCAATTGCGTAAATTACTTTTGCCAGGGCTGCTTTCCGTTACCTTGCTGAGCGGGTGTTCGCTGTTTAATAGCGAAGAAGATGTGGTGAAAATGTCACCGCTGCCGACGGTAGAAAACCAGTTTACGCCGTCCACGTCCTGGAGCACCTCGGTTGGCGATGGTATCGGCGAATTTTACTCTAACCTTCATCCGGCCTTCGCCGACGGCGTAGTCTATGCCGCTGACCGTAAAGGCACCGTCAAAGCGCTGAGCGCTGACGACGGCAAAGAGGTGTGGTCGGTGAATCTGGCGGAGAAAGATGGCTGGTTCTCGCGCACCCCGGCGCTGCTTTCCGGCGGTGTGACCGTCTCGGGCGGCCATGTTTATATCGGCAGTGAGAAAGCGCAGCTGTATGCGCTGAATACCAGCGATGGTACCGTGGCCTGGCAAACCCGCGTCGCCGGCGAAGCGCTGTCGCGCCCGGTGGTGAGCGATGGCATGGTGCTGGTTCACACCAGTAACGGCCAGCTGCAGGCGCTGAATGAGACCGATGGCGCCGTGAAGTGGACGGTTAACCTGGATATGCCTGCGCTCTCCCTGCGCGGCGAATCCGCTCCGGCCACCGCCTACGGCGCGGCGATCGTGGGCGGCGACAATGGCCGCGTCAGCGCGGTATTGATGCAGCAGGGGCAGATGATTTGGCAGCAGCGTATTTCCACGGCCACCGGGCCGACGGAAATCGACCGTCTGAGCGACGTCGACACCACGCCGATTATCGTCAACGGCGTTGTCTATGCGCTGGCTTACAACGGTAACCTGACCGCGCTGGATCTGCGCAGCGGCCAGATTATGTGGAAACGCGAGCTGGGTTCGGTGAATGATTTCATCGTCGATGGCAACCGTATCTATCTGGTTGACCAGAATGACCGCCTGCTGGCGCTGACTACCGATGGCGGCGTGACCCTGTGGACACAAAGCGATCTGCTGCACCGTTTGCTGACCGCGCCGGTGTTGTATAATGGCAATCTGGTGGTCGGCGATAGCGAAGGCTATATGCACTGGGTGAACCCGGAAGATGGCCATTTTGTGGCGCAGCAGAAAGTGGACAGCTCCGGTTTCCTGACCGACCCGGTTGTGGCCGATGGTCGACTGCTGATCCAGGCGAAAGACGGTACGCTGTACGCGATTACGCGTTAATTACCGCTGTCGTGAGTGATTAAGAAACGGCCCCTGGCAGACAGGGGCCGTTTTGACTTTTTTAAAAACGTCGTTATGACGATGTTGCTTAGTGATTGTATGAGGCATTTAACATGATACCTGTGGTCGCGCTTGTCGGGCGCCCTAACGTTGGAAAATCCACGCTCTTTAACCGCCTGACGCGCACTCGTGATGCGCTGGTTGCGGATTTCCCGGGGCTGACTCGTGACCGTAAGTACGGTCGGGCCGAAGTCGAAGGCCGCGAATTCATCTGTATCGATACCGGTGGTATTGATGGTACGGAAGAGGGCGTGGAAACCCGGATGGCGGAGCAGTCGCTGCTGGCAATCGAAGAGGCCGATGTGGTGCTGTTTATGGTCGATGCGCGCGCGGGCCTGATGCCGGCGGACATCGCGATCGCTAAACACCTGCGCTCTCGTGAAAAGCCCACCTTCCTGGTGGCTAACAAAACCGACGGCATCGACGTCGACCAGGCGATAGCGGACTTCTGGTCGCTCGGCCTGGGCGATATCTATCCTATTGCCGCTTCGCACGGCCGCGGCGTGACCAGCCTGCTTGAGCAGGCCCTGCTGCCATGGGTCGATGAGGTTAATCCTCAGGAAGAAGTGGATGAAGACGCCGAATACTGGGCAAAATTCGAAGCTGAGCAGAACGGTGAAGCGGAAGAAGAGCCGGAAGACGATTTCAATCCGCAGGATCTGCCGATCAAGCTGGCGATTGTCGGACGTCCTAACGTCGGTAAATCGACGCTCACCAACCGCATCCTCGGCGAAGATCGCGTGGTGGTCTACGATATGCCGGGCACCACCCGCGACAGCATTTACATCCCGATGCAGCGTGACGAGCGCGAATACGTGCTCATCGATACCGCCGGGGTGCGCAAGCGCGGTAAAATTACTGACGTGGTGGAGAAATTCTCGGTCATCAAGACGCTGCAGGCGATTGAAGACGCCAACGTCGTGCTGCTGGTGATTGATGCCCGCGAAGGCATCTCCGATCAGGATCTGTCGCTGCTGGGCTTTATCCTCAACAGCGGCCGCTCCCTGGTGATCGTCGTCAACAAATGGGACGGCCTGAGCCAGGAAGTGAAGGAGCAGGTGAAAGAGACCCTCGACTATCGTCTGGGCTTTATCGACTTTGCCCGGGTGCACTTCATCTCCGCCCTGCACGGCAGCGGCGTCGGCAACCTGTTTGAATCGGTACGTGAAGCCTACGATAGCGCAACCCGCCGCGTAAGCACCGCGATGCTCACCCGGATCATGAACATGGCGGCGGAAGATCATCAGCCACCGCTGGTTCGCGGCCGTCGCGTGAAGCTGAAATATGCCCACGCCGGGGGCTACAACCCGCCTATCGTGGTGATCCACGGTAACCAGGTGAAGGATCTGCCGGATTCCTACAAGCGCTATCTGATGAACTATTTCCGTAAATCCCTGGACGTGATGGGTACGCCAATCCGTATCCAGTTCAAGGAAGGGGAAAACCCGTTCGCCAACAAGCGCAACACCCTGACGCCGAACCAGATGCGGAAACGTAAGCGCCTGATCAAGCATATCAAGAAAAGCAAATAATCATTAAACCCGCTTCGGCGGGTTTTTTTGTGGCCGCCATGCCGGTAAATGTCAAAACCATCCGCCATAATCCCGCGATACTTCGCCGGGAACAGATCGGCTCAGGGGTGGACTAAACATGCAAATAGGATTTATCGGCCTCGGCGCGGTGGTGGAAACCGCCTATTTACCCGCGCTGCGTCGCCTCGGATACCGTATTGACAGCTGCCAGGGCTATGACCTGGACAGCAGCAGAGCGCTGCCGGGGATCCAGCGCTGCAGTTCGCTGTCGGCGTTGCTAGCCAAACCCCTGGATACGCTCTTCATCACCACGTCATCCCTCCAGCACCTGCCCGTGCTGGAGAGGGCGTTAGCCAGCGCCATTCCCCGCATCGTGGTGGAGAAACCGATAGTGGCCAACCTTGAGCAGGCCGCGCGGCTGCGGGCGCTGCTGGCGCCGGTGGGGGAGGCCGGTCGGGTGCTGGCCCTCGACCACTGGATGGCGCGTGGGTTAGCCCTGAACGCTCTTGCTCCGCCGTGGCAGGCGGAAGAGGAGGGCAGCGGCCTGCCGCCGCCGCACCTTTCAGCGCAGGATATCGCCTGGATAGAAGGCTATTTGCAGGAGCCAAGCGGCTTTAACGCTGCCGGAGAACCGGTCGCGCTTAACTTTGCCACCGGCGAGCTGGATAGCCGGCGGCTGCGTCATCCTGACGGCGTGATCCTCGATATCGGTACCCATGTCCTGGCGATGCTGCGGGAAACGCTGCTCGACTGCGGGGGCGATGTGACGCTGGACCTCGCCGTTCGGGCGGCGAAAGACCGTCTCGGCCGAGATATTGCTCATGGGGATACGGTCACTGCCGAGGGAGAGGCGCATCTGCAGGGACGCCTGGGCGATATCCCGCTGAATATCTGGCTTAACAAATATGCCGGTCCCGCGGGCGGGCAAAAGGGAATGCGGATAGGGCTGCGGGACGGGCGACTGCTTGCCCTCGATCGCGCCCCTGATGGCGAGGTGGCGACGCTACAGGACGGCGAGCGGATCCAGCGCTGGACCCGGCCCGGAGCGATCTATGCGCACTGTCTCGATGAGCAGATCCTTGGCGCGGAGAATGTGTTTACCCGGGCGCCCGAAAGCGTGGCCGGGCTGACGCGGCGTCGGCTTGAGGAAGTGGAATGGCTGCTCAGGTTGCAGCAGCAATTACGCGGCCCTCATTAAACCCGGAACATGATAAAATAGGTGCAGATAAACGTTGAAAGGAATGGTTATGGAACTTGATTGCCCTCTGTGCCACGCGCCGTTAGATGTCAAAGGCAGCAGCGCGCATTGCGCTCAGTGCGAAAGGGTATTTGCCCTTGAGGCGCGCTGCCCGGAATGCCACCAGCCGCTGGAGGTGCTGAAGGCGTGCGGCGCGGTGGATTACTTTTGCCAGCACGGGCACGGCCTGATCTCGAAAAAACGGGTGGAGTTTATTCCGCTGGTTTAGGCGGCGATGGCTTTCTGGCCCGCGTTTTTTTCACCGGCGCAATCTGCCTCACTTCGCTTTCGACCCAGCCGTCTTTCAGGCGGGTGGTGAGCAGATCGCCGGTTTTGACCTGTTTTGTCTGCTTCAACACCGTGCCGTCGCTCACCGAAGTGACGCTATAGCCGCGCGCCAGGGTGGCTAAGGGACTCACCGCCTCCAGATGGGTCACCGCGTGACCAAACCGTTCACGCCGCTCGCTGAGGCGGCCACGCATCGTTTCCGCCAGCCGGTATTCCAGCTGCTGGACGCGCGATTGCGCCCGGTGGATGCGCGGCTGCGGGTTATAGTGATTCAGGCGCTGAACAGTGCGCTTTTGCCGCTGCTCGGCGCGTTTAAGCTGCGATTCCACGGCGATGCGCATCCGCTGGCGCAGGCGTTCCAGTGCGGTCTGCTGGCGGGCCAGCCGCAGCTGCGGGTGCTGCTGCTGCAGACGATGGAACAACTGGGTAAAACGGCGCTGGCGACTGGCGAGGAAATAGTCCATCGCCATCTCCAGCCGCTGCTGCCCGGCCTGTAGCTGGCGCAGCAGCTCCTGCTGATTACGGCTGACGATCTCCGCGGCGGCAGAAGGGGTCGGCGCTCGCAGGTCGGCAACAAAATCAGCGATAGTGACGTCGGTTTCATGGCCGACGGCGCTGACGATAGGGATCTGGCTGGCGAAGATAGCGCGCGCCACCCGCTCATCGTTAAAACTCCACAGATCCTCCAGCGAACCGCCGCCGCGTCCGACAATCAGCACGTCACACTCCTGACGCGCGTTCGCCAGCGCGATGGCGCGCACAATCTGCCCGGGGGCATCGTCACCCTGGACCGCGGTCGGGTAGACGATCACCGGCAGCCCGGGGTCGCGGCGTCTGAGGACATGAAGAATATCGTGCAGCGCGGCGCCGGTTTTCGAGGTGATGACCCCGACGCAGCGGGCGGGGGAGGGGAGCGCCTGCTTATGTTTTTGATCGAACAGCCCTTCCGCGGTTAACTGCGCTTTCAGCTGCTCATACTTCTGCTGCAGCAACCCTTCGCCGGCGGGCTGCATGCTTTCGACGATAATCTGGTAGTCGCCGCGCGGCTCATACAGGGTGATGTTGGCGCGAACCAGCACCTGCTGTCCATGCTGTGGGCGAAACGTGACCCGGCGGTTGCTGTTGCGGAACATCGCGCAGCGCACCTGGGCGTTATCGTCTTTTAAGGTGAAGTACCAGTGGCCGGAAGAAGGCTGGCTGAAGTTAGAGATCTCGCCGCTGATCCAGACCTGGCCCATTTCGCGCTCAAGCAGCAGACGCACCGTCTGATTGAGGCGGCTAACGGTAAAAATTGCGGGGGATTGAGAGGGTAACATGTGAGCAAGATCAAACTTTAAATCAGCAGGTTATTCAGTCGATAGTAACGCGCTCAGAGGGGATGGCAAGTATTATTTGCAAAAAAGGGTAGATGCAATCGGTTACGCTCTGTATAATGCCACGGCAATATTTATCCACCCTGGTCGAGATATTGCCCATGCTACGTATCGCTAAAGAAGCCCTGACGTTTGACGACGTCCTCCTCGTTCCCGCTCATTCTACCGTTCTGCCGAATACAGCCGATCTCAGCACTCAGCTGACGAAAACCATTCGTCTGAATATTCCTATGCTCTCCGCAGCCATGGATACCGTAACGGAAGCGCGTCTGGCTATTGCCCTGGCACAGGAAGGCGGCATCGGCTTTATTCACAAAAACATGTCCATCGAGCGCCAGGCGGAAGAAGTTCGCCGCGTGAAGAAACATGAGTCCGGCGTGGTCACCGACCCGCAGACCGTTCTGCCGACCACCACCCTGCGTGAAGTGAAAGAGCTGACCGAGCGTAACGGCTTCGCCGGCTACCCGGTGGTTACCGAAGAGAACGAGCTGGTCGGCATCATCACTGGCCGCGACGTGCGTTTCGTCACCGATCTGAACCAGCCGGTCAGCGTCTACATGACCCCGAAAGAGCGTCTGGTTACCGTTCGTGAAGGCGAAAGCCGTGAAGTGGTCTTTGCGAAGATGCACGAAAAACGCGTTGAGAAGGCGCTGGTTGTGGATGAGAGCTTCCACCTGCGCGGGATGATCACCGTAAAAGACTTCCAGAAAGCGGAACGTAAACCGAATGCCTGTAAAGATGAGCAGGGCCGTCTGCGCGTAGGCGCTGCGGTCGGCGCCGGCGCGGGCAACGAAGAGCGCGTTGACGCGCTGGTGGCTGCGGGCGTTGACGTCCTGCTGATCGACTCCTCTCACGGCCACTCCGAAGGCGTTCTGCAACGTATTCGTGAAACGCGCGCGAAATACCCGGACCTGCAAATCATCGGCGGCAACGTCGCCACTGGCGCAGGCGCGCGCGCGCTGGCGGAAGCCGGCTGCAGCGCGGTGAAAGTGGGCATCGGCCCGGGCTCCATCTGTACTACCCGTATCGTGACCGGCGTAGGCGTGCCGCAGATCACCGCGGTTTCCGACGCGGTGGAAGCGCTGGAAGGCACCGGTATTCCGGTTATCGCCGACGGCGGTATCCGTTTCTCCGGCGACATCGCTAAAGCGATCGCGGCCGGTGCGGCGGCAGTGATGGTCGGCTCCATGCTGGCCGGTACCGAAGAATCCCCGGGCGAAATCGAACTCTACCAGGGGCGCTCTTACAAATCCTATCGCGGGATGGGCTCCCTCGGCGCGATGTCGAAAGGCTCCTCTGACCGCTACTTCCAGAGCGATAACGCCGCTGACAAACTGGTGCCGGAAGGTATCGAAGGCCGCGTGGCCTATAAAGGCCGCCTGAAAGAGATCATTCACCAGCAGATGGGCGGCCTGCGCTCCTGTATGGGGCTGACCGGCTGTGGTACCATTGACCTGCTGCGTACCAAAGCTGAATTCGTACGCATCAGCGGTGCGGGCATTCAGGAAAGCCACGTTCACGACGTGACCATCACCAAAGAGTCCCCGAACTACCGTCTGGGCTCCTGATTTCTTCGCCCGACCTTGCGTCGGGCGATTTATTTACTCTGTTTCACTTGCCTCGGAATTAGCGTCAATGACGGAAAATATTCATAAACATCGCATTCTCATTCTCGACTTCGGGTCACAGTATACTCAGCTGGTGGCGCGTCGCGTGCGTGAGCTGGGCGTCTACTGTGAGCTGTGGGCATGGGATGTCACGGAAGCACAGATCCGCGAATTTAATCCAAGCGGCATCATTCTTTCCGGCGGCCCGGAAAGCACCACCGAAGAGAACAGCCCGCGCGCGCCGCAGTATGTGTTCGAAGCCGGCGTGCCGGTATTTGGCGTCTGCTACGGTATGCAGACCATGGCGATGCAGTTGGGCGGCCATGTAGAAGGCTCTAACGAGCGTGAGTTTGGCTACGCGCAGGTTGAAGTGGTTAACGACAGCGCGCTGGTGCGCGGTATCGAAGACTCTCTGACCGCGGACGGCAAACCGTTGCTGGACGTGTGGATGAGCCACGGCGACAAAGTCACCGCCATCCCGTCTGACTTCGTCACCGTCGCCAGCACCGACAACTGCCCGTTCGCCATTATGGCCAACGAAGAAAAACGCTTCTACGGCGTGCAGTTCCACCCGGAAGTGACCCATACCCGCCAGGGGATGCGTATGCTGGAGCGCTTCGTGCGCGACATCTGCCAGTGCGAAGCCCTGTGGACCCCGGCGAAAATCATCGACGACGCCGTTGAGCGTATCCGCCAGCAGGTTGGCGATGACAAAGTGATCCTCGGCCTCTCCGGCGGCGTGGACTCTTCGGTGACCGCGATGCTGCTGCACCGCGCCATCGGCAAAAACCTGACCTGCGTATTCGTGGATAACGGTCTCCTGCGTCTGAACGAAGCCCAGCAGGTGATGGACATGTTCGGCGACCACTTTGGCCTGAACATTGTTCACGTTGAAGGCGAGCAGCGCTTCCTCGACGCGCTGAAAGGCGAGAACGATCCGGAAGCGAAACGTAAGATTATCGGCCGCGTCTTCGTGGAAGTGTTCGACGAAGAAGCGCTGAAGCTGGACGACGTCAAATGGCTGGCGCAGGGCACCATCTACCCTGACGTTATCGAATCTGCCGCTTCCGCTACCGGTAAAGCGCACGTCATCAAATCTCACCACAACGTGGGCGGCCTGCCGAAAGAGATGAAGATGGGGCTGGTTGAGCCGCTGCGCGAGCTGTTCAAAGACGAAGTGCGTAAGATCGGTCTGGAGCTGGGTCTGCCGTACGATATGCTCTACCGTCATCCGTTCCCGGGTCCGGGCCTCGGCGTGCGCGTGCTGGGCGAAGTGAAGAAAGAGTACTGCGACCTGCTGCGTCGCGCCGACGCTATCTTCATCGAAGAGCTGCACAAAGCTGACCTGTACAACAAAGTGAGCCAGGCGTTCACCGTGTTCCTGCCGGTTCGCTCCGTCGGCGTGATGGGCGATGGCCGTAAATACGACTGGGTGGTTTCCCTGCGTGCGGTGGAAACCATCGACTTCATGACCGCGCACTGGGCGCACCTGCCGTATGATTTCCTCGGCCGCGTCTCTAACCGCATTATCAATGAAGTGAACGGTATCTCCCGCGTGGTGTATGACATCAGCGGTAAGCCGCCAGCAACGATCGAGTGGGAATAACGCCCGCCCGTTAATCGTTTTTGATTTAAGCCCGCATCCTGCGGGCTTTTTATTGCCTGTCTCATTTCACCGCTTGCTCAATCACCCGGGCAATCTCCTCCGGTTGGCTCACCATCGACACATGGCTTGCCGCCACCTCAGTGGTTTTCGCATCAATCGCCTTCGCCATCGAACGCTCCAGATCCGGATTGATCATCCGGTCATTCTTGCTGACCACATACCAGCTCGGCTTATCATGCCAGGCCGCATGCGTGACCTTTTCGGTAAAGGCCTCCGCGCGGATCGGGCCCTGGGTGGCGATCAGCCTGTTTTGCTCAGCAGCCTTAATATCTGGCGCAAAGTCCTGGCGTACCGATTTTTCAGGTAACCAGAGAAAACCCTCTGCGGTTTTAGCAATACCTGCGCTGCCCGGTGGGGCAGGGTAGCTCCCCGCCAGATCCGCCGTCGACTGGCCCGAGTCCGGGGCAAACGCCGCCACGTAAACCAGCGATTTGACCCGCGCAGCGTTACCCGCCTCGCTGATCACCGTCCCGCCCCATGAGTGGCCTACCAGCACCACATCCCCGTGGGCCCGGGCGATGGCGCGCTGGGTTGCGGCGACATCCTCTTTCAGCGAGTTGAGCGGCAGCTGAACGGCAATGACCTCGGTATGCTGGCGTTGCAGTCTGTCGATCACCTGGTTCCAGCTGCTGCCGTCGGCAAAAGCGCCGTGCACCAGCACCACGGTTTTATTGCTACTCGCCAGTGCGGTACCACTGGCGGCGGCCAGCAGCAGGCCCACCGCGAAGGTATGAAGAGACTGTTTTTTCATGGTGACGCCTCAACGGTAAATATCTGCGGTGCCCGACAGGGTGTTGTTCCCCCCGGCGGAGGTAATGCGAAACGCACCGGCGCCCGCTTTAACGGCTTTGGCCTGCAGTTTCGCCTCCAGATCCGCCAGCGACGTTGCGCCGCTGCTGTCGGAAACGGTGCCAATTTTTTGCAGCCCCTGAGGCTGGTTAATTTCCCGGGCAGCGAAAGCGGAAGACGCCATTGCGGCGGAGAAGGTCAGAACAGCAATCAGTAATGCTTTCATGGTTAAGATCCTCAAAAATAAGTGACTGGTGGCGTTCAGTGCATAACCGCAGCATGCGGCGGTACGATGAATTCGACGGTCTTGCGATCAACAGGTTTATGGGTTGGATCGGCGAGAATAAGGGTCACCTTGTGATGACCGGCAGGCAGGCCCACCAGAATAACCGGCTCGCCGCTGGCGTCGGCCCAGTGCCAGGGGTTGTCATCCACGATGACGTGGATATGGCCGATGCGCGGCGCCACTTTCAGCGCCTCGGGCCCGAACACCGGTTCAATACGCATGTTCTCGGCGCGGTATTGAATAAAGACCGCACCTTTACTCAGCGGGCCCGCCAGCGGCGGATCCACAATCAGTGTTGCCGGTGGCTGGGGCTGTTCGGGCGGTGCAACGGCGGCGGGGCCGTTAACATCCGCGGCGCTGAGTCCGCTAAGCGGTGCAGCCCAGGCGCAGCCTGATGTCAGCGCGAACAGCGTGAAGAGTAAATGTGGACGTATCATCGGGGTATCTCCTCATCGGGTCATCAATGGCGACAGCCTCATAAAACCATTTTTATGTATCGGGTCTGTTTGCTGTGGGCGGCTTTTTTGTATGGCTGCGTAAGCAGGGCGGCGTGGATACAGTGCGATACATTCCGCGCATGCGAAGGGCTGTATCTGCTGGCATGGTGTCTGCAGAGGCACCCGGGTGGGTGCTACAGCAAACAGGAGAATGACCATCATGAATCACGAAAAGGTAGCGTTGATTTTCGGCGGCGCGCGCGGTATCGGGGCGGCCATTGCGGCGCGACTGGCGCACGAGGGCTATCGGGTTGCCATCACCTGGGTATCACGCCCGGATCGGGCGCAGGCGCTGGTCTCAACGATTGAGCAACGGGGCGGTCAGGCGATAGCCATTGAAGCCGACAGCGCAGACCCCAGGGCTATCCAGGCCGCGGTGGATAAGACATTACGGCACTACGGCAGGCTGGATGTCGCGGTGGTAAATGCGGGCGTGCTGCGTCTCGGTACCCTTGAGGCCTATTCGCTGGACGATCTGGATACCACCCTGGCCGTCAACGTGCGTGGTGTCTTCCTTGCCATTCAGGCGGCGGTTAAGCCGATGGCGGAAGGGGGGCGTGTGATCACCATCGGCAGTAATACCGCGGTGCGTACCGGCCATGTGGGCAGTAGCGTGTATGCCATGAGTAAAGCGGCTGTCGCCTCAATGGTGCAGAACCTTGCGCTGGATCTGGCGCCACGGCGCATCACGATTAACAACATCCAGCCGGGGCCCATCGCCACCGATATGACTGCCGGAATGGCGGAGCAGATCGTCGGGCGCATTCCCTTGCAGCGTATGGGCGAACCGGACGAAATCGCCTCGCTGGCGGCCTGGCTTGCCGGTGAATCGTCCGGCTACATGACGGGTACAAGCCTGACCATCGACGGCGGCTTTGTGCTCTAGTCGCTAAGGGCAGGGATACCCTCAGCCTGGTGCGATGCCTGCCCCTTGACGATAGCCACCGCCAGTACGGCAATCAGCAGCGTTAACCCCCACGACAGCCACATCGCCCCGATCGTCCCTAAAGCCCGGTTCAGCCACGCATAGGCCAGCGGGGAGGCCGCCGCCATCAGCTGGGCCGGGATCAGCAGCACCCCGGTGCGTCTGGCGTACGCTTCAGGGGCAAACAACTGCAACGGCAGCGTGGCTTTGACGATGGTCACCAGCCCGTTAATCGCCCCGTAGCCCAGCACAAAACCGGCGGCTGACCAGAGAAAAAGCGAGCTACTCAGGCCGAGCATAAAGCACACCGGCATAGCCAGCGCGGTAAGCAGCGTCAGGCGAAGCGGGGTGAGCCCCGCCCCGGCCACCACCTCCAGAAACCGTGCACCAGTCTGTCCAACGCCCCATAACATGCCGACGGCAACCGGCAGACCGACGCTTATGATAAATTCCGGCAGATGGGTGGAAGTGCCATTAGAGACAAAGGTGATCAGCGCGATAAACGCGGCGTACAGCCAGCCGTTTCGCCGATCCCGTACCGCGGCAGGGGCGGCGGGTTTATTGACGATAAAGCCTGTTTTATTGGGTAGCGACAGGGTTAACGCGGCGCTTAGCAAGCCGAACAGGGCATAGATCAGCAGTGCTTCCCGCCAGCTCATGGCCGCGAGCAGAGCCTCCCCCAGCGGCCAGAACACCACCGAGGCCAGCCCACCCGTCAGGGTTATGCGGGAGATCGTCCGTCGCGCCTGCTTGCCGTAGAGATTAACCAGCGCGGCAAACAGCGCGTCATACAGCGACAAACGCATGCCGATGCCGGTCAACAGCCAGGCGCTGTACCAGGCGACAAGCGAGTGTGCGTCAGCCATAAGCAGACAACCGACGGCGAGCAGCAGGGAGCCTGCCATCACCACGCGTTGCCCGCCAGCACGCGACAGCAGCCGGGCGACAAACGGCGAGAGGGGGGCCATCACCAGCATGGCGAGCGTCAGGCCTGAGTAGATTTGTGGGGATGACCAGCCGGTATCTGCCGACATCGCCCCGGCAAAGGTGCCGGGCATATAAAAAGAGATACCCCAGTTGATCAGTTGCTGAGCGCCCGCCGTGAAGGCGAGGCGTCGGGGAATAGCCGGTGTTTCCATGGTATTTCATTCCGTTAAGACAGTTGTCCTGAGCATACCCGGCAGGCTATTGTTCTGGCAGAGCGGCCACCTTATGCGCGGTATAAGAGAAACTTTGCATGACAACACTGAACCTGGGAAACCTGGCGACCTTCCGGCTGGTCGTACAGCGCGGCAGCTTCTCCGCCGCCGCCGACGCGCTGGGGATCTCCCAGCCTGCCGTCAGCCTGCAGGTGCGTCAGCTGGAGCAATTTTTACAGACTCGGCTGCTGGAGCGCACCGGGCGTGGGATCAAGGCGACGGCGGCGGGAATGGCGCTACTGGCCCACAGCGAGCAGATCGATCGGGCGGTGAATAGCGCGGTGCAGTCGGTCAGCGCATTTAGCCAGGAAGTTAATGGCTCGTTGACGCTGGGGACCGGCGCGACGGCCTGCATTCATCTTCTTCCGCCGCTTCTGCAGCATCTTCGTCAGCAGCACCCGCTGCTGACGGTGGGGGTAACCACCGGCAACACGCTGGATATCGTCCGGGCGGTGGAGGAAAACCGGCTCGATCTTGGACTGGTTACCCTGCCCGTGCAGGGGCGCAGTCTGGCAGTGACCGCAGTGGTTGACGAGGAGTTCGTGGTCATTCATCCCAGCCACGAGGCGGGGATCCCGGCGGTGTGCACCCCTGAAGCGCTGCAGGCGCTGCCGCTCATTGCCTTCGAGGCGGGCAGCGGCACGCGGGATCTGATTGACCGCTGGTTCCGTTCGGCGGGCCTGGCGGTCACGCCGGTGATGCAGCTGGGAAGCATCGAGGCGATCAAACGCATGGTGCGGGCCGGGCTGGGCTACAGTATTGTGCCCCGCATGGCGGTGGAGCAGGCGGAGGATCGCTGTGGCTTAACGGTACATTCTCTGGCCCCGTCGCTGTACCGTCAGCTGGCGGTTGTCATGCGTCAGGATAAAGTGATTACCAAAGGAATGGCGGAAATGCTGCGTCTGCTACAGGCCGTGCGCTTATAAATCGCCAGCAGCAACATATGCCTCGTCAGGGATAGAGTCTCGAAAACGGGCGTCTCTGACAGCGGTTGGGGGCGCACCCGGCATCGGGCTCAACGGGTTACTCGCGGGCGGAAGGCTCGACGGTGAGCGTTGACTCCTGCGACGCTTTTTTATCCTGGTGATGGTACCAGGCGCCAATGGAGGAGTAGACAAAGCGTCCAAAGAAGAAGAGAAAGCTGATAAGCAGTACGATACGGGTCATGCGACGGTTAAATCGATGTCGTTTACGCATACTGGGTGCCTGACTCACAAAAGGTTCCTTGAAGTATACCCGAAGATGGGCGATGGGGGTATTAAGGCACAGGAACGAGGTGGGGTCAATTGATGCAGATGTAAAAGTGCGGCAGTGAAAACATTAATTAATGTTATATAAGATAATCGGCGTATTTACATGCTCACTTTATTAGCCAGGGAAAGGTGAAAAAATAAGTTTTATTAATGTTGGTGTCAGCATTTGTTGATTTATATCAACAGCCTCATTCTCTTGGCCACTAAAATCAGCGGACGTTACCGTATCGTAATTACTTATGCGGTCAGCATGGGGTGGTTGGATGCCTGCCTGAATATGCCTCGCAGGATCAGAGGCTCTCTGTAGAGCACCTATGAATTTATTAAAATACTATCAACAATATCGCGACAAATGGTGGGCCTTACCGCTTCTCCTGCCTGTGCTGTTATTACCCCTTGCCAGAGGGATGAATACATATACCGTGCTGAATGGTCACATGGTTTATCTTTATTATCTTCCCCTGGCGCTGGTGCTCAGCCTGATGATGTTTTTCGGCTGGGCGGCGATCCCCGGTATTATCGTTGGCCTGCTGCTTACGCTGGCCCGGGGCATGACGCCGGAACAGGCCTTTGGCGTACTGTTCCATTTTCTGATCCCCTGCGTACTCTGCTGGGGCGGATACCGCATCTTTGTTCCCCAACGGCAGCAGGTATCGCACGGTAACGTCAGACTGATGCCGCATCGTTTGTTCTGGCAAATGCTGCTCCCTTCGGTCATTTTTCTGATTCTGTCGCAGATCGCCGAGTTTCTGGGGCTGCATCCGCGCACAACGGAGATGACCGGCGTCTCGCCGTTTAGTTTACGGTCGTTAATCACCTTTCAGGCGCTGATGGTAGGGTGCCTGACCGGCGTGCCCTTATGTTATTTACTGCTGCGGGTAATTCGTAACCCTTTTTATTTGCGCGGATTTATTTCTCAGGTTCGCTTACAAATTGATCCAAAAATAAAAAAAATTGAAATCATCAGCTGGGTGGCGATATTAATCCTGCTGCTGGGGCTATTATTGATGCCGCTTAATGATAGCAGCACTATATTCAGTACAAATTATACATTATCCTTACTGATGCCGGTGATGCTGTGGGGGGCGATGCGTTTTGGCTATCGCTTTATCTCGCTGATCTGGACGCCGGTACTGATCGCCGTGATCCATTTTCATTACCGTTATTTACCCATTTATCCAAGTTATAACACTCAGCTGGCGATCACCTCGTCAAGCTATCTGGTGTTCTCGTTTATTGTCGCCTATACGGCGATGCTGGCGACACAGCAGCGGCTGATCTACGCCCGCGTCCGACAGATGGCCTTCCTCGACCCGGTGGTACATATGCCGAATCTGCGGGCGCTGAGCCGGGCGCTGAACGGCGCGAGCTGGTCGACGCTCTGTTTTTTGCGTATTCCTGAGCTTGAGCTGCTGGGCCGCCACTATGGGGTGCTGTTGCGCATTCAGTATAAGCAAATGCTGGCGAATCACCTGCGTGCGCTGCTGCAGCCGAACGAAGCGGTATATCATCTTGCCGGTCACGATTTAGTGTTTCGTCTCAACAGCGAAGGGCACCAGGCGCGCATTCACTTAATTGAGCGCTCCCTGCGACAGTTCCGTTTTTACTGGGACGGGGTCCCCCTGCAGCCGCGGATCGGCATGAGCTATTGCAACGTCCGCTCGCCGGTGAAGCATCTGTATTTGCTGCTTGGCGAGCTGAACACGATTGCCGACATGTCGCTGGCCAGCGGCCATCCGGAGAATTTGCAGCGCCGCGGCGCCGGGCATGTCCAGCAGGATCTGAAAGACAAAGTGGTGATGATGAACCGCATCCTCAAGGCGCTGGAGCAAGACCATTTTGTCCTGATGGCGCAGCCTATCCAGGGCATTCGCGGCGACAACTACCATGAAGTGTTGTTGAGGATGAAAGGGGAGTCGGGGGAGCTGACGGGGCCAAACGAGTTCCTGCCGGTGGCGCACGAGTTTGGGCTGTCCACGCGCGTGGATCAGTGGGTCATTGAGCACACCCTGGCCTTTATGGATGCCAACCGGCGGGCGCTGCCCGGTCTGCGGCTGGCGATCAACCTCTCTCCGGTCTCGCTGAGCCGCAGTCAGTTTCCCGAGGAGGTGGAAAATCTGCTGCAGGCCTATAACATTGAGCCATGGCAGATTATCTTCGAGCTGACCGAAAACTATGCGCTCAGCAACCCCGAGCTGGTTTGCCAGACATTAGAGCGTCTGCGGGCGCTGGGCTGCCGGGTGGCGATCGATGATTTTGGTACCGGCTACGCCAGCTATGCGCGGTTAAAAACGATGAACGTCGATATTCTTAAAATCGACGGCAGCTTTATTCGCAATCTGCTCGCCAGCAGTCTTGATTACCAGGTGGTGGACTCTATCTGTCGTCTGGCGCGGATGAAGAACATGCAAGTGGTGGCCGAATATGTCGAGTCGCCGGAGATACGCCAGGCGGTCATCGCGCTGGGGATAGATTATATGCAGGGCTATGATATTGGCGTTCCGGTACCTCTGGCGCAGCTGGCGGAGGGGATGAGCGCCTGAAGCGGTAAAAAGCCGGGCGCGATGGCCCGGCTCGAATGCTATCCACAGAGGCGATCAGGCGTCTGGCTCTTCTTCCGCAATTTTCAGCAGCCACTCCGGCACACCTTCCCAGTACTGCTGCTCTTTTTCCAGATCCAGCAGCACCAGCGCATTCTGGCTAAACCAGTTGTGCGGGAAGGTCAGCGTCCAGTGGTGAGCTTCCGTCTGCAGCCGTAGCGTCGGCGGCGTGGTGGTGGCCTGACGCTGGTTATTCAGCAGCACGCCGAGGCGCAGCAGCTGGATCAGCGGCAGAAACTGCTTTTTCCTGAACAGCGTAAAGCGCGGCAGGTCGTCGAGTTTTATCGCTTTGCGATGATAGCGCACCAGCGTGGCCATCAGCATCTGCTGCTCCTGGTTGAAGCCCGGCAGGTCGCTGTTCTGCAGAATGTAGGCCGAGTGGCGGTGCATGCCGCTGTGGTTAATATTCAGGCCCACCTCATGGAGCATCACCGCCCACTTCAACAGCGCCGCGAGGTGTGGATTGGCCAGCTTCGGATTCTGCTCCTGCCACTGCTCCAGCATAAGGGTGGTGGTTTCCAGCACCCGGCGCGCCTGTTCGCGATCGATGTTGTACTGATTCGCCAGACTCTGCGCCGTGCGGCTACGAATATCCTGGTGGCGGAAACGGCCTTCCATTTCGTACAGCACGCCTTCACGCAGCGCGCCATCAGACAGACGAAGCTCTTTAATGGCTAATGCGTCAAACACGCCGCACAGGATCGCCAGCCCCGGGGCAAAGACCGCTTTACGGTCTTCCGAGAGGCCGGGCAGGCTGAGCGCGTCGAAGTTTTTATGCTTTAGCAGCTCACTGACCAGCATTTCGAGGCGTTCCGGCGTAATAAACCCGTCCTTCTCGCCCATCGCCACCAGCACTTCCTGGGCGGCTTTAATGGTGCCGGAGGCGCCCAGCGCCACGGTCCAGCCCTGAATACGGAACTGCCAGGCCAGGGTTTCCAGCTTTTGCACCGCCGCCAGGCGAGCGCGCTGAAAATTTTCCTTATTGATCGTCCCGCCCGGGAAGTAGGCCTGGGAGAAACTCACGCACCCCATGCGGCGGCTTTCCACCAGGCGGGGCTCAAAATCTTCACCGATGACCAGCTCGGTCGAACCGCCGCCGATATCAATCACCAGCTTACGGCCGCGCTCCGGCTGCGTGTGCTCCACGCCCATAAATATCAGGCGCGCTTCTTCATTACCGGAGATGATCTCGATCGGGTAGGGGATCACTTTTTCCGCGCGTTTAAGAAACTCCGCCGCATTGGTCGCCTGACGCAGCGTATGCGTCCCGACGATGCAGACGCTGGAGGGAGAAAATCCCTGCAGGCGTTCGGCAAACAGCGACAGGCAGTTCAGCCCGCGGGTCATGGCTTCTTCGCTCAACACCGAGTTTTCATCGAGGCCATCGGCCAGATGTACGCGCTGTTTCAGGCGTCCGATGATCTGCATGGCGCCGTCGACGACACGGGCGATCACCATATGAAAACTGTTCGAACCAAGGTCAACCGCAGCGAACTCCTGCGGTCGAGGGGTTTTTTCGTTTATTGGCATAGGTTAGTCGGGTTGTTCGAGTGATTTGAGATAATCGTAAATCGCCATCTGAGCGCGCACTTTACGGCGATTGCCGCGCGGCACATAGCGATTACTCAGTTCTTTATCAAGATAGCGCGCTTTTACCGTATCGTTGAACAGGATATCAAAAATATCCAGCACCCGCTGTTTCAGGCGCGGGTCGAGCAGCGGAGCGGCAACTTCGATACGATAATCGATATTACGCGTCATCCAGTCGGCAGAGGAGAGCCAGACCTGCTTATCGCCACCGTTTTCAAAACAGTAGACCCGGTCGTGCTCGAGGAAACGGTCCACAATGCTGATGACGCGAATATTTTCGCTGATGCCTTCCAGACCGGGGATCAGCGAGCACATGCCGCGGATCAACAGGTTGACCGGCACACCGGAGCTGGAGGCGGCATACAGTCTGTCCACCAGCCCTTTGTCCACCAGGTTGTTCAGCTTCAGGGTAATACCGGACGGTTGCCCGTTCTGCGCATTAGCGATCTCGCGGTCGATCATCTCATACAGCAGACGACGCGAGTTCTGCGGCGACACCAGCAGGTAATCGAAGCTGACCGGGCGGTAGGGGTTTTCAATAAAGTTAAACACCCGGCGGACTTCATTGGTAATGCGCGCATCGGCGGTTAACAGCGAATAGTCGGTATAGATCCGCGCGGTCTTCTCGTTGAAGTTACCGGTGCCGATGTGGGCGTAGCGCACCACCTCATCGCCTTCTTTACGCGAGATAAGGAACAGCTTGGCGTGGATCTTCAGGCCCGGCGCGGAGAAGATCACGTGAACGCCCGCTTCCGTCAGGCGCTTCGCCCAGTGAATGTTGGCCTCTTCGTCAAAACGCGCCTGCAGCTCCACCACCACGGTGACTTTTTTACCGTTGTGGGCGGCGTGGATCATCGCGTCGATGATGCGCGAATCCTTGGCCACGCGGTAGATGTTGATTTTGATCGCCAGTACGCTGGGGTCGAACGAGGCCTGGCGAAGCAGCTCCAGCACATGCTCAAAAGTATGATAGGGGTAGTAGAGCAGCACATCGCGTTCGCGAATGGCGTCGAAGCCGTTGCGGAATTTATCAAACCACAGATGACGCAGGCGCGGCATAGGTTTATTGACCAGATTGGCCTTACCCACGTTCGGGAAGCCGATAAAGTCTTTAAAGTTGTGATAGCGGCCGCCCGGCAGCATTGAGTCATAGTTGGAGATGGAGAGCTTATCGCGCAGCATTTCGACCATCGCGTCCGGCATATCGCGCTGGTAGACGAAGCGAACCGGCTCGGCGGTCAGGCGTTGTTTCAGGCTGGAGGACATCAGCTCCATCAGGCTCGACTCCATCTCATGCACCAGATCGTACTCGGCGTCACGGGTCATTTTCATCGAGTAGGCGTTCAGCGCATCGTAATCAAAGAAGCCTTTAAAGATGTCGTCCAGGCAATATCGCAGAATGTTATCCAGCAGGATCATTGGCTTACGGCGACGAGGCGCTTCCGGCGGCAGGTTTACGAAGCGCGGGACCTTATCCGACGGAATTTCCAGCAGGGCATAGTTGATGTTTTCCCCGCGGATAATCTCCACCGCCAGATAGGTGTAATCATCTTTCAGAAACTGCACGAGGTCCGTTTCGCGGTTAATCAGGATCGGCGAGATATGCTGGCGCAAATACTGTTTAAAGTAGTTGCGCAGCCAGGCCTGCTGATTGACGGACAGCTGACGCTCATTGATCAGGAAGATCTGGTTGCGCGCCATCTCCAGCAGCAGTTCGTTATACAGACTATCGAATTCCTGATCGGCCTTCAGAACGCGGGCCTGGATTTTGCCTAACAGGTGGCGAGAATGGGCGGTACTGCCTTGTTCTTCACTGATAATAATCCGGCGCTTAAGCTCAGCGAAGCGCACTTTGTAAAACTCATCAAGGTTGTTGGAGTAGATCCCTAAGAAGCGCATGCGCTCAATCAGCGGGTTACTCTTGTCCGCCGCTTCCTGCAGCACGCGCTCGTTAAAAGACAACCAGCTGAGTTCTTTTTCGATGTATAGCTTTTCCTGGCCCATTACCGCTCACACTCCGTTTTACTCACAGGACGTAGACTATTATGACGAATTTTTCTGCATAGCGATTTACTGTGTCACAACTATATGACAGTAAGAAGAATTATTTCTGTGAGATGTTTGATTAATAAACAATTTTAATTAAAAAAAAGCCCCGCGATGGCGAAAGGCGGGGCTGTTGTTCATTCTTCAGCGGCATAGCCCTGGGGGGGAAGCTGTCGTTCATCCAGCCAGGCGTGGTTGCCCTCCATGCGCAGACGTCCCTCGACAAACCAGCTTATCACCAGCGGATAAATGGCATGTTCCTGGGTCTGAACCCGCGCCGTGACCTCTTCCTCGCTGTCGCCAGCAAAGACCGGCACTTTGGCCTGCAGGATAACCGGACCGCCGTCCAGCTCGTCGGTGACGAAGTGCACCGAGGTCCCATGCTCCTCGTCACCGTTTTCCAGCACCTGGCGGTGGGTATGCAGGCCAGGATACTTCGGCAGTAACGAAGGGTGGATGTTCAGCAGACGTCCCTGATAGTGGCTGACGAAGGCGGGGCTAAGGATACGCATATAGCCCGCCAGCACCACCAGATCCGGGGCGTAGGCGTCAATTTCATGCATCAGCTGACGATCGAACGCTTCCCGGTCGGCAAACTGACTTTGCGCCAGCGCGTGGGCCGGGATCCCGGCCGCGCGCGCGCGCTCAAGGCCGAACGCATCGGCCTTGTTACTGAATACCGCACGCAGGGTGCCGTTGATCTGTTTCCGGCCGCAGGCGTCGATGATCGCCTGCAAATTACTGCCGCTACCGGAAATCAGCACCACAATGTTTTTCATGCAATGACCACACGCTGTTCGGAATCGGAGGCTTTGATATACCCGATTTTCCACGCGTTTTCACCTTTCTCGTTCAGCAGGGCAATGGCCTTGTCTGCTTCTGCAGCCGGCAGGGCGATAACCATCCCCACGCCGCAGTTAAAGGTACGGTACATCTCATGCTGGCTGACGTTACCGGCGGTTTGCAGCCAGTTGAAGACGGACGGCCACTGCCAGGAAGACTCATCAATCACCGCTTGGGTGTTGTCCGGCAGCACGCGCGGAATATTTTCCCAGAAGCCGCCGCCGGTCAGATGGGCGATGGCGTGGACGTCAACGCTGGCAATCAGGTCGAGAACCGATTTCACATAGATGCGGGTCGGCGCCAGCAGATGGTCGGCCAGCGGTTTGCCGTCAAGGTCGGTGGTCTGCGGGTCAACGCCGCTAACTTCAATAATCTTACGCACCAGCGAATAGCCGTTAGAGTGCGGGCCGCTGGAGGCCAGCGCCACCAGCACGTCGCCGTCAGCGACTTTGCTGCCGTCGATGATTTCTGATTTTTCCACCACCCCGACGCAAAAACCCGCCACGTCGTAATCTTCGCCGTGGTACATCCCCGGCATCTCTGCGGTCTCGCCGCCCACCAGCGCGCAACCGGACTGCAGGCAGCCTTCGGCGATGCCGTTGATGACGCTGGCTGCGGTATCGACGTCCAGTTTACCGGTGGCGTAATAATCAAGGAAAAACAGCGGCTCAGCGCCCTGAACCACCAGGTCGTTCACGCACATGGCGACAAGGTCGATGCCGATGGTGTCGTGACGCTTCAGATCCATTGCCAGACGCAGCTTGGTACCGACGCCGTCGGTGCCGGAGACCAGTACCGGCTCGCGGTATTTCTGCGGCAGTGCGCACAGCGCGCCGAATCCGCCCAGTCCACCCATCACTTCCGGGCGACGGGTTTTCTTCACCACGCCCTTAATACGGTCGACGAGAGCGTTGCCTGCATCAATATCCACGCCGGCATCTTTATAGCTGAGAGAGGTTTTGTCGGTCACTGCGAAGTCTCCACGCGTTTGCGGTAAGCAAGAAAAATCGGCGCAATTCTAACAGGGAAAGCAAACGTTTGCGAGCCTGCTTTACAGTCGGCGTAAAACCGTTGGCGGATGGTCAAATTTGATACTGCTCACGAAAATGAAACCGGGTACAGCCTTGTGCTTGCCTCAGTGCCAGGGAATCCTCATCATACGACTGAAACCGGTTTCTGTGGTTGGCCGCCGTGTGGATCACCGGTGCATTATGCTCGACAGGGGAGGGATGAATGAAGATTGCGGCATTTGATATCGGCGGCACCGCGCTAAAGATGGGCGTCATGACCCGCGACGGCAGGCTGCTGGAAACCGCGAAGCAGTCAATCAATGACAGCGATGGCGATCATATCTTACAGACCATCTTGTCGTGGCTGGCGGCCCACCCGTCGTGCGAAGGTATAGCCATCAGCGCGCCGGGCTATGTCGATCCGCACAGCGGCTTTATCACCATGGGTGGCGCTATCCGTCGATTTGACAACTTCGCCATGAAATCGTGGCTCGAGACGCGAACCGGGCTGCCGGTCTCGGTGGAAAACGACGCCAACTGTGTGCTGCTGGCTGAGCGCTGGCAGGGCAAAGCGGCGGAAATGGCCAATTTTCTGGTGCTCACTATCGGCACTGGCATCGGTGGCGCGATTTTTTGCCAACATCAGCTGATCCACGGGGCGCGTTTTCGCGCCGGTGAGTTCGGCTATATGCTTACCGATCGTCCCGGCGGACGCGATCCCCGTCGCTACTCGATGAATGAAAACTGCACCCTGCGGGTGCTGCGCCATCGCTATGCGGAACATATTGGCGCGCCGCTGGATAGCGTCACTGGCGAAATGATTTTTGACCGCTACGACGCCGGCGACCCGGTTTGCCAGCGTCTGGTCGCCGAGTTCTTCAATGGCCTGGGCCATGGCCTTTATAACCTCGTCAATATCTTCGATCCGCAGACTATTTTTATCGGCGGCGGCATTGTGGAACGCCCTGGATTTCTGACGCTGCTGCGCCAGCATCTGGCCTGGTTCGGCATTGCCGACTATCTCGATACCGTCAGTCACGGCAATGATGCAGGCCTGATTGGCGCGGTTTACCATTTCAATCAGCACTATCGTTCGCCTGGCGACGATCGACCTTAGGGAGAGATTATGTCCGGATTTAAAGAAGGTTTTCTGTGGGGCGGCGCGGTGGCGGCGCATCAGTTAGAGGGCGGCTGGCAGGAGGGGGGCAAGGGGGTCAGCGTGGCGGATGTCATGACCGCCGGCGCCCACGGGGTGCCGCGGGAAATCACCGATGGCGTGGTAGCGGGGAAAAACTACCCGAACCATGAGGCGATCGATTTTTATCATCGCTACCCGCAGGACCTGGCGCTGTTTGCCGAAATGGGCTTTAAATGTTTCCGCACCTCGATTGCCTGGACGCGTATTTTCCCGCAGGGCGATGAACAGGAGCCGAACGAGGCTGGCCTGCAGTTTTATGACGATCTGTTCGACGAATGTCTGAAACACGGTATTGAACCGGTCATTACGCTGTCGCATTTTGAAATGCCCTATCACCTGGTCACCGAGTACGGCGGCTGGCGTAACCGCAAGCTGATCGACTTTTTCGTGCGCTTCGCCAGGGTCGTCTTCACCCGCTACCAGCATAAAGTGAAGTACTGGATGACCTTCAACGAGATCAACAACCAGGCCAACTACCATGAGGACTTTGCCCCCTTCACCAACTCCGGTCTGAAGTATGTGCCGGGTGAAGATCGGGAACCGGTGATGTACCAGGCCGCACATTATGAGCTGGTGGCCAGCGCCCTGGCGGTGAAAGCGGCGCGCGAGATCAACCCTGCTCTGCAGATAGGCTGCATGATCGCCATGTGTCCCATCTATCCGCTGACCTGCGCGCCGGACGATATGATGATGGCGATGAACGCCATGCACCGCCGGTACTGGTTCACCGACGTCCACGTGCGCGGCCGCTATCCGCAGCATCTGCTCAACTATTTTGCCCGCCGCGGCTTTAGCCTGGACATGACCGAAGCCGATCGTCAGGCGTTAACCGAAGGCTGTGTCGACTACATCGGTTTTAGCTACTATATGTCCTTCGCCACCAAAGCCACCGAAGATAACCCATTACTCGATTATGATGAAACCACCAGCCTGGTCTCCAACCCGTACGTGAAAAAGTCGGACTGGGGCTGGCAGATAGATCCGGTCGGCCTGCGCTATTCGCTGAACTGGTTCTGGGATCACTATCAGCTACCGCTGTTTATTGTCGAAAACGGTTTTGGCGCGATCGATGTTCGTGAAGAGGACGGCAGCGTGGATGACCAGTACCGTATCGATTATCTCTCCGCCCATATCGCGGAGATGAAAAAGGCGGTGGTCGAAGATGGTGTTGACCTGATGGGCTATACCCCGTGGGGCTGTATCGATCTGGTTTCCGCCGGCACGGGGGAGATGAAAAAACGCTACGGCTTTATCTACGTGGATAAAGATAATGAAGGCAACGGCACGCTGGACCGCAGTAAGAAGAAGTCGTTCGACTGGTATAAGAAGGTGATTGCCAGCAACGGGGAGCAGCTATAATTTCCCGATGGCGCTGCGCTTATCGAGCCTGCGTGGTTTCCAGTCCGGGTAAGCGTTAGCGCCGCCCGGCAGAACCCCGCGCTAAAACCGGAGCCTCGTCTCCGGTTTTTTTGTCTCTAAATCACTTTGCTTGATATACGTCAAGCAAGATGGGTATGGCCTAATCCGAAAAAAGCGGTATAATCCCGCGATTTTTTTTGTGGCTGCCCCTCAGAGGAGAAAGAGAATGAAGATTGTGGAAGTCAAACACCCACTCGTCAAACACAAGCTGGGCCTGATGCGCGAGCACGACATCAGCACCAAACGCTTCCGTGAACTCGCCTCAGAAGTGGGCAGCTTACTGACTTATGAAGCCACCGCCGATCTGGCAACCGAGAAAGTGACCATCGAAGGCTGGAACGGCCCGGTGGAAGTTGAGCAGATCAAGGGCAAGAAAATTACCGTCGTGCCTATCCTGCGCGCAGGCCTCGGCATGATGGAAGGGGTGCTTGAGCACGTGCCAAGCGCGCGTATCAGCGTGGTGGGTATTTATCGCAATGAAGAAACCCTCGAGCCGGTACCTTACTTCCAGAAGCTGGTGTCCAACATCGATGAGCGGATGGCGCTGGTGGTTGACCCGATGCTGGCCACCGGTGGGTCGATGATCGCCACTATCGATCTGCTGAAAAACGCCGGCTGCACCAGCATCAAGGTGCTGGTGCTGGTGGCGGCGCCGGAAGGGATTGCCGCGCTGGAGAAAGCGCACCCGGACGTTGAGCTGTATACCGCCTCTGTCGATAAGGGACTGAACGAGCACGGGTACATCATTCCCGGTCTCGGCGATGCCGGCGACAAGATCTTTGGTACGAAATAATCGAATAACGATAAATAAGCCGACTTTGAGAGTCGGCTTTTTTTTGAATAAAACACACATAACTAACCATCTCAGAGGAAAACACTATGACGCGCCGTGCTATCGGGGTGAGTGAAAGACCGCCGCTTTTACAGACTATCCCGCTTAGTTTGCAGCATCTGTTTGCCATGTTCGGCGCAACGGTGCTGGTGCCAATCCTGTTCCACATCAACCCGGCCACCGTGCTGCTGTTCAACGGTATTGGTACGCTGCTGTACCTCTTTATCTGTAAAGGCAAAATCCCGGCGTATCTGGGATCGAGTTTCGCCTTTATCTCTCCGGTGCTGCTCCTGCTGCCGCTGGGCTATGAAGTGGCGCTGGGCGGTTTCATTATGTGCGGCGTGCTGTTCTGCCTCGTCTCCTTTATTGTCAAAAAAGCCGGTACCGGCTGGCTGGATGTGATGTTCCCCCCGGCGGCGATGGGGGCCATCGTGGCGGTTATCGGTCTGGAGCTGGCAGGCGTGGCGGCCAATATGGCCGGGCTGCTGCCAGCCGACGGCCAGTCACCGGACAGCAAAACCATTATTATCTCGATGGTAACCCTGGCGGTGACGGTGTTTGGTTCGGTCCTGTTCCGCGGCTTCCTGGCGATTATCCCGATCCTGATTGGCGTTCTGGTGGGCTATGCGCTGTCGTTTGTGATGGGCGTGGTTGATACCACCCCGATCGCCGAAGCGCACTGGTTCGCGCTGCCAACCTTCTACACGCCGCGTTTTGAATGGTTCGCCATCTTCACTATTCTGCCCGCTGCGCTGGTGGTGATTGCCGAGCACGTCGGTCACCTGGTGGTGACGGCCAATATCGTCAAACGCGATCTGATCCGCGACCCGGGCCTGCATCGTTCGATGTTTGCCAATGGCCTGTCGACGATCATTTCCGGCTTTTTCGGCTCGACGCCTAACACCACCTACGGGGAAAATATCGGCGTGATGGCGATTACCCGCGTCTACAGCACCTGGGTTATCGGCGGCGCGGCGATCATTGCGATTCTGCTCTCCTGCGTCGGCAAACTGGCGGCGGCGATCCAGATCATCCCGGTGCCGGTGATGGGCGGCGTGTCGCTGCTGCTGTACGGGGTGATCGGCGCCTCGGGGATCCGCGTACTGATTGAATCGAAGGTGGATTACAGCAAAGCGCAGAATCTGATCCTCACCTCCGTGATCCTGATCATCGGCGTCAGCGGTGCCAAAGTGCACATCGGCGCCGCTGAGCTGAAAGGGATGGCGCTGGCCACCATCGTGGGTATCGCGCTCAGCCTGATTTTCAAGCTTATCAGCGTCCTGTGTCCGGAAGAGGTGGTTCTCGACGCCGTGGATAGCGAAGAGGTTAAATAACGATCGCCTGACCGGGCGGCGATCCCGCCCGGTTCTCTCCTGACCTAAATCTGTGATAAACTCTTCGCGTTTTTCTGTAAGCCTATGTTGAGGTCCATCTGAACGCACCGGCACAGCTCTCTTTGCCACTGTATCTTCCTGACGACGAAACCTTCGCGAGTTTCTGGCCGGGTGATAATCCTTCTCTACTTGCTGCCCTCCAGAACGTACTGCGCCAGGAACACAGCGGGTATATTTATATCTGGTCACGTGAAGGGGCGGGTCGCAGCCACCTGTTACACGCCGCCTGCGCCGAGCTTTCCCAGCGCGGGGATGCCGTGGGCTACGTGCCGCTGGATAAACGCACCTGGTTTGTGCCGGAGGTGCTGGAGGGGATGGAACAGCTGGCCCTGGTCTGCATCGATAACATCGAGTGCGTCGCCGGGGATGAGCCCTGGGAAATGGCCATCTTTAATCTCTACAACCGGATCCTGGAATCAGGTAAAACCCGGCTGCTGATCACCGGCGATCGGCCGCCGCGGCAACTGAATCTTGGTCTGCCGGATCTTGCCTCGCGGCTTGACTGGGGGCAGATCTATAAGCTGCAGCCGCTGTCGGATGAAGACAAACTGCAGGCCCTGCAGCTGCGCGCTAGACTGCGCGGCTTTGAGATGCCGGAGGACGTGTGCCGCTTCCTGCTGAAGCGGCTGGATCGCGAGATGCGCTCGCTATTTATGACCCTCGATCAGCTGGATCATGCCTCGATTACCGCTCAGCGCAAGCTGACGATCCCCTTCGTGAAAGAGATCCTTAAACTCTAGTCCGCCTGCGGAGTCAGTTCCTCCTCCGTCAGCCCGGTCAACCGGGCGACCAGGTCGCGCGCCAGGCCACTGTGTAGCATAGCGGCGGCGATACGCTGCGCCTCTTCTTTCCGGCCTTCCTGACGGCCCTGCGCCAGGCCCCGCTCCAGACCCTGCTGTTCCAGATATTCCGCAATTGTCATCAACGTCTCCTTGTGCTGCGGCGTACGTAACGCCAGCTCGCGAATGAACTTGATCGGCTCTCGCGCGTTGCCTGCCTGCACCAGATAGTGCATCAGGGCTTGTACCTGCGATTCCGTCGCCAGACCAGTCAATAATAATTCGCTCAGTTTGTCGAGGAGCTGCGCCAGATCGCGTTGTCGAATATGTTTTTGCAGTAACTCCAGCGTCGCCATGCGCTGGTGGGTGGCAATGTCGTCATCCGGAATGACGGTAATGTCCGCCAGCGGAAACGCCCCGTGATAAAGGTGGCTGGCCAGCTCCGGAGCGACGAATTCATCGAGCCAGCGCAGTGAGAACGGGTAGGGGCTTACCAGACCGTGGTAGAAGAGAACAGGGATCACCAGCGGCAGCCGATCGTGGCCGGCATCAAGGTGGCGCTGCATGGCGGCGATGGCGTAGCGCATCAGACGAAAGGCCATATGCCGGTCGGGCGTGCTCTGGTGTTCGATAAGCGCATAAATATAGCCGTCTCCCGCCGTGGTTTTCAGGGAATACAGAATGTCGGCGTAAAAGGGACGCAGATCGTCTTCGACAAAATGCCCGGACTCGAGATGCAGCGTACGCAGATCGCACACTTTAAGCAGCGTCTCGGGCAGGTACAGCCGCAGAAAATCGCGGGCGGTATCAGGGTGGGAGAGATAGGTCTTAAATACGGCATCGTGAGGCGTTGAGGTTGGTTTTTTCATGTTCATCCGTCCAGTGGATTGAGCGTTAGATGAACAGTAGCACTGCAAGACGGGCGGGAGGGATTGGCGTGGAAGATCTGGAATCAGCTACGTAAAAAAAGCGCCGCGTAAGCGCGGCGCGGGTGGCTTAGCTCACGATCTCGAGGACCTGCTCCGGCGGTCGGCCAATACGCGCCTGGCCGCGGCTGACGACAATTGGGCGTTCGATGAGCTTAGGGTTGTCGACCATCGCCTGTATCAGCGCGGCGTCGCTGAGCGCCGGGTCGGCAAGATTGAGCGATTTATACAGATCCTCTTTCTGGCGCATGAGCTCGCGGGGGCTCTCCATACCCAGCAGCTGCAGCAGTTGACGCAGCCTCCCGGCATCCGGTGGCGTCTCAAGATAAAGCACCACCTCAGGATCGATGCCGTGGCTCTTCAACAGGCTCAGCGTTTCGCGGCTCTTCGAGCAGCGTGGGTTATGGTAAATTTTTACCGCGTCGGTCATGGGGTCTCCTTACATTTTTTGGTAGGGGCGGAAGCGGGCCTGTAGCTCACGTAGCTGGTCGATGCGGGCATCGTAGCGGGCCTGCTGCAGACTACCGAGTTTCACTTGCGAGCTGGCGCTGCTGAGCAGGGAAATCGCCTGTTCCAGCTGGCCGACCAGCGCCATGCTTTCTGCCCGCGCCGCCAGCTCCTGATCGCGATTGCCCAAGGCGCCTTCCGCCTGCGCCAGCAGGTCCCAGCCGTTGCCATCCTCTTTATAGGTAAAGGTATAACGATTCAGGATGGTCGCCGCTTCCCCGGGCTGTCCGCCCTGCAGGAGGGCGTTGGCCAGGTTCAACTGCAGCACCGGATTGGTGCGCAGCTCACGAGCGTTTTTAAGGCGGTTGATGGCGTCGCCGGTTTTCTTCTGCCCGAGGTCGATATCGGTGGCCAGATCGAGGTACCAGGGATTTTGCGGATCGGCGCTGAGCAGCGGCTGCAGCGTTTTGCGCGCCTGGTCAAAGTTGTTGCTTTCCATCGCCAGCAGGGCGCGGCCATACTGCGCGGCATGCTGCTGGCGGATATTGCCTTTATCCCAGGCGTTGAGCAGATCGGTGCCTAGCTTATTGTCGCCGTTGGTGTACATTCCGAGGGTACGCGCCTTCGCCAGATAGAAGTCCGCTGAGGACTGTACGACAACCGGGCGCATCTGGTTGGCGCGGTTACGGGCATCGGCAAGCCGGCTTTCCGGCAGGGGGTGGGTGAGCAGCATTTCCGGCGGCCGCGTTGAGTAGCGCGACTCATCAAGCAGTTTACCCATAAACATCGGCATGGCCTGCGGGTCGAATCCTGAGCGTTGCAGAACCTGGATACCGATCCGGTCGGCCTCTTCTTCGTTCTGACGGGTGAAGCTGATCATGCCCTGTTGGGTGCCGGCCAGCGTCCCGGTCAGCGCCGCCATCCCGGCCTGCGGGCTGGCCATCGCCAGCAGAATTGAACCCAGCGCGCCGACCCAGGTCAGCGGCGCATTGCGTTTCTGATCTTCCATTGCGCGGGCGAGATGCCGCTGCGTAACGTGGGAAATTTCGTGCGCCATGACAGAGGCCAGTTCGCTCTCGTTATCGGAGTAGCGGAACAGGGCGGAGTGGAGGACCACATTGCCGCCGAAGAAGGCGAAGGCGTTAATTTGGTCGTTATTAATCAAATAGAAGTGGAACGGGGTGCGCACCGAATTCGCATGCGAGACCAGACGCATGCCCAGCCCGTTGATATATTGCACCAGCAGAGGGTCGTTGATCAGCGGCGCGCTGCCGCGCAGCTGGCGGACGTAGTAATCCCCCATCTGCATTTCCTGACCAATCGATAACGTGCTTCCTGCGGAGGTCCCCATGTCCGGCAGGGTATCTGCGGAGTCAGCAAAAGCAGGGCCTAACGAACCCAGCGTCAGCGACGCGATCACGGTCGCCACCAGCGTTTTCTTCAACTGCCTGAACATAACCTCTGTCCTGTAATGTGGGTGTGCCAGTTTGACCGATTGTGCGACGCAATGTTCCCTGGCCGCATCCCAGCGAGTTTAGCTGGCGTTAGACGCATTGAAAATAGGTTCTTCACGGCGGAGACGGGTTTGTCTGCTGCGCATCAAAAAGCGAAGTCTTTTTTGTGACATTTCGATACAATTCCCCCGTTTGTCGCCGCGTTGCGCTTCAGGGAAGGTTTTATGCTCGAGATGTTAATGCAGTGGTACCGCCGTCGATTCAGCGACCCTGAGGCGATAGCGCTGCTGGTTATTTTGCTTGCCGGTTTCGGCATCATGTTCTTTTTCAGCGGCTTGCTGGCCCCGTTACTGGTGGCTATCGTGCTGGCCTATCTGCTGGAGTGGCCGACCGTTCGCCTGGAGCGCATCGGCCTGTCGCGCACCTGGGCGACCTCGCTGGTGCTAATCCTCTTTGTGGGTATTCTGCTCTTGCTGGCCTTTGTGGTGCTGCCGGTGGCCTGGCAGCAGGGGATCTACCTTATCCGCGATATGCCGGGCATGCTTAACAAGCTCTCTGATTTCGCCGCCACGCTGCCGCGGCGCTATCCGGCGTTGATGGATGCCGGCATCATCGATGCGATGGCGGAAAATATGCGCACCCGGATGCTGACGGTGGGCGACTCGGTGGTCAAGTATTCTCTCGCCTCGCTGGTGGGGCTGCTCACGCTGGCGGTCTATCTGGTGCTGGTGCCGCTGATGGTCTTCTTCCTGCTGAAGGATAAAGAGCAGATGCTCAACGCGGTACGCCGCGTGCTGCCGCGAAACCGCGGTCTGGCCGGGCAGGTATGGAAGGAGATGAACCAGCAAATCACCAACTACATTCGCGGTAAGGTGCTGGAGATGATTGTCGTCAGCGTCGCCACCTGGATAGGCTTTATCCTTTTCGGCCTCAACTACTCGCTGCTGTTGGCGGTGCTGGTGGGCTTCTCGGTGCTGATCCCCTATATCGGCGCGTTTGTGGTGACCATTCCGGTGGTAGGGGTGGCGCTGTTTCAGTTTGGCGCAGGCACCGAGTTCTGGAGTCTGTTCGCGGTCTATCTGATTATTCAGGGACTGGACGGTAACCTGCTGGTACCGGTGCTGTTCTCGGAAGCGGTGAATCTGCACCCGCTGGTGATTATCCTCTCGGTGGTGATCTTTGGCGGTTTGTGGGGATTCTGGGGCGTCTTCTTCGCCATTCCGCTGGCCACGTTAATTAAAGCGGTGGTGCATGCCTGGCCGGATGGCCTGGTCGTCGACGACGACTAAGGCATTGAGGATAAAAAAAGACGCCGGGCGAGGTTCTCTCTCCCGGCGTCTTGCTTTGCATCAGGCGTTTTCTTTCAGCCAGTTCAACACCACGTCGTGGTGATTGCTGGTTTTGAAGTCATCAAAGACGTGTTCGATTTTGCCATCGGCATCAACGAGGAAGCTGATACGGTGGATCCCGTCGTAGGTTTTCCCCATAAAGGATTTTTCGCCCCAGACGCCAAACTGCTCGCAAACCTGATGGTTTTCATCAGACAGCAGCGTAAAGTTCAGCAGCTCTTTTTCGGCGAAACGGGAGAGCTTTTCCGGTTTATCGGTGCTGATGCCCAGCACTTCAACACCGGCTTTTTTCAGGTCGTCCATATTATCGCGCAAGCCGCACGCCTGGACGGTGCAGCCCGGGGTCATGGCTTTCGGGTAAAAATAAACCAGGACACGCTGTCCCTGGAAGTCGGTTAAATTTACTTCCTCGCCGTCCTGGTCCGGTAAGCTAAATTTCGGTGCAAGATCACCGGCTTTCAGTGGGGTCATGGGTTAAACTCCATCCTGTTCATCATGCTGTGAATAATTAACGATGTTAATACTGCCTTGTGCGTTGAGTTCTGTACATAGGGCTTTGAACGCTTGTTCGATATTTGCTGCATTTTGCGTCGCAGGGCTGTGAGCCGTTATCTGGATAAAAAGCTGCGCGGAATCGCCGTCTCCCGGCTGCGTGCGGGACACCAGTTCCGCGATATTCATATTCCATGTATCGCACAGGGCAGTGAAGCGCTCGATGATATGCGGTGAGTCCGGCACCTCAACCTGGACCCAGACGGTGTTTGGCATGGCCTGCGGCGGGCGCGCGGTGGTGCGTTTCATCACGATCAACAGCTCCAGCTCTGCGCCTTTCAGCGGCAGGGTTGATTCGATCAGGTTAATCGCATTCCACGAACCGGAAAGCAGCATGATAAACGTAAACTCATCACCGAGCATGGCCAGCCGGCTGTCTTCGATATTACAACCGCAGCTGCTGACGTGGCGAGTGATCGTATTCACGATGCCGGGACGGTCAGCCCCCAGGGCGGTAATAACCAGATAGTGTTGTAATGAGGCTGTCAAACCTGTTCTTCCTTTAAAAAGGTGAGGTAACATTAGGAAAGCATAAAAAAAACCGCCATACAACATCCCTGATGGCGTCGGGTCTCTTGCTTTTATTGCAGCTCCAAACGTAACATTGAGAATCTTGTCGCACTTCTGCTCTGAGGATGGCCCATGTTCACGGGAAGTATTGTAGCGCTTGTCACGCCGATGGATGAAAACGGTAATGTCTGCCGGACAAGCCTGAAAAAACTGATTGATTACCATGTCGCCAACGGAACCTCGGCGATCGTTTCGGTAGGGACTACCGGTGAATCCGCAACGCTGAGCCATGAAGAGCATGGCGACGTGGTGATGATGACGCTGGAACTGGCTGACGGGCGTATCCCGGTTATCGCGGGAACGGGAGCCAATGCAACCGCAGAGGCGATTAGCCTGACCAAACGTTTTAACGACAGCGGCGTAGTCGGCTGCCTGACGGTCACTCCTTATTATAACCGTCCGACCCAGGAAGGCCTGTTCCAGCACTTTAAAGCTATCGCCGAACATACTGACCTGCCGCAAATTCTGTATAATGTGCCGTCCCGTACCGGTTGCGATATGCTGCCGGAAACCGTTGGCCGTCTGGCGCAAATTAAAAATATTGTCGGTATTAAGGAAGCAACAGGGAACTTAAGTCGTGTTCACCAGATCAAAGAGCTGGTTTCAGACGACTTTATTCTGCTGAGCGGTGACGATGCGACCGGTATGGACTTTATGCAGCTCGGCGGCGTGGGCGTGATTTCCGTTACCGCCAACGTGGCGGCGCGCGAAATGGCCGACATGTGCCGTCTGGCGCTGGCGGGTCAATTTGCCGAAGCCCGGGCGATTAACCAGCGTCTGATGCCATTGCATACAAAATTATTTGTCGAACCCAATCCTATCCCGGTGAAATGGGGATGCAAGGCGTTGGGTCTTGTGGCGACCGATACGCTGCGCTTGCCGATGACGCCTATCACCGACCAGGGTCGTGAAGCCGTTACCGCCGCGCTGAAGCATGCCGGTTTGCTGTAAAGTTTAGGGAGATTTGATGGCTTACTCAGTACAGAAGTCGCGCCTGGCGAAGGTTGCGGGTGTTTCGCTGGTTCTACTCCTCGCGGCCTGTAGTTCCGACTCGCGCTATAAGCGTCAGGTGAGCGGTGATGAGGCCTATTTACAGGCGTCACCGTTGAGCGAACTTCACGCGCCGGCGGGGATGATCCTGCCGATTCAGGTGGGTGATTACAATATTCCGGTGGCCAACAGCACCGGCGCGGTCGGCAAGGCGCTGGACATTCGCCCGCCGGCGCAGCCGCTGGCATTGGTTAGCGGCGCCCGCACCCAGTTCAACGGCGATACCGCGACGCTGATGGTCGAAAACGGCCGCAGCGGTTCGCTGTGGGCGCAGGTTACCAGCATTCTTCAGTCGAAGAACTACGTTATCGCCAAGCGCGATGATGCGAGCCAGACGCTGAACACCGACTGGGTTGAGTGGAACCGTCTTGATGAAGATCAGCAGTATCGCGGTCGTTATCAAATCTCCGTCAAACCGCAGGGCTATCAGCAAGCGGTTGTGGTCAAGCTGGTGAATCTGGAGCAGGCGGGTAAACCGGTTGCCGATCCGGCGTCACTGCAGCGCTACAGCACCGCCATGCTGAACGTCATTTCGGAAGGCCTGGACATGAACGCCACCAGCGCCCAGAACGCCGCTCAGCGCAGCGCTGGCGCCACCTTCGACGTGCAGAGCGCTGCCGACGATACTGGCCTGCCAATGCTCGTCGTTCGCGCGCCGTTTAACATGGTGTGGCAGCGTCTGCCGGGCGCCCTCGAGAAAGTGGGGATGAAAGTGACCGACAGCACGCGCTCTCAGGGCAGCATGGCGCTGACCTACAAGCCGCTGTCTGACAGCAGCTGGCAGGAGCTGGGCGCACGCGACCCGCAGCTGGTCTCCGGTGACTACAAACTTCAGGTCGGCGACCTCGATAACCGCAGTAGCCTGCAGTTCATCGACCCGAAAGGCCACACCCTGACGCAGTCGCAAAATGACGCTCTGGTAGCCGTATTCCAGGCCGCATTTAACAAGTAATCAAAAGGGCTGGAGCAATCCGGCCCTTTTAATATATAGTGACGCAAACGTGTGCGTATACACATCATCCTTCAAATTGCCTCTTTGTTGGCCGCCTTCGTTCAACCCAGTCACTTACTTTTGTAAGCCCCTGGGGATTCGCTCAGTTGCCGCCTCGATGCACTTTGAATGATTTTGTGTATAGGTGGAAACGTATTTTTAGGCTCAATATCACTGGAGTAGTGAAAGATGAAAAAGCAAGCTGAGTTGTATCGTGGTAAGGCGAAGACAGTATACAGCACCGATAATCCGGACCTGCTGGTACTGGAATTCCGTAACGATACGTCAGCAGGTGATGGCGCGCGCATCGAGCAGTTCGATCGTAAAGGCATGGTGAATAACAAGTTCAACCACTTCATTATGAGCAAACTGGCAGAAGCGGGCATCCCTACCCAGATGGAAGCGCTGCTCTCCGATACCGAATGCCTGGTGAAAAAACTGGATATGGTGCCGGTGGAGTGCGTGGTGCGTAACCGTGCGGCAGGCTCGCTGGTAAAACGTTTAGGCATTGAAGAAGGTATCGAGCTGAATCCGCCGCTGTTCGATCTGTTCCTGAAAAACGATGCCATGCACGATCCGATGGTCAACGACTCCTACTGCGAAACCTTCGGCTGGGTGAGCAAAGAGAATCTGGCGCGGATGCGCGAGCTGACCTACAAAGCCAACGACGTGCTGAAAAAATTGTTCGATGACGCCGGTCTGATTCTGGTGGACTTTAAGCTGGAGTTTGGTCTGTTCAAAGGCGAAGTGGTGCTGGGCGATGAGTTTTCGCCGGACGGCAGCCGCCTGTGGGACAAAAACACCCTTGATAAAATGGACAAAGACCGCTTCCGCCAGAGCCTTGGCGGCCTGATCGAAGCCTACGAAGAAGTGGCTCACCGCCTGGGCGTTAAGCTCGACTAACTCGCCCGCCGCCAGAAGATGGTCTCATCTTCTGGCGTCTCTTGCTGTTTCCTGTGGTAATCCTGCGCTGAACCGCCTACGATCTCTGCTATTGATACATAACAGGGAATGAGGTGCTTATGCGCTGGCAAGGGCGTCGCGAAAGCGACAATGTTGAAGATCGACGCGGTCAATCGGGCTCGCCGTTTGGCGGCGGGGGCGGCGGCTTCCGGCTGCCGAGCGGGAAGGGCGGCATTGTGCTGCTGATTATTGTGCTGGTGGCAGGCTATTACGGCGTGGATTTGACCGGCATGCTGACCGGCGAACCGATGCCGCAGCAGCAGACCTCCACGCAGCGCTCCATCAGTCCGAAAGACGATGAAGCGGCGAAGTTTACGTCGGTGATCCTGGCCACCACCGAAGATACCTGGGGACCGATCTTTGAAAAGATGGGCCGCCAGTACCCCCAGCCAAAGCTGGTGCTCTACCGCGGCGCGACCCGTACCGGCTGCGGTACCGGCCAGTCGGTGATGGGGCCGTTCTACTGTCCTGCCGACAGCACGGTCTATATCGACCTGTCATTCTACGATGAGATGAAAAATAAACTGGGCGCCGACGGCGACTTTGCCCAGGGGTACGTCATTGCCCATGAAGTGGGTCATCACGTACAAAAACTGCTGGGCATTGAGCCGAAGGTCCGCCAGCAACAGCAGCATGCCACCGAGGCCGAAGCCAACCGGCTGTCGGTTAAGATGGAGCTGCAGGCAGACTGCTTCGCCGGCGTCTGGGGCCATAATATGCAGCAGCAGGATATTCTGGAAACCGGCGATCTGCAGGAGGCGCTGAACGCCGCCGAGGCCATAGGCGATGACCGTCTGCAGCAGCAGAGCCAGGGGCGGGTGGTACCGGACAGCTTTACCCACGGCACGTCAAAACAGCGCTACACCTGGTTCAAACGCGGTTTCGACAGCGGCGACCCGGCGCAGTGCAACACCTTCGGCAGCGCCCTGTAATCGCCACCGATGATGGACGCGCTGCTTGACCTCACCGCGCAGATGGCGCGGGAGGGAATTCGCCGCCTGCTGGTACTCAGCGGCGACGAGGCCTGGACGCTGCAGCAGGCGCAGGCGCTGCGGGAGAGGCTCGCCGGCGATGGCCTGTGGGTGGGCCCCGAGCCGGTTTTCGCGCCCGGGGTGGCGCCTGGCGCCCTGAAGACGCTGCTGGGGCGGGAAGTCATGCACGCCTTTTTCGATGCCCGGCGCGGATTTGATGTAGCCGCCCTGGCGGCCCTGAGCGGTACCCTGCGGGCGGGAAGCTGGCTGGTGCTGCTGACGCCCCCCTTCGCCGACTGGCCGTCCCGGGTGGATGAGGACTCCCTGCGCTGGAGCGATACGCCCGACCCGATCTCTACCCCCCACTTTGTTCTCCGCTGCTGTCGGCAGTTTATCGCCGACCCCGATGTGCTGCTCTGGCGGCAGGCGGACTCGCCGCGGCTCCCGCTGGCCGTCCCGCGCCCTGACTGGCATCCCGCCGAGGGTCACCCGCTGGCCGAACAGGCGGCGATCCTTGCGCAATTGTTGCGTCTACCGCCCGGTATCGCGGCGGTGACGGCTGAACGAGGGCGAGGCAAATCCGCCCTCGCGGGCATGTTGCTGCGCCAGCTCGCGGGCGAGGCCATCGTTACCGCCCCGACCCGCAGCGCCGTCGATGTGCTGGCGAGCTTTGCCGGCGAGGCGTTTCGCTTTATGGCGCCTGATGCGCTGCTGTCGTCGAAAGAAACGGCGTCCTGGCTGATTGTCGATGAGGCCGCGGCCATTCCGGCTCCGCTTCTCCGGCAGCTGGTAAGCCGTTTTCCCCGCACGCTACTCACCACGACGGTGCAGGGTTATGAGGGCACCGGGCGCGGGTTCCTGCTGAAATTTTGCGCCAGCCTGCCCCATCTGCAGTCGTTCAGCCTGAGCGCGCCGATCCGCTGGGCAGTGGGCTGCCCGCTGGAGTCAGCCATCAGTCAGCTGCTGATCTTCAGCGATGAGGCATTTCGCGATGCGCCGACGGGGGAGGTTGCCGTGGAAGAGGTCGATCAGTCCAGCTGGCAAACGCGGTCGGCGCTGCCGGAGGCGATGTACCAGCTGTTGTCCGGGGCGCATTACCGCACTTCTCCTCTCGATCTGCGGCGCATGATGGACGCGCCGGGCCAGGCTTTCCGCTGCGCACGCGCCGGCGGCGCGGTGGCGGGCGCCCTGTGGCTGGTGGCCGAGGGGGGACTTTCTCCTGAACTCAGCCGGGCGGTGTGGGCGGGTTTTCGCCGGCCGCGAGGGAACCTGGTCGCCCAGTCGCTGGCGGCGCATGGCGGCAGTCCCCTGGCGGCGACGCTGCGCGGGCTGCGGGTCAGTCGGATCGCCGTCCACCCCGCCCGCCAGCGCGAAGGGCTGGGGCAGCAGATGATCGCGGATATCGCCGCCGATGCCGCAGGTTATGACTATCTCTCCGTCAGCTTTGGCTATACCCCTGAGCTGTGGCGCTTCTGGCAACGCTGCGGGTTTATCCTCGTGCGGCTGGGTACTCATCGCGAGGCCAGCAGCGGATGCTATACCGCGATGGCTCTGTTCCCGCTGACTGCAGCGGGGCATCAGCTCGCGCAGCGGGAGGCACAGCGGCTACAACGCGATGAATACTGGCTGCGCCCGTGGCGGGACGCGCCCGCGCCGCTGCCGGCCGTTTCAGGGGCTATGCTTAGTGAGGAGGACTGGCTGGAAGCGGCCAGCTTTGCCTTCGCCCATCGCCCGCTGGCTGCGGCGCTGGGTTGCCTCAATCGTCTGCTGATGCAGGTCGACATGCCGTTGCCGGCGCTGCGCGGGCGCCTGCAGGGGGAAGAAGAGGCCGAACTCTGCGCCGCGCTGCAGCTAACAGGGCGTAAAGCGCTGCTGGCGAGATGGCGTCAGGAGGCCGCGGACGCCTTGCGCTTCCTCGATGCAGCGCGCGCTGAGGCGCTGCGTCAGCAGGTAGCGCACCTGCAATTTTTTTAACTAACTCATTCAGTTAAATGGCATGGTCATATCTGGCGAGCGGCGTACACTGCCCGCATACAAAAAGGAGACAGCCATGAAACACGATCATTTTATTGTTCAAAGCCCTGCGACGCCTGCGCAACAGCTGTTGCTGCTGTTTCATGGCGTGGGGGATAACCCGGTCTCCATGGGGCAAATTGGCAGCTGGTTCGCGCCGCAGTTTCCTGATGCGCTGATCGTTAGCATTGGCGGGGTGGAGCCTTGCGGTCCCAACGGCCGGCAGTGGTTTTCGGTGCAGGGAGTGACGGAAGAGAATCGTCAGCAGCGTATCGACGCCATTATGCCGACCTTTATTGACATTGTGCGCTACTGGCAGGAAAAGAGCGGCGTCAGCCCGCTGGCCACCGCGCTGATCGGCTTCTCTCAGGGGGCGATCATGTCGCTGGAGAGCATCAAAGCGGCGCCGGATCTGGCTTCGCGGGTGATCGCCTTTAATGGCCGCTACGCGACGCTGCCGGTCACCGCAACGACGGCCACCACCATTCACCTGATCCACGGTGGTGACGATCGGGTTATCGATCTGGCATGGGCGGTGTCGGCTCAGGAGGCGTTGTTGCAGGCGGGGGGCGACGTGACCTTAGATATTGTTGACGATCTGGGGCATGCCATTGACGATCGCAGCATGCAGTTTGCGATTGAGCGACTGCGCTATACCGTGCCGAAGCACTATTTTGATGAGGCGCTGAGCGGCAGTACGCCGAAAGGGGACGATATCATCGAAATGCTGTAACCCCGGCGGGCGGGGTTACAGGCGGGCGGTACCGCGATAAAGGCAAACTTACGGTTTCTTCGACTGGTCGTGCTTCGGCCAGTCGTCGTCATCGTCCCATTTATCGTTAAAATCACGGTGCGGCGGCAGATCGGGTTTGTTGTTAAGGAATTTTTTGTGGTCAACGCGGTTCAGATCTTTAATCACGTTGATAATTACCCCCACCAAAAAGACCAGCACCAGAATCCACCAGTGTTTAATAAGCCATTCCATGCGCGCTTCCTCTTTACGTCAGTACGTCAGGCGACCAGCTGTTCCATTACGCGTTGATACATCCGCGCCAGCAGCTGCAGGTCGGCGGCGTTCACACATTCATTAATTTTGTGAATCGTGGCGTTCACCGGGCCCAGCTCTACCACCTGCGCCCCCATGCGCGCGATAAACCGTCCGTCTGAGGTGCCGCCGTTGGTTAACAGCTGCGGTTTGATCTCATTATAGTGCTCAATCGCGTTGACGACCGCATCCACCAGCTTGCCCCGTCCGGTGAGGAACGGCTGGCCGGAGAGCCACCACTCCACGCTGTAACGCAGCTGGTATTTTTCCAGCAGGGCGACCACCCGGGCTTTGATCATCTCGTCCGTCAGTTCCGTACTGAAGCGGAAGTTGAACTGGACGAACATATCGCCAGGGATCACGTTGTTGCTGCCGGTGCCGGACTGCACGTTGGCAATCTGCATGCTGGTCGGCGGGAAGTATTCATTGCCTTTATCCCACTCGATAGTGACCAGCTCCGCCAGCATCGGCGCCGCGCGATGGACGGGGTTATCGGCAAGGTGCGGATAGGCGACATGGCCCTGTACGCCGTGAATGGTCAGATTGCAGGTCAGCGAGCCGCGGCGGCCGTTTTTCACCACATCGCCGACCACTTCGGTACTGGAGGGTTCGCCGACCAGACAGTAGTCCAGACGCTCGTTACGCGCCATCAGCGTCTCCACCACTTTGACGGTGCCGTTTTTGGCGCTGGCCTCTTCATCAGAGGTAATCAAAAACGCCAGCCGGCCCCGGTGGTTCGGGTACTGCGCGACAAAACGCTCAGCGGCAACCACCATCGCCGCCAGCGAGCCTTTCATATCTGCCGCCCCGCGGCCAAACAGCATCCCGTCGCGGATGGTGGGTTCGAACGGCGGATTGATCCAGCGGTCGGCGTCGCCTGCCGGGACCACGTCGGTGTGGCCGGCGAAGGCCAGCGTCTCGCCGTGGCCGCGCCAGGCCCAGAAGTTCTGCGTATCGCCGAAATCCATCGGTTCAACGGTAAAGCCGATCGCACGCAGGCGTTCAATCATTAACGCCTGGCATCCCGCATCATCGGGGCTAAGGGAAGGGCGGCGAATAAGCTGCTGAGCCAGCTCAATGACCGGGCAAGACATAGACTATACCTCGTTAAACTGCTGATAACTTGCTTCACTAAAACCCAGCAGCATAGGACGACCGGGCGCGCAGAGCAATGGGCGTTTGATAATCGCCGGCATTTCCAGCATCAATGCGGCGGCGGCATCGGCATTATCGATGCTGTTGCGCAGCGATTCGTCCAGCTTGCGCCAGGTGGTGCCGCGGGTGTTCAGCAGCGCCTGCCAGCCCAGTTCGGCAATAAAGGTATCCAGTTGCGCGCGGTCGAGGCCATCGGCGCGGTAGTCATGGAAGCGATAGTCAATCTGATGTGCTTCCAGCCAGCGGCGGGCTTTTTTAATGGTATCGCAGTTTTTAATTCCGTACATGGTGAGCATAGATAAACCTTTAACATTCAATTAAGCGGTTAACTCAGATATTTCCGAATATATAAGCCTTATTGAAATAATACGTGATTCAGATGAATAAATATAACTTTTTACCGGGTATCTTATGCCATGTTTTCGGGTGCTTAAAATTCGCCCAGTCGCGGGCATGATGTGAGGGCACTAACAATATTACGAAAATGTTGCCTGATGGTGCTCTGCATCACATAATTTTTACATACGAGACGGCATAGTGGCGGCAACCAGAGGTTTTATCTCTGTCAGCGGTCCACAAGACAATCAGAGCAATAGGGGAGTACAACTTCCCATCAGCAATGAAGTTATATAGAATCGACCATAATAATAAGAGAGGCTATTATGATTGAACATGAACTGGGGAACTGGAAAGATTTTATTGAAGGCATGCTTCGTAAATAAATTTCCGCAATGTGAGCAGGGGAATAACGCGACGTAAATAAGCGCGTCATGGTTCTGAACACATAAAGAAGGCGACCATCCAGGTCGCCTTTTCTGTTATTCCGGCTCGCCGCCGACGCCCGACGGTTTATTGCGGACGCTCCTTCAGCGGAAAGCGGCGGCGCACCAGCACAAAGAACAGCGGTACGAAAAAGATGGCCAGCACGGTGGCGGAGATCATCCCGCCCATCACCCCGGTACCGACCGCATGCTGGCTGCCGGAGCCGGCTCCGGTGCTGGTGGCCATCGGCAGGACGCCGAAGATAAACGCCAGCGAGGTCATCAGAATGGGGCGCAGGCGCTGACGGCAGGCCGACAGCGTGGCGCTGAGCAGATCCTGGCCTTTCTCGTTGAGCTCATTGGCGAACTCGACGATCAGAATGGCGTTTTTCGCCGACAGGCCGATCACCGTCAACAGGCCCACCTGGAAGTAAACGTCATTCTCCAGGCCGCGCATCCAGGTCGCCAGCAGGGCGCCAATCACCCCGAGCGGGACCACCAGCATCACCGAGAACGGCACCGACCAGCTCTCGTACAGGGCCGCCAGGCACAGGAACACCACCAGCAGAGAAATCGCGTACAGGGCCGGCGCCTGGGCGCCGGAGAGGCGTTCCTGATAGGACATGGCGGTCCATTCGAGGCCAAAGCCGGTTGGCAGTTGCGCGGCCAGTTTCTCCATCATGTCCATCGCGGTACCGGTACTGATGCCCGGCGCCGCCTCACCGACGATCTCCACCGCCGAATAGCCATTGTAGCGCTCCAGACGCGGCGAGCCGGTCTCCCAGCGCGAGGTGGCGAAGGCCGAGAACGGCACCATCGTGCCGCTGCTGTTGCGGACGTACCAGAGATTGATATCGTCAGGCAGCATCCGATATTTCGCCGCCGCCTGGACGTAGACTTTCTTCACCCTCCCGCGATCCATAAAGTCGTTGACGTAGCTCGACCCCCACGCGGTTTGCAGCGTATCGTTGATGTCGTCAATGGAGACGCCCAGCGCCTGAGCTTTACGCTGATCGATATCGACCTGCAGCTGCGGGCTGTCGTCGAGCCCGTTATGCCGGACGCGGGTCAACAGCGGGTTTTTACCCGCCAGCTCAAGCAGCGTATCGCGCGCCGCCATCAGCGCATCGTGCCCCTTACCGGCGTGATCTTCCAGCTCCATATCGAAGCCTGCCGAACTGCCGAGGCCGCTGATCGCCGGCGGGCTGCTGGCGATGACCCGGGCTTCGTTGATCTGATTAAACGCTTTGGTGGCGCGTTCAATAATGGCAAAGGAGGAGCCGGTTTGCGGATCGCGCTGGTCCCAGTCTTTGAGGCGCACGAACATACGGGCTACGTTCTGCCCGTTGCCGCCGGGGCCGGAGCCAACGGTAGCGAACACCGACTCCACGTTTTGCTTCTCGTTATTGAGGAAGTAATCTTCCGCTTTCTGCACCACTTTCAGCGTCTGCTGTTGGGTGCTGCCGCTCGGCAACTGTACCGAGGTGGTGAACATCCCCCGATCCTCCAGCGGCAGGAATGAGGTGGGCAGATGCAGGAACAGGAACACCATCCCGCCGAGCAGAACGACGTAGATCAGCATCCAGCGCAGCGAGCGATGAAGAATTTTGCCGACGAAGGTTTCATAGCGGCTGGCGCTGCGGTTAAAGGTGCGGTTGAACCAGCCGAAGAAGCCTTTTCTCTCATGAGATTCACCTGGCTTAACCGGTTTGAGCAGGGTGGCGCAAAGGGCCGGGGTGAGGATCATGGCCACCAGCACCGAGAGGACCATCGCCGCGACGATAGTAATTGAGAACTGGCGATAGATAGCGCCGGTGGTGCCGCCGAAGAAGGCCATCGGCACAAACACCGCCGACAGCACCATCGCGATCCCCACCAGCGCGCCCTGAATTTGTCCCATCGATTTGCGGGTGGCTTCCCGCGGCGACAGGCCTTCCTCGCTCATGATGCGCTCAACGTTTTCCACCACCACGATGGCGTCATCCACCAGCAGGCCGATAGCCAGCACCATCGCGAACATCGTCAGGGTGTTGATGCTGTAGCCACAGGCATAAAGCACCGCGAAGGTGCCCATCAGCACCACCGGCACGGCGATGGTCGGGATCAGGGTAGCGCGGAAGTTCTGCAGGAACAGATACATCACGAGGAAAACCAGCAGGATCGCCTCCAGCAGGGTTTTCACCACGTCGGTAATGGAAGCCTTCACGAAGGAGGTGGTCTCGTAGGCGACTTTATATTCCAGCCCGTGCGGGAAATACTGCGACAGCTCATTGAGGCGAGCGATCACGCGCTCCGCGGTGGCCATTTCGTTGGCGCCGGAGGCGAGCTTAATTCCCAGGCCAGAGGCGGCCTGGCGGTTATAGCGGCTAAGATAGTCGTACTTCTCCGCCCCCATCTCCACGGTAGCGACATCGCCGAGGGTCACTTCTGAACCATCCTGATTGACGCGCAGGGTGATATTGCGAAACTGTTCCGGGGTTTGCAGCAGAGATTGCGAGTTGATGGTGGCGTTCAGCGCCTGCTTATCGACGGAAGGCGTGCCGCCGAGCTGGCCGACGGCAATCTGGGCGTTCTGCGAACTGATGGCGTCGGTAACATCCTTGGTGGTCAGCTGGAAGCTATTGAGCTTTGCCGGATCGAGCCAGATGCGCATTGAGTATTGCGAGCCGTAGGCGTCGATATCCCCTACGCCGTTGACGCGGCTGAGCGGGTCCTGAATGTTACTGGCGACGTAGTCGGCGATATCCTGTTTATCCATACTGCCGTCGGTGGAGACGAAGGCGAGGGTCAGGATATTGGTATCGCCAGTCTTGCGCACCGTTACCCCCTGGTTTTGCACCGCCTGCGGCAGCTTACGCATCGCCGACTGCAGCTGGTTTTGCACCTGCTGCACGGCTTCGTCCGGGTCGGTACCGGCGGTAAAACTGAGGGTGATGGTCGCCTGGCCGGTGGCGCTGCTCTGGGATGACATATACATCAGGTTATCGAGGCCGGTCATATTCTGTTCGATAACCTGGGTGACGGTATTCTCCAGGGTTTGCGCGGAGGCGCCGGGATAGTTGGCCGTGACCCGCACATTCGGCGGGGCCAGATCGGGATACTGTTCAACCGGCAGCGACAAAATGGCAAGGGTGCCCGTCAGGCATAACAGGATTGCCAGCACCCACGCAAAAATGGGGCGATCGATAAAGAAATTCGCCATCAGAATAAAAACCTCATATGCACATGTTCTTGTTATTGCACAGCCTGTGCCACTTTAGCCCCAGCGCCTCCGGCAATCGTGGAGAAATTAAGGAGATAGTGTAATTTATCATGTTGCTTTTGCCGTATCGTAAAGAAACATCGAACTTTCCTGCCGCCGGGTCGGCCACTCCGCTTCGCCCGCAGCACCCGGGGACGCATTATTCCTTGCCGGTGCGAAACCTGATTTCATTTAAGTCAAAAAAATTGATCCAAAACGGATTCTTTCCAGAAAAAGGGTATCCTGGGCAAATGAACATTGTTCCGGCCTCGTCTTGTCGGGTAATAAATAGGCATGCGCATTAAGGGGTTATTCACCAATAAGACAAAAGGAAGCCATGAACCACTTTATATTGAGCGATAGCCGAAAATGTATCGGTTGCCAGGCCTGCGAAGTGGCCTGCGTAATGGCGCATAACGAGGAGCAACATGCGCTGACCCCGCAGCGCTTTTTGCCCCGTATCACCGTGATTAAAGCAGAAGGGCAGCGTAACGCCATCACCTGCCGCCACTGCGAAGACGCCCCCTGCCTCCGCAGCTGCCCCAACGGCGCCATCGCCCAGACTGGCGACAGCGTTCAGGTCTGTCAGGAGAAATGCATTGGCTGTAAATCCTGCATGGTGGCCTGCCCGTTCGGGGTGATGCAGGTCGTGGTCACGCCACAGGCCGCAGGCCAGGTGAAAGCCAGCGCGCAAAAATGCGATCTGTGCGCGGGCCGCGAGGCGGGACCGGCCTGTGTGGAAAACTGTCCGGCGCAGGCGCTGACCCTCGCCGACGATGAGACATTGACCACGCTGGCCAGGCAGCGGCGTCTGCGATCGGCCTGCCAGGAGGCGCAGCCGTGGCAGCGCGGCGCGGCCCCCGCCAGGCAGCCCGACGCCGGCGAGAAGGCCAGGCAAATGGCGATGACGCCGCCGCGCGGAGAGCCGGATAAGCTGGCGGCGGAGGCGCGTAAGAGCCACTTTGAGGAGATCTATCAGCCGTTCACCCCGACGCAGGCCCGGCAGCAGGCCGCCCGCTGCCTGAAATGTGGAGAACACAGCATCTGTGAATGGACCTGTCCACTGCATAACCACATTCCGCAGTGGGTCGAGCTGGTGAAGGCAGGGGATATCGCCGCCGCGGTCGCCCTGTCCCATCAGACCAACTGTCTGCCGGAGATCACCGGCCGCGTCTGCCCTCAGGACCGGCTGTGTGAGGGCGCCTGCACCCTGCGCGATGAAAGCGGCGCGGTCACCATCGGCAATATTGAGCGATTTATATCCGACCAGGCGCTGGCCAGCGGCTGGCGTCCGGACCTCTCGCAGGTTAAGCCGAGCGGTAAACGGGTGGCGATTATCGGCGCCGGACCGGCCGGGCTGGCCTGCGCCGATGTGCTGGTGCGCCACGGCGTACAGCCGGTGGTCTTTGACCGTCATCCGGAGATCGGCGGCCTGCTGACCTTCGGCATTCCGGCGTTCAAGCTGGATAAGTCACTGCTGGCCCGGCGGCGGGCGATTTTCTGCGAGATGGGCGTCCACTTTGAGCTCAACTGCGAGGTGGGGAAAGATATCCCCCTGGCGACGCTGCTGGCTGAGTATGACGCGGTGTTCGTCGGCGCCGGAACCTATCGCTCCATGAAGGCCGGCCTGCCGAATGAAGAGGCGCCCGGGGTCTACGATGCGCTGCCGTTTCTTATCGCCAACACCAAACAGGTGATGGGGCTGACGGAATCGGCGCTGGAGCCTTATGTCAACACCGCCGGGCTGAACGTGGTGGTGCTGGGGGGCGGCGATACGGCGATGGACTGCGTGCGCACCGCGCTGCGCCATGGCGCCCGCCAGGTGACTTGCGCCTATCGGCGGGATGAAGCCAACATGCCGGGCTCGAAAAAAGAGGTCAAAAACGCCCGCGAAGAGGGGGCGCTCTTTGAGTTTAACGTCCAGCCGGTGACGCTTGAGCTGGACGAGAACGGACGGGTGAACGGGGTTCGCTTTTTGCGCACCGAGCTTGGCGCGCCGGACGCCGGCGGAAGACGCCGCCCGACGCCGATCCCCGGCAGCGAGTTTGTTATGCCGGCAGAGGCGGTGATCATGGCCTTTGGCTTCCACCCGCACCGCATGCCCTGGCTGGAAGCGGCCGGGGTGGCGCTGGACAGCCAGGGGCGGATTAAAGCCGGAGTGGAGAGCCGTTACCGTTATCAGACCAGTCAGGAGAAGATCTTTGCCGGCGGCGATGCCGTGCGCGGCGCCGACCTGGTGGTAACGGCGATGGCGGAAGGCCGTCACGCGGCGCAGGGGATCCTTGACTATCTGGGGCTGAAAACGACGCCGCTTCACTGACGACAAACCCGGCTCCGCAGCGTAGTATGAGGGCGTCCTTTTACGCTGTGGGGTCGGTATGTCACTCAATATTCACGTCATTAAAGATAAAATCCTCTCTGAGAACTGGTTCGTACTACGCAACATGACCTATGAGCTGACGCGGGCGGACGGCAGCGTCGTGCGCCACAAACGCGAGGTCTACGATCGCGGCAATGGCGCCACCGTGCTGCTGTATAACCGCCATAAGCAGACGGTGGTCCTGGTGCGTCAGTTCCGGGTCGCCACCTGGGTCAATGGCAATCATGACGGCATGCTGATTGAAACCTGCGCCGGGCTGCTGGACAACGACGAGCCGGAGGCCTGCATTCGGAAAGAGGCGGTGGAAGAGACCGGCTATGAAGTGGGCGAGGTGCGAAAGCTGTTTGAGCTGTTTATGTCGCCAGGCGGCGTCACCGAAGTGGTGCATTTCTTTATCGCCGAGTACAGCGACGCCCAGCGAACCACCAGCGGCGGCGGGGTGGATGACGAAGCCATCGAGGTGCTGGAGCTGCCCTTTAGCCAGGCGCTACAGATGGTCGCTGATGGGGAGATCCGCGACGGGAAAGCGGTCATTCTGCTGCAGTATCTGCAAACCTCCGGCCTGATGTTGGGGAACTCTGACAAATCCGATTGAGTCAGCGGCTGCCGTTGTCCAGGATAGGCGCCGTGGTCGGGTTTATCTGGGGTCGGGCGGTTCATGCTTTTTCGCATCATTTTTTTCCTCTTTCTGGCGGTGCTGCCTTGCTCACAGGCATGGTCGGCACCGGCGCAGCAGCGCTTCAACGACTGGCAGGTCACCTGTAATAACCAAAATTTCTGCGTCACCCGCAACGTGGGGCTGCATTATGGTCTGGTGATGACCCTCAGCCGCAGCGCCGGGGCGGCTACTGACGCCAGCCTGCGTATCGAACTGGGCGGCACCGGCAATCCGGTGGCGACGCTCGCGCCGATAGCGCCGCGCCTGCTGCTGGATGGTAAACCGCTGTCCCTGACCGACAAGCGCTGGCGCATTGAAGATAAACTCATTAAAACCGACGACAGCGTGACGATCGATGCCTTCCTCCAGCGGGTCCAGGAGGGAAAAACCCTCTCGCTGGCCAACGGCCTGCAGACCATCTCCCTGCAGGGGCTGAAAGCGGCCCTGTTATTTATCGACGCCCGGCAAAAGCGGGTGGGCAGCGAAACGGCCTGGGTCGGCAAAGGGGAGGAGCCGCCGCTCAGCGTACCGCCGGCGCCGGCGCTGCGCGCGGTGGCGAGCGCGGTCACGGCGCAGTCGCCGCTGGGACGTGATGAACTCAACGATCTGATGGACTACGGCAATGAGCGGATGAGCAACAGCAACTGCTCCCTCGATCCGTTCCGCCGCGAAATTCGCGTCACTGCGCTGACGGATGACAAAGTGCTGCTGATGACCAGCTGCGAATCCGGGGCGTACAACACCGTCTGGCTGGCCTGGCTGGTCTCCCGCCAGCGCCCGTATGTCGCCCGTCAGGTGCGGCTGACGCTGCCATTTCAGCCGCCCGGCGAGGCGCCGCGGGAGATTGAGCTGATTAACGCCAGCTATGATGACCGTCGTCATGAGCTGGTGACCCTGGACAAGGGGCGCGCGTCTGGCGATTGCGGGATCCAGACCCGCTGGCGTTTTGACGGCCAGCGGTTCAGCCTCTCCCGTTACGCACAGCAGCCGACGTGCGACAACTGGCAGGGGCCAGATGCCTGGCCCACGCTGTGGATCACCCGTTAAGCACCTGTTCGGCGGTGGCGACGATATGGTCGACCGTAAAGCCAAAGAACGGGAACAGCTGCTCCGCCGGGGCGGATTCACCGTAGCCGGTCATGCCGACGATCTTGCCTTTTAAACCGACATATTTATACCAGTAGTCCGCTATCCCGGCCTCGACGGCCACCCGGGCGCTGACGTCCGACGGCAGCACCGACTCGCGCCAGGCCTCGTCCTGAGCATCAAACACGTCGGTGGAGGGGAGCGAAACCACCCGCACATTCACTCCGTTGGCCAACAGTTTTTCCGCCGCCAGGACGGTGATTTCCACTTCCGAGCCGGTGGCGATGAGGATCAGGTCGGGTTTGCCGCCGGCATCCTTCAGCACGTAGCCGCCCCGGGCGATATCCTGAACCTGTTGCGGGGTACGCGGCATCTGCGCCAGGTTTTGTCGCGACAGGATCAGCGCCGTCGGTCCGCCCTGACGCGCGATGGCCGCCTGCCAGGCGACGGCGGTCTCCACCTGGTCGCAAGGGCGCCAGGTGCTGAAGTTGGGCGTCAGCCGCAGACTGGCCAGCTGTTCCACCGCCTGGTGGGTCGGACCGTCTTCCCCAAGACCGATGGAGTCATGGGTATAGACCATGATCTGCCGGGCCTTCATCAGGGCCGCCATGCGCGCTGCGTTGCGGGCGTATTCCACAAACATCAGAAAGGTCGAGGTATAGGGAATGAAGCCCCCGTGCAGGGCGATGCCGTTGGCCACCGCGGTCATGCCGAATTCGCGCACGCCGTAGTGGATATAGTTGCCGGCGGCATCCTCTTTAATCGATGTCGAGCCAGACCAGATGGTCAGGTTACTCGGCGCGAGATCCGCCGAACCGCCCAGCAGCTCCGGGAGGTGCGGCCCGTACGCGTTCAGCGCATTCTGCGAGGCTTTACGGCTGGCGATCTTCGCCGGCTCGGCCTGCAGCTTCGCCACGTAGTCACGCGCCGTCGCGGCAAAATCCTCCGGCAGGGCGCCTGCCATGCGACGGGTTAGCTCAGCGGCCAGTTCCGGGAACTGCTGCTGGTAGGCGGCGAATTTCTCGTTCCAGGCGTGCTCGGCTTTTTCGCCGCGTGGCCGCGCATCCCAGCCCTGATAGATCTCTTTCGGGATCTCAAAGGGCGGATATTTCCAGCCCAATTGCTGGCGGGCCAGGGCCACCTCTTTTTCACCCAGCGCCGCGCCGTGCGACTCCTCTGAGCCGGCTTTGTTGGGCGAACCGAAGCCGATGATGGTCCGACAGATGATCAGCGACGGCTTATCTTTCACCGCCTGCGCTTCCGTAATGGCCTGTTTGATGGCCTGCGGATCGTGGCCGTCGATATCGCCGATCACATGCCAGTGGTAGGCGCGGAAGCGTTCCGCTGTATCGTCGGAAAACCAGCCTTCGGTTTTGCCGTCGATGGAGATGCCGTTGTGATCGTAAAAACCGATCAGCTTGCCCAGTCCGAGCGTGCCTGCCAGCGAACAGGCTTCATGGGAGATCCCCTCCATCAGACAGCCATCGCCCATGAAAACCCAGGTGTGATGGTCGATAATCTCATGACCGGGGCGGTTAAACTGCGCCGCCAGGGTACGTTCGGCAATGGCCATACCGACGGCGTTCGCCAGCCCCTGGCCCAGCGGGCCGGTGGTGGTCTCCACCCCGGGGGTATAGCCATGCTCCGGGTGACCCGGCGTTTTAGAGTGCAGCTGGCGGAACTGCTTCAGCTCTGACAGCGGCAGATCGTAGCCGGTCAGGTGCAGCAGACTGTAGAGCAGCATCGACGCGTGGCCGTTGGACAGAATAAAGCGGTCGCGGTCCACCCAGCCAGGGTTCTGCGGATTGTGCTTAAGAAAATCGTTCCACAGCACTTCGGCAATATCTGCCATCCCCATTGGCGCACCGGGGTGGCCGGAATTGGCTTTCTGCACCGCGTCCATACTGAGGGCGCGGATGGCGTTGGCAAGCTCTCTTCGGGACATAGTTTTCTCCGTGAGACTAAAGTGACAGTTTGGCGGCAAGCAGATCTTCCAGTTTGCGTTGATCGACGGCGAACAGGCGGATACCCTCCGCCAGCTTTTCGACCGCCATAGGATCCTGATTATGTTCCCAGCGGAACTCCGCCTCGCTGAGCGGCACCGGGCGCGGCAGGATCTGGCTGGCAGGGATCAGTTTGCGCACCACCGGGGCGTCGCTGGCCTGCAGCTCTTTTAATAAAGGCGGGGCGATGGTCAGGCGGTCGCAGCCGACCAGGGCGAGGATCTGCTCGGTGCGGCGGAAGCTGGCGCCCATCACGATGGTGTTGTATTTATGCTGTTTGAAGTAGTCATAGATATTGCGCACGGATTTCACTCCTGGATCTTCCTCAACCACGTAAGGATCCAGCGGTTTGCGCGCCTGATACCAGTCATAAATACGCCCGACGAAAGGGGAGATCAGATAGACCCCGGCTTCGGCGCAGGCCCGGGCCTGGGCGAAGGAAAACAGCAGCGTCAGGTTGCAGTGGATCCCCTCTTTTTCCAGCGTTTCGGCGGCGCGGATCCCCTCCCAGGTGGAGGCCAGCTTGATCAGGATCCGTGACTTATCAATGCCCATCTCCTGATACAGCGCCACCAGATGGCGCGCCTTCTCGATACTCTTCTCCCGGTTGAAGGAGAGCCGGGCGTCCACCTCGGTGGAGACACGGCCAGGAATGCTTTTGAGGATCTCCGCGCCAAAATTGACCGCCAGCTTATCGCAGGCGTGAGTTACCTGCGCTTCGCGGCTGCCTCCTTGCTTTTTGGCCCAGGCGATCGCGTCGTCGATGAGTCCGCTATAGGACCCCAGCCCGGCGGCCTTCAGCAGCAGGGAGGGGTTGGTGGTGGCATCTTCCGGATGGTAGTGGCGGATGGATTCGATGTCGCCGCTGTCGGCGACCACGGTGGTGAACTGCTTAATACTGTCTAGCTGATTCATGGATAAGTCCTCCTGGAACAAGGTGTTACATGAGTGCTTGCCGGTATGCGGTATAAATATTGATGAGGTACATAACCAAAAAGCATAGCAGACGGGGCTATTATTGGCGGCGAATCCGGGTAACATAACCGCTATAAATTGATAACAACCAGATCATAGCGATGGCCAGAGTTTGGCGGTGTTCAAAGTTTATCGCCCCGCCAGGAGGGATACTGTCTGCCACTGAAAGGTGAACGACAGGATGGTCATCACGCTTTTTCCCTACGAACGATACGTGAAAGAAAGGAATATAAAATGGATGAGCAGTTAAAACAGAGCGCCCTCGACTTCCACGAATTTCCGGTTCCCGGAAAAATCCAGGTCTCGCCGACCAAACCTCTCGCCACCCAACGCGATCTGGCACTGGCCTACTCGCCGGGCGTCGCGGCCCCCTGTCTGGAAATCGAAAAAGATCCGCTGGCGGCCTACAAATATACCGCTCGCGGCAACCTGGTGGCGGTCGTCTCCAACGGCACCGCGGTGCTGGGGCTTGGCAACATCGGCGCCCTGGCCGGCAAACCGGTAATGGAGGGCAAAGGCGTCCTGTTTAAGAAATTTGCCGGCATCGATGTGTTTGATATCGAAGTCGATGAGCTGGACCCGGACAAATTCATTAACGTCGTCGCCGCCCTCGAGCCGACCTTCGGCGGCATCAACCTCGAAGATATTAAAGCGCCGGAGTGTTTCTACATTGAGCAGCAGCTGCGCGAGCGGATGAATATTCCGGTGTTCCATGACGATCAGCACGGCACGGCGATCATCAGCACCGCGGCGATCCTCAACGGCCTGCGTGTCGTTGAGAAGAATCTGTCCGACGTGCGGATGGTGGTCTCCGGCGCGGGGGCGGCGGCTATCGCCTGCATGAACCTGCTGGTGGCGCTGGGGATGCAAAAGCACAACATCGTGGTCTGCGATTCGAAAGGCGTTATCTATAAGGATCGTGAGCCGAACATGGCGGAAACCAAAGCGGCCTACGCAGTGGAAGACGACGGCAAACGCACCCTCGATGACGTGATCGACGGCGCGGACATTTTCCTCGGCTGCTCCGGTCCGAAAGTGCTGACCCCGGAGATGGTGAAGAAGATGGCGCGCGCGCCGCTGATCCTCGCCCTGGCCAACCCGGAGCCGGAAATTCTGCCGCCGCTGGCGAAGCAGGTCCGCGATGACGCCATCATCTGCACCGGCCGCTCCGACTACCCTAACCAGGTCAACAACGTCCTCTGCTTCCCGTTCATCTTCCGCGGCGCGCTGGACGTCGGCGCGACGGCGATCAACGAAGAGATGAAGCTGGCGGCGGTGCATGCCATTGCCGAGCTGGCCCACGCCGAGCAGAGCGAAGTGGTGGCCTCCGCCTACGGCGATCAGGATTTAAGCTTTGGCCCGGACTACATTATTCCGAAACCGTTCGATCCGCGGCTGATCGTCAAGATCGCCCCCGCGGTGGCGAAGGCGGCGATGGACTCCGGCGTGGCGACGCGCCCGATCGCCGATTTTGACGCCTATATCGAGAAGCTGAGCGAGTTCGTCTATAAGACCAACCTGTTTATGAAGCCAATCTTCTCTCAGGCGCGCAAAGAGCCGAAGCGCGTGGTGCTGGCGGAAGGGGAGGAGACCCGGGTGCTGCACGCCACCCAGGAGCTGGTGTCGCTGGGGCTGGCCAAACCGATTCTGGTGGGGCGCCCGAGCGTGATTGAAATGCGCATCCAGAAGCTGGGCCTGCAGATCAAGGCCGGCGTTGACTTCGAGATCGTCAATAATGAATCCGACCCGCGGTTTAAAGAGTACTGGAGCGAGTACTACCAGCTGATGAAACGCCGCGGCATTACCCAGGAGCAGGCGCAGCGGGCGGTGATTAGCAACACCACGGTGATTGGCGCCATCATGGTTCACCGTGGCGAAGCGGATGCGATGATCTGCGGCACCATTGGCGAGTACCACGACCACTACCGCGTGGTGCAGCCGCTGTTCGGCTATCGCGACGGCGTCAGCACCGCCGGGGCGATGAACGCGCTGCTGCTGCCGAGCGGCAACACCTTTATCGCTGACACCTATGTCAATCACGATCCATCGCCGGAAGAGCTGGCGGAGATCACCCTGATGGCGGCGGAAAGCGTGCGTCGCTTTGGTATCGAACCGCGGGTGGCGTTGCTGTCACATTCCAACTTTGGCTCTGCCGACTGCCCGTCCGCCAGCAAGATGCGCAGAACCCTTGAGCTGGTGAAGGCGCGCGCGCCGGAGCTGATGATCGATGGCGAAATGCATGGCGACGCCGCGCTGGTGGAAAGCATTCGCAACGATCGCATGCCGGACAGCCCGCTGAAGGGGTCGGCCAATATTCTGGTGATGCCGAATATGGAAGCCGCCCGGATCAGCTATAACCTGCTGCGCGTCTCCAGTTCGGAAGGGGTCACCGTCGGGCCGGTGCTGATGGGGGTAGCGAAGCCGGTGCATATCCTGACGCCGATCGCCTCTGTGCGTCGCATCGTGAATATGGTGGCGCTGGCGGTTGTCGAAGCGCAAACCGAACCGCTGTAAACGTCATAAAAAAGCCCCGGTACTCCGGGGCTTTTTGGTCTGATTTGGCGTCGCTCAGATCCAGGCTTTCACTTTAATAAACTCGTTCAGCGCCGCCTCAGGGCTGCCGGCCTCCGGCTGGTAATCATATTCCCAGCGTACCAGCGGCGGCATCGACATCAGAATAGATTCCGTCCTACCGCCGGTCTGCAGACCGAACAGGGTACCACGGTCCCAGACCAGATTGAATTCGACGTAGCGGCCGCGGCGATAGAGCTGAAAATGGCGCTCACGCTCGCCGTACGGCGTGGCTTTTCGGCGTTCGACGATGGGTAAATAGGCGTCAGCGTAACCGTTACCCACTGCCTGCATAAAGGCGAAGCAGTGGTCAAAATCCGGGGTGTTCAGGTCGTCAAAGAACAGACCGCCAATCCCGCGCTGTTCCTGGCGGTGCTTCAGATAGAAATAATCATCGCACCATTTTTTATAGCGCGGATAGACGGCTTCGCCGAACGGCAGACACAGATCGCGGGCGGTACGATGCCAGTGGACGGCATCCTCTTCAAAGCCGTAGTAGGGGGTTAAATCAAAGCCGCCCCCGAACCACCACACTGGCTCGGCGCCAGGCTTTTCGGCAATAAAGAACCGCACGTTGGCGTGGCTGGTGGGCACATAGGGGTTCAGCGGATGGACCACCAGCGAGACGCCCATGGCTTCAAAGCTGCGTCCGGCCAGCTCCGGGCGGTGGGCGGTGGCGGAGGCTGGCATGGCGTCGCCATGGACATGGGAAAAGTTGACCCCCGCCTGCTCGAACACATTGCCGTCGCGCAGCACCCGGCTGCGTCCGCCGCCGCCGCCTTCCCGCTGCCAGGCGTCTTCAATAAACGGCGCGCCATCCACGGCGCTTAGCTGCTGACAGAGGCTGTCCTGCAGCTGGAGCAGAAAAGTTTTAACCTGCGCGGCATCGGGTTTCATTAACGTCTCTTCGAATGGGCTTTCTGGTTATCGAACCAGTGGAAATAGCTGATAATGCCGTTGGCAATCGCGGTGGCGATTTTCTGCCGGAAGGCGGTGGTGCCGAGCAGTTTTTCCTCGTTCGGGTTCGTAATGAACGAGGTTTCCACCAGCACGGACGGTATGGACGGCGACTTCAGCACCACGAACGCCGCCTGTTCGGTATTCCGGCTGTGCAGCTTATGCACCGGCTTGATCTTTTTCAGGATATGCGAGCCCAGCGTCAGGCTGTTTTTAATGGTGTCGGTCTGTACCAGATCGAACAGCACCTGCTGCAGCAGATGGTCTTTATCCGTCGCTTTCTTACCGGCGACCTCGTCGGCGCGGTTTTCGCGATCGGAGAGGTATTTCGCCATGGCGCTACTGGCGCCGCGGTTTGACAGAGCGAACACCGAGGCGCCGGCAGCGCTCGGGTTGGTGAAGCCATCGGCGTGGATCGACATAAACAGATCGGCGCCGTGCTGATGGGCAATCTCCACGCGGTCATACAGCGGGATAAAGGTATCGCCGGTGCGGGTCAGGCGGGCGTCAATGCCGTTGCTGCGCAAGATGCTGCGCACGTTCTTAGCGATGGCCAGCACCACATGCTTCTCTTTCGAGCCGTTATGGCCGATAGCCCCGGTGTCGATGCCGCCGTGGCCCGGGTCGAGCATCACAATGCGGCGTGCGCCGGCCTTTTTGGCGGCGGGTTTGCTGTGTCCATTTGATGTTTTCAGTGGCTGCTCTTTTGCGCTGACCTGTGCAGTGACGCCGCTCAGCGTCATGGCAGCCAGCCCGGCTTTCAGCACCTGACGGCGCGAAGCAAGTATTTTTAAGGGTTTAAAAGTGCTCATTCGGCCTGAATTGTAAACAAGTGATGTCCAATGTTATATCGTATCGCGTTTGCCGTTACGACCATTCAAAATAAGAATTGTTTTACTTTTCATTTCAATACATGACAAAGTCATATTATGCCATTTTTTGTCGCTGATTTCGCCTGATATTGGCTATCAGTCATATTCGCGCCATAATCACTGTTTTTAACCGTCAATGGTGGGGAATACCATGGAGATTCGCGTTTTTCGCCAGCAGGATTTCGAAGAGGTTGTGACGCTGTGGGAGCGTTGCGATCTGCTGCGTCCCTGGAACGATCCGGAGATGGATATTGAGCGCAAGCTGAATCACGATGTCAGTCTGTTCCTGGTGGCGGAAGTGAACGGCGAAGTCGTCGGTACGGTGATGGGCGGATATGACGGCCATCGCGGGTCGGCCTACTATCTGGGCGTCCATCCGGAATATCGCGGTCGGGGGATCGCGAACGCGCTGCTCAACCGTCTGGAGAAAAAGCTGATTGCTCGCGGCTGCCCGAAAATCAATATTATGGTCCGCGAGGACAACGACGTGGTGCAGGGGATGTACGAGCGGCTGGGCTATGAGTACGCCGATGTTCTGACCCTGGGCAAACGCCTGATTGAAGATGAAGAATACTGAGTTTATCCCCGCCGATTTTGATGCCCATGGCCGTCTGCGTCTGCCTTTCCTTTTCTGGTGCGTGCTGTTGTTACAGGCCCGCACCTGGGTGCTGTTCTTGATGGCCGGCGCGTCGCGTCAGCAGGGCGACGCGATTCTAAATCTGTTCTATCCCGATCACGACCGCTTCTGGCTCGGTCTACTCCCCGGCGTGCCGGCGGTGCTGGCCTTTCTGCTTAGCGGCTATCGTCAGCGCCTGCCGCGCCTGTGGCGGGCGATGCGCTGGCTGCTGGTGTTATCGCAAGTGCTGCTCTTGCTGTGGCAGCCGATGCTATGGCTGAGCGGCGAATCTCCCTCCTCGCTGACCATCGCACTGCTGGCGGCGGATGGTTATGCCCTGTGGTGGCTGGCGACCAGCCGTCGCCTCGGCGCCTGTTTTCGCCAGACCACCTTTTAATGGCACTTTTTGCCGATCGTGAACTCCAACATGCGTTGAATGACTCAGAAAGGATTGTGATATGAAATCGCTACGTGTAATGCTCTGCGCGCTTCCGCTGGCGCTGACCGGCTGCTCAACGATGAGCGCGGTCAACTGGTCGGCGGCCTATCCGTGGAACTGGTTTGGTTCTTCCACCGAGGTGACCGAGCAGGGGGTGGGGAAACTGACGGCGTCCACGCCGCTCAACGAACAGGCCATTAGCGATGCGCTGGGGAGCGACTACCGTTTGCGCAGCGGAATGAAGACCGATAAGGGGAATATCGTCCACTACTTTGAAGCGCTGAAAGACAACAGCGTGGCGCTGACCATCAATGGCGACAACGGCGCCATCAGCCGGATTGACGTGCGCGATGCCGAAATCAAAACCGCCAGCGGCGTGAAAATCGGCACACCGTTCAGCGACCTGTACAGCAAAGCCTTCGGCAACTGCCAGAAAGGCAGCAATGACAATGGCGCGGTCGTCGAGTGTCAGGCCGAGGGGAGCCAGCATATCAGTTACGCCTTCACCGGTCACTGGAGCGGCCCGGAGGAGCTGATGCCCTCCGACGATACGCTGAAAAACTGGAAGGTCAGCAAAATTATCTGGCGTCGCTAAATTGATCTGAAGAGACACGATGGCCCTGAAAAACGGTTACAATGGCGCGTTAGCAACGCGACAGCGTTGTAGTTGCATCATTTCAGGAGGAGCGATGTCTCAGGTTCAGAGCGGCATTTTGCCGGAACATTGCCGCGCGGCGATTTGGATTGAAGCCAATATCAAAGGGGACGTTAACGCCCTGCGCGAAGCGAGCAAAAATTTTGTCGATAACGTGGCCACCTTCCAGGCTAAATTCCCTGACGCTAAACTCGGTGCGGTGGTGGCGTTCGGCAATACCGTCTGGCGTCAGCTGAGCGGCGGCGAAGGGGCGGAGGAGTTAAAAGATTTTCCGGTCTACGGCAAAGGGCTGGCGCCATCCACCCAGTATGACCTGCTGATTCATATTTTATCCGCCCGCCATGAAGTGAACTTCTCGGTGGCGCAGGCCGCGCTGGCCGCCTTTGGCGACGCTATCGAGGTGAAAGAAGAGATCCACGGCTTCCGCTGGGTGGAAGAGCGTGACCTCAGCGGCTTCGTCGACGGCACCGAAAACCCGGCGGGGGAAGAAACCCGTCGTGAAGTGGCGGTGATCAAAGACGGCGTGGACGCGGGCGGCAGCTACGTATTCGTCCAGCGCTGGGAGCATAATCTCAAACAGCTGAACCGCATGAGCGTGCCGGATCAGGAGATGATGATTGGCCGCACCAAGGATGCCAACGAAGAGATCGATGGCGACGCACGTCCGGTCACGTCTCACCTGAGCCGCGTTGACTTAAAAGAAGATGGCAAAGGGCTGAAAATCGTCCGCCAGAGCCTGCCGTATGGCACCGCCAGCGGTACCCATGGCCTCTATTTTTGCGCCTACTGCGCGCGTCTGTACAACATCGAGCAGCAGCTGCTGAGCATGTTCGGCGATACCGACGGCAAACGCGACGCGATGCTGCGCTTCACCAAACCGGTGACCGGCGGCTATTACTTCGCGCCGTCCCTGGAGCGTATTCAGGCGCTGTAATGCTTTCCCTTCACCCTAACCCTCTCCCTGAGGGAGAGGGCCGGGGTGAGGGGGAAAGTTGCTCGTGCGTGCGCAGGATCACCTGCAGCACGCCGGTTTCGTTCCGGTCATACTCGATTTTCCAGAAGCGTAAACGGTCCAGCCTTGCTGCTTAAGCCATGTTGTGCGGCGGGCATCGTATTCAGTCCGGCTGTCATCCTGGCCGCCGTCGAGCTCAATCACCAGGCGAAATCTTGAATATAGGGTCCAGCGGGATGCTGGCGGTGAAACTTGTAGCTGGCAAAACGGCGATCGCGCAGCTGGTGCCACAGGCGGCGCTCCTGCGGCGTCAGGTGGCGGCGCAACTGCCGGGCGTAATTTGTGCTGTTTTCCATTAACAAAGTGTGCCACGCTGTTCGCCCCTCGTCCGATTTCATCACCTTATTTGCCAGCCGCTTTCAGCTAAGCTTTGCCAGGTGCTTATTCCCTTTTCGACTTCCAAATCGCCAAACGGTATATAAAACCGTTACTCCTTTCGTACCCGTTATAAATATGATGATCATCAGTAAATGATCATTTTTGATAAGGGTGCGCAATGGCCGTTAAATCACTGAAAAAAGGATATCTGGCGCTGGCGGCTTCCATGCTGCTGGTGGCGCAGGCGCAGGCGACGGAGCTGCTGAACAGCTCCTATGATGTCTCCCGCGAGCTGTTTGCCGCCCTTAACCCGCCTTTTGAGCAGCAGTGGGCGAAGGACAATGGCGGGGACAAGCTGACCATCAAGCAGTCGCATGCTGGCTCGTCCAAGCAGGCGCTGGCGATCCTGCAGGGCCTGAAGGCGGACGTGGTGACCTACAACCAGGTGACGGACGTGCAGATCCTGCATGACAAAGGCAACCTGATCCCGGCCGACTGGCAAAGCCGCCTGCCGAACAACAGCTCGCCGTTCTATTCGACGATGGGCTTCCTGGTGCGCAAAGGCAACCCGAAAAACATTCATGACTGGAACGACCTGGTCCGCTCTGACGTTAAGCTGATCTTCCCGAACCCGAAAACCTCGGGCAACGCGCGGTACACCTACCTGGCGGCCTGGGGCGCGGCGGATAAAGCCGACGGCGGCGATAAAGCCAAAACCGAACAGTTTATGACCCAGTTCCTGAAGAACGTCGAAGTCTTCGACACCGGCGGACGCGGGGCGACCACCACCTTCGCTGAGCGCGGCCTGGGCGATGTGCTGATCAGCTTCGAGTCGGAAGTGAACAATATTCGCAAGCAGTATGAGGCGCAGGGATTTGAAGTGGTGATCCCGAAAACCAACATTCTGGCGGAGTTCCCGGTGGCCTGGGTGGATAAAAACGTCAAAGCCAACGGCACGGAAAAGGCGGCGAAGGCGTATCTGAACTGGCTCTACAGTCCGCAGGCGCAGACCATCATTACCGACTACTACTATCGGGTAAACAACCCGAAAGTGATGGATTCGCTGAAGGATAAATTCCCTCAGACCGAACTGTTCCGCGTGGAGGACAAGTTTGGCTCCTGGCCTGAGGTGATGAAAACCCACTTCGCCAGCGGCGGCGAACTGGACAAACTGCTGGCGGCGGGGCGTAAGTAATGTTTGCTGTGTCGTCCAAGCGCGTGCTGCCGGGCTTTACCCTGAGCCTCGGCACCAGCCTGCTGTTTGTCTGTCTGATTTTGTTATTACCGCTCAGCGCGCTGGTGATGCAGCTGGCGCAGATGAGCTGGGCGCAGTACTGGGATGTGATCACCAACCCGCAGGTGGTGGCGGCCTATAAGGTGACGCTGCTGTCGGCGTTCGTGGCCTCGATTTTTAACGGCGTCTTCGGCCTGCTGATGGCGTGGATCCTTACCCGCTATCGTTTTCCGGGCCGCACGCTGCTGGATGCCTTAATGGATCTGCCGTTTGCGCTGCCGACGGCGGTGGCCGGCCTGACCCTGGCTTCGCTGTTTTCGGTTAACGGCATTTACGGGGAATGGCTGGCGAAGTTCGATATTAAAGTGACCTATACCTGGCTCGGTATCGCCGTGGCGATGGCGTTCACCAGCATCCCCTTCGTGGTACGTACCGTGCAGCCGGTGCTGGAAGAGCTGGGACCGGAATATGAAGAAGCAGCGGAAACGCTGGGCGCTACGCGCTGGCAGAGCTTCCGCAAGGTGGTGCTGCCGGAGCTGTCGCCAGCGCTGCTGGCGGGCATTGCCCTGTCGTTTACCCGCAGCCTCGGCGAATTTGGCGCGGTGATTTTTATCGCCGGCAACATCGCGTGGAAGACGGAAGTGACGTCGCTGATGATCTTTATTCGACTGCAGGAGTTTGACTATCCGGCGGCGAGCGCCATCGCCTCGGTGATCCTGGCCGCCTCACTGCTGCTGCTGTTTTCCATCAATACCCTGCAGAGTCGCTTTGGTCGACGCGTGGTAGGTCACTAATGGCGGAAGTTACTCAATTGAAACGCTACGACGCGCCCCGCATCAACTGGGGAAAATGGTTTCTGATTGGCGTCGGGATGCTGGTCTCCGCCTTCATCCTCGTGGTGCCGATGCTTTACATCTTTATCCAGGCCTTCAGCAAAGGGTTAATGCCGGTGCTGGAAAACCTGGCCAATCCGGATATGCTCCACGCCATCTGGCTGACGGTGATGATCGCCTTGATTACCGTGCCGGTGAACCTGGTGTTCGGGACCTTGCTGGCCTGGCTGGTCACGCGCTTTACGTTCCCGGGACGCCAGCTTCTATTGACGATGCTGGATATCCCGTTCGCTGTCTCGCCGGTGGTAGCCGGTCTGGTTTATCTGCTGTTCTACGGCTCTAACGGTCCGCTGGGCGGCTGGCTTGATGCGCATAACCTGCAAATCATGTTCGCCTGGCCGGGCATGGTGCTGGCGACGATCTTTGTCACCTGTCCGTTTGTGGTGCGTGAGCTGGTGCCGGTGATGATGAGTCAGGGCAGTCATGAAGATGAGGCGGCGGTCTTGCTGGGCGCTTCCGGCTGGCAGATGTTCCGCCGGGTGACGCTGCCCAATATTCGCTGGGCGCTGCTGTACGGCGTGGTGTTGACCAACGCCCGCGCCATCGGCGAATTCGGCGCGGTGTCGGTGGTCTCCGGTTCGATCCGCGGAGAAACGCTGTCGCTGCCGCTGCAAATTGAATTACTGGAGCAGGATTACAACACCGTCGGCTCGTTTACCGCCGCGGCCCTGCTGACGTTAATGGCTATTCTGACCCTGTTTTTAAAGAGTATGTTGCAATGGCGTCTGGCCAATCAGGAAAAACGCGCGCAACAGGAGGGAAATCATGAGCATTGAGATTGCCAATATTAAGAAATCGTTTGGTCGCACCCAGGTGCTGAATGATATCTCGCTGGATATCCCTTCCGGACAAATGGTTGCGCTGCTGGGGCCTTCCGGCTCCGGGAAAACGACCCTGCTGCGGATTATCGCCGGGCTGGAACATCAGACCAGCGGTCATATCCGCTTCCACGGTACCGACGTCAGCCGGATGCACGCCCGCGACCGTAAAGTGGGCTTCGTCTTCCAGCACTATGCGCTGTTCCGCCATATGACGGTGTTCGATAACATCGCCTTTGGCCTGACCGTGCTGCCGCGCCGCGAACGACCCAACGCCGCGGCGATTAAAGCCAAAGTGACCAAACTGCTGGAGATGGTGCAACTGGCTCACCTGGCGGATCGCTATCCGGCGCAGCTGTCCGGTGGTCAGAAACAGCGCGTGGCGCTGGCGCGCGCCCTGGCGGTAGAGCCGCAAATTCTGCTGCTGGATGAACCTTTCGGCGCGCTGGATGCGCAGGTGCGTAAAGAGCTGCGCCGCTGGCTGCGTCAGCTGCATGAAGAGCTGAAATTTACCAGCGTGTTCGTCACCCACGATCAGGAAGAGGCGATGGAAGTTGCCGACCGGGTGGTGGTGATGAGCCAGGGCAACATCGAACAGGCCGATGCGCCTGAACGCGTGTGGCGTGAGCCGTCGACCCGCTTCGTGCTGGAGTTCATGGGGGAAGTGAATCGCCTGCAGGGGGTTATCCGCGGCGGACAGTTCCACGTTGGCGCTCACCGCTGGCCGTTAGGCTATACCCCGGCTTACCAGGGGCCGGTGGATCTGTTCCTGCGTCCGTGGGAAGTGGACATCAGCCGCCGAACCAGCCTGGATTCGCCGCTGCCGGTGCAGGTCCTGGAGGCCAGCCCGAAAGGCCACTACACCCAATTAGTCGTCCAGCCTCTGGGGTGGTATGACGAACCGCTGAGCGTGGTGTTAACGGGCGATGAGGCGCCGTCCCGCGGCGAACGGCTGTTCGTCGGGCTGCAAAACGCGCGCCTGTACAACGGTACCGAGCGTATCGAGCCGCGCGGCGAGCTTGCTCTGGCGCAGTCGGCCTGATAGCTTAAATCCATGTGCTTTTGCCGGGTGACGCTGTGCTTACCCGGTCTGGAATTATCACGCGTCTGGTAGGCCGGGTAAGCGAAGCGCCGCCCGGCTTTTTTATTGAGTAAAAATCGTGAATACACTCGAACACACCATCGGCAATACCCCTCTGGTCAGGCTTCAGCGTCTGGGGCCGGACAATGGCAGCGAAATCTGGGTCAAACTTGAAGGCAATAATCCAGCCGGTTCGGTGAAAGATCGCGCTGCGCTGTCGATGATCGTTGAAGCGGAAAAGCGGGGCGAAATTCAGCCCGGTGACGTGCTAATTGAAGCGACCAGCGGCAACACCGGTATCGCGCTAGCGATGATCGCCGCGCTGAAAGGCTACCGGATGAAGCTGCTGATGCCCGACAACATGAGCCAGGAGCGCCGGGCCGCGATGCGCGCCTATGGCGCCGAGCTGATCCTGGTCACCAAAGAGCAGGGGATGGAGGGGGCCCGCGACCTGGCCCTGGAGATGGCTCAGCGCGGGGAGGGCAAACTGCTCGATCAGTTCAACAACCCGGACAACCCCTACGCCCACTACACTACCACCGGGCCGGAAATCTGGCAGCAGACCGAGGGGCGTATCACCCACTTTGTCTCCAGTATGGGGACCACCGGCACCATTACCGGCGTGTCACGTTTTCTGCGCGAACAGAGTAAACCGGTGACCATTGTCGGCCTGCAGCCGGAGGAGGGCAGCAGTATTCCCGGGATACGCCGCTGGCCGGCAGAGTATATGCCGGGGATCTTTAACGCTTCGCTGGTGGATGCGGTGCTGGATATTCATCAGCAGGATGCCGAGAACACCATGCGTCAGCTGGCGGTACAGGAAGGCATTTTCTGCGGCGTCAGCTCTGGCGGCGCGGTAGCCGGGGCGTTACGTATCGCTCGTGAAAATCCAGGCGCGGTGGTGGTGGCGATCGTCTGCGATCGCGGCGATCGCTACCTCTCCACCGGCGTGTTCGGCGAGGAACACTTTAGCCAGGGAGCGGGTATTTAATCATCGAGCAGGTCGGTGCCGTAGGAGTTATCGACGGTGCACAGCCAGCGCTCGCCCTGCTTCTGAAAGACATAGGTTGCGCGTCGCGTAACCTGTGTTATCCCCTGTGCCGTCGGGATATCCAGCCGGGTCTCCATAATCACCAGCGCATTGCCGCCGCCCTCGATGACCTCCATTTTCCCCTGAGTCACGATCAGCCGGTGCTGGAAATAGTCGGCAATGGCGATAAACGCTTTGCGGATATTCTCTTTCCCTCTGACCACCATGCCTGGTTTGACGACCAGCGCGGCGTCTTCCGCGTAATAGCCCATCAGGGTATCGTAATCTTCCTGCGAGATAGCGCGGTCGCAGGCCTCAATGACTGTTTTTAGCGTCAGGTCAATGTGATGCATCTCTGGTGCTCCTTATTGTAAGCGATTTGTCAGCCACCGAGAGCGTTGTATCCGTCTCGACGTTCCGGTCATGCAGGTAAGACTACGCCTGTTTTCGTTTATTTTTTTCAGTAATTTGTCGACAGCTGCCATCCCTCCCCGATGCGTTCGGCGCACTGCCTGTATCAGGGGGCGTTTAAGACCTGGGCTATATCGGCCGCCAGGCGGGCAATTTCAGCATCGCTCAGGCGGCCCAGCGACAGGCGTAGCCCGTGGGAGGGCGTACGGATGCCAAACACCTCTCCCTCGCGGACCAGCCAGCCGGCTCGGGCCAGGCGTAAGGCGTAGGGTTGGCTCGCCGTTGGCAGCGGCAGCCAGAAATTGAGGCCATCGCCAGGCGCAGCATGACTGTCGCCGTGCCGGGCCAGCGCTGCCGCCAGTTTCTCATTCTGTTGCCGATAGTGACGGCGGGTCTCCGTCATCGAGGCGATAAACGCCTTATCGGTGAGACAGGCCAGCGTCAGATCCTGCAGCAGATGGCTGACCCACTGGCTGCCGGCGTTAAGCCGCAGACGCAGCGCGGAGGAGGTGTCGACATCGCTGGCGATAAAAGCCAGCCGCAGGTCTGGCCCGAGGGTTTTTGACATCGAACGCACCACCGCCCAGCGTTGGGTGCTCGCTGGCAGAGGAGAAAACCAGGGCGTGGCCGACAGCAGGGCAAAATGGTCATCGACGATCGCCAGCACCTGCGGATAGCGGGCCAGCACCTCCCGCAGGGCATGCGCCCGGGTTTCCGTCAGGCTACAGCCGGTAGGATTGTGCGCGCGCGGGGTCAAGATCACCGCCCGCGCGCCGTTGCGTAACGCCTCCTCCAGCCCGTCTGGATCCATCCCCTCGGCATCCACCGCCACCGGGCAGGGGGTAAAGCCAGCGTAACGCACCATATTGATGCTGCTGAGAAAACAGGGATCTTCAACCACCACGCCGTCGCCGGGGAGCAGCAAGGCGCACAGCAGACGCTCCAGCGCGTCAATCGCCCCGCTGGCGAGATTCAGGGCAAAGGGAACGGTTATCTCCCTGGCAAACCATGCCTCAGCCCATTCTCCTAGCCGCGGCTCGATGGGGGCATCGCCGTACAGGCGGGGCGTGCGGGCAATTTGGCCCAGATAGCGTGGTAAATCAGGCAGTCTGGCTGGATCCGGATTGCCGCTGGAAAGATCGTTCAGCGGCGTCGTGGGGTCACCGCCTTCCAGCGCCGGCAGCGGATCCCGTGCTTTGATAGCTGTGCCGTTTCGTCCCTGGCTGACGGCCAGCCCGGAGGTGACCAGCCGTTTATAGGCGGCGGCGACGGTATTGCGATTCACCGCAAGCTGGCTGGCGAGCTCGCGGACCGGCGGCAGAACCTCTCCGGGCTGCAAGCCACCGCTCTGCACCAGATGGCGGATATGATCGAAGATATCGCTGGCGGTTTTTCCGGCAAACATTATTGACCTATGACAAAATGAAATTTAGCATAGGACGAATCATAATCAGTGCGTGACCCGCTGTCCAGCGGGGGGAGAAAAGATGGGCCAGCAAGATGACATACAATCAGTGCTCTTTCACGACAAAAGCCGGGCGTCGGAAGTCGATATCGTCGCCGTGCAGTCGCAGGTAGTCTACGGCAGCGTCGGCAACAGCATCGCGGTACCGGCGATTAAACAGCACGGTCTGCGCGTGCTGGCGGTGCCGACGGTGCTGTTCAGCAATACGCCCCATTATGAGACGTTCTATGGCGGCATTATCCCGGAGGAGTGGTTTGTCGGGTACCTGCAGGCGCTGGAGGAGCGCGACGCGTTGCGCGAACTGCGTGCGGTGACCACCGGTTATATGGGCAACGCCGTGCAAATTGAACGTCTGGCGCAGTGGCTGACGCGGGTCCGCGACCGCCATCCCGATCTCTGTATTCTGGTGGATCCGGTGATTGGCGATGTCGACAGCGGCATCTACGTCAAGGCCGAGATCCCGGACGCCTATCGTCAGCACCTGCTGCCGCTGGCGCAAGGGATCACCCCTAATCTGTTTGAGCTGGAGACGCTGAGCGGCCAGCGCTGTCGCAATCAGCCGGAGGCGGTCGCCGCGGCGCGTAGCCTGCTGTCGGACAGCCTCAAATGGGTGGTGATCACCAGCGCGCCGGGAGAGGCTGATTCGACGATCAATGTGCTGGTGGTGACGGCCGATGCGGTGGAGGTGGTGGTTCACCCGCGGGTGGAGACGGATTTAAAGGGTACCGGCGATCTGTTCTGCGCCGAGCTGGTGAGCGGGTTGCTTTCCGGCCTGGCGCTGGGTGCTGCGACGGAGGCAGCCGCCCAGCGCGTGCTGGAGGTGATGAACTGGACTGCCGCGCAGGGATGTGACGAACTGATCCTGCCGCCGCTGGAGAAACAGAGATGAAAAGCTATCGGTTAGTGATCCGTCAGCAGGGACGCATTGTTGGTCATTTTGATACTTCAGGAGAGGCGGCGCTGGAGGATGCCTGCGTGGCGCGGTCGCTGTTCGGCCTGGCCGGTGGATATCAGTGTGAACTGCTGGTCTCTGACAGCGAGCGGCGAATTCTGGAGAGCACTCCGGAAGGATTGCGTATCTTATCCCGCGAAAAATGCTATCAGCCGGTGACCCACGCGATATAAAAAAATGGCGCCTTTCGGCGCCATTTTTATGCAGCAGATATTACTTCTTGATGCGGATTACCGGGGTTTCACCCACGGTCACGCTACCGGACAGTTTGATCAGCTCTTTGATCTCGTCCATGTTGGAGATAACCACCGGAGTCAGGGTCGACTTGGCTTTCTCTTCCAGCAGCGGCAGATCGAATTCGATAACCGGGTCGCCGACTTTCACGCGCTGGCCTTCTTCAGCGATACGCTTGAAGCCTTCGCCTTTCAGTTCAACGGTATCAATACCGAAGTGAACGAACAGCTCGATGCCGCTATCAGATTCAATAGAGAACGCATGGTTGGTTTCGAAAATTTTACCAATGGTACCGTCTACCGGCGCGACCATTTTGTTGCCGGTCGGTTTGATGGCAATCCCATCGCCCACAATTTTTTCCGCAAAAACCACATCCGGCACGTCTTCAATGTTGACGATCTCACCGGAGAGGGGAGCAACAATCTCAATAGTTCCGGTGTCTTTCTTGTCATCAGAAACCAGAGATTTCAATTTATCAAACAAACCCATGATCTTCTCCTAAGCAGTAATTTGGGCCGCGCATCTCGTGGATTAGCAGATTGTTTTTTCTTCAATGAACTTGTTAACCAGCGTCATTAACTCGTCCGTTGTCGGTTGAGCAAGAGCCTGCTCTGCTAATACTTTCGCATCTTCGAAGTTCGTGTTACGAATAATCTTCTTGATGCGCGGGATGGAAATGGCGCTCATAGAGAATTCGTCCAGCCCCATACCCAGCAACAGAAGTGTAGCACGTTCATCGCCCGCAAGCTCACCGCACATGCCAGTCCATTTACCTTCAGCGTGAGAAGCATCAATAACTTGCTTAATCAGATTCAGTACAGACGGTGACATCGGCTGGTAAAGATGTGAAATCATATCATTACCACGGTCAACTGCCAGAGTATATTGCGTTAAATCATTGGTGCCGATACTAAAGAAATCAACTTCTTTGGCCAGATGACGAGCAATGGTCGCCGCAGCCGGTGTTTCCACCATCACGCCGATCTCAATGGATTCGTCAAATGCTTTACCTTCGTCACGCAGTTCCTGTTTGTAGATTTCGATCTCTTTCTTCAGCGCACGCACTTCTTCAACAGAGATGATCATCGGGAACATAATGCGCAGCTTACCGAAAGCGGAGGCACGCAGGATGGCGCGAACCTGATCGCGGAGGATCTCTTTACGATCCATCGCGATACGCACAGCACGCCAGCCGAGGAACGGGTTCTCTTCTTTCGGGAAGTTCATGTACGGCAGCTCTTTGTCGCCGCCGATGTCCATGGTACGCACGATAACGGCCTGAGAGCCACAGGCTTCAGCCACCGCTTTATAAGCCGCAAACTGCTCTTCTTCGGTTGGCAGCGCGTCGCGATCCATGAACAGGAATTCAGTACGATACAGGCCTACGCCTTCGGCGCCGTTGCGCTCAGCACCTTCGACGTCGCGAACGGTACCAATGTTGGCGCACACTTCAACCTGATGGCCGTCGAGAGTAATCGCCGGCAGATCTTTCAGTTTCGCCAGTTCGGCTTTTTCTTCCGCAACCTGAGCCTGCAGATTACGCAGCGCTTCAATTTGCTCGTTGGACGGGTTGATCAGAACCTGGTTGTTCACCGCGTCGAGAATCAGATAGTCGCCGTTTTTCACCTGCGCCGTGATGCTGCCGGTGCCCACGATGGCCGGCAGTTCGAGGGAACGCGCCATGATGGAGGTGTGGGAGGTACGGCCGCCCGCGTCGGTGATGAAACCCAGCACTTTTTTCAGGTTCAGCTGTGCGGTTTCTGACGGGGTCAGATCGGCGGCGACGAGGATGACTTCATCCTGAATCGCGCTCAGATCGATGATGGCCAGACCAAGGATGTTGCGCAGCAGGCGCTTACCGATATCACGTACGTCAGCCGCACGTTCTTTCAGGTATTCATCGTCCAGCTCTTCCAGGGCAGTGGCCTGACCGTCGATAACTTCATTGGCTGCCGCGTCGGCAGTCATATGCTTATCTTTAATCAGGGCTATGATTTCCTGCTCAAGCTCCTCATCTTCCAGCAGCATAATATGCCCTTCGAAGATGGCTTCTTTTTCTTCACCGAAAGTTTCACCAGCTTTGGTTTTGATGACCTCCAGCTGGGCGGAGGCCTTGGCGCGGCCGCTCAGGAAACGTTCGACTTCCTGATCAACCTTATCGGCAGAAATTTTCTTCCGGTCGATGACAATTTCATCTTCCTTCAGCAGCAGTGCTTTGCCGAAGGCGATACCCGGGGATGCTAAAATGCCTGAAATCATAACCCTACCTTACTTGTGACTGATATGAAAAAGAACCCGTGAACTTACTCGAGTTCAGCCATCAGTTTAACCAGATGCTCAACCGCTTTCTGTTCATCTTCGCCTTCCGCGGAGAGGGTTACTACGGTGCCCTGGGTCAGGCCCAGAGTCTGCAGTTTGAACAGGCTTTTGGCGCTGGCGCTTTTGCCGTTGGAGGTTACAGTGATCTCAGAAGTGAAGCCTTTAGCTTCTTTAACAAACTGAGCAGCAGGGCGGGTGTGCAGACCGTTCGGAGCGGTAATGGTAACTTCTTGCTGGAACATTATATTTCCCCAACTTATAGGTTTAGTGTTGTGGACCTAAAGTCTAGTCTAACGACTCGACTTTAGCCTGTATTGTTAGCGCCGGCGTTACGTTTCCGGCCTTGGCGTCGGCAGCGCCTGGCGCTGCGAAGACCTGCGGGCCATTGACGTCTAGCACGTCATTAAACATTATGCCGCGAAAGGAAGACTTGAACCAAATCATAAAATCGATTCAGCTGGCGGAAATCCTCTTCTGAATAATTTCGCGCATCAAAATAAATGTGCTGGTTAAATACCAGACCCTACGAGGTGAATCAATGCCAGGAGGGGTAAAACTTTGACGTATGCCACAAAAAAGCACCTGAAAAGGTGCTTTTTTACACATTATTTACAAGCTGGCACTACTGTTGCAGTTCTTTCTCGGTGAAGAGATCGGCAAACAGCGCGGTGCTTAAATAACGCTCACCCGAGGAAGGCAGGATAACCACAATATTCTTATTGGTAAAGGCTTCATCTTCCTGCAGCTTCAGCGCCGCGGCAACGGCGGCCCCGGAAGAGATACCCGCGAGGATGCCTTCTTCTTCCATCAGGCGGCGTGCCGTGGAGATCGCTTCATCATTGGTAATGCCGATCACTTTGTCCACCAGCTTCAGATCCAGGTTACCAGGAATGAAGCCGGCGCCGATGCCCTGAATTTTGTGCGGGCCCGGCTTGAGCTCTTCACCCGCCAGCGCCTGGGAGATAACCGGCGAATCGGTCGGTTCAACCGCGACAGTGAACAGATCTTTTTTGCCCTTGGTGTTTTTAATGTAGCGGCTGACGCCGGTCAGCGTACCGCCGGTACCTACGCCGGAGATGAAGACATCCACCTGACCGTCGGTGTCTTCCCAGATTTCCGGGCCGGTGGTCTTTTCGTGGATTTCCGGGTTAGCCGGGTTGCTGAACTGCTGCAGCAACAGGAATTTTTCCGGGTTGCTGGCGACAATCTCTTCCGCTTTCTGAATGGCGCCTTTCATGCCTTTGGCGCCTTCGGTCAGCACCAGGTTGGCGCCCAGCGCTTTCAGAAGCTTACGACGCTCGATGCTCATGGTTTCCGGCATGGTTAGCGTTAGCTTGTAGCCGCGAGCCGCCGCCACGTAGGCGAGGGCGATACCGGTGTTGCCGCTGGTCGGTTCGACCAGTTCCACGCCAGGTTTCAGTACGCCGCGCTTTTCAGCATCCCAGATCATATTGGCGCCGATACGGCATTTTACGCTAAAGCTCGGGTTACGAGATTCTACCTTTGCCAGGATACGGCCGTTACCAATGCGGTTCAGTCGTACCAGAGGCGTATGACCGATAGTCAGGGAGTTGTCTTCAAAAATCTTACTCATGGCCCGTCCTTAACTGTATGAAATTTGGGGGTACGGCATCAGCATACCCGCTTAAAGAATATGCGGAAGTAAGGATTTAGCATATCTATATGCGGAAGGGAAATAATGATGATCAAGAAGGAATAAGTGAGATATAAGGAGCGGCTTTCGCCGCTCCAGGGGAGGTGCTGCTGTTACTTCCAGCTGGCGTGTCTGTCGCGATAGCAATCGACCCACATGGCGGTGGCGCCGCAGATAGCCACCGGGAGGATCACCAGGTTTAACACCGGGATCATGGTGAACAGGCTGGTGAGCGCGCCAAACTGCATATTCATCACCTTGCGGCTGCGCAGCGCTTCGCGCATGGTCCTGAAGGGGACTTTGTGGTTATCGAAGGGGTAATCGCAGTATTGAATCGCCAGCATCCATGCGCTGAACAGGAACCAGAGTACCGGGGCCACCGTCTGGCCAACGCCGGGTATAAAGTAGAGCAGCAACAGCACGATGGCGCGGGGCAGGTACCAGGCCAGCTTCTGCCACTCACGCTTCATGATGCGCGGAATATCCTTCATGATGCCAAAAATGCCGACGTCCGGCGGGGTGGCGCCAGTCAGACGCGCTTCCAGTTGTTCCGCCAGCAGGCCGCTGAACGGGGCGGCAATCCAGTTGGCAATAGTAGAAAAGAAATAGCCAAACACCAGCAGGATCGACAGCACCACCACCGGCCACAGCAGGTAGTTTAGCCACTGCAGCCAGTCAGGCACATGGCTCATCAGCGAAGGGATCCAGCTGTCGAGACGGGTAAACAGCCACCAGAAAGCACCGCCCATCAGCAGCACGTTAACCAGTAAAGGCAGGAAGACATAACGACGTATGCCCGGCAGCCTGATGAGTTTCCAGCCCTGCGAAAAGTAGTATACGCCGCTACGCGGGGTCGGTGCGGATGATGAAACCATAGCCAGGCATTGCTCCTTTTTGAACATCCAGTGTGAATGCTCGCTTATTTTATCGGGTCGTCAGACAATAACCAGTTAGGAAATGTTCGAAAAAACAGCAAAAAGCACGATTTAGTTCATCTTTATGTGGTGAAAGCGACCGACGCACTTGCACTTGAGGTAATCGGCAAATACTCTTAGTGAGTAAATGTTTGCCGTGGTGGCAAGGTGTTAGAACAACAGAGAATATAATGATGCAGGATTTGCGTCTGATATTAATCATTGTTGGCGCGATCGCCATAATCGCTTTACTGGTACATGGTTTCTGGACCAGCCGTAAAGAACGTTCTTCGATGTTTCGCGATCGCCCACTGAAACGTATGAAGTCGCGCGACGATGAGTCGGAAAACGACGACTTTGATGATAATGTTGAAGGCGTAGGTGAAGTCCGCGTTCATCCGGTGACTCACGCTCCGCACGGCGCGCATGGGGAGCATGAAGCCCCTCGTCAGGCGCCGCAGCACCAGTACCAGCCGCCTTACGAGCGCCAGATGCAGCAGCCTGTGCGTCCTGAGGAACCGGTTCGTCAGGCGCCGCCGCGCCAGGCCCCGGCACAACCGCAGGGACAACCGTCTGCGCCGCATGCGGCTCCGCAGCCTGGCTGGCAACAGCCGCAACCCGCGCAGCCGCCCGCGCAGCCGCAACACCAGCCGCAACCTGCTGTGCAACAGCCTGTCGCGCCGCAGCCAGTGACCCCGGCCGTCGCCCAGCCGCAGCCGGCCGCTCCGCAGCAGCCTGCGCCCCAGCCTGTTGCCGCGCCGCAGCCCGCGGTTGCTGAACCGCAGCCGACAGAGCCGCAGCAGCCTGCAGCGCCCCAGCCGAAAGAGCGTAAAGAGACGGTCATCGTGATGAACGTTGCCGCGCACCATGGCGCGCAGCTTAACGGCGAGGTGCTTATCAATAGCATCCAGCAGGCCGGGTTCAAGTTTGGTGAAATGAATATTTTCCACCGCCATCTGAGCCCGGACGGCAGCGGCCCGGTACTGTTCAGCCTGGCCAACATGGTGAAGCCGGGGACCTTCAATCCGGACAGCATGGCGGATATGATGACCCCTGGGGTGACTATCTTTATGCAGGTCCCTTCCTACGGTGATGAACTGCAGAACTTCAAGCTGATGCTGCAGTCTGCGCAGTATATCGCCGATGAAGTGGGCGGCGTGGTGCTTGACGATCAGCGTCGCATGATGACGCCGCAAAAACTGCGTGAATACCAGGATCGTATTCGCGAAGTGAAAGACGCGAACGCCTGACGTCCCGCGTTATCTCAACTCCTTCACAACCCCCGCCTGTCGGGGGTTTTTTATCATTGATGGTGTGATATGGAACCGATCGAACAACAACTGACTGAACTGCGAACCACGCTTCGCCATCATGAATACCTGTACCACGTTATGGACGCACCGGAAGTGCCCGATGCGGAGTATGACCGGCTGATGCGCGAGCTGCGCGAGCTGGAGAGCCAGCATCCGGAGCTGATTACCCCGGATTCACCGACTCAGCGCGTGGGGGCGGCGCCGCTGACCGCCTTTAGCCAGATCCGCCATGAAGTGCCGATGCTGTCGCTGGACAACGTGTTTGACGAAGAGAGCTTTCTGGCCTTCAACAAGCGGGTGCAGGATCGCCTGAAAAGCACTGACCCTCTCATCTACTGCTGCGAGCTGAAGCTCGACGGCCTCGCGGTGAGCATTCTCTACGAAAACGGCGTGCTGGTGCAGGCGGCGACACGCGGCGACGGCACCACCGGCGAGGACATTACCTCTAACGTGCGAACCATCCGCACCATCCCGCTCAGGCTGCATGGCGATAATATTCCCGCACGCCTGGAAGTGCGCGGGGAAGTGTTCCTCCCGCAGGCCGGGTTCGAAAAAATCAATGAAGAAGCTCGACGCACCGGCGGAAAAGTGTTTGCTAACCCGCGCAATGCGGCGGCGGGCTCGTTGCGCCAGCTGGACCCGCGCATCACCGCGAAGCGACCGCTTACTTTCTTCTGCTACGGCGTTGGGGTGCTGGAGGGCGGTGAGCTGCCGGCCAGCCACTCGGCCCGTTTACAGCAGTTTAAAGCATGGGGATTACCGGTGAGCGATCGCGTCACCCTATGTCATACCCCCGAGGAAGTGCTCACTTACTATCGTAAAGTCGAGGAAGATCGTCCCCATCTGGGCTTTGACATTGATGGCGTGGTGATCAAAGTCGATTCGCTGGCGCTGCAGGAGCAGTTAGGTTTCGTGGCCCGCGCGCCGCGCTGGGCAGTGGCCTTTAAGTTCCCCGCCCAGGAGCAGATGACTTTCGTCCGGGACGTGGAGTTCCAGGTGGGCCGCACCGGGGCGATTACGCCGGTGGCGCGCCTGGAGCCGGTCCATGTCGCCGGCGTGCTGGTGAGTAATGCCACGTTGCATAATGCCGATGAGATCGAACGCTTAGGCTTGAAAATCGGCGACAAGGTGGTGATTCGCCGGGCAGGCGACGTGATCCCTCAGGTGGTCAACGTGGTGCTTTCCGAACGCCCGGCAGATGCCCGGGATGTTGAATTCCCGACCCACTGCCCGGTCTGTCAGTCCGACGTTGAGCGAGTGGAAGGCGAGGCGGTAGCCCGCTGTACCGGCGGCCTTATCTGCGGCGCGCAGCGTAAAGAGTCGCTCAAGCACTTTGTCTCCCGTCGCGCGCTGGACGTTGACGGCATGGGCGACAAGATAATCGACCAGCTGGTGGAGAAAGAGTACGTCCATACCCCGGCGGATCTGTTCCGACTGACCGCAGGGAAACTGACCGGGCTGGATCGGATGGGGCCGAAGTCCGCGCAAAACGTGGTCAACGCTCTCGAGAAAGCCAAAGAGACAACCTTTGCGCGTTTCCTCTACGCCTTAGGCATTCGCGAGGTAGGAGAAGCGACGGCGGCGGGCCTGGCGGCGCATTTCGGCACCCTCGAGGCCCTGGAGCAGGCTTCCATTGAGGAGCTGCAGAAGGTCCCTGATGTCGGCATTGTGGTCGCCACCCATACCTTCAACTTCTTTGCCGAAGAGAGCAACCGCGATGTCATCGCGCAGCTGCTGACGGAAGGGGTTCACTGGCCGGCGCCGGTGGTGGTGAAGGCGGATGAGATTGACAGCCCGTTTGCAGGCAAAACCGTCGTCCTGACCGGCAGCCTCAGTCAGCTGTCGCGGGATGACGCCAAAGCGCGTCTGGTGGCGCTGGGGGCGAAGGTGGCGGGCAGCGTATCGAAGAAGACCGATCTGGTGATTGCTGGCGAAGCGGCGGGTTCTAAGCTGGCGAAAGCGCAGGAGCTCGGCATCGAGGTGATTGACGAAGCCGAAATGATGCGTCTGCTGGGAGAATAACGTGGATAAAGCGCAGCTGGTCGAGATCGCCAATACTGAGATGCCGTTCGGTAAATACAAGGGGCGTCGTTTAATCGATGTCCCGGAGGAGTATTTATTGTGGTTCGCGCGCAAGGATCAATTCCCTGCCGGCCATCTCGGCGAGCTGATGGCGCTGACCCTGCTGATTAAAAGCGAGGGGCTGAGCGATCTGGTCCAGCCCCTGAAGAAAGCGCGTTAAGCCTTGGCGGCGTTGGCCTTTTCCTGAGCGAGACGCGCATCGGTTTGCTGTTTATAGCGCCGCGCCAGCACCGCGCAGACCATCAGCTGGATTTGATGGAAGATCATCAGCGGCAGCACCATGATGCCGAGGATGGAGGTCGGAAAGAGAATATTGGCCATCGGGATGCCGTTGGCCAGGCTCTTTTTCGAACCGCAGAAGACGATGGTAATTTCATCGGCTTTGTTAAAGCCGCAGCGGCGGGCGACGAACACATTGACCGCGATGACGATGGCCAGCAGCACCAGGCTGACCACCACGATAAACAGTAGCGATCCCAGACCCACTTTATGCCAGATGCCGTTCACCACCGCCTCGCTAAAGGCGGAGTAAACCACCAGCAGAATCGAGGTCTGGTCGGTCTTACCAATCCACTTCTTATGCTTCGCCACCCAGTTGCCGATCCACGGCCGCGATAAATGGCCGAGCACGAAAGGCAACAGCAGCTGCAGCATGATCTTTCCGACCTGCTCGAGGCTACCGCCTGCGCCATGAAGGTTCATCAGGGCACCCACCAGCAGCGGTGAAACAAAGATGCCCAACAGGCTGGAGGCCGAGGCTGAGCAGACCGCCGCCGCGACGTTGCCTCCGGCCAGCGAGGTAAAGGCGATGGCGGATTGCACAGTGGCCGGCAGAATGCACAAATAAATAAAGCCGCTGTAGAGCATCGGATCGACCTTCACCGGCGCCCACCAGGCAAACAGAACCCCCAGCACCGGAAAGAGAATAAAGGTGCTGCACATCACCCACAGATGCAAACGCCAGTGGCTGCCGCCGGCGATAATTGCCTCCCGGGAGAGTTTGGCGCCGTGCATAAAGAACAGCAGGGCGATGGCGGCAGTGGTCAGATGTTCAAAGAAGGGGACGAAAGCGCCACGGGCCGGGAAGAATGAGGCCAACAGGACAACGGTGACCAGGGTTGCCGTAAACGGATCGAGAATGCGGAAAAGTTTCATAAACGCTCCTGAAAAGAGATGCGTTATTGTGCTTTTTTTGATTTGAGAAATAAAATTGATTTATTGCATCTATTCATGAATAAAAAAGATGAATTACTCTCTGCGTCAGTTAAAAGTATTTGTTACCGTCGCCCGCGCCAGGAGCTTTAGCCGGGCGGGGGAGATGATTGGCTTAAGCCAGTCGGCCGTCAGCCACAGCGTCAAGGAGCTGGAGCATCAGACCGGGGTCCGTCTCCTCGACCGTACCACCCGGGAGGTGGTCCTCACCGAGGCGGGTCAGCAGCTGGCAGGCAGGCTGGAGCGTTTGCTCGATGAGCTGGCGGTGACGCTGCGCGATGCCGGTCGGGTAGGCCAGCAGCTGAGCGGCACCGTCAAGGTTGCCGCCAGTCAGACGATTTCCGCCCACCTTATTCCCCAGTGTATTGCCCACAGCAATCGTCGCTATCCTGATATCGATTTCGTCCTGCACGACCGGCCCCAGCAGTGGGTGCTGGAGAGTATTCGCCAGGGGGAAGTGGATTTCGGCATTGTGATTGACCCTGGCCCGGCGGCGGACCTGCAATGTGAAGTGGTCCTGGCGGAACCTTTTTTGCTGCTCTGCCGGGAGGATCATCCTTTTGCCAGCCTGACTGAAGTGCCATGGCAGGCGCTACAGAATGAGAGACTGATCCTGCAGGACTATGCCTCCGGCAGCCGTCCGCTGATTGATGCGGCTCTCAGCAGGCTGGCTGTGCGGGCGAACATTGTGCAGGAGATTGGCCATCCGGCAACGCTGTTTCCGATGGTGGAGTCGGGAATTGGCATCAGCGTACTGCCGGCGCTGGCGCTGCCGTTACCGCAGGGAAGCCATCTGGCGGTGAAGCGACTCACTCCGATAATGGAGCGGCAGCTGATGCTGGCATGCCGGAAAAATCGCTCGCTGTCGACCGCCGCCCAGGCCTTATGGGAAATCGTGCGAGAAGAAGGGGAGAATCTCACCGCCGCCAGGGTTGAAGATCCGCTGTATCAGCGTTGATAGCGGTTTATCGCCACGGGGAGGCTCGTGGCCAGAGCGTGCGTTCCGCGCATAGCAAAAAGGCGCCTTTAGGGCGCCTTTTTACATTGGTGGGTCGTGCAGGATTCGAACCTGCGACCAATTGATTAAAAGTCAACTGCTCTACCAACTGAGCTAACGACCCGAAGTGGTGGGTGATGACGGGATCGAACCGCCGACCCCCTCCTTGTAAGGGAGGTGCTCTCCCAGCTGAGCTAATCACCCACTTCGGTACTTCACATTTTGACAGAAAATCCAGCTGGCGAGAAAGTGGTGGGTGATGACGGGATCGAACCGCCGACCCCCTCCTTGTAAGGGAGGTGCTCTCCCAGCTGAGCTAATCACCCACTTCTCAATTTTCTGTTCTACACGGCGGAGACTACGTTAAGTAGTGGTGGGTGATGACGGGATCGAACCGCCGACCCCCTCCTTGTAAGGGAGGTGCTCTCCCAGCTGAGCTAATCACCCCCGCTGTGTGGAGTCGCATTATAGGGAGAGTTGAAAATGAGTCAACGCCTTTTCTAAAGAATTCGTTCGTTCGTCGTAAAATTAAACAAAGCGATCGCAAAAGCGGCGTCATAGCATGATTTATAAACAAAAACGGCAAACCGCGACGTTCCGACGGGAACAACATTGAGGAATCAGCCCACGGTGTTAGAATATTGACCCATAATTTCCACCGGACATTGCCGGCTATCGGCATCTTTATTAAACGTAAGGCCAATTCATGAAAATCAAAACTCGCTTCGCGCCAAGCCCAACCGGCTATCTGCACGTTGGCGGTGCGCGTACTGCTCTCTATTCCTGGCTTTTTGCCCGTAACCACGGCGGTGAGTTTGTACTGCGTATTGAAGACACCGATCTCGAACGCTCCACCCCGGAAGCAATTGAAGCCATCATGGATGGCATGAACTGGCTGAATCTGCAATGGGACGAAGGTCCCTATTACCAGACTAAACGTTTCGATCGTTATAACAACGTGATCGATGAGATGCTGGAAGCCGGTACCGCTTATAAATGCTATTGCTCAAAAGAGCGTCTGGAAGCGTTGCGCGAAGAGCAAATGGCGAACGGTGAGAAGCCGCGTTACGATGGGCGCTGCCGCCATAGCCACGAGCATCATGCCGATGATGAGCCGTGCGTGGTGCGTTTCGCCAACCCGCAGGAAGGGTCGGTTATTTTTGACGATCAGATTCGCGGACCTATCGAGTTCAGCAACCAGGAGCTGGACGATCTGATCATTCGCCGTACCGATGGTTCCCCGACCTACAACTTCTGCGTCGTAGTGGATGACTGGGACATGGCGATCACCCACGTGATCCGTGGTGAAGATCATATCAACAACACGCCGCGCCAGATCAACATCCTTAAAGCGCTGAATGCGCCGGTGCCGGTATACGCGCACGTATCGATGATCAACGGCGACGATGGCAAGAAACTCTCCAAACGCCACGGGGCGGTCAGCGTGATGCAGTATCGCGACGATGGCTACCTGCCGGAAGCGCTGCTGAACTATCTGGTGCGTCTGGGCTGGTCCCATGGCGATCAGGAGATCTTCACCCGCGAAGAGATGATCGAGTTCTTCTCGCTGGGGGCGGTCAGCAAATCCGCGAGTGCGTTCAACACCGACAAGCTGCTGTGGCTGAACCATCATTACATCAATACGCTGCCGGCGGAGTATGTGGCGACGCATCTGCAGTGGCATATTGAGCAGGAAAATATCGATACCCGCAACGGTCCGCAGCTGGCCGAGTTGGTGAAGCTGCTGGGCGAGCGTTGCAAAACGCTGAAAGAGATTGCCCAGAGCTGCCGCTACTTCTATGAAGAGTTCGCTGAATTCGACGCCGACGCGGCGAAGAAACATCTGCGTCCGGTAGCGCGTCAGCCGCTTGAAGTCGTCCGCGACAAGCTGGCGGCGATTAGCGACTGGACGGCGGAAAACGTCCACCACGCGATTCAGGCGACCGCTGATGAGCTGGAAGTGGGCATGGGTAAAGTCGGTATGCCGCTGCGCGTGGCCGTTACCGGTGCAGGGCAGTCTCCTGCGCTTGACGTTACCGTCCATGCAATCGGCAAGTCCCGTAGCGTAGAGCGTATCAATAAAGCGCTGGCTTTTATCGCTGAGCGCGAAGGCCAGGCGTCCTGACGGGGACCTGGATGATAAAACGGCAGGATACCCCTGCCGTTTTTTTTGTCTGTTACGCCAGGCTGGCGATGCCGAGGCGGGCAAGAAAACCGCTAATCCCTTCCCGGGCCAGCAGGTCGCGGAGCTGCAGCTGTTCTGCCGGAGTCATCAGTTGCAGGGTTTCTGTGATTTGCCGCCAGATCGCGTCCGCTTCATTGACCAGGTAAGCGCCTGGCGATTCCGCGAGATGATTCTCGCTAAACAGATGGCGTCTGGCGGGAATGTTCGTCAGAAACTCGCGCACCGGTTGGTCGATGACCACCAGCCGCGCTCGGCCTCCTTTGACGCCGGGTATTGTTTCCGTGCGCCATTTCTTCTCACGAACCCAGCGATTGATCGTTTGTCTCGCCAGCCCCAGGCAGTCGGCAAGCTCTGCGGGCGTCATTTTATCTTTTAGTTTCATCATGGTTTACCGATCGCGGATCCCTAACCGAAGCAGTAACCCGGTGATCCCCTCGCGTAACAGCAGCGACATAAGCTGCTTCTGCTCGCTGGGAGTGAGTTCTTTACAGAGGGTCAGCAGCAGCGATTCCAGATCGCTGTCGTGGGGAGAATAGGTGCCGGGCGTCTCCGCCACGCGCTGGGCGCTGCGGATAAACTCCCTGACTTGCTCATTGACATGGACCAGGCGCGCCTTACCGCCCTGGACGCCAGGCCGCGGAGAGGTCTGCCAGCCTTCTTTCCGCACCCACTTATTGATAGTTTGCCGGCTGTAGCCGGTCAGATGGGCGATTTCTTCAGGTGTCATTCGTTCCTTGAGCATACTATTTCCTGAGTAAATGTATGGGAATTAGCTGTCCATGTTATAGCATCCTTTTACTGGAAAAGGTGACCTGTTTAACTTCTGGCTGCGATAAGGCTCGCAATCTCAGCAGGTTGCCTGCTTTTTCAGCGATTGAATCGAGAAGGATAATTTTGCCGTTGACACCTGAGCGAGGAATTCATATTATGCCGCCCGTCAACACGACACGCTTTACGTTACGGGGCTATAGCTCAGCTGGGAGAGCGCTTGCATGGCATGCAAGAGGTCAGCGGTTCGATCCCGCTTAGCTCCACCAAATTCTGCACCCAGCGGATTTGGTTCGTAAAGAGGTCCTGTGGGGCTATAGCTCAGCTGGGAGAGCGCTTGCATGGCATGCAAGAGGTCAGCGGTTCGATCCCGCTTAGCTCCACCAAAATTCAGAAACCTCGCTTCGGCGGGGTTTTTTTTTATCTATTTTCATGTAAAGCACTTTCTGGTTACGTCAGTTAATCTCCAGCTATTAAAATCGAAAGTAATTTCAGACTTTTTCCTGATAATTCACCTTGCTTGCCCTAAATAAGCAACATAACATTTCCCCCATTAAACGTAATGAGGTTGCCGGAGTTTTAATTAACAATAATGGTTGATAAAATTAACATTAATATCAAAAAAACTCTGTTGGCCTTTATCGTCTGTTTAGTCGCTATTCCGCTGGCTCGTTTTATTTCACCGCAAACGGTTATAGATGGCAATCTTATTTATATTGCCTGGCTGCCAATCAGCGTAATGTTTTCTGTTATTTTTATCTTTGGTCGCTATGCGATTGCGCCATTAATTCTCGCATTTGCCATTACCAATAGCCTGATAATTAAATTAACGCTACCGCAGGCGTTTATCTTACTCTTTTGTCAGCTGTTTGCGGTGTTCGTCTCCTGCGCTATTCTAAGACTGTTGGTGGGTAAGCGCTGGCGCTGTGGTCCAACGGCGAAACATATGGGGGCGCGGATCTTCTGGGGCGGGTTCTTCGCGCCGGTGCTGCTGAAAATCACCATGTACCTCGCCGGACAATATTTTGCGTTTCCCCTATCTATTACCAGCTATTTTGGTAGTATGCCGTTGATTTACACCGTAATAGATATTCAAAGTTTAATCAGCGCAGCATTAATTTTTACCACCTTTTTATATTATCCAATGCGGATGATTATCAATCCACGCTACGCTCGACGATTCTGGCGGCAGGAATGTTTACCGTGGCTGGCAGCAAAATATCGTTCCTTTACGCTATATTGGTTTATCGCGCTGGCGGTGATATTAACGCTATTGTGTGCGCCGTATCAGTCTGAATTTATTGCCGGTTATTTAGTTCCGGTGATTTTTATCGTCTACTTTATCGGGATTAGCCGGATTGGTCATGCGCTACTGCGTATTTCATGGTCGGTCTCGGCTTTTTTACTGGTGGTGTATAACAAAAACTTTCTCCAGGGCGTCCAAAGCGAGTATTCATTATCCTTTGTGCTGTCAGTGTTGATCTCCTTTACTATCTGTTTGTTTTATATGGCAGACACCTATGCCCGCAGCGATCGCAATAAACGCCGCTGGCGTAGTCAGGCGGAAGAAGATCCGCTGACTGGCTTGCCTAACCTGCGCGCGCTGGAGAGCCATTTACAAAGCTGTCCGCAGCAGGTTATCTGCAGCCTACGTATTCATAATCTCGACTTTCTCAGCAGGCATTATGGCCTGATGATGGGGGTGGACTGTAAACGGCAGATTATTCGGGCGCTGCAACCGCTGCTGGGGGCGGCGGATAAAGTTTTCCAGGTGCCGGGCAGCGAACTGATCCTCGTGCTTGACGGACCGGAGCCTTCATCCCGTTTGCATCATATGGTCGCGGTTCTCAACCACAAAAAATTCAGCTGGCACAATCAGCCGCTGGATCTGGAGTTTGGCGCGGCCTGGGGCCGCGACGACGGTCAGCGCGAGGGACTTCACCAGATGCTGGGTCAGCTAAGCTGGCTTTCCGAACAGGCGGGCAGCGAACGTCGGGTGCTGGCGCTGGATGAGGAGCAGGAGCTGGTGGTGGATCAAACCACCGAGCAGGTGCGCCTCCTCATGCGCGTCAAGCAGGTGCTCAAAGAGCGGGCGCTCATGCTCTATGCGCAACCGATTCAGAACAGGGAAGGGGAGGGATATCATGAGATCCTCACCCGGATGCGCTGTGGCGATAGCGTCATTATGCCCGATCAGTTTATCCCGTTGATTGTGCAGTTTAACCTCAGCCAACGTTTCGACATGCTGGTGCTGGAGACCTTGTTCAGCGTGCTTCATCAGCACGCTGGCCAGCGATTCTCGGTCAATCTGCTGCCTGCAACCCTGATGCAAAAGGATAGCGCCGCGCAGATTATCGCGCTGTTTCAACGCTATGCGGTCTCACCAGACCTTATCACTATTGAAGTCACTGAAGAGCAGGCCTTTTCCAATGCCGACATCAGCCGGCAAAATCTTGAAGCGCTGCGCGCGTTTGGCTGCGCCATCGCCATTGATGACTTTGGCACCGGATATGCGAACTATGAACGACTGAAGCATCTCCAGGCCGATATCATCAAGATTGACGGCTGCTTCGTCCGCGACATCCTCACTGACCCGCTGGACGCCATTATGGTGAAATCGATTGTCGAGATGGCGCGGGCGAAACGGATGAGCGTGGTGGCGGAATATGTCGAAAGCGAACCGCAAAAAGCGCGCTTGCTGGAGCTGGGGGTGAATTATCTGCAGGGCTACCTGGTGGGCAAGCCTCAGCCGCTGGGCGAATGACGGGTAAAAAAAGCCGGGCATCGCCCGGCTCAGATGACTGGCGCCTGTTACAGAACCAGAGCCGCAATAGAAGCAGACAGGACGCTGACCAGCGTGGAGCCATAAACCAGCTTCAGACCGAAGCGAGAAACCACGTTGCCCTGTTCTTCGTTCAGACCTTTGATCGCCCCGGCTATGATGCCGATAGACGAGAAGTTCGCGAAGGAGACCAGGAAGATAGAGATAATGCCTTCCGCGCGCGGGGAGAGCGTCGAGGCGATTTTCTGCAGATCCATCATGGCGACGAATTCATTGGAGACCAGCTTGGTAGCCATAATACTGCCCACCTGCAGCGCTTCGCTTGCCGGCACGCCCATCACCCAGGCGACCGGGTAGAAGATATAGCCAAGGATCCCCTGGAAGGAGATGCTGTAGCCGAACCAGCCGGTCACAGTGGCGAACAGGGCGTTCAGCGCGGAGATCAGCGCGATGAAGCCGATCAGCATCGCCGCCACGATAATCGCGACTTTAAAGCCCGCCAGAATGTACTCGCCCAGCATCTCGAAGAAGCTTTGACCTTCGTGCAGATTCGACATCTGCAGATTTTCTTCACTCTCTTCCACACGGTACGGGTTAATCAACGACAGAACGATAAAGGTGCTGAACATGTTGAGCACCAGCGCCGCGACGACGTACTTCGGCTGCAGCATGGTCATGTATGCGCCAACGATGGACATCGATACGGTGGACATCGCGGTCGCCGCCATGGTGTACATACGGTTGCGCGACATTTTGCCGAGAATATCTTTATAGGCAATAAAGTTTTCCGACTGGCCGAGGATCAGCGAGCTGACGGCGTTGAAGGACTCCAGCTTGCCCATGCCGTTGATTTTCGACAGCACGGTACCGATGGCGCGAATAACAATCGGCAGGATGCGAATATGCTGCAAAATACCGATCAACGCGGAAATGAAGACGATAGGGCACAGAACCTTAAGGAAGAAGAAGGCCAGACCTTTGTCGTTCATGCTGCCGAACACGAAGTTTGTCCCTTCGTTGGCAAAGCCGAGAAGTTTTTCAAACATCTCGGAGAAGCCTTTCACAAAACCCAGACCAATATCGGAGTTCAGGAAGAACCAGGCCAGCAGGACTTCAATGACAAGCAGTTGAACAACATAACGAATACGGATCTTTTTACGGTCATGACTGACCAACAGGGCCAGTATAGCCACCACAACGATCGCGAGGACAAAATGCAAGACGCGGTCCATAGTTGCTCCAAATATGAGGCAGGTTAAATTTCCGTGCACATTCTATGCAACGGCTTTAAAGAAAACGAGATCAATTGCACACTATTGCAAGGAACTGTGACCAATGGCAAAAATAGTGATCAAACATCCACTTTTGTTATGTTACGTAAAGGTTTTAAAAGTTGCATTCTTGTACTACTCTTAATAGCGGGCGCGATCGGGTTTACTGACGCCCGTTTTTCATTTCCGGCCAGCAATTGTTCCCTCCTATCACAGCAATCATTATCTCCATTTCAAATGAACTTGATAATCATTCGCATTTTGATAGCATGAAACATAGCAAAGGCTATATTTCCAGAGGCAGAAGATGACTAGCAGTCGCGTTGAGAATAGCAGTAGTCGCGCCGCGCGCAAGGTGAAGCTCGCCTTAATGGGGCCAGCTTTCGTCGCTGCCATTGGCTATATCGATCCGGGTAATTTCGCCACGAATATTCAGGCTGGCGCCAGCTTTGGCTATCAGCTGCTGTGGGTGGTGGTATGGGCCAACCTGATGGCAATGCTGATCCAGGTGCTCTCTGCCAAACTCGGCATTGCCACCGGTAAAAACCTGGCCGAGCAGATCCGCGACCATTACCCGCGCCCGGTAGTGTGGTTTTACTGGGTGCAGGCGGAAATCATCGCCATGGCCACCGATCTGGCCGAATTTATCGGCGCTGCGATTGGCTTTAAGCTGGTGCTGGGCGTATCGCTTCTGCAAGGGGCGGTGCTGACCGGGGTGGCGACCTTCCTGATCCTGATGCTGCAGCGGCGCGGACAAAAACCGCTGGAGAAGGTGATTGGCGGCTTGCTGCTGTTTGTTGCCGTCGCCTATGTCGTTGAATTGATCTTTTCCCAGCCCGCGCTGGCTCCCCTGACCAAAGGGCTGGCGATCCCTACGCTGCCCAACGGCGAGGCGGTATTCTTAGCCGCCGGGGTGCTGGGGGCCACCATTATGCCGCACGTGATCTACTTACACTCCTCGCTTACCCAGCACCTGCACGGCGGGACGCGAAAAGAGCGCTATAACGCGACCCGCTGGGATGTGGCGATCGCCATGACCATTGCCGGGTTCGTCAACCTGGCGATGATGGCGACCGCCGCGGCGGCATTCCATTTCAATGGCCATACCGGCGTCGCCGATCTTGATCAGGCTTACAGAACGCTGGAGCCGCTGCTGAGCCATGCGGCGGCGACCATCTTTGGCCTCAGCCTGGTCGCTGCAGGTTTATCATCGACGGTGGTGGGGACTCTCGCAGGTCAGGTGGTTATGCAGGGCTTCATTCGCTTTCATATTCCGCTGTGGTTTCGCCGGGCGGTCACTATGCTGCCGTCGTTTGTCGTCATTCTGCTGGGGCTGGATCCAACGCGCATCCTGGTGATGAGTCAGGTGTTGCTGAGCTTTGGTATTGCGCTTGCCCTGGTACCGCTGCTGATATTTACCAGCAATGCAAAGCTAATGGGAGACCTGGTGAATACCCGCTGGGTGAGAGGCATCGGCTGGGCGATAGTCGCGATTGTGGTGAGCCTGAACGGCTGGTTAATTGTGGGATCGCTGCTCGGGGTGGATTAATGGCCTCCTGATGCGGAATAAAGCGAAGGGGAGCCGATGGGCTCCCCTTTTCGTCTGTTAGTGATGGCCATGTCCATGACCGTGACCACGCCCGCCGGGACCACGCCCGCCGGGACCACGTCCCCAGCCGCCGCGGCGATCGTCGCGGTCGCTCCAGCCCGCGCGATAGCCGCGCTCCCAGGCTTTATCTCTGCCTTTGTACCAGCCTTTGTGCCAGCCGTTGTCATGACGATGCCAACGGTTATCACGCCATTCATAGTGACGACGCCAGTAATCACGGTCGCGCCAGCTGCCACCGTCCCAGTAGTTACCGTAATTGTCACGATCGCCAATTTGTAATTTTATCGATGGCAACAGGGTGATTTCACCAGCGTTAGCGACTAATGGCGCTGCGGCCAGCAGTACTGCTGCCAGAATCAGTGACCTGAACATACTCTTCTCCTTCACGATCGGGGCCCTAAGCGGCCTGTTAACGTGATATTACGGGCCGGTAAAGACCTATCGCATCGGACGAACTCCGAAAGCACAGAAAAGAGCACTTTTTGCTAAAGTAACATTTGCTTTACAGCGCCAGGATGGCATCAATCGCGGCGCACTCTTCGGCGCTGAAATGACGATGTTTCAGCATTCCGACAGCGTCATCCAGCTGGGCGGTTTTGCTGGCGCCGATCAGCACGGAGGTGACTTTCTCCTCACGCAGCACCCAGGCCAGCGCCATCTGCGACAGCTTCTGCCCGCGTGCTTCCGCCAGCGTATTCAGCTGACGAATTTTTTCTAATCTGGCGCTGGTCAGCTGCTCCGGCTGCAGAAAACGACTGCTGCTGGCGGCACGTGAGTCTGCCGGAATGCCGTTGAGATAGCGGTCGGTGAGCTGTCCGCCGGCCAGCGGTGAAAACGCTATACTTCCCACCCCTTCCGTCTGCAAAAAATCCAGCAGCCCCTCTTCCACGCCGCGTTCAAACATGGAGTAGCGGGGCTGGTGAATGACGCAGGGGGTGCCGAGATCGTTAAGGATCTTCACCGCCTCCCGCGCCTGGGCCAGCGGATAGTTGGAGATGCCGACGTACAGCGCTTTACCCTGGCGGACAAGGTGATCAAGCGCGCGCATCGTTTCCGTCAGCGGTGTCTCCGGGTCCGGGCGGTGATGATAAAAAATATCGACATATTCCAGCCCCATGCGCTGCAGGCTCTGGTTAAGGCTGGCCACCAGATATTTGCGTGAACCCCAGTCGCCGTAAGGGCCGTCCCACATGGTGTAGCCCGCCTTGGTGGAGATGATCAACTCATCGCGATAGGGCAGGAGCGCCTCTTTGAGGATGCGGCCAAAATTGCTTTCCGCCGAGCCCGGCGGCGGCCCATAGTTGTTGGCCAGGTCGAAATGGGTAATGCCGAGGTCAAATGCGTGCTGGAGCATCTGCCGGCTGGTTTCCACCCGCGTTTCATCGCCAAAGTTATGCCACAGACCGAGAGAAATTGCCGGCAGCTGAAGGCCGCTGCGGCCGCAGCGACGATAGGCCATCGTTTGATATCGCGTGGTACTTGCCTGGTAAACCATTCTTCCTCCGCAGATAAAACAGGATGTGTATACGTTTACACTAATCAATGTTCTGCGTGGAGTACATCGCTTTTTCGGCGTAATTATTGCTTTACACTGCCTTTATCGCCCCCTTTCTGGACAGGCGGATCGCTTATTCAATACTCAAATTACACCTGCGCCAAAATGAGGAAAATGGATATGCAACCGACTTACACTATTGGGGATTATCTGCTGGATCGCCTCGTCGACTGCGGTATTGACCGCTTGTTCGGCGTGCCGGGAGATTACAACTTACAGTTTCTCGACCGGGTCATTGCGCATAATGCGTTGGGGTGGGTCGGCTGCGCCAACGAGCTCAATGCGGCCTATGCTGCTGACGGTTATGCACGCATTAAGGGAGCCGGTGCGTTACTTACAACCTACGGCGTCGGCGAACTGAGCGCGCTGAACGGCGTGGCGGGCAGCTATGCGGAGCATATTCCGGTATTACATATCGTCGGCGCGCCCTCCACTGGCGCTCAGCAGCGCGGCGAACTGCTGCATCACACCCTGGGCGACGGCGATTTCCGCCATTTTGCGCGGATGAGCGAGCAGATCACCTGTAGCCAGGCGCTGCTGACCGCCGGCAACGCCTGCCATGAGATCGACCGTGTTCTGCGCGATATGCTGACGCATCATCGGCCTGGCTATCTGATGCTGCCGGCCGATGTCGCCAGAGCGGCAGCGATTGCCCCAGCGCAGCGCTTGCTGGTGGAGGCCGCTCCGGCGGATGAAAACCAGCTCGCCGGATTCTGCGAGCATGCCAGCCGCCTGCTGCGGGGCAGTCGACGCATCTCCCTGCTGGCGGACTTCCTCGCGCAACGCTATGGCCTGCAAAACACGCTCCGGGAATGGGTAGCGAAAACCCCCGTCGCCCACGCCACCATGCTAATGGGCAAGGGGCTGTTCGATGAGCAGCAGAGAGGTTTTGTCGGCACCTACAGCGGTATCGCCAGCGCGCCGCAGACCCGGGAGGCCATCGAAAACGCCGACACCATCATCTGCATCGGCACGCGCTTCACCGACACCATCACCGCGGGATTCACCCAGCATCTGGCGCGGGATAAGACGATAGAGATCCAGCCCTTCGCGGTCAGGGTGGGCGATCACTGGTTCAGCGGCGTGCCGATGGATCAGGCACTGGCTGCGCTGATGACCCTTTCCGCACCGCTGGCGGCGGAGTGGGCTGCGCCTCAGGTCGTGGCGCCGGAAGTGGAGGAGGGGGCCGACGGCGAACTCACGCAGAAAAATTTCTGGGCGACGGTGCAGGGGGCGCTGCGTCCCGGCGATATTATTCTCGCCGACCAGGGGACGGCCGCCTTCGGCATTGCCGCGCTGAAGCTGCCGTCAGAGGCGTCGCTGATCGTCCAGCCGCTGTGGGGCTCGATTGGTTTTACCCTCCCGGCCGCCTATGGCGCGCAAACCGCGGCGGCAGAGCGGCGGGTGGTGCTGATTGTCGGCGATGGCGCCGCCCAGCTGACGATTCAGGAGATGGGCTCTATGCTGCGCGATAAGCAAAAGCCGCTTATTCTGCTGCTGAATAACGAAGGGTATACCGTGGAACGGGCGATTCACGGCCCGGAGCAGCGCTACAATGACATTGCCCTGTGGGACTGGCGACGCCTGCCGGAAGCCTTCGCCCCGGACGTTGCCTCGCGCTGCTGGCGGGTTACGCACACCGATGAGCTACGAGAGGCGATGGCGGAGAGCATCACCTCCGATACGCTCACCCTGGTGGAAGTGATGCTGCCGAAAATGGATATTCCCGATTTCCTGCGCGCGGTGACGCAGGCGCTGGAGGAACGAAACAGCCGCGTTTAGTCGGTATGGTGTCTGGCAATCATCAAGGGCCTCCCGGCCAGCAGCAGCCAGGCCGGGAGCATCACAATGCACAGCAGCGGCAGCAGCGTGGTGTCCGGCACCACCACGGCGGCCATAAACAGGCTCAGCCAGCCGTCGCGGGTGACGACCAGCACCATGCCGAGGATCGCGCAGGAGACGGTGATCGCCGCCGGCACGGCGTCCACGTGGGCATGCAGCATCAGCCCCAGCGCCACGCCGACGAAGACCGCGGGGAAAATCCGCCCGCCGCGAAAGCCGCAGGCCGAGGCGAGAACCAGCGCAGCCAGTTTAACCAGCGCGATGAGCAGATAATCCGAGGCGGTCAGCGTCTGGCTGAAGGCCAGCTGCTGCATCTCATCCAGCCCCTTAAACAACGTTAAATGTCCGCCAATGGTCCCGAGGATCCCTAACAGCAAGCCGCCGAGGCCCAGCGTCAGGATCGGGTTTTTCAGGCGGTGCATCAGCGTGTGCAGGCGCGGCAGACACCAGACGGCGACCATACCGACGGCGATAGCGATCAGGGCGACGATCATGCCGCTGATAATATCGACGAAGTGCATCTGGCTATAGTGTGGGAGCGGCAGCGTGAAGTGGGGGTGGAAAAACAGCCCGGTCGTCAGCGCGCCCGCTGCGGCGGCAAGCATCGGGGCAAACAGACGATCCCATAGCGGCGACTCGTTGCTGCTGTTGAGGGTTTGCGAAAAAATCAGCGCGGCGGCCACCGGGGTGCCGAAGAGGGCGCCGATGGTGCCTGAGGCCGCGAGAATGGTCCAGTCAAGAGAGCTGACCCGCGGGAACAGTCGGGAGCCGACGGCGACGGCCAGCGCAATATTCACCACCATAATCGGATGCTCCGGGCCGAGGCTGACGCCGCCGGCGAGGCCAAGGATCAGCGCCGCCAGCAGCCCGGGCAGCGCGCCGGTGGCAATGGGCGCGCCGATTAACGACTCGGTCGCCGGGTCCGGCCCGGCATGCCCCGGGCTGTAACGGACGACCAGGCCCACCGCGATCCCCGTCGCCGTGAGAATGGCGATGATCCACAGCGGGTTCTCGGCGCTTACTCCAAACTGCACTGGCAGATTGCTCCACAGGATGCGCTGCAGCAACGCGGCAATCTTCATCGCGCCGATCAGGATCAGACTGGAGGCGATGCCAATCAGGATAGCCGGCACCGACAGGATCAGCATTGTTCTGGCGCGAGGATGGAGCATGAAAATGTCCTTGTTAAAGTTCAGGAGCACTACTTTGCCTTTGTCGGCGGGGACCGTCGATGCAAATGGTGCTGAAACGATAAAGTTAAGGCGGCGTCTGATACCCGTGGCCTCGTTAATAGGCTACTTTGCATTGATTACAAACTAAATGTGACCTGTGTCGCTAAACAAGGGGCGTCCGCGAGTTGGACGTTGTTGTTAAGCCGCCATGAATTTACAGTGTGCCAAAAGATTTATTTTGACTTTAGCGGAGCCGTAACGGAATGACAAAATTTGCTTTAGTAGGAGATGTCGGGGGGACCAACGCCCGCCTGGCGCTGTGTGATCTGGCGAGCGGAGAGATCTCTCGTGCAAAGACCTATTCCGGGCTCGATTACCCCAGTCTGGAGGCGGTGGTACGCGTCTATCTCGAAGAGCATCAGGTGACGGTCAGCGAAGGCTGTATCGCTATCGCCTGCCCGATCACCGGCGACTGGGTGGCGATGACCAACCATACCTGGGCCTTCTCCATCGCCGAGATGAAGCGCAACCTTGGCTTTGCGCACCTGGAGATTATCAACGATTTCACCGCCGTTTCAATGGCCATCCCGATGCTGAAAGCCGAGCACCTGATTCAGTTCGGCGGCAGCGCGCCGGTAGCCGGCAAACCGATCGCCGTTTATGGCGCCGGAACCGGGCTGGGCGTAGCCCATCTGGTACACGTTGATAAACGCTGGGTCAGCCTGCCGGGCGAAGGCGGCCATGTCGATTTTGCGCCGAACAGCGAAGAAGAGGGCATTATTCTGGAAGAGCTGCGCGCTGAGCTGGGGCATGTCTCCGCAGAACGCGTCCTCTCCGGTCCTGGTCTGGTCAACCTTTATCGCGCGATAGTCAAATCGGATGGTCGACTGCCGGAGAACCTGCAGCCGCGTGAGGTCACCGAGCGGGCGCTGGCGGATAGCTGCACCGACTGTCGCCGGGCGCTGTCGCTGTTCTGCGTCATTATGGGGCGCTTCGGTGGAAACCTGGCGCTGACCCTGGGGACGTTTGGCGGCGTCTATATCGCTGGCGGCATCGTGCCGCGCTTCCTGGAGTTCTTTAAAGCCTCCGGCTTCCGCGGCGGTTTTGAGGACAAAGGCCGTTTTAAAGCCTATGTCCAGGATATCCCGGTTTACCTGATCGTGCATGACAACCCAGGCCTGCTGGGCTCCGGGGCGCATCTGCGTCAGACGCTGGGTCAGGTGCTGTAAGCGCATTCCTCCCGGGCTACTGTTGTAGCCCGGCCAGGCGGGGCTCCCCGCCGTCTACAGATTCATCAGCTGGCGAAACTCTTTCACTTTACTGCGACTGACCGGAACCTGAAACTCCAGGTCGCGCAGGCGTAGCACATAGGTATTGTTAAACCACGGCTCAATTTCCCGAATTTTGCTGAGATTCACACAGTACGAGCGGTGACAGCGAAAGAAATGTGCGGTGGGCAGTTTGCTGCAGAATTCGGTAATGTTCATCGGCATGACGAATGACTCCCGGCGAGTGTAGACGAAGGTCATCTTCTCGTGCGCCTCGGCATAATAGATATCATGAATGCTGGTGACGATGATCCGCTCATCTTTTATCAGATTGATGGTGTCGTTTTCCCGAGGCGCCACGCTGGTTAACCCGGAAGCGGCGTTATTCTGCTGCTGCCAGGCGGCGGTCAGCTTCTGCAGCATATTGATGATGCGCGACTCCTGGTAGGGCTTCAGAATGTAGTCAAACGCCTCCAGCTCAAAGGCTTCCACGGCGTGTTCTTTCCACGCGGTGATAAAGACGATAAAAGGCTTATGGGCGAACTGGCTGATGTTCTGCGCCAGCAGAACGCCGTCCAGCGATGGAATATTGATATCGAGAAAGATGGCGTCGACCTTGTTGTGCTGGAGAAATTTCAGCACGTCCAGTCCGTCGTCAAAGCTGCCGACGATCTCCATCTGGCTGTGGGTGTTGATAAGCCAGGAGAGTTCCTGTTGGGCCAGAAACTCATCCTCCACAATGATAACTTTCATCTTTTCTCCGCTCATGACAACAGAGACTCCGTCAGCGCCTGCGGCGTAGAGTGATTGGGGACATAAAAAGCGATCTCCGTTCCTGGCGTCAGGGTGCGGATATGCAGCCCCTCGCCATAGAGAAGTTTCACCCGATGATGAACGTTGAGCAGGCCGATTTTGTTACCCGGCATTTCATCGGCTTCCACGCGGGCGACCACGGCGGGATCGATGCCGTTGCCGGTGTCGCGAACGCTGATGCGAACCCGATTACCGCACTCATTGACGCCGATCGTCACCACGCCTTTCCCTTTACACGGCTGAATGCCGTGCACAATGGCATTTTCCACCAGAGGCTGGATAAGCAGGCTTGGGATCACGCAGCTGACGTCGTCGTCAATATCATAGATAACCGTCAGTTTGTCGCCGAATCGCGCCTGTTCAATGGCGATGTAATCTTTGATCTGATACAGCTCTCGTTTGATATCAATCTGCTCATCGTCTTTTAATTCGATGTTATAGCGCAGATAGCGCGACAGATTAAAAATGAGCTGGCGCGCGGTGTCCGGATTAAGGCGAATCGAGGAGGAGATCGCGTTCAGGGCATTGAATAAAAAGTGCGGGTTAATCTTGCTTTGCAGAGCGCGCAGCTCCGCTTTGTTGGCCATCTCCCGTAGCTGTTCGGCGCGGGAAACCTCCAGCTGGGTGGAGATGATTTGTGACAGGCCTATCGCCATCTCCTGCAGCGTCGAGGTGATGCGATGGGCGTGGCAGTAATAGATTTTTAGCGTACCGGTGACCACCCCTTTTTCCCACAGCGGAATGACCATCAAGGAGTGGATCTCCGGCGTACGGTGGGCTTCATCATTGTTTTTAATAATGATTTTTCCATAACGGATGGCCTGTCGGGTGGTGGGACTGATGACATCGTTATGATGTTGATAGTTGGCTTCACCGACGCCCACGTAGGCCAGCACGTGTTCCGTATTGGTGATCGCCACCGCGTCGGCGGTAATGTGGCGGCGGATAATGTCGCAAACCTGGCGCAGAGAATCGCTGTTGACCTGACGGAACAGCGGCAGGGTTTTGTTGGCAATGTCGAGCGCCAGTTTCGCCTGCCGCGCGGCGCTGGCCTCCTTTTCCCCTTCCACGCTCTGCACCAGCAGCACGATAAAACCGATGCAGACGCTGCCGAGGATCATCGGGATACCAATTTTCGAAACAATATCCACGCCGAGGCTGAGGGAAGGGGCCCAGATCACCACCAGGATCATGGTCAGAGTCTCGCAGACCATTCCGGCCAGAATGCCGATTTTCCAGCGTTGATCGCGGGCCACTTTGCGGTTAATCAACCCCGACAGCAGGCCGGCGATGATACTGGTGATAAAGCAGGGCACGGCGGTCACGCCGTCAATATCAATCAGATAGCGGTGCACACCGGCAATCACCCCGACAATGGCCCCCACCCAGGGACCAAACAGGATCCCGCCGGACATCACGGCGATGATGCGCACGTTTACCAGCGATCCTTCCACCGGCACACCGGACCAGGTACTGAAGAGCGCGAACAGCGAGAAAATGGCGGTGACAGCCAGCAGCTCTTTCGGCGTATGCGCCGACTTATGCAACAGTTCGCGGAACAGGCGCAGGCGAATGAGAAAAAACAGGCAAATAAGCATCAGGGCCGCACGATCATAGACCGCCAGCATCATAGTAAAGATTTCGTGCATGGGTGCGCCGCGTCAGTGGCCAGAAAAGGACATGATAAAAAACCTGACGACAGAAGACCAGCCGCAGAAAAATAATGAGGAAAAGGCGCACTTTTAAAAGGGGATTGAGGGGTGGGGAGGCGATGTACCGCCAGACGCCAGAAGAAACGATAAATACCCGTGATAGAAAAGATATCAATATGTTACCACTTGCAGACAAAACGGTATTCATCCCGCAGCGTACTGCCGTATTTAGCGCAGACGATACCCGTTTTTAACGCCAGTGATTATTTTTCGTCAGGGCACTCGACAACGTGATTTTTTTCAGGTTATTTTCTAAACGAGCCGCAACAGCGGCAGCGTCGCTCGGACGGTCCGGGCGCTAACGTTAATCAGAGGAACCTATGGCTGAATCCAGTCCTGAACGCCGTTTTACGCGTATCGATCGTCTCCCTCCGTACGTTTTTAATATTACTGCCGAACTGAAAATGGCTGCGCGCCGGCGCGGCGAAGATATTATTGATTTCAGTATGGGCAATCCCGATGGCGCGACGCCGCCGCATATCGTGGAAAAACTCTGCACCGTCGCCCAGCGGCCTGACACCCATGGTTACTCTACCTCGCGGGGGATCCCACGCCTGCGTCGCGCTATTTCGCGCTGGTATGAAGAACGCTATAACGTCGATATCGATCCGGAATCGGAAGCGATCGTCACCATTGGTTCGAAAGAGGGGCTGGCGCACCTGATGCTGGCGACGCTGGATCATGGCGACACCGTGCTGGTGCCGAACCCCAGCTACCCGATCCATATCTACGGCGCGGTGATTGCCGGGGCGCAGGTGCGCTCGGTGCCGCTGGTGGAAGGGGTGGATTTCTTTAACGAACTGGAACGCGCCATCCGCGAGAGCTATCCGAAGCCGAAGATGATGATCCTTGGCTTTCCCTCGAATCCGACCGCGCAGTGCGTCGAGCTGGATTTCTTTGAAAAGGTTGTCGCCCTGGCGAAGCAGTATGACATCCTGGTCGTCCACGATCTGGCCTATGCCGATATCGTGTATGACGGCTGGAAAGCGCCCTCCATCATGCAGGTGCCCGGCGCACGCGATGTCGCCGTCGAGTTCTTTACCCTGTCGAAAAGCTATAACATGGCCGGCTGGCGCATTGGCTTTATGGTCGGTAATAAGACCCTGGTGAACGCCCTTGCCCGCATCAAAAGCTACCATGACTACGGCACGTTTACGCCGCTGCAGGTGGCGGCGATCGCTGCCCTGGAGGGCGATCAGCAATGCGTGCGGGATATCGCTGAACAGTATAAGCGCCGCCGCGATGTGCTGGTGAAAGGGCTCCATGAGGCCGGCTGGATGGTGGAGTGTCCGAAAGCGTCCATGTACGTCTGGGCGAAAATTCCGGAACCTTATGCCGACATGGGCTCGCTGGAGTTTGCGAAAAAGCTGCTTAACGAAGCGAAGGTTTGCGTTTCTCCGGGGATTGGCTTTGGCGATTATGGCGATACCCATGTCCGCTTCGCGCTGATCGAGAACCGGGACCGGACGCGTCAGGCGATCCGCGGCATTAAGGCGATGTTCCGCGCGGATGGCTTGCTGCCCGCCGCGAGCTAGCGCTTCGGCGAATACGCTATAACAAAAACGGGAGCCTCTGGGCTCCCGTTTTTTTTGACACCGCTGCAGTCTAGATCATCAGGGCAAAAGTACCGGCCCAAACGATGACCATAAAAGAGAGGCCCATAAAGAAGTATTTCACGACTCATCACTCCACGCGCTTATGCGACGTTCAAATGAATTAATTGTTCTGTTTTTCAAGGGCTGTCGCTGGTGAAATCTCACCCTGCGGCAGCTCGCAATTCTGTGCGTTAAGTGCTCCAGATGGCGCTAATGTACGCCTAAAAAATCAGGGAAACAAGAGGCATTTTTTTATTAATTTTTAGTTACTTACGAGTGTCGTGATTCGGCGACACATTAATTTCGCCCGGTAATAAATTTAGCGCCAGCGACGCTGCGAAAACGGGTTTCTCGTCAGGGCGATTAGCGGAGCTAGTCAGGCTTGGCGCGCGGCATCCACGTTGCCACGCGCCACCGGTTTAATGCAGATCAGAGGCGCGCTGTCGCCACTCGGCAGGGTAGTGTGCCGGGATAAAGCGCAGCGTGATCGCCATGAGTAACAGGACACAGAGCGCATGCCAGGACCAGTCAAGGGTGTAGTTCCCGCTCAGGCTACGCAGCAGGCCGGAAAGCCAGGGCGACAGGCCGGCGATAATAAATCCGATACCCTGCATAAAGGCTACCAGCCGGCCGGCCACCGTCGGTTGTCCGGCATGATCGAGGGCCAGCACCAGGCACAGGGGAAACGCGCCGCCCAGACCGACGCCGCAGGCGAGAGCCCAGAGCGCGGAGAAGTGCTGCGGCAGCCAGATGAAGCCGCAGAAGCCAATCAGCTGGAGCGCCAGAGCACACAGCAGAAGCTGGCGCCGGTCATCCTGGCGAGCCAGCGCCGGCAGCAGCAGCGCGCCCGCGGTTTGCCCAACCGTCAGCAACGCCAGCAGCGAGCCGCTGTACTGGGCGCTGTCGCCAAGCTGCATATAATAGGGCGGCAGCCAGGCGATCAGACTGGCGTAGCCAGCATTGATCAGTCCGAAATAGAGCCCCAGCGTCCAGGCGCGGCGCTGGCCAATAATCGCTACCCGGGGGGCGGCGCTGGTCTGATGCGGAGCACGGGGCAGGTGCCGGCAAATCGCCAGCCAGCTGAGCAGGGCGAGGAGGGCGGGGAGCGCCCACCAGGCCAGCGCATCCCGCCAGGCTGTGCTGTGCGACGCCAGCCACGGCGTTAACGCGGCGCCTAACCCGCCACCGCCCATTAGCGCAGCTGACCATAGCCCCATTACCAGCGGCGTCCGTCGGGCGAATAAGCGCTTAATCACCGCCGGGATGGCAGCCTGGATGATGCCGATGCCAACGCCTCCGGCCAGGGCGCTGGTGAGCAGTAGGCCGCTATTCGGGGCGATTTCCCGCAACAGGGCGCCCGCCGCGATAATCAGCAGGCTTAGCGCAATGCTACGGTTTTGACCGACATGACGATCGACCCAGCCGCCGGCCAGCGCCAGCACGCCCATCGCTACCACCGGCAGGGCGGTCAGTAGCGCGGCCAGGGTATAGCTCATCCCACTGGCGGCGCGGATCTCCGGAAGCAAAGGGCCGATGGAGGTGAGCAGCGGCCGCATATTTATGCCGATCAGCACCAGGATCCCCAGCGTCAGATTCTGTCGCAACACGGCTTTCATGGCTGCTGTTCCGCCCACCGCTGATAAACTGCCAGCCCCTCCGGCTGGGGGCGATGATGGATCGGCAACGTCTGCTGCGCCAGCGGCTGCTGCAACTGCTGATAAATCGCGGCGGTAGATAGCTGAAAAGGCTCTCCGTCCTGATTGCTGTTGGCGAAAAATACTTCCCGCACGCCGGTTAAATAGAGTGCGCTAAGACACATCGGACAAGGCTGTCCGCTGGCGTAAATAACGCATTCGCGCAGAACTTCGCTTCCCAGCCTGGCGGCAATATCGCGAACGGCATTCAGTTCGGCATGCGCCGTTGGGTCGCCGCTCAGATGAAAGGTGTTGACGGCTTCGGCGACAACCTCGTTATGGCGCACCATCACGGCGCCAAAGGGGCGACCGCCGTGGGTTGTGTTGTGTTTTGCCAGCGCTAAGGCGCGCTGGAGATAGCGATCGTGAGCGGACATAGTCACTCCTGCATAAGATGATGTTCAAGGTAAAAGAGGCAACGGGTCGTGCGTAGAGGGTACGTAACTTGTTTCATAAGTTAAAAGACTTATTTATGATGAACCCTAGTTGAATTACTTATAGGTAAGCGGATGCTCCTGCGCCATCTTTCCTACTTTATCGCTGTGGCAGAACACCGTGGCTTTACCCGCGCCGCCGCGGCGCTGCACGTCTCCCAGCCGGCGCTGTCACAGCAGATCCGCCAGCTGGAAGCCATGCTGGAGGTTCAGCTTTTCGACCGCTCTGGCCGTTATATCCGGTTAACCGATGCCGGAGAGATCTGGCTGGAGTATGCCCGCCGGGCGTTACGCGATCTTGAGGAGGGGCGGCGCGCTCTGCATGACGCTGAAGATCTGCAGCGCGGCAAACTCCGCATTGCCATGACGCCGACCTTCACCACCTATATGCTGGGACCGCTGGTGGAAAACTACTATCGACGCTACCCCGGCGTGAAATTGCTGATCCAGGAGATGAACCAGGAGCGCATGGAAATGATGTTGCTGAAGGATGAACTGGATGTCGGCATCGCCTTTGACGACAGTCGTTCCCCGGATATTGTCGTTCAGCCGCTGCTGACGGAAACCCTCGCGCTGGTGGTGAGCCGCACGCATCCTCTGGCCAGAGAGAACGCGCTCAGGCTGCAGGCGCTCGACGCGCAGCCGCTGATTTTACTGAGCAGCGAGTTTGCCACCCGGGAGCAGATCGATCGTTATTGTCGTCGTCATCGGCTCGAACCTGACGTGCAGATGGAGGCCAACTCTATCGGCGCCGTTCTGTCGGTCATTCGGCGAACGCCCCTTGCGACACTGCTGCCGGCGGCGATCGCCGGGCAGTATGATGATGTGGTGGCGATTGAGCTGGAACCCGCGCTGCTGCAGCGAACGGCCTGTTTGCTCCAGCGCAGGGATGCGTGGCAGAGCGCCGCGGCACGCGAATTTATCGCCCTGGCGCGGGAGATTGCGCTAACGCTTGAGCAGGAAAACCGCCTGCCTCCTGCCTGAAGGCGTGCGTCGCTCGGCGGCGAGCCAGGATTAACGGTGGGCTGCGTTGCTGGTGTCGGCCTCGTCGGGCAGGGCATTCTCTCTAAGCATGACTTCCTCCTTCAGCCTTTCCAGCACGTGATGAAAGAGCTGGGTCTTGTCTGGCTCAGCCATGGTCTGCAATTTCACATTAAATAAACTATGGGACAGAATAAGATCGTGGATAAATTCCAGCAGTACCTCACTTTGCGGAAGTGAGGTTAATTCCTGATGGATATAACCGGTTTGTTGCCGTAGCGGATTTTTTGTGACATCCATCGGTCGGGCGCTAATGCTATGGGCAAATATTTTCTCAATTGCCTGACTGGTAATATAGAGCCGACTCAATGACAGGATGGGGTTTTCGGCTTCCTGCGGAATGAAGTGACAATAAACAAACGGTTTCTCAGGCAGCATCATGCTGAACCTGTTTTCACGATGAATATCGTTAGGCGCCTCCAGCAACGCCATTAAATTCCGGCTGTGCGGATGCCAGAGTCCTGAAGCTGTGACCTTGACGTTGAACTGCGTGACGGTATTCCCGCTCTGGGTTTCCATGACGGGAATATCGCCATCAATCCGCAAAATGCTATGGATATGGGAGTGTGGCGACCAGTAGGTTTCCAGCGTCTCAGATGAATTGAGTGGATTAAATGTGTTGGTTACCTCTTTTTCCTGATGAGAAAGGACGGCGAGTTTTAGTGTTCCCCGCGTCGGGTTAAGCTTCAGGCATAGATTGATCGCACCGATATCATGCCAGTGAAGAATGTCTTCAATTTCACAGTTTAATAATTTTTGCGCCCGGGAAAGGGAACAATACTCCATTGGCGGTAAATTATTTAATTTCCAGATATTCCGTTCTGTTATATTCATAAGGATTGTTTATTGCAGAAAAATAGCGGTCAGTATTAGCAATGAAAATCTGATGGTCATGTGCTTTTTTTTGTTAACGTCGCTGGTCTGATTGATGAAATTCATTCATGTTGAGAATATTATATCAATAAGATGATTATTCTTATTGTTACGTCAGCCATTCACTTGATGGTGTAATCCTATCATTAATTTCGCTCGAGAAAAATAGTTTGCTTAGCGCCTGAATACAACACTTTTTTTTATTAACGACCTCGACGAGAGGGAACGCATCATGAAGAGAATGTGGTTCTTGAAATCAATGCCTGGACGACAGGGATAACGCAAACGGATGCTCGCGGCATCCGTTTGCGGCGGCCAAGCTTACCGGGTTACAGAGGGATAGCGATCTCCTGGCTGCGCGATGGCATACCAGGACATCATCTCCGCGGTACCCGGCTGACCTTCTGCTGGCGCCCAGTCCATAGTGTCGATTTCAGCAAGCGGTTGATAAGCGCCTTGTTTGACTTCAAATACCATTCCACCAGCGTCGAGTGAGAGCACCGTATGCCAGGTGCCAGGCTCCATTTCCAGCGCCATGCAGGTTTCACCCAGCACCACCCGGTTAGTGATCGCGCCATGATCATCAAAATTTAGCACCACAAAGCGACCTTTCAGCGGCAGCAAAAGTTCAAAGGTATGTCGGTGCCGGTGCGGGCGGATATAGGTGCCGGGTTCCATAGCGATAGCCAGACGCTGCACCGGGTCGCTCAGCTCAGGGTGAAAATTGCGATGGGCACGTAAGCGCGGGGAACTGGCCGCCGCTTCGCTCTGCTGCTGCATATCGCTAAGGGTGATCTGTTTCATATCAACGCCTGGCTCCTTTGTTGTCCAGAGAGTGTTGCATCGGCTGGGCGGCAGGTTGACGACCAGGCCACGCGATATTGTACGCATAAAGCGTGTTGCTGTTGGTTAATTGTCGAGGCTATAGAGTGCAGGAGGGCTTCTGCCAGGCAACCGCGCAATTCCTACCTGCTTTTTTTGCCTGGTACAGGGCGCCGTCGGCACGGTTAAGTCATTCATTCTATACCGTTTTAGGATCCTCCGTTGTGGCAAGACCGATACTGATCGTGACGCTTTCGGGCAGTTTAACCCTGCTGCTGACGTCGCCTGGGTTGATAATGGTCTGGCGGGTCCGCTCGGCGATGAGTTGCGACTGCTGTTGGCCCACGTCAGACAGTAATAGCGCAAATTCCTCGCCGCCTGTTCTGGCCACAATATCATCTCTGCGAACCTGATCCTGAAGTACCCCGGCCACATACTGAATAACAAGATCTCCCTGAAAGTGACCATATTTGTCATTGATGCGCTTGAAATGTTCGATGTCGCATAACAATTTAGACAATGGTTTTGCACAGAGACCCGTTGCATTTTTTTATCAGCACAAGGTAAAAATAACGGCGGTTATACAGCTGCATCAGATAATCACGAATCGAGTTCTGATAAGCATTCTCATATTTATTGTTGGATAATTGATAAAGATTAAACGCATTAAGGAAAATAATGATAATAAAGATCAGAGTGCCCAGCGTTTCGAAAAGCCTCGCTTTATACCCTGTGTTCTCGCTAGCGACATCTGCGGTTGTTAAGAAAGAGAAGGTTAATATATAAACGAAGTAGTAAAAATAGATTCCTGTCCAGAATATATTTCTGAAGCGGGTTAATGCCATCGTCGTGAAAAAAAAGAACGTCCATATGTAAACCATTATATTACTGGCTAAGCGAATCGTTGGTTCATACAGGTGGATTGAGGAAAATCCAACAATCAGGACGATAGCTAAGGTCAGGCTTATACAGGCAAAGGTAATAATAATGTGATTATGGGAGGCCAGCAGGCGATGCGAACGAAACTTGAATACTAATGCCGCGGTGATGATTTAGGTGAGTGTTAACGCGTTGCGGTAAAAATAGATGAGTCTGATGGCCTGTTCATTAGGTCATACCTGTCAGGGCAAGAAAACTATGTTTTTATGATCGTGAATATCAATATTTTGAATGTCTGTCGGGAGTGAGCAGTATGCTTTTCGTGCGGTCGCTGCTGACGATGTCATTACGTTTTACAACTCGTCTTTTCCTGTGAGTTGTTCATTTTAGTCGCAAAATTATAACTGGTGTTTTCATCTTTTTAAAAAGAGGAATGGCGCCACGGGTTTTATATCTATAAATAAATCACTTTGTGCGTTAACAGGAAGGGGGCATTGATGATCAGGTCGGTACCACCTTGAGTAGACAGTCTACAGGAGCTGCAGAAAAACCATCAAAAGTCGGCGTGGATCCGACATAAAGCAGGAGGGTTATGGTGTCCCCTGCAGGAATCGAACCTGCAACTAGCCCTTAGGAGGGGCTCGTTATATCCATTTAACTAAGGGGACAAGGCGGCACGAGTATAGCGTTTTTCGCCCGCCTGAGTAAGAGCTATACCGTCTGACTGCTTAAACCCTCGCCATTCTAAGCGCTTTTTTTATGCCCGGTCGGCATTTTTGGCTTTTGCAGCGGCCTGCGCGCGGGCTTCCGCTTTTCGCTTGTTGCTCATGTCGTTACGGATCTGCGCATGGCTCAGCAGTGCGAAGATGAAGGTCCCGCCGCAGATATTACCCGCCAGCGTCGGCAGGGCGAAAGGCCAGATGAAGTCGCTCCAGGGCAGGCTTCCATTAAACACCAGATAGAGGATCTCCACCGAGCCCACCACGATATGGGTGGTATCCGCCAGGGCGATAAGCCAGGTCATCAGAATGATCACTACGATCTTGGCGGCGCCGGCGAGGGGAAACATCCAGACCATGGTGGCGACCAGCCAGCCGGAAATAATCGCATTGGCGAACATCTCCGTCGGGCTGTTTTTCATCACATCTTCGGCGATGCTGACGAAGGCCTGGCGGGTCGGCTCATCAAAAACAGGCATATAATTGAAGGCCCATGCGGCCACCGCGGTGCCGATGAGATTGCCCGCCAGCACCACAGACCATAGCCGCATGAGTAAACCGACGTTTCCGGGGGTGGGATTGTGCATCACCGGCAGTACGGCGGTGACCGTATTTTCCGTGAACAGCTGCTGGCGGGCCATAATCACGATAATAAAGCCGAAGGTATATCCGAGGTTCTCGAGTAAAAACCCTCCCGGGATCCCTTCCAGCTTGACGTGAAAAATCCCTTTCGCCAGCAACGAGGCGCCCATCGACAGACCGGCCGCAATCGCAGACCACAGCAGGGCCAGCGCATCGCGCTCCATCTCTTTTTCCCCTTCCTGACGAATATGTTCATGGATCGCCATCGCCCGCGAGGGAAGACGGTCTTCATCCACTTCTATCTCCTCCCCGCGCTGCTTTTCTTCACTTTCGACCTCACGTTCGTCGTCCGCTGGCTTTAATTTGTTATCATCAAGTTCATCCATTTCGTGGCCCTCGCTATCACTCTGTATAGTAATAGCGTAGCGGCTTTACCTGGCATCTGGCTGGGCATACTCTGAAATCGCAAAAATGGTAACGTCAGATTTTTGTCGCTCCGCTAGAATAGGAGCCCCGCGATCTCGTTATTCCCAGGCTATGATCAAATCAACAACTTGGGTGATATAGACATCGTTCAACGTGCTGTTACAATCGCTCACATCTGTACGGGCGGAAACGTTGTCTTTCCGTCATGGATGGCAACTCGCGATAGCCATAAAAACCAGGGAGACATCTATGAATTATCGCCTGTCGGCGCTTGCGCTTGGCGCCACATTGCTGGTGGGATGTGCCAGTTCCAGCTCTGGCGATCGGCCGCAGGGGCGCTCAGACCCGTTAGAAGGGTTTAACCGCACGATGTTTGACTTCAACTTTAACGTGGTTGATCCTTACGTGCTTCGTCCCGTCGCGGTGGCATGGCGTGATTATGTTCCGCAGCCGGCGCGCAATGGCTTAAGCAACTTCACCAGCAACCTGGAAGAGCCGGCGGTGATGGTGAACTCCTTCCTGCAGGGCGACCCGTATAAAGGTATGGTCCACTTTACCCGCTTCTTCCTGAACACCATCCTCGGGATGGGGGGTCTGATCGATGTCGCCGGGATGGCTAATCCGCAGCTGCAGCGCGTTGAACCGCATCGTTTCGGCAGTACGCTCGGCCACTATGGCGTCGGCTATGGTCCGTATGTGCAACTGCCATTCTACGGCAGCTTTACCCTGCGTGACGAAGGCGGCGATATGGCCGATGGCCTCTATCCGGTGCTCTCCTGGCTGACCTGGCCGATGTCGATCGGCAAATGGGCGGTAGAAGGGATTGAGACACGCGCTCAGCTGCTGGATTCCGACGGCCTGCTGCGTCAGTCTTCCGATCCTTACATTCTGGTGCGTGAGGCTTACTTCCAGCGTCATGACTTTATCGCCAACGGCGGTAAGCTGACCCCGGCGGACAATCCGAACGCCCAGGCCATTCAGGATGAACTGAAAGATATCGATTCACAGTAATCTGCGAATAAAAAAAGGGTGAACATGATGTTCACCCTTTTTTGTTGCGCGCTGCTTATCAGAAGCGGTAGTTGAAGTTGGCGCCGTACAGCCAGGCGGTCCCTTCGGAGCGGAAGGTATACGGGCCTTCCTTGATTTCCACATGCTGCCCGTGCATATAGGAAATCCCGACGTCAACCGACGCATCCTTGTTGAACGCGTAGGTGGTACCCGCGCTCAGCCACAGGCGATCCTGGTCCGGAATGGAAATGGAGCGATTGTTGGCCGGTACCGGGCTGTCGTCGAAGGCGATACCGGTGCGGAAGGTCCAGTTATCGTCGTAATAATAGGTCGTCCCCAGCGCTACGCGGTAGGCGTCCTTAAAGCCTTCCTCTTTATAGAACAGCGTCTGGCCGTTGCTGCCGGTGGCTTTCAGCTCCTGGAACTGGCTCCAGCTGGTGTAGGTCAGACTGTAGTGGACCGCCCACTGCGGCGCCACGCGGTTATAGCCCGACAGTTCCCACATTTCCGGCAGGTTAAGGGTCAGTGAACCGCCGGTGGTCTGGCCGTTAGTACCCGCCGGCAGACCGAAGTTGCCAAGGATCTGGTTATAGGCCGCTGGCAGACTGCTGCGATAGTTACCGTCGAAATCGATCTTGACCTCGGAACGGTAGGTTAAACCGTAGCGGTTGTTCTTATCCAGCTCATAGAGGATACCGGCGTTCCAGCCAAAGCCCCACGCATTGCCGTTAAGATGGGCGATCTGCGTGTCGGCTGGGATCTGCGCCACCTGGCCTGCCAGCGCCGGCGGCAGCGCGCCAGAGCCAGCGACAATCTGGCCCAGATCGCCTGCATAGCGCTCGATCTTCGCCTTAGCGTAGACCGCATCGAAACCTAAGCCAAAGCTCCAGTTGCTGTCGAGGCGATAGGCGCCGCTCAGGTTGAAGTTAGCCGTAGTCAGGTCGGTTTTACCGCCCATGCTGCCGGCCGCATAATCATCGTTATACTCTGTTGCCAGGCCGTAGTTGGAGGTGATGGACGCCCCCCAGCCGAACTGATCGTTAATCGGCGCGACAAAGTGGAAGTTGGGTACCCACGCCGTCGGGGCGATATTGTCCGCATTCAGGCTTTTGCCGGTGGGGGAAGTCCCGGAGACATTGACGCCCGGGTCGACAAAAACGGCGCCCGCCGACATAGTCGGACGGTCAAACATCATAATTAATGCCGGGTTACGACTGGCATTGCCTGCATCGTCTGCGATAGCCCCTTCACCGGAATAGGCCCGACCCAGCCCTGATGAAGAGAATTCGTTGAGCTGGAAGCCTGCTGACCAGGCCTGGGTGGAAACAAGTGCGACAGCCACTGCAAGGGCAGATTGGGTAAAGCGGGTTTTCTGGCTCATGCCCATAACCTCATTGAGTTATTTTTTTTTAAACTATGTTACATGCCGTAACAGAAGCGCGGAAGTGTAGGGTCTGCGGTACAACAGAGAAATCAGACCAGTGCGCTGAGTATAGGTCTGACCAGATGAGTTGTTGCAAGTTTGTTTATGAAGTTTTTCAATTGTGATAACAGAAACGCGATCCAGCTGGCAAAATTGTCGGGGGGAAGGCGACGGAGAAAAGGTGATTTTTGTTTTAGATCATTTTTAAGTGTGATTTCTGTCACTTAACGCCGTGATAGCGATTCTCGGCTGGAGGCAAACCGGAGGGCGGGCGTAAAATAGGCACATTAATTGTCTGGCACCGCAGGTGCATATCCAGAGGAAATCTACGATGAGTAAATGTAGCGCTGATGAAACCCCGGTTTGCTGCTGTATGGATGTTGGGACCATTGTCGACAACACCGACTGCACCGCCTCATACAGCCGCGTATTCGCCAACCGTGCGGAAGCAGAGCAAATGCTCGCCGCGCTGAGCGAAAAAGCCCGCAGTGTGGAATCTGAACCGTGCAAAATTAATCCCGTCTTCGCCGACGTTGACGGCGGCGTAAAGCTGGATATCGATTTTGTGTTTAGCTGTGAAGCCGAATCCCTCATCTTCCAGCTGGGTCTGCGTTAATCCCTCCGCTTAGCGCCCCGTGAAAGGGGCGTTATCTTTTCTGTTCAATGTGTTTTGGCTCGCAATTTTTCGCTTCCCCGATTGGCTTAATGTAAAAAATTAGTTAACAATGCTATCAGGTCAGACCACTTGGTTGTCTTGGTTAACAGGGGAGAGTTATGAGTCAGGCATTACCGCTTATCACCCGTCAGGGCGATCGCATTGCCATTGTCACAGGGTTACGCACGCCGTTTGCGCGTCAGGCGACGGCATTTCATGGCGTTCCTGCCGTTGATTTAGGAAAAATGGTGGTTGGCGAAATGCTGGCGCGCAGCGACATTCCTGTGGAAGCCATTGAGCAACTGGTCTTCGGTCAGGTCGTGCAGATGCCGGAGGCGCCGAATATCGCCCGGGAAATTGTGCTCGGTACCGGAATGAGCGTGCACACCGACGCCTACAGCGTCAGTCGCGCCTGCGCCACCAGCTTCCAGGCCGTGGCGAATGTCGCTGAAAGCCTGATGGCCGGCACCATCCGCGCCGGTATCGCCGGCGGTGCCGATTCCTCCTCTGTGCTGCCTGTCGGCGTCAGCAAAACGCTGGCCCGCGCGCTGGTAGATGCGAACAAAGCCCGCACGCTGAGCCAGAAACTGAAGCTGTTTTCCCGCCTGCGGCCGCGCGACCTGCTACCGGTCCCCCCGGCGGTGGCGGAATATTCAACCGGCTTACGGATGGGCGATACCGCCGAACAGATGGCGAAAAGCTGGGGGATCAGCCGGGAACAACAGGATGCGCTGGCGCATCGTTCACATCAGCTGGCGGCTAAAGCCTGGGAAGAGGGAAAGTTGTCCGCGGAGGTGATGACCGCCTATGCGCCCCCCTTCCGCCAGCCGCTGGAACAGGACAACAACATCCGTAAAAATTCAACCCTCGCAGATTACCAAAAGTTACGCCCGGCCTTCGACCGTAAACATGGCACCGTTACCGCCGCCAACAGCACGCCGCTGACGGATGGCGCGGCGGCGGTGATCCTGATGACCGAGTCGCGGGCCAAAGAGCTGGGTCTGACGCCGCTGGGTTATCTGCGCAGCTATGCCTTTACCGCCATCGACGTCTGGCAGGATATGCTGCTGGGGCCCGCATGGTCCACGCCGCTGGCGCTGGAGCGCGCTGGCCTGACGCTGGCGGATCTCACGCTTATCGATATGCATGAAGCTTTCGCCGCGCAGACGCTGGCTAATCTTCAGTGTCTGGCAAGCGACCGCTTTGCCCGCGAGGTGCTGGGCCGCGCGCAGGCCACCGGTGAGGTGGATGAGAGTAAATTTAACGTCCTCGGCGGCTCTATCGCCTACGGTCATCCCTTTGCCGCCACCGGCGCGCGGATGATCACCCAGACGCTGCATGAGCTGCGGCGACGGGGAGGGGGATTTGGTCTGGTGACGGCCTGCGCGGCAGGCGGTCTGGGCGCGGCGATGATTGTGGAGGCTGAATAATGGATACGGTTTCCGCTTTTAAGCTTGAGGTACGTGCGGACAACATCGCGGTGATTACCATCGATGCCCCGGGTGAAAAAATGAATACCCTGAAGGCCGAGTTCGGCAATCAGGTGCGGGGACTGATACGCCAGATACGCGACGATAAGTCGGTGCGCGGCGTGGTATTTATCTCCGCCAAAGCCGATAACTTTATCGCCGGCGCAGATATCAACATGATTGCCCGCTGCCGCAGCGCGCAGGAGGCGGAAGCGCTGGCCCGCCAGGGGCAGCAGATTATGGCCGAGATCCATGGCTTGTCGATTCCGGTCATTGCCGCCATCCATGGCGCTTGTCTGGGCGGCGGACTGGAGCTGGCGCTGGCCTGCCATGGCCGCATTTGTAGCGATGACGAAAAAACCCGACTCGGGTTGCCGGAGGTACAGCTTGGCCTGCTGCCGGGTTCCGGCGGGACGCAGCGTTTACCGCGGCTGATCGGCGTCAGCACGGCGCTGGATATGATGCTCACCGGCAGGCAGTTACGGCCGCGCCAGGCGCTGAAGGCCGGTCTGGTGGACGAGGTGGTGCCGCAGACAATTTTACTGCAGGCGGCGGTGGAGCTGGCGCTGAAGGGGCGCCCGGCCAGCCGCGAGGTGCCTGTTCGCGAACGCGTGCTGGCGGGCCCCCTGGGTCGCCATCTGTTATTCCAGTACGTCGGCAAGCAAACGCAGCGCAAGACCCAGGGCAACTACCCGGCGGTGAAGCGAATTTTGCAGGTCGTCGAGAATGGTCTGGCCCATGGCTGCAGCAGCGGTTACGCCGAAGAGGCCCGCGCGTTTGGCGAACTGGCGATGACCCCGCAGTCGCAGGCGCTGCGATCGATCTTCTTTGCCAGTACCGATCTGAAAAAAGACCGTGGCGCCGAGGCGGAACCCGCTCCGCTGAGAAGCGTTGCCGTCCTGGGCGGCGGCCTGATGGGCGGGGGGATCGCCTATGTGACTGCCTGTAAAGGCGGACTGCCGGTGCGAATCAAAGATATTCAGCCGGGCGGGATCAACCACGCCTTAAAGTACAGCTGGGATCTGCTGAACAAACAGGTTCGCCAGCGTCGACTGCGCCCCAGCGAGCGCGATCGTCAACTGGCGCTGATCACAGGCACTACCGACTATCAGGGCTTTACCCATCGCGACGTGGTGATTGAGGCGGTATTCGAGGACCTGGCGCTGAAACAGCGGATGGTCAGTGAAGTGGAGCAAAACGGCGGGCCGCAGACTATCTTTGCCTCGAATACCTCGTCGTTACCGATAGGCGATATAGCCGCCCATGCCAGCCACCCTGAGCGGGTGATCGGCCTGCACTTTTTCAGTCCGGTGGAGAAAATGCCGCTGGTTGAGGTGATCCCGCATAAGGGAACCGATCCGCAGACCATCGCCACGGTGGTGCAACTGGCTAAACGTCAGGGGAAAACGCCGATCGTGGTGGCGGACAAAGCGGGCTTCTATGTGAACCGCATCCTCGCGCCTTATATAAATGAAGCGATGCGCCTGCTGGTGGAGGGAGAACCGGTTGAGGTGATTGATAAGGCGCTGGTGAAATTCGGCTTCCCGGTGGGACCGATTCAACTGCTGGATGAAGTGGGTATCGATACCGGCACCAAAATTATTCCCGTGCTGGAGAATGCCTTTGGAGAGCGTTTCAGCCCGCCTGCAAACATCATTGACGCGATTTTGAAGGACGATCGCAAAGGTAGAAAAAATAATCGTGGTTTCTATCTTTATGAGACAAAAGGGCGTAAAAGCAAAAAACGGCCCGACCCGGCAGTCTATCCGCTGCTGGGCATCGACTGCCCCCAGTCGCGGTTGTCCGCGCAGCAGGTGGCGGAGCGCTGTGTGATGATGATGCTTAACGAGGCGGCGCGCTGCTTTGATGAGCAGATTATCCGTAGCGCGCGCGATGGTGATATCGGCGCCGTATTTGGTATAGGGTTTCCGCCATTTCTTGGCGGCCCGTTCCGGTATATGGATACTATCGGCGCGGGTGAAGTTGCCGCGATCCTGCAGCGCCTGGCCGCCCAGTACGGCCCACGTTTTACACCCTGTGACACTTTATTACGCATGGCCGAACAGGGGACCACCTTTTGGCCAGCGGATGAACGGATGACCTAAGTTATGGTCAAAGAAGGTAAATCCGGCTGCGGATGACGCTGTTGATTGGCTGTTTTGTAAACAATCATTGACTATACTTACGCCATTGAGGTAAAAAACAGCGTTTCATTCGTTGAATGGATCAGGCACAATGCCCGGCCACCGGGTCACCTGCGTATTGTCTTCGCAGGCCAAACTACGGTGCTTCTGGTTAACAAAAGCGGTGCAATATGCAAGTTTTTATTATGCGTCACGGCGACGCTGCCCTCGATGCAGCCAGCGACTCGGTTCGTCCATTAACCGTATGCGGTTGTGATGAGTCTCGTCAGATGGCAACCTGGCTGAAAGGTCAAAAAGTGGATATTGAGCGCGTTCTTGTCAGTCCCTATCTGCGTGCGGAACAGACGCTGGATATTGTTGGGGAGTGCATGAACCTGCCGAAACATGTCGACGTGATGCCGGAACTCACGCCGTGCGGCGATGTGGGAATGGTGAGCGCCTATCTGCAGGCGCTGGCAAATGAAGGCGTGGCGACGGCGCTGGTCGTCTCCCACCTGCCGCTGGTGGGGTACCTGGTCTCAGAGCTGTGCCCGGGGGAAACGCCCCCGATGTTCACCACCTCGGCTATCGCCTGCGTTAATCTGGACGCCGACGGCAAGGGTGAATACCTCTGGCAGAAAAGCCCCTGCAATCTCAAGATGGCCAACGCCATCTGACGACCCCGGAGCTCGCCGTCAAGGCAGCTCCGGCGGTTGCCACTCCTCGACCTCAATCAGAATCAGCAGTGCGGCGTCACCGCCGTACTCTTTTGGCGCCTGATGAAAAGCCATGATGTGCGGATGCTGCGCCAGCCACAGCGGGGTTTGCTGTTTGAGAATGTGCTTACCGTGCCCGTGCATCACGCAGGCGCAAAACACATGCTCGCGGCGGCAGGCGGCAATCAGCGCGCCCAGTTCCTGTTTGGCCTGCTGCTGGGTGAGCCCATGCAGATCGAGAAACAGTTCCGGCGAATAATCCCCACGGCGCAGCTTTTTCAGCTCAAAATGGCTGACGTCGGCGCGGACATATTTTGTCGAGCCTTCGGTATTCAGTAACGGCTGAAACTCATCGGAAAAATAGTGGCTGTTGTCGGCCTGTTCCTGCAGCAGACGCTTAGGGGCAACCTCGGTGATTTTCTTGCGCTGCGGGCGGTGAACGATGGTGTCCTGTTTGATCTTCCGCGTGCCGGTCATCAGCTGACGGAACAGCGCCTGATCCTCCTCGCTAAGCGATGTCTTCTTTTTCATTGTCCGCTCTCATTAATACTTTGCGCTAGTTTACCCGACTCAATATCCCTTCGGGCAAGGAAAACCTGTTTTTTCCCCCGCCACCCCACGCAAGAATGCTGATTTATCGCCGTCTTCATGGCACACTAGCCGCCGAATTTATAGCAGAGTGTGCCCTGGAGGATGTCGTGGATAAAATTTTTGTTGATGAGGCAGTCAATGAGCTGCATACCATTCAGGACATGCTGCGCTGGGCGGTAAGCCGTTTCAGCGCTGCTAATATCTGGTACGGCCACGGGACTGATAACCCATGGGACGAGGCGGTACAGCTGGTGCTGCCTTCGCTGTATCTGCCGCTGGATATTCCGGAAGATATGCGCACTGCGCGCCTGACCTCCAGCGAGAAACACCGCATTGTAGAGCGGGTGATTCGCCGCGTGAACGAGCGTATTCCCGTCGCCTATCTGACCAACAAAGCGTGGTTCTGCGGCCATGAGTTTTACGTCGATGAGCGAGTGCTGGTGCCGCGCTCCCCGATCGGCGAACTGATCAATAACCAGTTTGCTGGGCTGATTACCCATAAGCCGCAGCATATCCTTGATATGTGCACCGGCAGCGGCTGCATCGCCATTGCCTGCGCCTATGCCTTCCCGGAAGCCGAAGTCGACGCCGTGGATATCTCCCCGGACGCGCTGGCCGTCGCCGAGCACAATGTGGAATCCCATGGCCTGATCCATCACGTGACGCCGATCCGTTCCGACCTGTTCCGCGACCTGCCGAAGCTACAATACGATCTGATCGTCACTAATCCGCCGTATGTCGATGAAGAGGACATGGCCGATCTGCCGGAAGAGTATGAGCATGAGCCGGTTCTGGGTCTGGCCTCCGGAAGCGATGGCCTGAAGCTGACGCGCCGCATCCTCGGCAATGCGCCGGATTATCTCAGCGACGACGGGATTCTGATTTGTGAAGTCGGTAACAGCATGGTACATCTGATGGAGCAGTATCCGGACGTGCCGTTTACCTGGCTTGAGTTTGATAACGGCGGCGACGGCGTCTTTATGCTGACCAAACAGCAGCTGATTGACGCTCGCGCGCACTTCGGTATTTATAAAGACTAAAAAAAACAACACGCCAACATAACGACAAAGAATGGAGCCGTGATGGCAGGAAATACAATTGGACAACTCTTTCGCGTCACCACCTTCGGCGAGTCGCACGGCCTGGCGCTGGGCTGCATCGTTGACGGCGTGCCGCCGGGCATTCCGCTGACCGAAGCCGATCTGCAGCACGACCTCGATCGTCGTCGCCCGGGTACCTCGCGTTACACCACGCAGCGTCGCGAGCCGGATCAGGTCAAAATCCTCTCCGGCGTCTTCGAAGGCGTCACCACCGGGACCAGTATCGGGCTGCTGATTGAGAACACCGATCAGCGCTCGCAGGATTACGGCGCGATCAAAGATCTGTTCCGTCCTGGCCATGCGGATTACACCTACGAACAAAAGTATGGTCTGCGCGACTATCGCGGCGGCGGTCGCTCCTCCGCCCGCGAAACCGCGATGCGCGTGGCGGCCGGGGCGATTGCCAAAAAATTCCTCGCCGCGAAGTTCGGCATCGTCATTCGCGGCTGCCTGACGCAGATGGGCGACATTCCGCTGGCTATTAAAGACTGGGATCAGGTTGAACAGAATCCTTTCTTCTGCCCGGACCCGGAGAAAATCGACGCTCTCGATGAACTGATGCGCGGTCTGAAAAAAGAGGGCGACTCCATTGGCGCCAAAGTGACCGTCGTCGCCGACGGCGTACCGCCGGGCCTTGGCGAGCCGGTCTTTGACCGCCTTGACGCCGATATCGCCCACGCGCTGATGAGCATCAACGCCGTGAAAGGCGTGGAGATTGGCGACGGTTTCGACGTGGTGAAGCTGCGCGGCAGCGAAAACCGCGATGAGATCACCAAAACCGGATTCCAGAGCAACCACGCCGGCGGCATTCTTGGCGGCATCAGCAGCGGTCAGCAGATCGTTGCCAACATCGCGCTGAAGCCGACCTCCAGTATTACCGTTCCCGGTCATACCATTAACCGCTTTGGCGAAGAGGTGGAGATGATCACCAAAGGGCGTCACGATCCGTGCGTCGGCATACGCGCCGTACCGATCGCTGAGGCGATGCTGGCGATTGTCTTAATGGATCACTTTATGCGTCAGCGCGCGCAGAATGGCGACGTGACGACGACAATTCCACGCTGGTAACCATGAAAAACACCGTTATCGCCCTGCTGGCGCTGCTGGCCAGCGCCGGCAGCCTGGCCGCCACGCCATGGCAGAAGATATCCCAGCCAATCGGCGGCAGCGCGCAGTCGATTGGCGCGTTCTCCAATGGCTGTATCGTTGGCGCCGAGGCGCTGCCGCTGAACGCCGCCGGCTATCAGGTGATGCGTACCGATCAGCGTCGCTACTTCGGTCATCCGGATCTGGTTCAGTTTATTCAGCGCCTGAGCAATCAGGTGCACAATAAAGGCATGGGGACCGTGCTGATTGGCGACATGGGGATGCCGGCAGGCGGCCGCTTTAACGGCGGCCACGCCAGCCATCAGACGGGCCTCGATGTCGATATCTTCCTCCAGCTGCCGCAGACGCGCTGGACTTCGTCCCAGTTGCTGAAGCCGCAGGCCCTGGATCTGGTCGCCAGCGATGGCAAACGCGTGGTGCCGTCGCTGTGGAGTCCGCAAATCAGCCAGCTGATCAAGCTGGCGGCGGAAGATAGCGAAGTGACCCGCATCTTCGTCAACCCGGCGATTAAACAGCAGCTGTGTCTGGATGCGGGCAACGACCGCCAGTGGCTGCGCAAAGTTCGTCCCTGGTTCCAGCATCGCGCCCATATGCACGTCCGTCTGCGCTGCCCGGCGGGCAGCCTGGAGTGCGAAGATCAGGCGCCGCCGCCGGCCGGCGATGGCTGCGGTGCGGAGCTGCAGAGCTGGTTCGAACCACCTAAACCCGGGTCTACCCCACCTGTGAAGAAGACGCCGCCGCCGTTGCCGCCTTCCTGTCAGGCGCTACTGGATGAGCATGTGCTGTAATGGATAGTTTTATCGAGTTGTTTTCCGTATCGCCGCTGGTGCTGGTGGTGCTTTTCTTTGTCGCCATCCTGGCCGGTTTTATTGACTCACTGGCCGGGGGCGGGGGCTTACTGACAGTGCCGGCGCTAATGGCCGCCGGTATGCCGCCGGCCCAGGCGCTGGCGACCAATAAGCTGCAGGCCTGCGGCGGATCGCTGTCGGCGACCCTCTATTTTGTCCGCCGCAAGGTGGTCAATCTCGCCGATCAGAAGCTGAATATTCTGATGACTTTTATCGGTTCAACCGCCGGCGCGCTGCTGGTCCAGCACGTGCAGTCCGATATTCTTAAGCAGATCCTGCCGTTGCTGGTGATCGGCATCGGTCTCTATTTTCTGCTGATGCCGAAACTGGGCGAAGCGGACCGACAGCGTCGGCTCTACGGCCTGCCGTTTGCGCTGGTCGCCGGCGGCAGCGTCGGGTTTTACGATGGCTTTTTCGGCCCCGGCGCCGGTTCGTTTTATGCGCTGGCGTTTGTCACCCTGGCCGGGTTTAACCTGGCGAAGTCGACGGCCCACGCCAAACTGCTCAACGCCACCTCGAACGTCGGCGGCCTGCTGCTGTTTATTATCGGCGGAAAGGTTATCTGGGCCACCGGCTTTGTGATGATGGCCGGCCAGTTTATTGGCGCCCGCGCCGGCTCCCGGCTGGTGCTGAGCAAAGGGCAATCGCTGATCCGACCGATGATCGTTATCGTTTCGGCGGTGATGAGCGCGAAACTTCTCTACGACAGCCACGGGGCTGAGATTTTGCAGTGGTTGGGAATTCATTAATGCAACAGCAACACCATTATCAGCAGCTTATTGACCTCTTCGACAGCTGCTTTGCCGCAGATTTTAATACTCGCCTGGTGAAAGGCGACGATGAGCCGATTTACCTCCCGGCGGACGATGACACGCCATATCACCGTATCGTCTTCGCGCACGGTTTTTTTGCCAGCGCTCTGCACGAGATCTCCCACTGGTGCATCGCCGGCAAAGCCCGCCGCGAGCTGGTGGATTTTGGCTACTGGTACTGTCCGGACGGCCGCGATGCGATGACCCAAAGCCAGTTTGAGGACGTGGAGGTGAAACCTCAGGCCCTGGAGTGGCTGTTCTGCGTGGCGGCGGGATTTCCGTTTAACGTCAGCTGCGACAATCTGGAAGGTGACGTTGAACCCGATCGCATCGCCTTTCAGCGCCGGGTACATGCCCGGGTGATGACTCTGCTTGAGCAAGGGATCCCCGAACGTCCGGCGCGTCTTATTCGCGCATTACAACACTATTATCAAACGCCGCCATTGACGGCAGAACACTTTCCGTGGCCGGAAGACCTGCACTAAGGCCACACATTACATGACAAGAGGTAAGATGATGATCGCGGAGTTTGAATCACGCATTCTGGCGCTGATTGACAACATGGTAGACCACGCCAGTGATGATGAACTGTTTGCCGGCGGTTATCTGCGCGGCCACCTGACGCTGGCGGTGGCTGAGCTGGAAGGTGAGGGCGAACATTCAGCGGAAGCGGTACACAGCAAAGTCAGCCATAGCCTGGAGAAAGCCATCGGCGCTGGCGAACTGTCGCCGCCGGACCAAATTCTGGTGCAGGGCATGTGGGAAAACCTGTATCAGCAGGCGAAAAATCAGGCCTGATCCATGATGTAGGTCGGATAAGCGTAGCGCCATCCGACACGCTAACGGCGCAACCAGGATTTACCCTGTTTGCGCTGTGCTTCGCCGGGCTACCGTGTTGGTCGCCCGGATGAGGCCGGGAATGTCGCGCTTCCCAGGGATTTTTCTCCCCTTGCGCTGTTACTTCACCGCTTTTCCCTTCAGCAGTTTTCTCACCCATAGCCGATTCGGATTCAGCGCCGCCAGGGTGCCGCTATCCAGCGGCAGCGGTTCAGCGCTCATCTGCGCCGCCAGCAGCTCAGCGCTTAACGGCGCGGTGCAAATGCCTCGCGATCCGAGGGCGCCAAGCATAAACAGGTTATGAAAGACCGGCGCGCTACCGGCGTTATCCTGCCGTTCGTGGAGGCTGGCGTATTGCGTCAATGTCGCCGCATAGTCCGGCACGTTGCCGACCATCGGCAGATGATCGCGGGTGGCGCAGCGCACGCCGCAGCGGGCGTCACTGGCGCTAATATCCACGTCCTGCGGCCACTCCGCGCCCGGGAAGCAGTCGATCAGCCGTTGCCGGTTGTGCTGCTGATCTTCTTCGCTGAAGGTGGTGTCGGTTTTGCCGCGATGGTAGCTGGCGCCAATGCAGTGCTGCTGATTTTGCGGATTCTGCGGCGTCAGGTAGCCGTCGTAGCACAGCACCTGGCGCAGGGCGGAAAGCCGTGGGGTGGTGGGTATATGGCTTACCTGGCCGCCAACGGGGTAGACCGGCAACGGCGCGGTTTGCGCAAAATCCGATATGCGGTGGCCGTTGGCCAGCACGACCGCCTGATGATAGCGCTGCTGGTTGAGCAGCCAGCCATCGCCCTCCGCGCTCAACGTCTCGACCTGATAACCATAATGCACGTGCAGTCCGCGAGTCGCCGCCAGCGCCAGCAGCTCGGCGGTGAGCTGCTGCGGGCACAGCCAACCGCCGGCCGGATAGGTTATGCCGCCGCAGCCGGTCTCGACGCCGGTCAGCTCTGCGGTCTGCTCCGCCGTCACCGCGCAGGCGATATCAGGGGGCAGCTCCAGGGCCAGCATCTGATTGATTTTGTGTGCGCTTTTTTCATCCCAGCCAAGCTGGGTGACCCCGCACCATTGATGATCGAACAGCACCGGCAGCGCGTCGTAGGTGCGGCGGGCGAAGGTAAAGGCGGCTGGGAAAAAGCGCGCCAGCGCCGGATCGTGCTGGCTTAACAGCGGGTAGAGCGCGCCCTGGCGATTACCGGAGGCGCCCTGCGCCGGGGCGTCGTCCGCACAGTAAAGGGTCACCTGCCAGCCGCGACGCAGCAGCGCCAGGGAGAGCAGGGCGCTGGCGATACCGCCGCCGACGATGGCCGCCTCGCGGGCCTCGCTCCCGCGGCGGGCGAACCAGGGCGCGCGCGCCGGAAAGGTCAGCGTTTGCGCCATCTCGCCGGTCAGCATCTCACGTTTGCGGCCGAAGCCTTTGGTTTTACGCAGGGTGAACCCGGCTTCCTGCAGGCCGCGGCGGACAAAACCGGCGGAGGTAAAAGTGGCCAGCGTCCCGCCGGGACGCGCCAGGCGCGCCATGGCATTGAACAGATCCTGGGTCCACATGTCGGGATTTTTCGCCGGGGCAAAGCCGTCGAGAAACCAGGCGTCCACCTGCTGATTCAGCGAATCATCCAGCTCTCTGGTCAGCTCGTTGATATCGCCAAACCACAGATCGAGCGTGACCCGTCCGCCGTCGAGCAGCAGACGATGGCATCCGGCGAAGGCCGAAGGCCACTGCGCCTGCAGCTGTTCCGCCCATGGGGCCAGCTCTGGCCAGCGCTGGTGCGCCAGGCGGAGATCTTCCGCCTTCAGCGGATATTTCTCAAAACTGATGAAATGTAACCTTTGCAGGGTAACGTCCGGGTTATCGCGAACAAAAACGTCAAACGCCTGCCAGAGGGTGAGGAAATTGAGCCCGGTGCCGAAGCCGCTCTCCGCGACGATCAACAGCGGGCGAGGGTGGCTGGAGAAGCGCTCCGGCAGATGATTTCCGCCGAGAAAGACGTAGCGTGTCTCTTCCAGACCGTTGTCATTGGAAAAGTAAACATCGTCAAAATCTCGGGAAACAGGTGTACCCTCAGCATTGAATTCCAGGTTGGCGGGTTGTATAGCGTTTTGTTTCACGTAAGTTACTCGAATCACAAGGCGTAGCGCGATCTTAGCGATGTGTGCCTGAGGGCGCAAATTTATACACAAAATGTCTGATCGGACTTGTTCGGCGTACAAGTGTACGCTATCGTGCGACACGAAACTTAAAATAGTGCGACTTACAGAGGTATTTAATGAAACGTGCAGTGATTACTGGCTTGGGCATCGTTTCCAGCATCGGTAATAACCAGCAGGAAGTCCTGGCATCTCTGCGTGAAGGACGTTCAGGGATCACTTTCTCTCAGGAGCTGAAAGATTCAGGGATGCGCAGCCACGTATGGGGCAACGTCAAACTGGATACCACTGGCCTCATTGACCGCAAAGTAGTGCGCTTCATGAGCGACGCCTCCATCTATGCTTACCTGTCCATGGAACAGGCCGTTGCCGACGCAGGTCTGGCGCCGGAAGCATACCAGAATAACCCGCGTGTCGGCCTGATCGCAGGCTCCGGCGGCGGCTCCCCGAAATTCCAGGTCTTCGGCGCCGATGCCATGCGCAGCCCGCGTGGTCTGAAAGCCGTGGGTCCGTATGTGGTCACCAAAGCGATGGCTTCCGGCGTTTCCGCCTGCCTCGCCACGCCGTTTAAAATCCACGGCGTTAACTACTCCATCAGCTCCGCCTGCGCCACTTCCGCACACTGCATCGGTAACGCGGTAGAGCAGATCCAGCTGGGCAAACAGGATATCGTCTTTGCCGGCGGCGGCGAAGAGCTGTGCTGGGAAATGGCCTGCGAGTTCGACGCCATGGGCGCGCTGTCCACCAAATACAACGACACGCCGGAAAAAGCCTCCCGCACCTATGACGCCAACCGTGACGGCTTCGTTATCGCCGGCGGCGGCGGTATGGTCGTGGTGGAAGAGCTGGAACACGCCCTGGCGCGTGGCGCGCACATCTATGCGGAAATCGTCGGTTACGGCGCAACCTCCGATGGCGCAGACATGGTAGCCCCATCCGGTGAAGGCGCAGTGCGCTGCATGCAGATGGCGATGCACGGCGTTGATACCCCGATCGACTACCTGAACTCCCACGGTACTTCCACGCCGGTCGGCGACGTGAAAGAGCTGGGCGCGATCCGCGAAGTGTTCGGCGACAACAGCCCGGCTATCTCGGCGACCAAAGCAATGACCGGTCACTCGCTGGGCGCTGCTGGCGTGCAGGAAGCTATCTACTCCCTGCTGATGCTGGAGCACGGCTTTATCGCGCCGAGCATCAACGTCGAAGAGCTGGACGAGCAGGCTGCCGGCCTGAACATCGTCACCAAACCGACTGACGCTAAGCTGACCACCGTGATGTCCAACAGCTTCGGTTTTGGCGGCACCAACGCCACGCTGGTGATGCGTAAATACAACGCCTAATCGGCACGCGATGCACTGAGGGGAGCCACCGGCTCCCCTTTTTTGTCATCTTGACAGGGTAAGAGCCCGCAGGCACACTGCTGGCGGATCCATTAGTCTCTCCACTAATGCGTAAGCGTTTAACGTCAACCAACGCGCCTTAACCCTGATAGTCAGGTGGAGGGGGCGTGTCGCTTTGCTCGCCTTACTCTGCGAATCTGGAGTAATGCATGTCCGCAGTCACTGAAACAACATCTCATTCATCCGCGAATTTGTCGCTTTTTCGCATTACGCTCGCCGTCTTTTTGACCTATATGACCGTCGGTTTGCCGCTGCCGGTGATCCCGCTGTTTGTCCATCAGGAGCTGGGATTGGGTAACACCATGGTCGGCGTAGCGGTGGGGATCCAGTTCCTCGCCACCGTTCTTACCCGCGGCTACGCCGGGCGCCTGGCAGACCAGTACGGCGCCAAACGCTCCGTCCTGCAAGGGATGCTGGCCTGCGCCCTGGCCGGCGCGGCCTGGCTGGCCGCTGCGCTGCTGCCGCTGCCGGTGTTCGCGAAGCTGGGCCTGTTGCTGCTGGGCCGCCTGATCCTCGGGTTTGGCGAAAGCCAGCTGCTGACCGGCAACCTGAGCTGGGGGATGGGGCTGGTGGGGCCGGCCCGCTCCGGCAAAGTGATGTCATGGAACGGCATGGCGATGTACGGCTCGCTGGCGGTGGGCGCCCCGCTGGGATTGTTAATTTACAGCCACTTTGGCGTGGCGGTCCTGGCCTGCGTCACCATGGGACTACCGCTTGTCGCCTTGCTCATCAACGGCACGGTGCGCAAAGTGGCGGCGCACGGCGGTGAGCGGCCTTCACTGTGGAGCGTCATCGGCATGATCTGGCGGCCGGGTATTGGCCTGGGCCTGCAGGGCGTCGGTTTTGCGGTGATCGGCACCTTCGTTTCTCTCTATTTTGCCAGCCAGAACTGGCCGATGGCCGGATTTACCCTGACGGCGTTTGGCGGCGCCTTTGTGCTGATGCGGGTGCTGTTTGGCTGGATGCCGGATCGGTTTGGCGGCGTTAAAGTGGCGATGGTCTCGCTGCTGATAGAGGCGGTCGGTCTGACGCTGCTGGGGCTGGCGCCCGGCGTCTGGGTGGCGCTGGCCGGCGCGGCGCTGACCGGATGCGGCTGTTCGCTTATTTTCCCCTCGCTTGGCGTGGAGGTGGTGAAGCGCGTCCCGGCGCAGGTGCGCGGCACTGCGCTCGGCGGCTATGCGGCCTTTCAGGATATCTCTTATGGCCTGACCGGGCCGCTGACCGGTCTGCTGGCCACTTCGCTGGGCTACTCGTCGGTATTCCTTGCCGGCGCCCTCTGCGCGGCGCTGGGGATCCTCGTCACCCTCATCTCATTTCGCCGCTAGGTTGTTGTCAGACCAGAAACCGCCGTAGTAAACACTGCGGCGTTTGGCATCAAAGGGTGCCGTGAACGCCGCCAGTGCCTGCTGGGCTACAGCAGGAGCCACAGCACCAGGAGCAGGACAACCGCGCCCAGCGCCAGCTGCCAAGGCTTAGCGGCCCATGTCCGCCGGGTCGCGGGCTCCTCCTGCGGGATCGCCAGCGTCTCCTGGGCGCGGGCTACCCGCAGCACAAACACCTTATTCAGCAGCGCCAGGATCTGCGCCGGGCTCAGCGTGGTCTGCGGCGTCACCTGCCAGTTGCGACGGGCAAAGTCGACAATCTTCTGCCACTCCGCGGCCTCCAGCGGCTGCTTGAGCGCCCCCTGCAGCGAGGTAAGCGTGGGCGCGCTTTGCGCGCTGAGCGTCTGCCGCGCCTGCAGCCAGTACGAAAGCGGCGTGAAGTGCGTCGCCGGGATCAGCTCCCCGGACTTGACGCCGCAAAGTTCCAGCATGGACTGCCAAATCAGTTTGCTTGGTTCGCCGGTGGCGGCCGCCAGCTTAGTCACCAGCTGATTGAGCGTGTTGTGCTCGGCCGGCAGCAGTGGACGAAGGGTCGGCGGGCGCTGCTGCGGCTGCGGGATCGACAGCTGACCACGCTGCAGCAGATGCAGAATGTTCTCCAGTTGCGACTGGCTGAGGGCATGCAGCGCCGTTTGCCCATAATGCTGACGAATATAATCGCTCACCGCCTGGCGGTTATTGCCCTGGCCGAGCAGATCGCTGAGCTGCGCCAGGGTCTGGCGATGATGATGATTGTCCTGCGCGGCGGTCAGACGCTGGTTGAGACTGGCCTCGGCGGCGCTGAAATGGCGGGCCAGCAGGGGCGTGTCGCCTTTCAGTCCGAGGTCATGTTTGACGCAGGCCCACACTTCCGCATTCTGCTGCGAGGTCAGCGCCACCAGGCGCGTGATCAGTCGCTCCAGGACGGTGCGTTGCTGCATGGAAAGCGAAGGTTCGCCGGTGGCGGCAGTGCCTGATGGGCCTCGCCCTGGAGGACGGTCTGGCATATCTGCAAGGGGGTGCGTCATGATTCATCCTTTCGATATCGCGGTGCTGGAACCAGGTGATGAGTATGCCTGGCGGCCAGATTATGGCACACTTCCCCGGTTAACTCTCGTTCTCAGACAGGTACTGAACTGTGAAAATCCTCGTTGATGAAAATATGCCCTATGCCCGTGAGCTTTTTAGCCGTTTAGGCGACGTGCAGGCGATCCCGGGCCGCCCGGTCCCGGCCGATGCCCTGACCGATGCGGATGCCTTAATGGTGCGCTCGGTCACCCGGGTCAATGAAGCATTGCTTGCCGGCAAGGCCATCAGGTTCGTCGGCACCGCGACCGCAGGCACCGATCATGTCGATCAGGCGTGGCTGCAGCAGGCGGGGATTGGTTTCTCCGCGGCGCCAGGCTGTAACGCCATTGCGGTGGTGGAGTATGTCTTTTCATCGCTGCTGATGCTGGCCGAACGTGACGGCTTCGCACTGCGCGATCGCACCGTCGGGATTGTCGGCGTCGGTAACGTCGGCGGGCGGCTGCAAAAGCGTCTGGAGGCGCTGGGCATCAAAACTCTGCTCTGCGATCCGCCGCGCGCTGACCGCGGCGACGAAGGCGACTTCCGCTCCCTTGACGATCTGGTCCAGCAGGCCGATGTCCTCACCTTCCATACCCCGCTGTATAAAGAAGGACAATATAAAACGTTGCATCTGGCGGATGAGGCGCTGATTAGCCGCCTGAAGCCCGGAACGATTTTGATCAACGCCTGCCGCGGGCCGGTGGTGGATAACGCCGCGTTGCTGAAACGCCTGGAAGCCGGTCAGTCCCTGAGCGTGGTGCTGGACGTTTGGGAGCCGGAGCCGGATCTCAACATAGCGCTTCTCAAGCGGGTGGATATCGGCACGGCGCATATCGCCGGCTACACCCTTGAAGGGAAGGCGCGCGGGACGACGCAGGTATTCGAAGCCTATAGCGCCTTTATCGGTCATCCGCAGCAGGTGGCGCTGGACACCCTGCTGCCGGCCCCGGAGTTTGGCCGCATCACCCTGCATGGCCCGCTCGATCAGCCGACGCTGAAAAGACTGGTTCATTTGGTGTATGATGTGCGCCGCGATGATGCGCCGCTGCGGAAGGTGGCGGGCGTCGCCGGTGAATTCGACAAGCTGCGTAAAAATTATCAGGAACGTCGCGAATGGTCTTCGCTGTACGTGCAGTGCAGCGATGAGCAGGCGGCGACGCTGTTGCGCCAGCTCGGTTTTAACGCCGTGCATCATCCTGTTCGTTAATGTCTTCTTAATGCCCCTGCCGGATACTCCGGCAGGGCCGCTTTATTTCTGGAGTAAACCACCATGTCTGAAGGCTGGAATATTGCCGTACTGGGCGCAACGGGCGCCGTAGGCGAAGCCCTGCTCGAAACTCTCGCTGAACGCCAGTTCCCGGTGGGGGAGATTTTTGCTCTGGCGCGCAATGAAAGCGCGGGCGAACATCTGCGTTTTGGTGGCAAGTCGGTGATCGTCAAGGACGCCGCCGAGTTTGACTGGACCCAGGCCCAGCTGGCTTTCTTTGCCGCAGGCGTCGAAGCCAGCGCAGCGTATGTCGAAGATGCGACAAACGCCGGATGTCTGGTTATCGATCTCAGCGGCCTGTTTGCGCTGGAGCCGGACGTACCGCTGGTGGTGCCGGACGTGAACCCGTTCGTGTTAGGCGATTACCGCAACCGCAATCTGATTGCGGTGCCCAATAGTCTGACCAGCCAGCTGCTGACGGCGCTGAAGCCGCTTATCGATCAGGGTGGACTGTCGCGCATTAGCGTCACTAACCTGCTCTCCGCCTCAGGGCAGGGGAAAAAAGCGGTGGATGCGCTGGCAGGGCAGAGCGCCAAGCTGCTGAACGGCATCCCCATCGATGAAGACGATTTCTTTGGCCGCCAGCTGGCCTTCAACATGCTGCCGCTGCTGCCGGATCGTGAAGGTAGCGTGCGAGAAGAGCGCCGTATCGTCGATGAAGCGCGCAAAATTCTTCAGGATGACGGGCTGATGATCTCCGCCAGCGTCGTCCAGTCGCCGGTCTTCTACGGCCATGCGCAGATGGTGAACTTTGAAGCGATGCGTCCGCTGGCGGCGGAAGAGGCGCGTGACGCCTTTACCCGCGGCGAGGAGATCGAACTTTCTGAAGAGGGCGAATTCCCCACTCAGGTTGGCGACGCCTCCGGCAACGCCCGTCTCTCCATCGGCTGCGTGCATAATGATTACGGCATGCCGGAGCAGGTCCAGTTCTGGTCGGTGGCGGATAACGTCCGCTTCGGCGGCGCGCTGATGGCGGTGAAGATCGCCGAGAAGCTGATTGAGGAGTACCTGTACTGATGTCTGAGATGGAGCAACAGCCGGTCTGTAAAATCGCGCTGGGCATCGAGTACGACGGTAGCAAATATTACGGCTGGCAGCGGCAAAACGAAGTACGCAGCGTGCAGGAGAAGCTGGAAAAGGCGCTCTCGCAGGTGGCGAACGAACCCATTACCGTCTTTTGCGCTGGCCGCACCGACGCCGGTGTCCATGGCACCGGCCAGGTGGTGCATTTCGAAACCCGGGCGCAGCGTAAAGATGCCGCCTGGACGCTGGGGGTAAATGCGAATTTACCTGGTGACATCGCGGTGCGTTGGGTCAAACATGTCCCGGCGGATTTTCACGCCCGGTTCAGCGCCACGGCGCGCCGCTATCGTTACGTCATCTATAATCATCGCCTGCGTCCGGCGGTATTAAGTCAGGGCGTCACGCATTTTCACCAGCCGCTCGACGCCGCGCGCATGCAGCGTGCCGCACAGTGTCTGCTGGGGGAGAATGACTTTACCTCGTTTCGCGCGGTGCAGTGCCAGTCGCGTACCCCGTGGCGCAACGTAATGCACATTAACGTTACCCGCTACGGCGCTTATGTGGTGGTGGATATCAAAGCGAATGCCTTTGTACATCATATGGTCAGGAATATTGTGGGCAGCCTGATGGAAATCGGGGCCGGAAACCAGCCGGAGAGCTGGATGGCAGAACTGCTGGCAGCAAAAGACAGGACGCTCGCTGCGGCAACGGCAAAAGCGGAAGGGTTGTATCTGGTGTCGGTGGATTACCCGGCCCATTATGATTTACCGGTGCTGCCAATGGGCCCGCTGTTTCTGGCGGACTAATAGGGTCATTAAGGGTAAAGACAAACATGGACTTGATTCACTTTTTAATTGATTTCATCCTGCATATTGATGTGCACCTGGCCGAGCTGGTCGCCCAGTATGGCGTCTGGGTTTATGCCATTCTGTTTTTGATTCTGTTCTGCGAAACCGGGCTGGTGGTAACGCCGTTCCTGCCGGGGGATTCCCTGCTGTTCGTCGCGGGCGCGCTCTCGGCCCTGCCCACCAACGATCTGAATGTCCACCTGATGGTATTGCTGATGGTCATCGCGGCTATCGTCGGCGATGCGGTCAACTACACCATTGGCCGGCTGTTCGGCGAAAAGCTGTTCAGCAACCCGAACTCGAAGATTTTCCGTCGCAGCTATCTGGATAAAACCCATAGCTTCTACGAACGTCACGGCGGAAAAACCATTATCCTGGCGCGCTTTGTGCCGATAGTCCGAACCTTCGCGCCGTTTGTGGCGGGAATGGGGCATATGTCCTATCGTCATTTTGCGGCCTATAACGTCGTCGGGGCGCTGCTGTGGGTGCTGCTGTTCACCTACGCCGGCTATCTGTTTGGCGATCTGCCGGTGGTGCAGGAGAACCTGAAGCTGCTGATTGTGGCGATCATCGTGCTTTCCGTCCTGCCGGGCGTGATTGAGATTATTCGCCATAAGCGGGCGGCGGCGAAGCAGGCGAAGTAGTTTAGCCTGCGTTGCGCGTGACGGTGCACGAGCGTCACGCGCAGCGGTTTGACCACTTTTTTATCCCATGTTCCGGGATGATATGATTTAATGTGCAACATTCATGGTCTGTAAGAGGCAAAAATGGCATTATGCGCCCCTTACGACAAAACTGGCATCGACCAGGTTCAGGCAGAAAGGTTATCAATGAGCTGGATTGAACGAATTAAAAGCAACATCACTCCCACCCGCAAGGCGAGCATTCCTGAGGGTGTATGGACCAAGTGCGACAGCTGCGGTCAGGTACTCTACCGCGCCGAGCTGGAGCGCAACCTGGAGGTTTGTCCTAAGTGCGATCACCATATGCGCATGTCGGCGCGTAATCGCCTGCATAGCCTGTTGGATGAAGGTTCCCTGGTGGAACTGGGTAGCGAACTTGAGCCAAAAGATGTGCTGAAGTTCCGCGATTCAAAAAAATACAAAGACCGCCTGGCGTCCGCTCAAAAAGAGACGGGCGAAAAAGACGCGCTGGTGGTGATGAAAGGTACGCTCTACGCGATGCCGGTGGTGGCCGCGGCCTTTGAATTCTCCTTTATGGGAGGATCGATGGGTTCCGTCGTTGGCGCACGCTTTGTGCGCGCGGTGGAGCAGGCGCTGGAAGATAACTGCCCGCTGATCTGCTTCTCCGCCTCCGGTGGCGCCCGTATGCAGGAAGCGCTGATGTCGCTGATGCAGATGGCGAAAACCTCCGCGGCGCTGGCAAAAATGCAGGAGCGCGGATTACCGTACATCTCTGTGCTGACCGACCCGACCATGGGCGGCGTATCGGCGAGCTTTGCGATGCTGGGCGACCTGAACATTGCCGAGCCGAAAGCGCTGATCGGCTTTGCCGGTCCTCGCGTCATTGAGCAGACCGTACGTGAGAAGCTGCCGCCGGGATTCCAGCGCAGTGAGTTCCTGATTGAAAAAGGGGCGATCGATATGATCGTTCGCCGTCCGGAAATGCGTCTCAAGCTGGCCAGCATTCTGGCGAAGCTGATGAACCTGCCGGCGCCGGTTGCCGCTTCGGAAACGCCTCATGAAGGCGTGGTGGTGCCGCCGGCACCGGATCAGGAACCCGAGGCCTGATAAAGCAGAGGGCAGGGCCTGGCGGCGCTGCCCTTTTTTATTCAAACGCGTTAACCGTCAATTCTTGCGGGCATCATGGAAAAAGATCCTATTCCTCAGGCCACGTCGCCCCTGGCTACGTGGCTTTCTTATCTGGAACATCTGCACAGTAAAACCATCGACCTGGGGCTGGCGCGCGTCAGCGAGGTCGCGCGGCAGATGGATATCGTCAAACCGGCGCCGTTCGTCTTTACGGTCGCGGGCACCAATGGCAAAGGCACCACCTGCCGCACGCTGGAAACGGTCCTGATGGCGGCCGGCTATAAAGTGGGGGTCTACAGCTCTCCGCATCTGGTGCGCTACACCGAACGCGTGCGCATTCAGGGAGCGGAACTGCCGGAGGCAGCGCATACGGCCTCGTTTGCGGAGATTGAAGCGGCGCGGGGCGACATCTCGCTGACCTATTTTGAGTACGGCACGCTCTCTGCGCTATGGTTGTTTAAGCAGGCGCAGCTGGATGTGGTGATCCTGGAGGTGGGCCTCGGCGGCCGTCTCGACGCCACCAATATCGTGGATGCCGACGTCGCCGTGGTCACCAGCATCGCCCTCGATCATACCGACTGGCTGGGACCGGATCGCGACAGTATCGGCCGGGAGAAAGCCGGTATCTTCCGTGCCGGTAAACCGGCGGTGGTAGGGGAGCCGGATATGCCGCACACCATTGCTGAAGTGGCGCGCGAGAAGGGCGCGCTGCTCCAGCGCCGCGGCGTCGACTGGCGCTATGAGGTGGAAGGCGAGACATGGTCCTTCCGCGACGCGGGCGGGGCGTTAAGCCGCCTGCCTCTGCCTCAGGTGCCGTTGCCGAATGCCGCCACGGCCGTGGCGGCGCTGCGCGCCAGCGGCCTTGCCGTGGATGACGCTATCCTGCGCGCGGGGATCCGCGACGCGATGCTGCCGGGACGCTTTCAGATAATCAGCGACGCCCCGCGGGTGATCCTCGATGTGGCGCATAACCCGCACGCGGCGGCTTATCTCGCCGGGCGTCTCAAAACGTTAGCGAAAACGGGACGCGTGCTGGCGGTTATTGGTATGCTGCATGATAAGGACATCGCCGGTACGCTGGCCAATCTGACGCCGGAAGTTGACGTCTGGTACTGCGCGCCGCTGGAGGGTCCGCGCGGGGCGACGGCGGAGCAACTGGTGGAACATTTGCGTGGCGGCACAGTCTATAGCAGCGTGGCGCAGGCATGGCGCGCGGCCATGGCTGACGCTAAAGCGGAAGATACAGTGCTGGTGTGTGGTTCATTTCACACGGTAGCGCAGGTAATGGAAGAGATTGACGCGGGGAGAATCGGTGGCGAGTAAGTTTCAGAACCGTTTAGTCGGGACAATCGTGCTGGTGGCGCTGGGGGTGATTATCCTGCCAGGGCTGCTGGACGGGCAGAAAAAGCATTATCAGGATGAGTTTGCCGCGATCCCGCTGGTGCCGAAACCCGGCGATCGCGATGAACCGGATATGCTGCCGGCGGCGACTCAGGCGCTGCCTTCGCAGCCGCCGGAAGGGGCGGCGGAGGAGGTGCGGGCTGGCGATGCCGCTGCGCCATCGTTAGATCCGTCGCGTATCTCGGTGAACAGCAACAGCTTCGATGACGTTCAGGAGCCGGTGGTTGCCGCGAAACCGCAGCCTAAACCCCAGCCGAAGCCGCAGCCGAAGCCGCAACAGCAGGCTGCGACGCCTACCCCTCCGCCGGCTAAGCCTCAGCAGCAGCAACCACCGCAGCAGCAGGCGGCCCTGCCGGCGCCGACCGGCAAGGCCTATGTGGTCCAGTTGGGCGCGTTGAAGAACGCCGATAAGGTGAACGAGATCGTCGGTAAGCTACGGGCATCGGGCTTCAAAGTCTATACGTCGCCTTCGACGCCGGTACAGGGTAAAATTACCCGTATCCTCGTCGGCCCGGATGCGTCAAAAGACAAGCTGAAGGGCCAGTTGGGCGATCTGCAACAGATCTCCGGGCTCAGCGGGGTGGTGATGGGCTTCACCCCGAACTGATGGTTTTTTTCCGCCATGCGGAGAGAACGCGGCGGGGCTAAACGCCCCGCAAACCCTGTCTCAGCCGCCCTGAAGAGGCGAAAGGCAGTCTGGCGTTGAATGTTTTTTCAGCGCCATTTTTATTTCTGTAGGGCAAGGAAATCCCTACGCAAACGTTTTCTTTTTCTGTTAGAATGCGCCCCGAACTGGACGACAGGGCGTAAAATCGTGGGACGTATATGGTCTGGATTGATTACGCCATTATGGCGGTGCTGGGTCTTTCTTGCCTGGTCAGCCTGATCCGCGGCTTCGTTCGCGAAGCTTTATCGTTAGTCACGTGGGGTTGCGCGTTTTATGTCGCCAGCCACTACTACGCTGACCTGTCTGTCTGGTTTACGGGCTTTGAGGATGAACGGGTTCGAAATGGGATTGCTATTGCGGCGCTGTTTATCGTGACGCTCATCGTTGGCGCTATCGTGAACTATGTGATAGGCCAACTGGTGGAGAAAACCGGTTTGTCAGGTACCGACAGGGTATTGGGGATCTGCTTCGGCGCGCTACGTGGGGTGCTGATCATCGCCGCTATCCTGTTCTTCCTTGACACCTTTACCGGGATGGCGAAGAGCGATGACTGGCAGCAGTCGCAGTTTATTCCCTATTTTACCCCCGTCATCAGATGGTTTTTTGAATACCTGCAAAGCTCGTCAAGTTTCTTGCCTAAAGTATAGACTTTGGGTCGTTGCTGAACGAGGAAAAGACGTATGTGCGGTATTGTCGGTATCGCCGGTGTTATGCCGGTTAACCAGTCGATTTATGATGCGCTAACGGTGCTCCAGCACCGTGGACAGGATGCCGCTGGCATCATCACCATTGATGCCAACAACTGCTTCCGGTTGCGTAAGGCTAACGGGCTGGTAAGCGACGTATTCGAAGCCCGCCATATGCAGCGTATGCAGGGCAATATGGGGATTGGCCACGTGCGTTACCCCACGGCGGGCAGCTCCAGCGCCTCCGAAGCGCAGCCGTTTTACGTCAACTCGCCGTATGGCATCACGTTGGCGCATAACGGCAACCTGACCAACGCCCATGAGCTGCGTAAAAAGCTGTTTGAAGAAAAACGCCGCCATATCAATACCACCTCAGATTCCGAAATCCTCCTCAATATTTTCGCCAGTGAGCTGGATAACTTCCGTCACTACCCACTGGAAGCGGACAACATCTTTGCCGCGATTGCGGCGACCAACCGCCTGATCCGCGGCGCGTACGCTTGCGTGGCGATGATCATCGGTCATGGCATGGTGGCCTTCCGCGACCCGAACGGCATTCGTCCGCTGGTGCTGGGCAAACGTGACGTAGGCGATGGCCGCACCGAGTATATGGTGGCCTCGGAAAGCGTGGCGCTTGACACCCTTGGCTTTGAATTCCTGCGCGATGTGGCGCCGGGCGAAGCGGTTTATATTACCGAGAAGGGCCAGCTGTTTACCCGTCAGTGCGCCGATAACCCGGTCAGCAACCCGTGCCTGTTCGAGTATGTCTATTTTGCCCGTCCGGACTCGTTTATCGACAAAATTTCCGTCTACAGCGCCCGCGTCAATATGGGGACCAAGCTTGGCGAAAAGATTGCCCGCGAGTGGGAAGATCTGGATATTGACGTCGTTATCCCGATTCCGGAGACCTCCTGCGATATCGCGCTGGAGATCGCCCGCATCCTTGACAAGCCTTATCGTCAGGGCTTCGTGAAGAACCGCTATGTCGGCCGCACATTTATCATGCCGGGTCAGCAGCTGCGTCGTAAGTCTGTGCGCCGCAAGCTCAACGCCAACCGTGCGGAGTTCCGCGATAAGAACGTGCTGCTGGTGGACGATTCCATTGTCCGCGGCACCACCTCGGAGCAGATCATCGAGATGGCGCGCGAAGCAGGGGCGAAAAAAGTGTATCTCGCCTCAGCCGCGCCGGAAATTCGTTTCCCGAACGTGTACGGTATCGATATGCCGACCGCCAACGAACTCATCGCCCATGGCCGCGAAGTGGATGAGATCCGCCAGATCATCGGCGCCGATGGCCTGATTTTCCAGGATCTCAACGATCTGATCGAAGCGGTGCGCGCGGAAAATCCGGATATTCAGCAGTTTGAATGCTCAGTGTTCAACGGCGTATACGTCACCCGGGATGTCGACCAGCAGTACCTCGATTACCTCGATTCCCTGCGTAACGATGATGCCAAAGCGGTCCAGCTGCAGAACGAAGTCGAAAACCTCGAGATGCACAACGAGGGTTAAGCCGTTCGCGCGTCGCGGGCCCGCCGTTTCTGATGGACGGCGGGCCTTTTTTTCGCCCGGCAACCGTGCGTCAATGGTTGCGCCAACGGCTATAATCCGGCAAAGTCTGCGGCACGACGCGCAAGGGGTAACTGAACGTGAAACGACTGATTATTGGCATTTCCGGCGCCAGCGGCGCCATCTATGGCGTGCGGATGCTGCAGGTGCTACGGGATGTGCCGGATATTGAAACCCATTTGATCCTCAGCCAGGCGGCGCGCCAGACGCTGGCGATGGAGACCGACTTTACCGTGCGTGAAGTACAGGCGCTGGCTGATGTGGTGCATGATGCCCGCGACATCGCCGCCAGCATCTCCTCCGGCTCGTTTAAAACCGCCGGGATGGTGATTTTACCCTGCTCAATGAAAACGCTCTCGGGTATTGTCCATAGCTACACGGATGGTCTGCTGACGCGGGCGGCGGATGTGGTGCTGAAGGAGCGTCGTCCGCTTGTGCTCTGCGTGCGGGAGACCCCGTTCCATCTTGGCCATCTGCGCCTGCTGGTGCAGGCCGCGGAGCTGGGGGCAGTGATTATGCCGCCGGTGCCGGCCTTCTACCATCGGCCGCAAAGCCTGGATGATGTTATCAACCAGACCGTCAACCGGGTGCTCGATCAGTTCGACATTAGCCTGGAACAAGACTTGTTTACTCGCTGGCAAGGGGCCCAGGATTGCACCAAATAGGTGCGTGAAATGTACGCTTGCGCTGCGGTGGTGCAAATTTGTCGCCCCGATCAAATCCTCGACATTTATTTCGTCTTTTTGCGCTCAGGCGCTGCGGTTTCGCCAGTAATGCTGGTATCTTCCCTTTTAAGACAATCCTGCAACTTTATTTTAACAAATTTAACCCTGTTCCCGGCACGCACCGGGAAGATGGCACAAAAACTGCAGGATTGCTCGGCAATCACCATAACAAGCAACGCACCACATCACGACACTTAAGGGTACTGTATGAAGAAGACGATTCTGGCTCTCTCTTTACTCGTGGGAATGAGCAGCACGGCCAGCGTGTTCGCTGCTCTGCCGCAGAGCATTCGCATTGGCACTGACGCGACCTATGCGCCGTTTTCGTCGAAAGACGCGAAAGGGGACTTTGTTGGCTTTGATATCGATTTAGGCAATGAACTGTGCTCCCGTATTAAGGTGAAATGTACCTGGGTCGGCAGTGATTTTGACTCCCTGATCCCCTCCCTCAAGGCGAAGAAAATTGACGCCATCATCTCCTCGCTCTCCATCACCGAGAAGCGCCAGCAAGAGATCGCCTTCTCTGACAAGCTTTATGCCGCCGACTCCCGTCTGATCGCGGCCAAAGGCTCGCCGATCCAGCCGACGCTGGAGGCGCTGAAAGGTAAACACGTCGGCGTGCTGCAGGGCTCCACGCAGGAAGCCTATGCTAACGATCGCTGGCGCAGCCAGGGCGTTGACGTGGTGGCCTATCAAAACCAGGACCTGATCTATTCCGACCTCTCCGCGGGTCGTCTGGATGCGGCGCTGCAGGATGAAGTCGCCGCCAGCGAAGGCTTCCTCAAACAGCCCGCCGGGAAAGATTTCGCCTTCGCCGGTCCGTCGGTTAAAGACAAAAAGTACTTTGGCGACGGCACCGGTATCGGCCTGCGTAAGGACGACGTCGAGCTGAAAGCCGCGTTTGATAAAGCGCTGGGCGAGATGCGCAAAGACGGCACCTACGACAAAATGGCGAAGAAATACTTCGATTTTAACGTCTACGGCGACTAAGACTGCCGCAGGCCCGCGCTATCGGGTGGGCCTGCCGCCATGCTCGTGTAAAAGCCCCGAAAAGGTGCATCGCCAGACGCTGTGGATCATTTTAGTGCAAAGGCGGCCGCTTTTGTGGCTAAAAAATGCATAGTTAAGCGTTTGTGATGCAAAAAAATGGCCTTTCTGGTGCATAAATCTTTGCCCTCAAGGGGCGAATAATGGCACGATAACTGGTGTTAATAGTTCTAATAAACCCGTTAGAATGACAGTCTGTCGAGGATAGTTATGAAAAAACTGGCGTTGTCTCTCTCTTTAGCGCTGGCCCTTTCCAGCGTTTCCACGGTCTTTGCCGCTATTCCGCAAAAAATTCGTATCGGTACCGATCCGACTTATGCTCCCTTCGAATCGAAGAATGCGCAGGGGGAATTGGTGGGTTTTGATATCGATCTGGCAAAAGAGCTGTGTAAGCGTATTAATACCCAATGTACCTTTGTGGAAAACCCGCTGGATGCGCTGATCCCCTCTTTAAAAGCGAAGAAAATCGACGCGATTATGTCTTCGCTGTCGATTACCGAAAAGCGTCAACAGGAAATCGCTTTCACCGACAAACTGTATGCGGCTGATTCGCGTCTGGTGGTGAAAAAGGGCAGCCCCGTGACGCCGGACCTCGCCACCCTGAAGGGGAAGCGCGTGGGCGTGCTGCAGGGCACGACGCAGGAAACTTATGGTAATGAGCACTGGGCGCCGAAAGGTATCGAGATTGTCTCTTATCAGGGACAGGACAATATCTATTCCGACCTGACCGCCGGCCGTATTGATGCCGCTTTCCAGGATGAGGTCGCGGCCAGCGAAGGATTCCTGAAACAGCCTATCGGTAAAGATTACCAGTTTGGCGGTCCGTCGATTAAAGACGAAAAGCTGTTCGGCGTTGGCACCGGTATGGGGCTGCGTAAGGAAGACAACGAACTGCGTGAAGCGCTGAATAAGGCGTTTGCAGAGATGCGTAAGGACGGCACCTACGACAAGCTGGCGAAAAAATATTTCGATTTTAACGTATACGGCGAATAATTCTCACGCCTCACCACTGCGCGTCCGATTCACGCGCAGTGGTGGATGACAGACAGGGTAGGCAGCATGCTGTATGGGTTTTCACAGGTTATTTTGCAGGGTGCGCTCGTCACCCTGGAGCTTGCGCTCAGCTCGGTCGTTCTCGCCGTCCTGATCGGGCTGGCGGGCGCGGGCGCAAAGCTATCGAGCAACCGTCCTCTGGCGCTGGTGTTTGAAGGCTATACCACACTGATCCGCGGCGTCCCCGACCTGGTGCTGATGCTGTTGATTTTCTACGGCCTGCAAATTGCGCTCAACAGCGTCACCGACGCGTTGGGCATGTCGCAGTTTGATATTGACCCGATGATCGCCGGGATAATTACCCTTGGCTTTATCTATGGCGCCTATTTTACGGAAACCTTCCGCGGCGCCTACCTGGCGGTGCCGAAGGGGCATATCGAAGCGGCCACCGCCTTTGGCTTCAGCGGCGGGCAGACGTTCCGGCGCATCCTGTTCCCGGCGATGATGCGCTACGCGTTGCCGGGGATCGGCAACAACTGGCAGGTTATCCTCAAGGCGACGGCGCTGGTCTCGCTGCTGGGGCTGGAGGATGTGGTCAAAGCCACGCAGCTGGCGGGCAAAAGCACCTGGCAGCCGTTCTACTTCGCCATCGTCTGCGGTCTGATTTATCTGGTGTTTACCACCCTGTCTAATGGCGTACTGCTGCTGCTCGAACGCCGCTATACCGTTGGCGTGAAGAGGGCTGACCTGTGATTGAAATTATTCAGGAGTACTGGAAATCACTGCTGTGGACCGACGGGTATCGCTTTACCGGCGTGGCGATTACCTTATGGTTGCTGATCTCTTCGGTGGTCATGGGGGGCATCCTGGCGGTCTTTCTGGCAATCGGCCGCGTTTCGAGCAATAAGTTCATCCAGTTTCCCATCTGGCTGTTTACTTACATATTTCGCGGCACGCCGCTGTACGTGCAGCTATTGGTCTTTTACTCCGGCATGTACACCCTGGAAATCGTCAAAGGCACTGAACTGCTGAACGCCTTTTTCCGCAGCGGGTTAAACTGTACGGTGCTGGCGCTGACCCTGAACACCTGCGCCTATACCACCGAAATTTTCGCCGGCGCGATCCGCTCGGTACCGGCGGGCGAAATTGAAGCGGCGCGGGCCTACGGCTTCTCTTCGGTCAAACTGTACCGCTGCATCATCCTGCCTTCCGCGCTGCGGATTGCGCTGCCGGCCTACAGTAACGAAGTGATCCTGATGCTGCACTCAACGGCGCTGGCGTTTACCGCCACGGTGCCGGATCTGCTGAAAATCGCCCGCGATATCAACTCGGCCACCTATCAGCCGTTCACCGCCTTCGGTATCGCCGCGGTGCTCTATTTAATTATCTCGTATGTGCTGATTAGCTTGTTCCGCAAAGCGGAAAAGCGCTGGTTGCAGCATATCAAACCTTCTTCAACGCATTGAGAACGCCATGTCCGACAATAAATTAAACGTTATCGATCTGCATAAACGCTATGGGGAACACGAGGTGCTGAAGGGCGTCTCGCTGCAGGCGAAAGCCGGGGACGTTATCAGTATCATCGGTTCATCGGGCTCCGGGAAAAGTACCTTTTTGCGTTGTATTAACTTCCTTGAAAAACCGAGCGAAGGCACGATCGTCGTCAGCGGCCAGAATATTGGCCTGGTACGGGATAAAGATGGCCAGCTGAAGGTAGCCGACAAGAACCAGCTGCGCCTGCTGCGCACCCGGTTGACCATGGTGTTTCAGCATTTCAATCTGTGGAGCCATATGACGGTGCTGGAGAACGTCATGGAGGCGCCGATTCAGGTGCTGGGCTTAAGCAAACAGGAAGCGCGCGAACGGGCGGTAAAATACCTGGCCAAGGTCGGGATAGACGAACGTCAGCAGGCGAAATACCCGGTGCATCTTTCCGGCGGCCAGCAGCAGCGTGTCTCTATTGCCCGAGCGCTGGCGATGGAGCCGGAGGTGCTGCTGTTTGATGAGCCGACCTCCGCGCTGGATCCGGAGCTGGTGGGCGAAGTGTTACGCATTATGCAGCAGCTGGCGGAAGAGGGGAAAACCATGGTGGTGGTGACCCACGAAATGGGCTTTGCCCGCCACGTCTCTTCGCATGTCATTTTCCTGCATCAGGGAAAAATTGAAGAAGAAGGGCATCCGGACGCGCTGTTCGGCGCGCCGAAAAGCCCGCGCCTGCAGCAGTTTCTGAAAGGTTCGCTGAAATAAACGGCTCACCCGGCGTCCGCGGGCGCCGGGTGGGATCCACGCTCCAGCCGGTAGATCCAGTCATCGTAATCGACGCCGTTCAGATGATAGGCTTTCTCCAGCACCTGCGTGCGTACAAAGCCCTGCTTCTCCAGCAGGCGCGATGAGCCACGATTCTCTGCCAAAACCCAGGCATTGATAGCCCGCACCCCCAGCGTACTGAAACCATAATCGCAGATCGCCCGCAGCGCTTCGCTGGCATACCCTTTTCCCTGAGCCTCGGGCAGCAGCGCATAGCCGACGTCGGCCTCGTGCGGATTTTTAGGGCTGACGCGAAGCCCAATATCGCCCAGCGCATCGCCGCGCTGATTACGCAGAACATACACGCCGGGATCGGCGCAGCGACTGGCGAACACGCTGCGCAACGCCTCCTCGCTTAACATTTCGCCCATAAAACGCATCACCTGCGGATCCTGGCGCAGGCGCAGAAAAAAGGGCCAGTCATCGGTAACAAAGCGGGTAAGCGAAAGGCGAGGCGTGGTGATGGTCGTCATAAAGCAGTCAATACAAAGAAGGAAAGGCCTACCTTAGCACTTTACTCCGCCTGTTAACACCGGCGAACCGGCCCGCTGGCGATGAACTCAGGCGCTTCAGGGCGCGGGTTGTCCGGGATAGGGCGACGCTGCAGCGCCAGGCTGAGACCATCCTGGCGTGGGGCATTAGCCAGCAGAATGGAATCAGGGGAGCCAATGCTCCCCCGTGTCAGCCATTAACTCAGCACATCCTTTAGCGCTTCGTCGAGATCGTACCAGCGGAAGGCGAAGCCGGCGGCTTCCAGCCGCTTAGGCAGCGCGCGCTGACCGCCGAGCACCAGGACGGCCGATTCGCCCATCAGCAGGCGGATGGCGGCGGCGGGGACGCGGAAAATCGCCGGTCGACTGAGCGCATGACCCAGCGCGTGGGCGAACTGCTCGTTATGCACGGGATAGGGCGAAACCATATTGAACGGGCCGCGCAGATCGTTATCCAGCAGCCACAGAATGCCGTTAACCATATCGTCGATATGGATCCAGGCCAGGTACTGTCTGCCGCTGCCGATAGGCCCGCCGAGGCCGAGCTTAAAGGCTGGGGTCATTTTGCCGAGAATACCGCCCCGCGGCGCCAGTACCACGCCGGTGCGCAGCAGACAGACGCGAGTGCGCTCGCTTTGCGCTTCGCAGGCAATTTGCTCCCAGCGGGCGCAGAGCTTATGGGTAAACTCATTGTGCGGCGGCTCTTCTTCGGTCACCACCACTTCGCCGAGGTCGCCGTAATAGCCGGTGGCTGACCCGCTGATCAGCACGGAGGGAGGGGTGTCGCTGGCGTGGATCAGGCCCACCAACCGCTGAGTGAGATCCCAGCGACTATAGCATAAGCGCTGTTTCTGTTCGGCGGTCCAGCGTTTATCGGCGATGGGCTCGCCCGCCAGATTGATGACGGCATCGATGTCATTGAGGTGGTGATGGCCCTCGAAATCGCGCCACAGCGTGACGCGCGGATCGAGACGGGCGCGGGCGGTATCCGGATGTCGGGTGGAGACCGTGACGCTATGCCCGAGCTCCAGCAATCTGGGTATCAGATGTCGGCCAATCAGGCCGGTACCACCAGTAAGCAGGATCTTCATACCACCTCCCTGACATGGTTAGCGCCGCCAGCTCATGGTCATGGATACCGAGTCGGCATAGCGCAGCGCGTGAAGTTTATCGATCTCCACTTCAGCATATGTGACCCAGTGATGTTCGCATGCGATATTCAGCACATCCTGAGTTAATTTTTCCAGCAGTGAAAAACGACCATTCTCAAGATGGCTGATGATGCGTTTGGTAATGGTGCGGTAGTTCAACGCATCATTAATGTCCTCGCTGTCGCGCGCTTTTTCGGCAGGGTAGTGAATGGCCACATTCACCACCACGTCCTGGCGGTTGGCGATCTCTTCCTCTTTAATACCAATAAAAGTACGCAGGCGCAGGTTCTTAATACGAATAATGGCGTCTGGTTGAGACATTGCAGGCTTCCTCCGTGGTGTAAGTCCTGCAATCATACAACAAAGCGCGACGGGCGAGCAGGGGGTTAATAAGACTGAATTTTTAGCATCGCTTCCACCGTCGCCGGCCGCTGCTTAATGCGCTCATACCAGTTATGCACCGCCGGATAGTTCGCCAGATCGATCCGCTGGCGGACATGGCAGTTCACCCAGGGCCAGGCGGCGATGTCGGCGATGCTGTAGTGGTCCCCGCCCAGCCACGGGCTGGATCCCAGGCGGTGATTCAGTACCCCGTAGAGTCGCTGGGTTTCCACCTGAAAACGCTCAATCGCGTAGGGCACGGTTTGCGGCGCTGAGTGGGAAAAATGCTGATTTTGCCCCAGCATCGGTCCCAGGCCGCCGACCTGCCAGAACAGCCACTGCAGGGTGGTATAGCGCGCCCGCAGCTCGCCGCTCAGCAGCTTGCCGCTTTTTTCCGCCAGATAGAGCAGAATGGCGCCGGACTCAAAGACGCTCAACGGCGCGCCGCCGTCGGCAGGCATGTGGTCGACGATAGCCGGAATTTTGTTATTCGGCGAAATCGCCAGAAACTGCGGATGAAACTGCTCCCCTTTACCGATATCGACCCGGATTAGCCGATAGGCCAGCTGCGCCTCTTCGAGAAAGAGGGTGATTTTGTGGCCGTTTGGGGTGGGCGCATAGTAGAGATCGATCATAATATTTCCCGCCGTCGTGGGTCGCAAACTGATCGAGTATAGGTGAAGCTGCGCGACCCGGGAGAAAATCCGCGAGCGGCGCGTCGGTCTGTCGCCAGCCACGCAGCGGGCGAGCAGTGACATCGCCTGTAAGACAGGCTATGTTGGTTTATTGCCCTGTCTACCAACCCTGAGGAAGCTATGAGCCAGCCTGTGATTACCCTGTGGTCCGATGCCGATTTTTTCTCACCGTACGTGATGTCTGTCTATGTCGCGCTGCAGGAAAAGAGCCTGCCTTTTAGCCTTAAAACCATCGACCTGAACCGCGGCGAACATCTGCAGGCCGGCTGGGCGGGCTATGCCGCCACCCGTCGCGTACCGCTGCTGGAGGTTGACGATTTCGCGCTGAGCGAGTCTTCGGCGATTACCGAATATCTGGATGAACGTTTCGCGCCGCCTGAGTGGGAGCGCCTTTATCCACACGATCTGCAAAAGCGGGCCCGCGCCCGGCAGATCCAGGCCTGGCTGCGCAGCGATCTGGTGCCCATTCGTGAAGAGCGATCCACCTCCGTGGTGTTTGGCGGAGTGAAAATGCCGGCGCTCAGCGAGGCAGGCAAGCGGTCGGCGGAAAAACTGTTTGCCACCGCGACCACGCTGCTGGCCCACGGCGGGCAAAATTTATTCGGCGAATGGTCTATAGCCGACGCCGACCTGGCGCTGATGCTCAATCGTCTTGTTCTCAATGGCGATGAGGTGCCGGAGGCGCTGGCGGATTATGCGGCGTTCCAGTGGCAGCGGGCCTCAATCCAGCGTTACGTGGCGCTTTCCGCCAAACGCGGAGGCTGATAACCCGCTGCGCTTCCGCTATCATAGAGGCATCGTAACCAGTGGAGATGGAACCTATGAAGCTGATGTTTGCCTCCGATATTCATGGTTCGCTGCCCGCCACGGAACGCGTGCTTGAACGTTTCGCGCAAAGTGGCGCCAGGTGGCTGATCATCCTCGGCGATGTGCTTAATCACGGACCGCGCAACGCGTTGCCGGAAGGCTATGCGCCGGCGGAGGTGGCCGAGCGGCTGAACAGCGTGGCGGAGCGCATCATTGCCGTCCGCGGTAACTGCGACAGCGAAGTGGATCAAATGCTGCTTCGTTTTCCCATGACCGCACCCTGGCAGCAGGTGCTTGGCGAAGGCTATCGCCTGTTTCTGACCCACGGTCATCTGTATAGCCCGGACAATTTGCCGCCACTTGCCGCTGGCGATGTCCTGGCGTATGGCCATACTCATATTCCGGTTGCTGAAAAACGCGGGGCGATCTCTCTGTTTAATCCAGGCTCAGTGAGTATCCCGAAAGGGGGATATTCCGCCAGCTATGGGCTACTGGATGAGGGGCGTCTGCAGGTTTTAGCACTCAATGATAATCAGGTTATTGCAGAGGTCGCAATTTACCCGTAATTTAGCCCTCAATCATAAAGACGCGCCGCAAGAGCGCTTTTAAAGTAAGGTTTCCTGATGGCGGAACAGAATCATTTGGCAAGCACAGAATGGGTCGATATTGTTAATGAAAACAATGAGGTGATAGCACAGTCCAGCCGCGAGCAGATGCGCGCGCAGTGCCTGCGCCACCGGGCGACCTATATCGTCGTTCACGACGGAATGGGGAAAATTCTGGTGCAGCGACGCACCGAGACAAAAGACTTTCATCCGGGCATGCTGGATGCCACCGCCGGCGGCGTCGTGCAGGCTGATGAGCAATTGCTGGAGTCGGCCCGCCGCGAGGCGGAAGAGGAGTTAGGCATCGCCGGGGTGCCGTTCGCCGATCACGGCCAGTTCTACTACGAAGATAAATTCTGCCGCGTCTGGGGAAGCCTGTTCAGCTGCGTTTCCCACGGGCCGTTTGCCCTGCAGGAAGAAGAGGTAAGCGAGGTGTGCTGGTTAACGCCGGAAGAGATCACCGCCCGCTGCGATGAGTTCACGCCCGACTCCCTGAAAGCGCTGGCGCTGTGGATGACCCGCAACGCCGGTAACGAGTATGATGACGCGGAAGAGAGCGAGCGCGAATAATCGCGCGAACGCGTGGCAGCAAACGCTGTTCGCCTCCTGACAAAAAAAGGCAGCCATCTGGCTGCCTTTTGCTTTCCTCTCAGCGAGCGATTACTTCTGCTGCTGAGCTGACTGGATCGCGGTCAGTGCGATGGTGTAGACGATATCGTCTACCAGCGCGCCACGAGACAGATCGTTGACCGGCTTGCGCATACCCTGCAGCATCGGCCCGATGGAGATCAGGTCGGCAGAGCGCTGTACCGCTTTATAAGTGGTGTTACCGGTGTTCAGATCCGGGAAGATGAACACGGTCGCGCGGCCAGCTACCGGCGAGTTCGGCGCTTTGGATTTCGCGACGTCAGCCATCACCGCGGCGTCATACTGCAGCGGACCGTCGATCATCAGGTCAGGACGTTTTTCCTGCGCCAGGCGGGTCGCTTCGCGGACTTTTTCTACATCGCTACCCGCGCCGGAAGTACCGGTGGAGTAGGAGAGCATCGCCACGCGCGGTTCGATGCCGAAGGCAATCGCGGAGTCAGCGGACTGAATCGCGATTTCCGCCAGCTGCTCTGCGGTCGGATCCGGGTTGATCGCGCAGTCGCCGTAAACGTAAACCTGTTCCGGCAGCAGCATGAAGAACACCGAAGAGACCAGCGAGCTGCCCGGTGCGGTTTTGATCAGCTGCAGCGGCGGACGAATGGTGTTGGCGGTGGTGTGTACCGCGCCGGACACCAGGCCGTCGACTTCGTCTTGTTCCAGCATCAGGGTGCCGAGAACCACGTTATCTTCCAGCTGCTCGCGGGCGACCGCTTCGGTCATGCCCTTGCTCTTACGCAGTTCGACCAGGCGAGCCACGTAGCTTTCGCGTACCACTTCCGGGTCGACGATTTCGATACCGGCGCCCAGCTCAACGCCCTGCGCTGCCGCAACGCGGTTGATCTCATCCGGGTTACCCAGCAGCACACAGGTGGCGATCCCGCGTTCGGCGCAGATAGCGGCGGCTTTCACGGTACGCGGCTCGTCGCCTTCCGGCAGAACCACGCGTTTGCCGGCTTTACGCGCCAGCTCGGTCAGCTGGTAGCGGAAGGCTGGCGGGGAGAGACGACGGCTGCGCTCGGAGGTCGCGGTCAGCGATTCGATCCAGTCGGCGTTGATGTAGTTGGCGACGTATTCCTGAACTTTCTCAATGCGCTCGTGATCGTCAACCGGTACTTCGAGGTTGAAGCTCTGCAGGCTCAGGGAGGTCTGCCAGGTGTTGGTGTTGACCATGAATACCGGCAGGCCGGTGGCGAAGGCGCGTTCGCACAGTTTGCTGATGCGCGCGTCCATTTCATAGCCGCCGGTCAGCAGGATGGCGCCGATTTCCACGCCGTTCATCGCTGCCAGGCAGGCGGCAACCAGCACGTCAGGACGATCTGCGGAGGTCACCAGCAGCGAGCCCGCGCGGAAGTGCTCCAGCATGTGCGGGATGCTGCGCGCGCAGAAGGTCACGGATTTGACGCGGCGGGTGTTGATGTCGCCTTCGTTGATGATGGTCGCATTCAGGTGATGGGCCATGTCGATCGCGCGGGTGGCGATCAGATCGAAGCTCCACGGTACGGCGCCCAGCACCGGCAGCGCGCTGCCGTTTTGCAGCTGAGCCGGGTCGATCTTCACGACTTTCGCTTTGGATGAGTCGTCGAAGATTTCTGACAGGTCAGGACGGGTACGGCCCTGCTCGTCGACCGGCGCATTCAGTTTGTTGATGATAACGCCGGTGATGCTGGTGTTTTTCGCGCCGCCAAAGCTATTGCGGGTCAGTTCAATACGCTCGTTCAGCTGTTCTGGCGTATCGGTGCCCTGCGACATCACGAAGACGATTTCCGCGTTCAGGGTTTTGGCGATTTCAAAGTTCAGCGCCTGGGCGAACTGATGCTTACGGGTCGGCACCAGGCCTTCCACCAGTACCACTTCCGCGTCCTGAGTGTTCGCGTGGTAGTTGGCGATGATCTCTTCCATCAGCACATCTTTCTGATTGCTGGAGAGCAGAGACTCAACGTGGTTCATCTTCAGCGGTTCAGCAGCGGTGGTGGTGGAGGAGCTGGCGCGAACGATGGTGGTGGTCTGGTCCGGGGCATCGCCGCCGGAGCGTGGCTGGGCGATAGGTTTAAAGACGCTCAGACGAACGCCTTTGCGTTCCATAGCGCGGATCACACCGAGGCTGACGCTGGTCAGGCCTACGCTGGTACCGGTAGGAATTAACATGATAGTACGGGACACGGTATATCCTCTTTCGTTACCGCCAGTATCAGGCGGGATACAAAACAGCACCACCAGCGACCCGTCATACTCCACGTTGCACGTGCGTTGGCTCTACTTGCTCACCCCGGTCGCGTACGCGCTGTACGTGCCGGGGATCTGCTGTGTCGCCGCCTTCCTGCAGCTCGAAGTATTGCGGGTCAGGGCTGGCGGTGTGGAATTATGCGGTCAGACGGCTGGCGTCTTGCGCGATGACCAGCTCTTCGTTGGTCGGGATAACCACGGCAGGACGGGTGCCTTCTTTGTTGATGAAGCCAGACTTGCCGAAGCGGGCAGCCAGGTTACGCTCATGGTCAACTTCAAAGCCCAGTACGCCCAGTTTGCCCAGCGACAGCTCACGCACCATCGCGGCGTTTTCACCGATGCCACCGGTGAAGATCACGGCGTCGAGACGGCCATCCATCAGCGCAGTGTAGGAGCCGATGTATTTCGCCAGGCGGTGGCAGTAGACGTCCATCGCGCGTTTAGCGTCGGCTTTTTCCTGGTAGTTGTCTTCCACGTAGCGGCAGTCGCTGGTGACTTCGGTCAGGCCCAGCAGGCCGGACTCTTTGGTCAGCATTTTGTTGATGGCGTCAACGCTCATGCCCAGGGTGTCGTGCAGATGGAAGATGATGGCCGGATCGATATCGCCGGAGCGGGTACCCATCACCAGGCCTTCCAGCGGGGTCAGACCCATGGAGGTGTCAACGCATTTGCCGTTACGAATAGCGGAAACCGAACCACCGTTGCCGAGGTGGCAGGTGATGATGTTCAGCTCTTCAACCGGCTTGTTCAGGATCTTAGCGGCTTCCTGAGTCACGTAGAAGTGGCTGGTGCCGTGCGCGCCGTAACGACGAACGCCGTGCTCTTTGTACAGGCTGTACGGCAGGGCGTAGAGATAGGATTCTTCCGGCATGGTCTGGTGGAACGCCGTATCGAATACTGCCACGTTTTTGTCTTTCAGGTGCGGGAAGGATTTCAGCGCTTCAGCGATGCCGATCAGGTGTGCCGGGTTGTGCAGCGGGGCGAAGGACGCGGCGTCTTTAATGCCCTGAATCACGGACTCGTCGATGACTACGGAGCTGGTGTATTTTTCGCCGCCGTGGACGATACGGTGGCCGATTGCGGTCAGCTGAGCAGACAGTTCTGGTTTTTGTGCCAGAATAGTGTTAACGATAAAGTTCAGTGCTTCGCTGTGCGCGGCGCCCGCGCCTAATTCGGCTTCTTGTTTGCCGCCGTCAATTTTCCATTTGATACGGGCTTCCGGCAGGTGGAAGCATTCCGCTAAACCGGACAGGTATTCGTCGCCGTTCACGGCGTCAAGGATAGCAAATTTCAGAGAGGAGCTACCGCAGTTCAGAACCAGTACTAACTTACTCGACATGGAAGTACCTTTTTATGATACGTGGCTAAAAAAACGTCAGTGTGTCATTAGCGTAGCGCAGGATGACCTCGACATTTATGATTAACATCATGCCTTGTTCTGTTTTCAGGCACGATGAGATAAGTACATTTGATTTTATGCCATTTTGCATAATTTTCAGCCAATGGCAGAATATGCGATAATTTGACTAGCCTGGCAAAAGAGTCTATCCGCCCTTTCAGGCGGGCACAGGATACCTGATTGCGGCATCCTTTGCCAAAATCTTTTGAACGATGTCATGCATAGTTGGTGTTTTGCACGAATTTTTTAAGTTTTATATGTAAAGTTGAGGTAAAGCCATGTCGACCCCTGAGAAACGCCCCGTTAGCTTCTTTAGCTTGTTCAACCGCGGGCAGCACTACGCCAAGACCTGGCCTCTCGACAAGCGCCTCGCGCCGGTATTTATTGAAAACCGCATCATTCGTGCCACCCGCTACGCCATCCGCATCATGCCGCCGATCGCCATTTTCACCCTCTGCTGGCAGATAGCGCTGGGCGGCCAGCTGGGTCCCGCCGTGGCCACCGCGCTGTTTGCATTGAGCCTGCCGATGCAGGGGTTATGGTGGTTGGGTAAACGTTCAGTGACGCCGCTGCCGCCTTCCATTCTTAACTGGTTCTACGAAGTACGCGGCAAACTGCAGGAGGCGGGGCAGGCGCTGGCGCCTGTCGAAGGCAAGCCCGATTATCAGGCGCTGGCTGACACGCTTAAGCGCGCCTTCAAACAACTCGATAAAACTTTCCTTGATGATTTGTAATTCACTACGGAAAACGCATATAAAAGAAGGCGCATGATTTATGCGCCTTCTTTATTTCACGCCCTACCGTGCTACAGGAGTCACAACATGGAAATGACCAATGCGCAGCGTCTGATTTTATCCAATCAGTACAAAATGATGACGATGCTCGACCCGGACAATGCGGAGCGCTACCGTCGTCTGCAAACCATCATTGAGCGTGGGTATGGGCTGCAGATGCGTGAACTGGACCGCGAGTTCGGCCAGTTGACGGAAGAAACCTGCCGTACCGTTATCGACATCATGGAGATGTACCACGCGCTACACGTCTCCTGGACCAACCTGAAAGACGCGGAGGGTATCGACGAGCGTCGGGTTACCTTCCTCGGCTTTGATGCCGCCACCGAAGCGCGTTTTCTCGGCTACGTGCGCTTTATGGTCAATGTTGAAGGCCGTTACAGCCACTTTGACGCCGGTACCCATGGCTTTAACTCGCAGACCCCGATGTGGGAGAAATATCAGCGGATGCTGAGCGTCTGGCACGCCTGCCCGCGCCAGTATCATCTGAGCAGTAACGAAATTAACCAAATCATCAATGCCTGAGGGAGGTGCCCGTGCAGTGTAAAGGTTTCCTGTTCGATTTAGACGGGACGCTGGTGGATTCCTTACCGGTGGTGGAGCGTTCATGGTGCAAGTGGGGGGATCGTTTCGCCATCGACCATGATGAAATTCTCAGTTTTATTCACGGCAAGCAGGCCATTACCTCCATTCGCCATTTTATGCCGGGTCGCAGCGAGGAGGATATCCAGGCCGAATTCCGTTATCTCGAGCAGATGGAAGCCACTGATATCGAAGGCATCGTTGCCCTGCCGGGGGCGTTAGCCCTGCTGAATTCGCTCAATGAGGCTGGGATCCCGTGGGCGATTGTCACCTCCGGCTCGATTCCGGTTGCGCACGCGCGTCACCGCGCGGCGGGCCTGCCGATGCCGGAGGTGTTTGTCACCGCTGAGCAAGTGAAGCACGGCAAGCCGGCGCCGGACGCCTATCTGCTGGGCGCCGAGCGGCTGGGGCTGCCTGCCGGGGAGTGCGCGGTGGTGGAAGATGCGCCGGCGGGGCTGCTCTCCGGGCTGACGGCAGGCTGTCGCACCATCGCGGTCAAGGTGCCTGCCGATGCCCCCCGTCTGGATGAAGCCGACCTCGTGCTGAGCAGCCTGGAAGATCTGCTGGTTGAACGCCAGGCCGACGGCGTGGTGAATGTGCGTCTTAAAGCGTAAACCCATGATTTCGCCCCGCGTCGTCGGGGCTTTTTTATGCCACTATGTCGACTCCCACTTGTGACAAGGAAACGTTGTGAACGGTGAATTGATTTGGGTTTTATCCCTCCTGGCCATCGCGGTTGTGCTGTTTGCTACCGGCAAGGTGCGCATGGATGCTATCGCCCTGATGGTCATTGTCGCCTTTGTCCTCAGCGGTACGCTGACGCTGACCGAAGCTTTTTCCGGGTTCAGCGATCCTAACGTGATCCTGATTGCCGCCCTGTTTATTATCGGCGACGGCCTCGTGCGTACCGGGGTAGCCACCAAGATGGGCGCCTGGCTGGTGAGCGTAGCAGGCAACAGCGAAACCAAAATGCTGATCTACCTGATGCTCACCGTCGCCGGGCTGGGCGCGTTTATGAGCTCCACCGGCGTGGTCGCCATTTTCATTCCGGTGGTCCTTAGCGTCTCGGCGCGGATGAATACCTCCCCCTCGCGGCTGATGATGCCGCTGAGCTTCGCCGGGCTTATCAGCGGGATGATGACCCTGGTGGCGACGCCGCCCAACCTGGTGGTCAACAGCGAACTGCTGCGCGAAGGGCTGCACGGCTTCAGTTTTTTCAGCGTCACGCCGATTGGCCTGGTGGTGCTGATCCTGGGCATCGTCTATATGCTGGCGGTGCGCTTTATGCTGAAGACGGATAATGGCGAATCCGCGCGCGATGGACGAAAAAGAAGCACCTTCCGCGATTTGATTCGCGAATATCACCTCACCGGCCGCGCCCGCCGGCTGGCGATCCGACCCGGTTCGCCGATGATCGGTCAGCGGCTGGATGATTTAAAGCTGCGTGAGCGCTACTGTGCCAACGTTATCGGCGTTGAGCGCTGGCGGCGGTTCCGTCGGGTGATTGTTAACGTCAACGGGGTATCGGAATTTCGCGCCCGCGACGTCCTGCTGATCGATATGTCCGCCTCCGATGTCGACCTGCGCCAGTTCTGCGGCGAGCAAATGCTCGAGCCGATGGTGCTGCGCGGCGAGTATTTTGCCGATCAGGCGCTGGATGTGGGGATGGCGGAGGTGGCGCTGATCCCGGATTCAGAGATGATAGGCAAAACGGTGCGTGAGATAGCCTTCCGCACCCGGTTTGGTCTCAATATCGTCGGCATGAAGCGCGATGGCAAAGCGATGGATGGTTCCGTAGTCGATGAGCCGCTGCAGCTCGGCGATATCCTGCTGGTGGTCGGCAACTGGCGGCAAATTGCTCTGCTGGCGAAGCGCGGTCGGGATTTCGTGGTGCTCAATATGCCGGTTGAGGTCGATGACGCTTCGCCGGCCCACAGCCAGGCTCCGCACGCGATTTTCTGTTTGGTGCTGATGGTGGCCCTGATGCTGACGGATGAAATCCCCAACCCCATCGCCGCGATCATCGCCTGTCTGCTGATGGGCAAATTCCGCTGCATCAACGCCGAAAGCGCCTACAAGGCGATCCACTGGCCGAGCATTATTCTGATTGTCGGGATGATGCCGTTTGCCCTGGCCTTGCAGAAAACCGGTGGGGTGGATCTGGTGGTCAAGGGACTGATGGACGTTGCCGGAGGCGAGGGGCCTTATCTGATGCTCGGCTGCCTGTTTGTGATGTGCGCGGCGATAGGCCTGTTTATCTCTAACACGGCCACCGCAGTGCTGATGGCGCCTATTGCCTTAGCGGCGGCGAAGTCGATGGGCGTGTCGCCCTATCCCTTTGCCATGGTGGTGGCGATGGCGGCTTCGGCGGCGTTTATGACCCCGGTCTCCTCGCCGGTCAACACTCTGGTGCTTGGCCCGGGTAAGTATTCCTTCAGCGACTTTGTAAAGATTGGCGTGCCCTTTACCGTGCTGGTAATGGTGGTCTGCGTCCTGCTGATCCCGGTGCTCTTCCCGTTTTAAGGTATGCAGGCCGGGTAGGGGGCGACCGCTGCCCGGCCTGAAAAATTACAGCGGCGAATCCTGGCTGATTTCATCCAGCGACAGCTGGAAGCTCGGGACAAACACCTGCATAAAGTAATCCATCTCCGCGCTGCGCCGCGACGCCAGCGTTTTTTCCAGACGGCCTTTGGCCAGCAGAAATTCGTTGTTGCCCGCCGACAGCTCTTCGAGGCATTTCAGGTAGGCGCAGAGGGCGTCAGCCTGTTTGACGATCGACTGCTCTTCCTCACTGTAGTGATGCTCGTCAATCAGCGGTTCGAAAATATCGCGCAGCTCGTCAGGCACCATATCCACCAGCTTCTGCTGGGCGATTTTCTCAATCGCCTTATATTCCTGGGCAATCTGCGAATTGAAATATTTCACCGGGGTAGGGAGATCGCCAGTTAAGACTTCCGAGGCGTCATGGTACATCGCTAACAAGGCGATACGCTCGGCGTTGACCTGGCCGCCGAATTTGCGGTTTTTGATCGCCGCCAGCGCGTGGGCGACCATCGCCACCTGCAGGCTGTGCTCGGAGACATTTTCAGTGCGCACGTTGCGCATCAGCGGCCAGCGGTTGATCAGTTTCAGACGGGAGAGGTGGGCAAAGAAATGACTCTGACTCATAGGAACCCTTAATCAGTGACAACATCGGGTTCCATTGTGCGCAGGGATCGCCGCCGGATGCAAATGCCGGCGGCGGCACGATTACAGCTGATGGTAGCCGGAGAGGAAGCGGCCGAAGCGGGAGATCGCCATCTCCAGGTCGTCTTCGCGAGGCAGGGTCACAATGCGTACGTGATCCGGCCACGGCCAGTTAAAGGCAGTACCCTGCACCAGCAGCACTTTCTCCTGCAGCAGGAAATCGAGCACCATTTTCTGGTCATCGTGAATATTGAAGCGTTTGGCGTCGATTTTCGGGAACATGTACAGCGCGCCTTTTGGCTTCATGCAGGAGACGCCCGGAATATCGTTGATCAACTCCCAGGCGCGGTTGCGCTGTTCATACAGACGCCCGCCGGGAATGATGAATTCGCTGATACTCTGGTAGCCGCCCAGCGCCGTCTGGATAGCATGCTGGGCCGGCACGTTGGCGCACAGACGCATCGACGCCAGCATTTCCAGTCCTTCGATATAGCCTTTAGCATGTTTTTTCGGGCCATTCAGCACCATCCAGCCCTGACGGAAGCCGGCGACGCGGTAAGTTTTCGACAGTCCGTTGAAGGTCACCGTCAGCAGATCGGGCGCCAGAGCGGCAATGGAGTGATGCTGGGCTTCGTCGTAGAGGATCTTGTCGTAGATCTCATCGGCGAAAATAATCAGGTTGTGCTGGCGGGCGATCTCCACGATCTCCTGCAGCAGCTCTTTGGAATAGACCGCGCCGGTGGGGTTGTTGGGGTTGATGATCACGATCCCGCGGGTGCGAGGCGTAATTTTAGCGCGGATATCGTCAAGATCCGGGAACCAGTCAGAGGATTCGTCACACAGATAGTGCACTGCTTTACCGCTGGAAAGGGACACCGCCGCCGTCCACAGCGGGTAGTCCGGGGCGGGAACCAGCATCTCATCGCCGCTGTTTAACAGCGCCTGCATCGCCTGGACAATCAGTTCGGACACGCCGTTGCCGATGTAAATATCTTCCACGGTGACATCGCGCATTCCCCGCGCCTGGTAATGCTGCATGATGGCTTTACGCGCCGAGTACAATCCTTTCGAATCGCAGTAACCCTGGGCGGTAGGCAGATTGCGGATGACGTCGACGAGGATCTCGTCAGGGGCTTCGAAGCCGAAGGGCGCCGGGTTGCCGATGTTCAGTTTCAGAACTTTATTGCCTTCTTCTTCAAGACGTTTCGCTTCTTTCAGAACCGGGCCGCGGATGTCATAACAGACGTTCTCTAACTTGCTGGATTTTTCGATGGGGGACATGAATCTTGACCTTTTAGCTGTTATCGCCACTCCCTGCCGTGGAAGTCAGCACGGAACAATGTACTCCGCCTCCCCGCTGTTTTGAAGGCTTTGCAGGAGAAGATTTTGCTAACGCAGGATTTTAAGCGTAATTGATTTATCTGCTGCTTGCTGATTTTTCCTGTGGTTTATGCCTTTTCATGGCATTTTTTCGGTCGTCTATGTTGAGGTAGTGCCTTTTTTACCATCATTTATCTGGTTTGTTTGTCGGGTAAACGGGGGGCTGAAGAATGGATGGCCGCAAAAAAACGCTATCCTTAATGTAATAGCGGTTGATTTGTAATCTTGATGTTAAGTAATTTTAATAAAAAACTGTGCGCAAGCGCATTATTATTATTTTTGACAGGTAATAATCTGAGGTTTGTTAATTTATATTAAATGTTGAAAAAAATTTAAAATTAACTCAGTTAATCCTTATTAAGGCTTATAAAAAGGATGGGAATCGGTTAGAATATCGCCGTTAATATCAGTGGTAGTCGGTATGATTTACGGCTGAATTGGTATTTAATATATTGTTATTACAGAATTTTATTGTTCGTTTTTCGCCAAAAAAGAAGTCCGGCGAAAGAGAGGCTTTCTCACCACCACTGTGCGATTTCCCGGGGCGATGTATGACGCCTTGCTGGCCGTGGTAATTAATAATAATGAGGAATACGAACAATATATTACTCCGGTGTTCTGCGCATTTGCTCAGATGAGTACTTTGGCATGTAATAACGTTCGTCCAGTTGTTCATCCGCCATCTGACGGTGAGCACAAGGCTCAGGGAATAGCCGGAAACCTGGCGTAAAGCATCAACAAGGCAGGTCAGCGTTAGCCACCTGTAAGTGAAGAAAGATGATTAACACAACACGTCCGATACTCAACCTCGATCTCGATCTGCTGCGCACCTTTGTAGCCGTCGCTGATTTGAACACCTTCGCCGCCGCCGCCGCTGCAGTGTGCCGTACCCAGTCCGCGGTCAGCCAGCAAATGCAACGCCTGGAGCAGCTGGTTGGCAAGGAGCTTTTCGCTCGTCACGGACGCAATAAACTGCTGACCGAGCAGGGCATTCAGCTGCTGGGCTATGCCCGCAAAATCCTGCGCTTTAACGATGAAGCCTGCATGTCTCTGATGTATGGCAGTCTGCAGGGGGGACTGACTATCGGCGCGTCGGAAGAAACCGCTGATACTATCCTGCCGTTTCTGTTAAACCGCATCGGCTGCTTCTATCCCAGAATGACGCTGGAGATTAAAGTCCATCCCCACGCCGTCATCATGGCGATGCTGAGCGGGGGAGAGGTCGATCTGGCATTAACCACCCATCAGCTTCCCGGTTTTACCGCTTTTACGCTGAGAACGTCGCCTACCCTCTGGTACTGTGCGGCGGACTACGTGCTGGCGAAAGGGGAGTCGATCCCCCTGATCCTGCTCGAAGAGCCTGGCCCGTTCCGTGAGGACATCATCGCCGCGCTGGAGGCTGCCCGCGTCTCCTGGCATCTGGCCCACGGCGCCTCGTCGCTCTCTGGGGTGAAAGCGGCAGTGAAAGCCGGGCTGGGGGTCACCGCGCGTCCGGTCGAAATGATGAGCCCGGATTTGCGCGTGGCCGGCATTAGTGATGGCCTGCCGGTCCTGCCGGATACCCGGTACGTCGTCAGCTGCAATCCGCAGACGGTGAGCGAACTACCGCAGGCGATTTTTCAGTCTCTGAGCCAGGAGAGCGATCCCTGGCGCGCGGGGCCGGCACTTACTCCGGAAGAGGGAGGAAGCACCTTCATTTTGTGAGGTTATTTTGCTAACAAAGATCACAAAAACTGGTAACAGAATGTAAGTGTCCAAAAAGAGCCTCAGGGGTGGGTTTCTCGTCTGGTGGCTCTTTTTTTTGCACTCTTATTGATGTTTTGAATCTTTTTTTTATTTCTTTGCAGAAAAATCAGCATATTGGCGTGACCGGACGCTCACCTTGCCGACTTTTTCCTGCACTTTCAACACTTCCTGCTAATGTTAAAAAACCGGATGGATTGTTGCCGATTTCCTGGGGTAATTAACAAAACCGTGTCGCAGATCAAGAAAATACCCCTCTTTGGGGGGAGGAATCGAGGCTAAATCCTGTCAAAATAGCAGGGATTTTTGATTTACGACGGAAACGGACACGATTCAACAACACTAAAACCGAACAGTATGCAAGGTTATTTCGCATAAAAGGGCATTTAATGTTAATGAAAAGATTCCAATGTAAATTAATGTTATGAAAACTTTTGTTAAAGTTGACAAAAGGTTAAAGAAAGGGGTAAAAAGCCACGGCATCTGGGCTTCTCACATCTTCCAGGGACGCTTTTTTGCACGGTTATTTTTTATTCCTCCCGTGAAACGCTGTGGCGTTCATCTGCCAGTAAGAGCAGAGGGTTTTGGCGCTACACTTTTTTGGTTAAGCAATGCGTATGTCAACATCCACTGAAGTCATCGCTCATCACTGGGCATTCGCTATATTTCTCATCATCGCTATCGGTCTGTGCTGCCTGATGCTCGTCGGCGGCTGGTACCTTGGCGGTCGCGCGCGCGCGCGTAGCAAAAACACGCCGTTTGAATCGGGGATCGACTCCGTTGGTTCGGCCCGCTTACGTCTTTCTGCGAAGTTTTATCTGGTTGCCATGTTCTTCGTGATCTTCGACGTGGAAGCCCTGTATCTCTACGCATGGTCGACCTCCATCCGCGAGAGCGGCTGGGTCGGCTTTGTGGAAGCCGCAATTTTCATTTTAGTGCTACTGGCTGGTCTGGTTTATCTCGTTCGCATCGGCGCACTGGACTGGACGCCTGCGCGTTCCCGTCGCACGCTGGTTAACCCGGAAACAGACAGTCCCACTAACCGTCATATGCAGTAAAAGCGAGGCAATAAGATGGATTATACGCTCACCCGCATAGATCCTAACGGTGAGAACGACCGTTACCCCCTGCAGAAACAGGAGATCGTTACCGACCCCCTGGAGCAGGAAGTCAACAAAAGCGTGTATATGGGGAAACTCGAACACGCGCTGCATGACATGGTGAACTGGGGCCGTAAGAACTCAATTTGGCCGTATAACTTCGGCCTTTCTTGCTGTTATGTGGAAATGGTGACGTCATTCACTGCGGTGCATGACGTTGCGCGCTTTGGGGCCGAAGTTCTGCGCGCCTCTCCGCGTCAGGCGGACCTGATGGTGGTCGCCGGAACCTGCTTCACCAAAATGGCGCCGGTTATTCAGCGTCTCTATGATCAGATGCTGGAGCCGAAGTGGGTGATCTCCATGGGCGCCTGCGCGAACTCCGGCGGCATGTACGACATCTATTCCGTCGTCCAGGGCGTGGATAAGTTTATTCCGGTCGATGTGTACATCCCGGGCTGCCCGCCGCGTCCGGAGGCCTATATGCAGGCGCTGATGCTGCTGCAGGAGTCCATTGGTAAAGAACGTCGTCCGCTCTCATGGGTGGTTGGCGATCAGGGCGTCTATCGCGCCAATATGCAGTCGGAACGCGAGCGTAAACGCGGCGAACGTATTGCAGTGACCAATCTGCGGACGCCGGACGAGATTTAATTTGCGCCTGCGGGCGGGAGAACCACTTCGCAAATCAATCTACAACAGCGCGAAGTCTCGCCCGGCAGTCACCACGGACCTTTTGCAATGGTGAACAATATGACCGATTTAACCGCGCATGACGCCGCACCAGCCTGGCAAACCCGCGATCACCTTGATGACCCGGTGATCGGCGAACTGCGCAACCGCTTTGGGCCGGATGCCTTTACCGTTCAGCCAACCCGTACCGGCGTACCGGTGGTATGGGTCAAGCGCGAGCAGCTGCTTGAGGTGGGTGATTTCCTGAAGAAATTGCCGAAGCCTTACGTGATGCTGTTTGACCTGCACGGCATGGACGAACGTCTGCGCACGCACCGCGATGGCCTGCCCGCCGCGGATTTTTCCGTTTTCTATCACTTGATTTCCATCGACCGCAACCGCGACATCATGCTCAAGGTGGCGCTGTCTGAAAACGATCTGCATCTGCCGACCTTCACCAAACTGTTCCCCAACGCCAACTGGTATGAGCGTGAAACCTGGGAAATGTTTGGTATTACCTTCGATGGCCACCCGAATCTGCGTCGCATCATGATGCCGCCGACCTGGGAAGGTCACCCGCTGCGTAAAGACTACCCGGCGCGCGCCACCGAATTCGATCCGTTTGAGCTGACCAAAGCCAAGCAGGATCTGGAGATGGAAGCGCTGACTTTCAAACCGGAAGAGTGGGGCATGAAGCGCGGCACCGACAACGAGGACTTCATGTTCCTCAACCTCGGTCCGAACCACCCCTCCGCGCACGGTGCGTTCCGCATTATTCTGCAGCTGGATGGCGAAGAGATCGTCGACTGCGTGCCGGACATCGGTTACCACCACCGCGGCGCCGAGAAGATGGGCGAGCGCCAGTCCTGGCACAGCTACATCCCGTACACCGACCGTATCGAATACCTTGGCGGTTGCGTCAACGAGATGCCGTACGTGCTGGCCGTGGAAAAACTGGCCGGGATCACCGTGCCGGATCGCGTCAACGTGATCCGCGTAATGCTCTCCGAACTGTTCCGCATCAACAGCCACCTGCTGTATATCTCTACCTTTATTCAGGACGTCGGCGCGATGACCCCGGTCTTCTTCGCCTTTACCGATCGGCAGAAAATCTACGATCTGGTGGAAGCGATCACCGGTTTCCGTATGCACCCGGCGTGGTTCCGCATCGGCGGCGTCGCGCACGATCTGCCGCGCGGCTGGGATCGTCTGCTGCGTGAGTTCCTCGAGTGGATGCCGAAGCGTCTGGACTCCTATGAAAAAGCCGCCCTGCGCAACACCATTCTGAAGGGCCGTTCCGTCGGCGTGGCAGCCTATACCGCTAAAGAGGCGCTGGAGTGGGGCACCACCGGCGCAGGCCTGCGCGCCACCGGTATCGGCTTCGACGTGCGTAAATGGCGTCCTTATTCTGGCTATGAAAACTTCGACTTCGAAGTCCCGACCGGGGGCGGCGTCTCTGACTGCTACACCCGCGTGATGCTGAAAGTCGAAGAGCTGCGCCAGAGCCTGCGCATTCTTCAGCAGTGCCTCGACAATATGCCGGAAGGGCCGTTCAAAGCGGATCACCCGCTGACCACGCCGCCGCCGAAAGAGCGCACGCTGCAGCATATCGAAACCCTGATCACCCACTTCCTGCAGGTATCGTGGGGCCCGGTCATGCCGGCCAACGAATCCTTCCAGATGATTGAGGCGACCAAGGGGATTAACAGTTACTACCTGACCAGCGACGGCAGCACCATGAGCTACCGTACCCGCGTCCGCACGCCGAGCTTTGCGCACCTGCAGCAGATCCCGTCGGCGATCCGCGGCAGCCTGGTATCCGACCTGATCGTCTATCTGGGTAGTATCGATTTTGTTATGTCAGACGTGGACCGCTAATTATGCACGAGAATCAACAACCACAAACCGAGGCTTTTGAGCTGAGTGCGGCAGAGCGTGAGGCTATTGAGCACGAGAAGCACCACTACGAAGACCCGCGTGCGGCGTCCATCGAAGCGCTGAAAATCGTTCAGAAACAGCGCGGCTGGGTGCCGGATGGCGCGATCTACGCCATTGCCGATGTGCTGGGCATCCCGGCCAGCGACGTCGAAGGCGTGGCGACGTTCTACAGCCAGATTTTCCGCCAGCCGGTTGGCCGTCACGTGATCCGCTACTGCGACAGCGTGGTGTGCCACATTACCGGCTATCAGGGGATTCAGGCCGCCATCGAGAAGAAGCTGAACATCAAGCCAGGGCAGACCACCTTTGATGGCCGCTTTACTCTGCTGCCGACCTGCTGCCTGGGCAACTGCGACAAGGGACCGACCATGATGATTGATGAGGACACTCACAGCCATCTGACGCCGGAGGCAATTCCTGACCTGCTGGAGCAGTACAAATGAAAACCGTAATTCGTACTGCGGAAACGCATCCGCTCACCTGGCGCCTGCGCGACGACAAGCAGCCGGTCTGGCTGGACGAGTATCGCAGCAAAAATGGCTATGAAGGGGCGCGAAAAGCGCTGACCGGCATGGCGCCGGACGAGATCGTCACGGCGGTAAAAGACGCTGGCCTGAAAGGGCGCGGCGGCGCGGGCTTCTCCACCGGTCTGAAGTGGAGCCTGATGCCGAAAGACGAGTCCATGAATATCCGTTACCTGCTGTGTAACGCCGATGAAATGGAGCCGGGCACCTATAAAGACCGCCTGCTGATGGAGCAGCTGCCGCACCTGCTGGTGGAAGGCATGCTGATCTCCGCGTTTGCGCTGAAGGCCTACCGCGGCTACATCTTCCTGCGCGGAGAGTATATCGAAGCGGCCCAGCATCTGCGCCGCGCGATTGCCGAAGCCACCGAGGCGGGCCTGCTGGGGAAAAACATCCTCGGCACCGGTTTTGACTTCGAGCTGTTTGTCCACACCGGGGCAGGGCGCTATATCTGCGGCGAAGAGACGGCGCTGATTAACTCCCTGGAAGGTCGCCGCGCTAACCCGCGCTCCAAGCCGCCGTTCCCGGCGAGCTCCGGCGTGTGGGGTAAGCCGACCTGCGTCAACAACGTGGAAACCCTGTGCAACGTGCCGGCGATTTTGGCCAACGGCGTTGAGTGGTACCAGAACATCTCCACCAGTAAAGATGCCGGCACCAAGCTGATGGGCTTCTCCGGCCGCGTGAAGAACCCGGGCGTCTGGGAGCTGCCGTTCGGCACCACTGCCCGCGAGATCCTGGAAGATTACGCCGGTGGCATGCGCGATGGCCTGAAGTTTAAAGCCTGGCAGCCGGGTGGGGCAGGGACCGACTTCCTCACCGAAGCGCACCTCGATCTGCCGATGGAGTTCGAAAGCATTGGTAAAGCGGGCAGCCGTCTGGGCACCTCGCTGGCGATGGCCGTTGACCACGAGATCAACATGGTCTCGCTGGTGCGCAACCTCGAAGAGTTCTTCGCCCGCGAGTCCTGCGGCTGGTGTACGCCGTGCCGCGATGGGCTGCCGTGGAGCGTGAAGATCCTGCGCGCCCTGGAGCGCGGCGAAGGCCAGCCTGGCGATATCGAAACCCTTGAGCAACTGTGTCGATTCCTGGGCCCGGGTAAAACCTTCTGCGCGCACGCGCCGGGCGCGGTTGAGCCGCTGCAGAGCGCGATTAAATATTTCCGCGAAGAATTCGAGGCTGGCATTAAGCAGCAGTTCAGCAATACCCATGCAATCAACGGGATTCAGCCGAACCTGCTTAAGACGCGCTGGTAATCTAAAGGTTTTTTTATTTTTGGAAGCACGCTAATGGCTACGATTCATGTAGACGGCAAAGAATACGAGGTCAACGGAGCGGACAACCTGCTGGAGGCTTGTCTCTCTCTTGGGCTTGATATTCCCTACTTTTGCTGGCACCCGGCGCTAGGGAGCGTCGGTGCTTGCCGCCAGTGTGCGGTGAAGCAATATCAGAACGCGGAAGACACGCGTGGTCGCCTGGTGATGTCCTGTATGACTCCGGCATCCGACGGCACCTTTATTTCTATCGACGATGGCGAAGCGAAGCAGTTCCGCGAAAGCGTGGTGGAGTGGCTGATGACCAACCACCCGCACGACTGCCCGGTCTGCGAAGAGGGCGGCAACTGCCACCTGCAGGATATGACGGTGATGACCGGCCATAGCTTCCGCCGCTATCGTTTTACCAAGCGTACCCACCGCAATCAGGATCTGGGGCCGTTTATTTCTCACGAAATGAACCGCTGCATCGCCTGCTACCGCTGCGTGCGCTACTACAAAGATTATGCCGACGGCACCGATCTGGGCGTCTATGGCGCCCACGACAACGTCTACTTCGGCCGCCCGGAAGATGGCACCCTGGAGAGTGAATTCTCCGGCAACCTGGTGGAAGTCTGCCCGACCGGCGTCTTCACCGATAAAACCCACTCCGAGCGCTATAACCGTAAATGGGACATGCAGTTTGCGCCGAGCATCTGCCAGCAGTGTTCCATCGGCTGTAACATCAGTCCGGGCGAACGCTATGGCGAACTGCGTCGTATCGAAAACCGTTATAACGGGACCGTTAACCGCTACTTCCTCTGCGACCGCGGTCGTTTCGGCTATGGCTACGTGAACCTGAAAGACCGTCCGCGTCAGCCGGTTCAGCGCCGCGGCGACGATCTGATTACCCTCAACGCCGAGCAGGCGATGCAGGGCGCGGCGGATATTCTGCGCCAGTCGAAGAAAGTGATCGGCATCGGCTCCCCGCGCGCCAGCATTGAAAGCAACTTCGCGCTGCGCGAACTGGTGGGCGCCGACAACTTCTACACCGGCATCGCCAAAGGCGAACAAGCGCGCCTGCAGATGATGCTGAAAGTGCTGCGCGAAGGTGGGATCCACACCCCAAGCCTGCGCGATATCGAATCCTACGACGCGGTACTGGTGCTGGGCGAAGACATTACCCAGACCGGCGCGCGCGTCGCGCTGGCGGTGCGTCAGGCGGTGAAAGGGAAAGCACGCGAAATGGCGGCGGCGCAGAAAGTGGCCGACTGGCAGATCGCCGCGATCCTCAACATCGGCCAGCGCGCCAAACACCCGCTATTCGTCACCAACATCGATGACACCCGCCTGGATGACATCGCCGCGTGGACCTACCGCGCGCCGGTGGAAGATCAGGCGCGTCTCGGCTTCGCCATCGCCCATGCGCTGGACGACAGCGCGCCGGCGGTTGACGGCCTGAGCCGCGAACTGCAGGGTAAAGTCGATGTCATCGTCCAGGCGCTGGCCGGGGCGAAAAAACCACTGATTATTTCCGGAACCAACGCCGGCAGCATGGAGATCATCCAGGCCGCCGCTAACGTGGCGAAAGCCCTGAAAGGCCGCGGCGCCGACGTCGGCGTGACGATGGTTGCCCGCGCGGTGAACAGCGTCGGTCTGGGTATGATCGGCGGCGGCTCGCTTGAAGAGGCGCTGGACGAACTGGAAAGCGGCGCCGCAGACGCGGTTATCGTGCTGGAAAACGACCTTCACCGTCATGCTTCCGCCGCCCGCGTCGACGCAGCGCTCTCCAAAGCGCCGCTGGTGATGGTGGTTGACCATCAGCGCACGGCGATTATGGACAAAGCGCACCTGGTGCTCTCCGCGGCAAGCTTTGCGGAAAGCGACGGTACCGTGGTCAACAACGAAGGCCGCGCTCAGCGCTTCTTCCAGGTCTACGACCCGGCCTACTACGACGCGAAAACCGTCATGCTGGAAAGCTGGCGCTGGCTGCATTCCCTGCACAGCACCGTTAACAACCGTCAGGTTGACTGGACGCAGCTGGACCACGTCATCGATGCCGCGATTGCCGCCCTGCCGCAGCTGGCGGGCATTAAAGACGCCGCGCCGGATGCGACCTTCCGCATTCGCGGGCAGAAGCTGGCGCGTGAACCGCACCGCTACAGCGGCCGCACAGCGATGCGCGCCAACATCAGCGTCCACGAACCGCGTCAGCCGCAGGATAAAGACACCATGTTCGCCTTCTCCATGGAAGGGAACAACCAGCCGTCCGCCCCGCGTTCGCAGATCCCGTTCGCCTGGGCGCCGGGCTGGAACTCCCCGCAGGCATGGAACAAGTTCCAGGATGAAGTGGGCGGGAAACTGCGCCACGGCGATCCGGGCGTCCGTCTGTTTGAAGCGTCCGCCAGCGGGCTGGAATACTTCACGGCGGTGCCGGCCAGCTTCCAGGCGGAAGACGGGAAATGGCGTATCGCGCCGTACTACCACCTGTTTGGCAGCGATGAGCTGTCACAGCGCGCGCCGGTGTTCCAGAGCCGGATGCCTGAGCCGTACATCAAGCTGAACCCGGCGGATGCCGCGAAGCTTGGCGTCAACGCCGGGGCGATGCTCTCCTTTAGCGTGGAAGGCCAGACCCTGCGTCTGCCGCTGGTTATCTCTGAAGGTCTGACCGCAGGACAGGTTGGCTTACCGATGGGCATGCCGGGCATTGCGCCGGTACTGACCGGATCGCGTATTGATTCACTGCAGGAGGCGAAAGCATGAGCTGGTTAACGCCGGATCTAATCGACATTCTGTTAAGCATCCTGAAGGCCGTGGTCATTCTGCTGGTGGTGGTCACCTGCGGCGCGTTCATGAGCTTCGGCGAGCGTCGTCTGCTCGGTCTGTTCCAGAACCGCTACGGGCCAAACCGGGTAGGCTGGGGCGGTTCGCTGCAGCTGGTCGCCGACATGATCAAAATGTTCTTTAAAGAGGACTGGGTTCCGCGCTTCTCGGATCGCGTGATCTTTACTCTGGCGCCGGTGATCGCCTTTACTTCGCTGCTGCTGGCCTTCGCCATCGTGCCGGTCAGCCCGACGTGGGTGGTGGCCGATCTGAACATCGGGATCCTGTTCTTCCTGATGATGGCAGGCCTGGCGGTATACGCGGTGCTGTTCGCCGGTTGGTCGAGCAACAACAAATACTCCCTGCTGGGGGCGATGCGTGCTTCCGCGCAGACCCTGAGCTACGAAGTGTTCCTCGGCCTCTCCCTGATGGGCGTGGTGGCGCAGGCGGGGTCATTCAACATGACCGATATCGTCAACAACCAGGCGCATCTGTGGAATGTCATCCCGCAGTTCTTCGGCTTCGTGACGTTCGCCATCGCCGGCGTGGCGGTGTGTCACCGTCACCCGTTCGACCAGCCGGAAGCGGAGCAGGAGCTGGCCGATGGTTACCACATTGAATATTCCGGCATGAAGTTCGGTCTGTTCTTCGTCGGTGAATACATCGGTATCGTCACCGTTTCAGCGCTGATCGTCACGCTGTTCTTCGGCGGCTGGAATGGCCCGTGGTTACCTCCTTTCATCTGGTTCGCGCTGAAAACCGCGTTCTTCATGATGATGTTCATTTTGATCCGCGCATCATTACCGCGTCCGCGCTATGACCAGGTAATGTCCTTTGGCTGGAAGGTATGCCTGCCGTTAACGCTGGTCAACTTGTTGGTAACGGCGGCTGTCATTCTCTGGCAGGCGCAATAAGGGGTGAATTGAACATGACCTTAAAAGAATTATTGGTGGGGTTCGGCACCCAGGTCCGCAGTATCTGGATGATTGGCCTGCATGCCTTCGCCAAACGTGAAACCCGGATGTACCCGGAAGAGCCGGTCTATCTGCCGCCGCGCTATCGCGGTCGCATCGTGCTGACGCGCGATCCGGACGGTGCAGAGCGCTGCGTCGCCTGTAACCTGTGTGCGGTAGCCTGCCCGGTGGGCTGTATTTCGCTGCAGAAAGCAGAGACGGTAGACGGCCGCTGGTACCCTGAGTTCTTCCGCATCAACTTCTCACGCTGCATTTTCTGCGGTCTGTGCGAAGAAGCGTGCCCGACCACGGCGATCCAGTTGACCCCGGACTTTGAGCTGGGTGAATACAAGCGTCAGGATCTGGTGTACGAAAAAGAGGATCTGCTGATTTCCGGTCCGGGCAAATACCCGGAATATAACTTCTACCGGATGGCGGGTATGGCAATCGACGGCAAAGATAAGGGCGAAGCGGAAAACGAAGCTAAGCCGATCGACGTCAAGAGCCTGTTACCGTAAGGAGAGGGCAATGGAATTCGCTTTTTATATCTGTGGCCTGATCGCCATCCTCGCAACCTTGCGGGTCGTCACCCACACCAATCCGGTGCATGCGCTGCTGTACCTGATCATTTCGCTGTTAGCGATTGCCGGGGTGTTCTTCTCGCTGGGCGCTTACTTCGCCGGGGCGCTGGAGATTATCGTCTACGCCGGGGCCATTATGGTGCTGTTCGTCTTCGTGGTGATGATGCTCAACCTGGGCGGCAGCGAAATCGAACAGGAACGCAAATGGCTGCAGCCGGGGATCTGGATTGGCCCGGCCATCCTCTCCGCGGTGCTGCTGGTGGTTATCGTTTACGCCATCCTGGGGATTAACGACCAGGGTATCGACGGCGCGGCGATCAACGCCAAAGAAGTGGGTATTGCGCTGTTTGGGCCGTACGTCCTGGCGGTGGAGCTGGCCTCCATGCTGCTGCTGGCGGGCCTGGTGGTCGCCTTCCATATCGGCCGCGAAGAGCGCGCCGGCGAGGTGCTGAGCAACCGCGTGAACGACAGCGACAAAAGAAAAACGGAGGAACACGCATGATCCCCTTAACACATGGACTGATCCTCGCGGCCATCCTGTTTGTGCTTGGTCTGACGGGGCTGGTGATCCGCCGCAATCTGCTGTTTATGTTGATCAGCCTGGAAATCATGATTAACGCCGCCGCGCTGGCCTTTGTGGTGGCGGGCAGCTACTGGGGCCAGACTGATGGTCAGATTATGTATATCCTCGCTATCAGCCTCGCGGCTGCGGAAGCGAGTATCGGTCTGGCGCTGCTGCTGCAGCTCCATCGTCGCCGCCAGAACCTGAACATCGATTCAGTAAGTGAGTTGCGTGGATGAACATGCTTGCCTTAACCATTCTTTTGCCATTGATTGGCTTTGTGCTGCTGGCCTTTTCCCGCGGGCGCTGGTCGGAAAACCTTTCCGCCACCGTTGGCATGGGCTCGGTAGGCCTGGCGGCGCTGGTCACCGCCTACGTCGGCGTTGACTTTTTCGCTAACGGCAAACAGGCGGTCAGCGTGCCGCTGTGGACCTGGATGTCGGTTGGGGATTTCAACATCGGCTTCAACCTGGTGCTGGACGGCCTGTCGCTGACCATGCTCTCCGTGGTGACCGGCGTCGGCTTCCTGATCCATATGTTCGCCTCCTGGTATATGCGCGGTGAAGAGGGCTATTCCCGCTTCTTCGCCTACACCAACCTGTTTATCGCCAGCATGGTGGTTCTGGTACTGGCCGATAACCTGCTGCTGATGTACCTGGGTTGGGAAGGGGTGGGTCTCTGCTCTTACCTGCTGATCGGTTTCTACTACACCGATCCGAAGAACGGCGCCGCAGCGATGAAAGCGTTTGTGGTGACCCGCGTCGGCGACGTGTTCCTCGCCTTCGCGCTGTTCATTCTTTATAACGAACTGGGTACCCTCAACTTCCGCGAAATGGTTGAGCTGGCGCCGCAGCACTTCGCTAACGGCAGCACCACGCTGCAGTGGGCGACGCTGATGCTGCTCGGCGGCGCGGTCGGTAAATCCGCCCAGCTGCCGCTGCAAACGTGGCTTGCCGATGCGATGGCGGGTCCGACGCCAGTCTCCGCGCTGATCCACGCCGCCACCATGGTTACCGCGGGCGTCTACCTGATCGCCCGTACCCACGGTCTGTTCCTGATGACGCCGGAAGTGCTGCATCTGGTCGGGATCGTCGGGGCGGTTACCCTGGTGCTGGCGGGCTTCGCCGCGCTGGTGCAGACCGACATCAAACGCGTTCTCGCTTACTCCACCATGAGCCAGATTGGCTACATGTTCCTCGCGCTGGGCGTGCAGGCATGGGATGCGGCGATTTTCCATCTGATGACCCACGCGTTCTTTAAAGCGCTGCTGTTCCTGTCGTCGGGTTCGGTGATTCTCGCCTGCCATCACGAACAGAACATCTTCAAGATGGGCGGCCTGCGCAAATCTATTCCGCTGGTGTACGTCTGCTTCCTGGTGGGGGGCGCGGCGCTGTCCGCTCTGCCGCTCATTACCGCAGGCTTCTTCAGTAAGGATGAGATTCTGGCGGGGGCGATGGCCAACGGCCATATCAACCTGATGGTGGCGGGCCTGGTCGGCGCCTTTATGACCTCGCTTTACACCTTCCGCATGATTTTCATCGTGTTCCACGGTAAAGAGCAAATTCACGCGCACGCAGGGAAGGGGATCACCCATCATCTGCCGCTGATTGTGCTGCTGGTGCTGTCCACCTTCGTTGGCGCGCTGATCGTGCCGCCGCTGGAAGGCGTCCTGCCGCAGACCACTGAACTGGCGCACGGCAACGTGATGACGCTGGAGATTGCCTCCGGGATCATCGCCATTGCCGGCATCCTGATCGCCGCATGGCTGTGGCTGGGCAAACGCACCCTGGTGACCTCTATCGCCAACAGCGCGCCTGGCCGCTTCTTCGGTACCTGGTGGTTCCATGCCTGGGGCTTCGACTGGTTATACGACAAAGTCTTCGTTAAGCCATTCCTCGGCATTGCCTGGCTGCTGAAGAGCGATCCGCTGAACGCATTGATGAACATCCCGGCGATCCTCTCCCGCTTCGCAGGTAAAGGCCTGCTGGTGAGCGAGAACGGCTATCTGCGCTGGTATGTGGCGTCAATGAGCATCGGCGCGGTGGTGGTGCTGGCGCTGCTGATGGTATTGCGTTGAGTTTGAGAACCATTGTGTTGCCCGGCGGCGCGCTGCTTGCCGGGCCTACGGGACCGTAGGTCGGGTAAGCGTTAGCGCCACCCGACAAAACAAGCCTCAAACCGAAGTGAATTTTCTGTGAGAATTCGTTGAAAATCAGGTCGTAAAGGACAGGCATTATCGACGAAGTCAACGTGGACGCCGCCTGCGCGGAGCAACCGGAGCGTATTAAAGTACGTGAGGATTGTGAGCGCAGCCGGAGTTCGCTATGACGAGTAAGATAGCCTGAACCGGACTTAAATAAGGAATAAAAATCACCATGTTATTGCCTTGGTTGATATTAATCCCCTTTATCGGCGGCTTCCTGTGCTGGCAGACCGAACGCTTTGGCGTGAAAGTGCCGCGCTGGATCGCGCTGATTACTATGGGACTGACGCTGGCGCTTGGCCTGCAGCTGTGGATGCAGGGCGGCTATTCTCTGACGCAATCCGCGGGTATTCCGCAGTGGCAGTCTGAGTTCGTGCTGCCGTGGATCCCACGCTTCGGCATTAGCATTCATCTGGCGATCGACGGCCTGTCGCTGCTGATGGTGGTGCTGACCGGCCTGCTCGGCGTGCTGGCGGTGCTCTGTTCCTGGCGCGAAATCGAAAAATACCAGGGATTCTTCCACCTCAACCTGATGTGGATCCTGGGTGGCGTCATCGGCGTGTTCCTCGCCATCGACATGTTCCTGTTCTTCTTCTTCTGGGAAATGATGTTGGTGCCGATGTACTTCCTGATCGCGCTGTGGGGCCACAAAGCCTCTGACGGTAAAACGCGTATCACGGCGGCCACCAAGTTCTTCATCTACACCCAGGCGAGCGGCCTGGTGATGCTGATCGCCATTCTGGCGCTGGCATTCGTCCACTTCAACGCCACCGGCGTGTGGACTTTCAACTATGAAGAGCTGTTGAAAACCCCGATGTCCCACGGCGTGGAATACCTGCTGATGCTCGGCTTCTTCATCGCCTTCGCGGTGAAAATGCCGGTGGTGCCGCTGCACGGCTGGCTGCCGGACGCCCACTCCCAGGCGCCGACCGCCGGTTCCGTCGACCTCGCGGGGATCCTGCTGAAAACCGCGGCCTACGGTCTGCTGCGCTTTGCGCTGCCGCTGTTCCCGAACGCCTCCGCCGAGTTTGCGCCCATCGCGATGTGGCTGGGCGTGATCGGGATCTTCTACGGCGCGTGGATGGCCTTTGCGCAGACGGATATCAAACGTCTTATCGCCTACACCTCCGTGTCCCACATGGGCTTCGTGCTGATTGCTATCTACACCGGCAGCCAGCTGGCGTATCAGGGGGCGGTGATCCAGATGATTGCTCACGGTCTCTCCGCGGCGGGTCTGTTTATTCTCTGCGGCCAGCTGTACGAACGTCTGCATACCCGTGACATGCGTCAGATGGGCGGTCTGTGGAGCAAAATCAAATGGCTGCCGGCGATGTCGATGTTCTTCGCCGTCGCCACCCTGGGGATGCCGGGTACGGGTAACTTCGTCGGCGAATTTATGATCCTGTTCGGCAGCTATAAAGTGGTGCCGGTGATCACCGTGATCTCGACCTTTGGTCTGGTATTCGCGTCCGTTTACTCGCTGTCGATGCTGCATCGCGCTTATTTCGGTAAAGCGAAAAGCGAAATCGCGGCGAAAGCGCTGCCGGGGATGTCCCTGCGTGAACTGTCTATCATCCTGCTGCTGGTGGTGCTGCTGGTGCTGTTGGGCTTCTTCCCGCAGCCGATCCTCGACACCTCGCATGCTGCGATGAGCAACATTCAGCAGTGGTTTGTTAATTCTGTTTCTACTACAAGGCCGTAATTCGCCATGACAATAACTCCACAACAACTGATCGCACTGCTACCGCTGCTGATCGTCGGCTTGACGGTGGTGGTTGTGATGCTCTCCATTGCGTGGCGACGCAATCATTTTCTCAATGCCACGCTGTCGGTTCTCGGGCTTAACGCCGCGCTGGTCTCGCTCTGGTTCGTCGGCCAGAACGGGGCGATGGACGTCACGCCGCTGATCCGCGTTGACGGCTACGCTATGCTCTATACCGGGCTGGTGCTGCTGGCGAGCCTCGCAACCTGTACTTTCGCCTACCCGTGGCTTGAGGGTTACAAGGACAACAAAGAAGAGTTCTACCTGCTGGTGTTGATTGCCGCCCTGGGCGGCATTCTGCTGGCCGGTGCGAATCATCTGGCGGCGCTGTTCCTCGGCATCGAGTTGATCTCCTTGCCGCTGTTCGGCCTGGTCGGCTACGCCTTCCGCCAGAAGCGTTCGCTGGAAGCGAGCATCAAATACACCATCCTCTCCGCGGCAGCCTCCTCTTTCCTGCTGTTCGGTATGGCGCTGGTGTATGCGAACTCCGGCAACCTGTCCTTCCTTGCGCTGGGCAAGAGCCTGGCGGACAACACCCTGCACGAGCCGCTGCTGCTGGCAGGGCTCGGCCTGATGATCGTCGGTCTTGGCTTTAAGCTGTCGCTGGTGCCGTTCCACCTGTGGACGCCGGACGTTTACCAGGGGGCGCCTGCGCCGGTCTCCACCTTCCTGGCGACCGCCAGCAAGATTGCTATCTTCGGTGTGGTGATGCGTCTGTTCCTGTACATGCCGGTGGGCAACAGCGAAGCGGTGCGCGTGGTGCTGGGGCTGATCGCCTTCGCCTCTATCATCTTCGGTAACCTGATGGCGCTGAGCCAGACCAATATCAAACGTCTGCTCGGTTACTCTTCTATCTCCCACCTCGGCTATCTGCTGGTGGCGCTGATCGCCCTGCAAAGCGGCGAAATGTCGATGGAAGCCGTGGGCGTCTACCTGGCCGGCTACCTGTTCAGCAGCCTCGGCGCGTTCGGCGTGGTCAGCCTGATGTCCAGCCCATACCGTGGCCCGGACGCGGACTCGCTGTTCTCCTACCGCGGTCTGTTCTGGCACCGTCCGATCCTGTCGGCGGTGATGACGGTGATGATGCTCTCCCTGGCCGGTATCCCAATGACTCTCGGCTTTATCGGTAAGTTCTACGTGCTGGCCGTCGGTGTTCACGCCCATCTGTGGTGGCTGGTTGCCGCGGTGGTTGTCGGCTCGGCGATCGGTCTCTACTACTACCTGCGCGTGGCGGTGAGTTTGTACCTGAGCGCGCCGGAGCAGCTGAACCGTGATGCGCCGTCGAACTGGCAGTACAGCGCGGGCGGTATCGTGGTGCTGATCTCTGCCCTGCTGGTGCTGGTGCTCGGTATCTGGCCGCAGCCGCTGATTAGCATCGTGCAGCTGGCGACGCCGCTGATGTAAGTTGATTGCCTCAATAAAAAAACCGCCGGAATGGCGGTTTTTTTATGCCCGGAATGTTACGCCACCCTGTAGACCATAAAGTCTTCCGCCAGCAGGGTGTCCGGGAAAATCTCCCGGCATTCCGCCAGCATCCGCAGGCAGCCTTCGGCATCGTAGCGAGAGCTAAAGTGGGTGGCGATTAGCGTGCCGACCCCCGCTTCTTTGGCAAGCGCTGCGGTTTGCTGACTGGAAGAGTGGCCGCGGCTATTGGCTTTCTCCGCCATCGCCTGCTCCAGCGTGGTTTCGTGCACCATCACATCCGCCCCGCGCGCCATTTCCAGCGCCTGCGGGCAGGGGGCGGTATCGCCGAAGATGGCCAGCGTTTTACCCGGCGTAGCGGGCCCCAGGTAGCGGCTGCCGTCGATCGTCCGGCCATCCGCCAGCGTGACCTGTTCACCGCGCTTAAGCCGGTGAAACAGCGGTCCGGGGGGCACGCCGTCGGCAATCAGCTGGGCGGCGTCGAGGGCGCCGGGCTTGTCATGCTGCTCAATGCGATACCCGTAGCACTCCACTGGATGGCTGAGCGGGAACGCGGTGACCCGATAGCCCTCTTCGTCGAACACCAGACCGGGGCCGACTTCGATGATGGTCAGGGGATAATCGGTCCACGAACCGCTGAGGCGCAGCGCGGTGTCAATGAATTCCTTTATTCCTTTTGGTCCGTAGACCGTCAGCGGCAGCGAATTCCCCTGCATCGAGCGGCTGCACAGCAGGCCGGGCAGGCCGAACAGATGGTCGCCGTGCAGATGGGTAATAAAGATCTTATTCAGTTTGCCTGGATGATGGGGCGTATGCAGAAATTGATGCTGGGTCCCTTCGCCGCAGTCAAACAACCACATTTCGGCGCGGGTTGGCTGTTGCAAATTGAGTATTATCGACGTCATATTACGCGTGCGGGTCGGCACCCCGGCGGATGTCCCCAAAAAAGTTAATTCCATCGTCCAGTGTCCTCAGGGCGAGTCGCAAAGTATCAGTATATCAATAAGGAGCAGCAGATGATGACCTGGCAGGATCTCCATCATAGTGAACTGACCGTTGCCCAGCTGTATGCGCTGCTGAAGCTGCGCAGCGAAGTCTTTGTCGTGGAGCAGCAGTGCGCCTATCAGGATGTCGACGGCGATGATTTGGTCGGGGAAAATCGCCATCTGCTCGGCTGGCGCGATGGCGAACTGGTGGCCTATGCGCGGATCCTTAAAAGCGAAGAGACGTACGATCCGGTGGTGATTGGCCGGGTTATCGTCAGCCCCGCCGCGCGCGGCGAAAAGCTCGGCCATCAGCTGATGGCGCAGGCGCTGGCCAGCTGTCAGCGGCACTGGCCGCAAAAGGCGATTTACCTCGGGGCGCAGGCGCATCTGCAAACCTTTTACGCCCACTTCGGTTTTACGCCGGTGACTGAGGTCTATGATGAGGACGGCATTCCGCACATCGGCATGGCGCGGGAAAGCCGCGCTCTCTGACCCCTGAACACTCGCGTCCCAACCTTGTTCCGGGCCGGCGAGCGGGGGAGTTAAAACCCGCTCCCTCGTCATGGGTACTGCTATTCCGCCGTTGAACCCCTTATAATGTGGGGTTTTACTATCGTGGAGGTTTGCGTGCTGTCTGTTTCCACTGCGCTGGCCCGTTTACGTGACGGCCTGAGTGAGCCCTTTCCTGACTCACCCGGCACGCGAATTATCGATATTGCCTTTCCGCTGAATGATGCCTTCGATCCGCTGCTATGGTGCGGCCAGCAGCCGCAGTGGCCGCAGTTCTACTGGCAGCAGCGCAATGGCGACGAGGAGCTGGCGGCGCTGGGGGCGGTAAAAAGCTTTCCCTCGCTCGACGCCGCAAACCGCTTTTTACACCAGGCCGGGCGGCAGGATCTGCGCATCTGCGGCCTGAATGCGTTTGCCCCGCAGCAGGGCCGGCTGGTGCTGCCGCGTCTGGAGTGGCGTCGGTGCGGCGGCAGGGCCGTGATGCGGCTGGTGCTGCACAGCGACCTCTCCCTGCGCGACGATGCCCTGACGGCGGGTGATTTTCTCGCCAGTCTGAGCACCGCCCAGGCGACCCCTTGCGGCGTACCGCCGCTGCTGAGCGAGCGCCACTCCTCCGATTATCCCCAGTGGCAGGCAATGATAGACCAGGCGACGCAGGCCATCGCCGCCGGCGACATGGATAAAGTGGTGCTGGCGCGGGCAACCGACCTGCAGTTTGCCGCCCCGCTGGATGCCGTGAGCATCATGGCCGCCAGCCGCAGCCGCAATCTTAACTGTTTTCATTTCCTGATGGCGTTCAATGCCCGGCAGGCGTTTTTCGGCTCCACGCCGGAGCGGCTGTGGCGCCGGCGCGGCGCGCTGCTGCGCACCGAAGCGCTGGCGGGCACCGTCGCTAATCATCAGGATGACGCGAAGGCGCAGCAGCTGGCCGACTGGTTGATGAAAGACGACAAAAATCAGCGGGAAAACATGCTGGTGGTGGAGGATATCTGCCAGCGCCTGCAGAGTGAGGCCTCGACGCTGGACGTTCTGCCGCCGCAGGTGGTGAGGCTGCGCAAGGTGCAGCATCTCCGACGCTGCATCTGGACCGAGCTGGCGGAGCCTGACGACAGCCGCTGTCTGCTGCAGCTCCAGCCCACCGCCGCGGTGGCCGGCCTGCCGCGGCGGGCGGCGCTGGCATTCATTCAGCGCTATGAACCTTTTTCCCGTGAATGGTACGCCGGCTCCGCCGGGTATCTGTCGCTGGCGCAAAGCGAGTTTTGCGTGGCGCTGCGTTCGGCGAAAGTGGACAACGACACTCTGCGACTGTATGCCGGGGCGGGGATCGTCAGCGGCTCCGATGCGCAGCAGGAGTGGCAGGAGATTGACAACAAAGCGGCCGGGCTGCGCTCGCTGCTGTGTCCATAAGACGGGAATGACGATGCATATCAAAACGCCGTCACTTTGCCTTATCTATACTTAGCATCAATATTTGATACCGGACAATTTCATGTCAGTAAGCGCATTTAACCGACGCTGGGCGGCGGTGATCCTGGAAGCTTTAACGCGCCACGGCGTGCAGCATATCTGCATTGCGCCGGGCTCGCGCTCGACACCCTTAACCCTGGCGGCGGCGGAAAACCGCGCCTTTATCCATCATACCCATTTTGACGAACGCGGCCTCGGCCACCTGGCGCTCGGTCTGGCGAAAGCCAGTCGTCAGCCGGTGGCGGTTATTGTGACCTCCGGGACCGCCACCGCGAACCTATATCCGGCGCTGATTGAGGCGGGGCTTACCGGGGAAAAGCTGATTCTCCTGACCGCCGACCGTCCGCCGGAGATGATCGACTGCGGCGCCAATCAGGCGATTCGTCAGCCGGGGATGTTCGCCTCCCATCCGTCGCAGACGATTTCTCTGCCGCGTCCCTCGCAGGATATTTCCGCCCGCTGGCTGGTCTCGACCCTCGACCAGGCCTTGGGCGAGCTGCACGCCGGCGGGGTGCATATCAACTGCCCATTCGCCGAACCGCTGTATGGCGATATGGATGATACCGGCGTGGAGTGGCAGCAGCAGCTCGGCAACTGGTGGCAGAGCGATAAACCCTGGTTACGTCAGGCGCTGCAGATGGAAAGTGAGAAACAGCGCGACTGGTTCTTCTGGCGGCAAAAGCGCGGCGTGGTCGTGGCGGGCAGAATGAGCGCCGCCGAAGGGAAAAAAGTGGCCGAGTGGGCGCAAACCCTCGGCTGGCCGCTGATCGGCGATATCCTGTCACAGACCGGGCAGCCGCTGCCGTGCGCTGACCTGTGGCTGGGCAACGGCAAAGCGGTGAGCGAGCTGGCGCAGGCGCAGATCGTGGTTCAGCTCGGCAGCAGCCTGACCGGCAAGCGGGTCCTGCAGTGGCAGGCCACCTGCGAGCCTGATGAATACTGGCTGGTGGATAATCTGCCCGGCCGTCTCGATCCGGCGCAGCACCGCGGCCGTCGTCTGCTCGCCAGCATTGACCGCTGGCTTGAGCTTCACCCGGCGGAGAAACGCCAGCCGTGGGCGACGGCTATTCCTGAGCTGGCCCGACAGGCGTGGGAGGCGGCGGTCGCCAGCAACGAACCCTTTGGCGAAGCGCAGCTGGCGCAGCGAATTCGGCGCTATCTGCCGGAACAGGGGCAACTGTTTGTCGGCAACAGCCTGGTGGTGCGCCTGATCGACGCCCTGGCGCAGCTGCCGGCTGGCTACCCGGTTTACAGCAACCGCGGCGCCAGCGGCATTGATGGCTTGATCGCCACCGCCGCCGGCGTCCAGCGCGCCAGCGCCCGGCCAACCCTGGCTATCGTCGGCGATCTTTCGGCGCTGTACGATCTCAACTCGCTGGCCCTGCTGCGCCAGGCGTCGGCGCCGCTGGTGCTGATCGTGGTGAACAACAACGGCGGGCAGATTTTCTCCATGCTGCCGACGCCGCAGGACGAGCGGCGCCAGTTCTACTTAATGCCGCAGGACGTTGATTTCAGCCACGCGGCGGCGATGTTCGGCCTGGTCTATCATCGCCCGGCTGACTGGCAGGCGCTGGATGAGGCGCTGGCCGGCGCCTGGCGCAGGGCAGGGGCGACGGTGATTGAGCTGGCGGTCAATGAGACCGACGGCACGCAGACCCTCCAGCAGCTGCTGGCGCAGGTAAGTCGCCTGTGACCCTCAGCGCTGCTGTCGAACATGGCCAGCCGGGTTATCCCTGGCTGGTCTTTCTGCACGGTTTTTCCGGCGACCGCCATGAGTGGCGGGAAGTAGGCGACGCGTTTCGCGCCTGGCCGCGGCTGTATCTCGATCTGCCGGGCCACGGCGGCTCGGCGGATATCGCGGTGCAGGACTTTGCCGGGGTCAATATTCTGCTGCAGGCTACGCTTAATAGTTACAACATACTTAACTACTGGCTGATCGGTTACTCGCTGGGGGGCCGGGTGGCGATGAACTTCGCCTGCCAGCCGCGCGCGGGCCTGCGCGGCCTGATCGTTGAGGGCGGCCATCCGGGGCTGCAGGATGCCGAAGCGCGGCAGGCGCGGCGCAGCAACGACAGCGCCTGGGCGGAACGTTTTCGCCATGAGCCGTTGGCGCAGGTCTTTGCCGACTGGTATCAGCAGCCGGTCTTCGCTTCACTGGATGCCGGGCAGCGCGCGGCGCTGGTCGCCTTACGCAGCCGGAACAACGGCGCGACGCTGGCCGAGATGCTGCAGGCGACCTCCCTTGCCGGGCAGGCCGATCTGCGCGCGTCCCTGCAGGCGCGCGATTTCCCCTTTCATTACCTGTGCGGCGAGCGCGACGCGAAGTTTCGCGCCATCGCGCAGGCGCTCGCGGCGGATCTCCATCTTATTCACCATGCCGGACACAACGCGCACCGGGACAACCCGGCGGCGGTGATTGCCTGTCTGGCGCAGATTCTGGCAAGTTAACTGAAGGACATTCTATGATCTCTCTTGATGAAGCAATGCTCTATGCCCCTGTTGAATGGCACGATTGTTCCGAAGGCTATACCGATATTCGCTATCACAAATCGGCCGACGGCATTGCCAAAATCACAATCAATCGCCCGCAGGTGCGCAACGCCTTCCGCCCGCTGACCGTCAAAGAGATGATCCAGGCGCTGGCGGATGCTCGTTATGACGACAATATCGGGGTGATTGTCCTGACCGGGGAAGGTGAGAAAGCCTTTTGCGCCGGCGGCGATCAGAAAGTCCGCGGCGATTACGGCGGCTATCAGGACGACTCCGGCGTGCATCATCTCAACGTACTCGACTTTCAGCGCCAGATCCGCACCTGCCCGAAACCGGTGGTAGCGATGGTGGCCGGCTACTCTATCGGCGGCGGCCACGTGCTGCACATGATGTGCGATCTGACCATCGCGGCGGAAAACGCCATCTTCGGTCAGACCGGGCCGAAAGTCGGCTCCTTCGACGGCGGCTGGGGCGCCTCCTATATGGCGCGCATCGTCGGGCAGAAAAAAGCGCGCGAAATCTGGTTCCTCTGCCGTCAGTATGACGCGCAGCAGGCGCTGGATATGGGGCTGGTGAACACCGTGGTGCCGCTGGCGGATCTGGAAAAAGAGACGGTGCGCTGGTGTCGTGAAATGCTGCAGAACAGCCCAATGGCGCTGCGCTGTCTGAAAGCGGCGCTGAACGCCGACTGCGACGGCCAGGCCGGTCTGCAGGAGCTGGCGGGCAACGCCACTATGCTGTTCTACATGACGGAAGAGGGACAGGAAGGCCGCAATGCCTTCAACCAGAAACGTCAGCCGGACTTCAGCAAATTTAAACGGAATCCCTAATGCGCGTTTCGCAGGTTTACCGCTGGCAGATACCGATGGACGCGGGCGTGGTGCTGCGAGAACGGCGGTTAAAAACCCGCGACGGGCTGTTCATCCACCTGCGGGAGGGTGAGCGGGAGGGCTGGGGGGAAATTTCTCCCCTGCCGGGATTCAGCGCAGAGACCCTGGCGGAGGCGCAGGCGGCGCTGCTGCCCTGGGCTCAGGCCTGGCGCGACGGCGCGGAGCCGGCGCTTCCTGCGCTGCCCTCTGTCGCGTTTGGCATCAGCTGCGCGCAGGCGGAGCTCAGCGGCGAGCTGCCGCAGGCCGCGGATTATCGCGCGGCGCCGCTCTGCTCCGGCGATCCGGATGAGCTGTTCGCCAGACTGGCGGCGATGCCCGGCGAGAAAGTCGCTAAGGTGAAAGTGGGGCTCTGGGAGGCGGTCCGCGACGGCATGGTGGTTAATCTGCTGCTGGAAGCCATCCCCGACCTGCAGCTGCGTCTGGACGCCAACCGGGCCTGGACGCCGCTGAAAGCGCAGCAGTTTGCGAAATATGTCGATCCGGCGTATCGCCAGCGCATTGCCTTTCTTGAAGAACCTTGTAAAACGCGGGAGGACTCGCGGGCCTTTAGTCGCGAAACCGGGATCGCTATCGCCTGGGATGAAAGCCTGCGCGAGGCGGATTTTCGCTTCGTCGCCGAGCCGGGCGTGCGCGCGGTGGTGATCAAGCCGACGCTAACCGGCAGTTTACACCGGGTTCAGCAGCAGGTCGCCGCGGCCCATGCGCTGGGGCTGAGCGCGGTGATCAGCTCGTCGATCGAGTCCAGCCTCGGGTTAACCCAGCTGGCGCGGGTTGCCGCCTGGCTGACGCCGCAGACCATCCCCGGACTGGACACCCTGTCGCTGATGGGCGCCCAGCTGGTGCGGGCGTGGCCGGAAAGCCCCCTGCCGATGCTCAGCATCGATACGCTGGAGCCGCTGCTGTGACCTTTCGCGACTGGCCCTGGCGCCACTGGCGCCAGCGGCGCGGAGAGGCGCAGGCGCTGCGCCTGAATGACCAGCCGCTGACCTGGCGCGACCTGTGCGCCCGCGTTGACGCGCTGGCGGCCGGGTTTGCCGCGCAGGGCGTAACCGAAGGTCACGGGGTGGCGCTGCAGGCTTTTAACCAGCCGTCGACGCTGCTGGCCTGGCTGGCGCTGCTGCAGTGCGGCGCGCGGGTGCTGCCGCTGAATCCGCAGCTGCCGACGGCGTTGCTGCAGGAACTGCTGCCAGCGTTGACCGTCCAGCATCAGCTGGTGCTTAACGGCGATGCGCTGCCGGGGGATTTACCGGCGTTAACCCTGCAGGCGACAGCGGGAACCCATGCTATGCCGTGGCGTGGGGATCGTTTCGCCTCAATGACGCTGACCTCGGGGTCGACCGGTTTGCCGAAGGCGGCAGTGCATCATGCCAGCGCCCATCTGGCCAGCGCCGCCGGCGTGCTGGCGCTGATGCCGTTTGCCGCAGAAGATGACTGGCTGCTGTCGCTGCCGCTGTTTCATGTCTCCGGCCAGGGGATTATGTGGCGCTGGCTGCTGGCCGGCGCGCGGCTGACGGTGCGCGATAAACAACCGCTGGCGCAGATGCTGCAGGGCTGTACCCATGCTTCGCTGGTGCCGACTCAGCTGTGGCGCCTGCTGAATGACGATGCTGCGCTTTCCCTCAAGGCGGTGCTGCTCGGCGGCGCGGCGATCCCGGTCGAATTGACCGAGCGGGCGCGGGGGCAGGGGGTACGCACCTACTGCGGCTACGGCCTGACCGAATTCGCTTCCACCGTCTGCGCTAAAGAGGCCGACGGCGCGGCGGATGTGGGCGCGCCGTTGCCGGGACGAGAGATGAAAATCGTTGCCGGCGAGGTCTGGCTGCGGGCGGCGAGCATGGCCGCGGGCTACTGGCGCGACGGTCAATTGTTGCCATTGACCAACGACGAAGGGTGGTTTGCCACCCGCGATCGCGGCGAGATCATCGATGGACGGCTCACTCTCCTCGGGCGTCTGGATAATCTCTTTTTCAGCGGTGGGGAAGGGATCCAGCCGGAGGAGGTGGAACGGATCATCGGGGCGCATCCGCAGATACAGCAGGCGTTTGTCGTGCCGCTGGACGATGCGGAATATGGCCAGCGTCCGGTAGCGGTGGTGGAATGCGATGACGGCTGCGAAATGAGCGTGCTGGCGGCATGGAGCGCGGAACGGCTGGCGCGTTTCCAGCAGCCGGTGCGTTGGCTGCGGCTGCCGGAAACGTTAAAGAACGGTGGGATTAAGATCTCGCGCCGCGCGCTGCGCGAATGGGTCAATTCGCCGGCTTAGCCGATATTGGCTTCGGCGCGACGCTGGCGCTGTTTACGCCGCAGACGCAGCAGCGGCGGCACCACCAGCACGGCGATAGCCAGCACCAGCAGCGTTTTGGTCACCCCGCTTTGCCACAGGATCGCCAGATTGCCGTTGCTGATCGACAGCGCGCGACGCAGGTTCTGCTCCAGCATCTCCCCCAGCACGAAGCCAAGGATCAGCGGCGACATCGGGAAGTGCATTTTGCGCATGATGTAGCCGAGCACCCCGAGCCCCACCATCAGCAGCAGGTCAAAAGTGGTGCTGTGTACCGCGTAGACGCCGACGGCGGAGACCGCGGCGATGGCCGGGACCAGAAACCACAGCGGAATGGTCAGCATACGGGTGAACAGGCCGATCAGCGGAATGTTCATAATAAGCAGCATCACGTTGGCGATCAGCAGGGCGGCAATCAGCCCCCAGACGATATCCGGCTGCTCGGTGAACATTGCCGGGCCGGGGGTGATGTTATACAGCGTCAGCGCGCCCATCATCACCGCGGTGGTGCCGGACCCCGGCACGCCGAGCGTCAGCATGGGAATAAAGGAACCGCAGGCGGAGGCGTTATTGGCCGCTTCCGGCGCCGCCACGCCGCGAATATCGCCCTTGCCGAAGTTATCGCTGTTACCGCTGAGTTTTTTCTCCGTCATGTAGGTAATGGCGCTGGCGATGGTCGCCCCGGCGCCGGGCAGAATGCCGACGAAGAAACCCACCACCGAAGAGCGCAGGGTCGCGCCGACGCACTGCGCGGCCTCTTTGGTGTTAAACAGCATCCGTCCGGTTTTCCGCACCAGCGTTTGTCCGCCGCTGGTGCTCTCCAGCATCAACAGGATCTCTGAAACCGAGAACAGGCCGATCACCACCACAATAAACTGTACGCCGTCCGAGAGATGGACGCTGTCGAAGGTGAAGCGGTAAACCCCGGTATTGGCGTCCACCCCTACCGTCGCCAGACCCAGGCCGATTAACGCCGCGAGGAACGACTTCAGCGGGTTCTGCGCCATCATGCTGCCAAGACAGGCGATGGCGAAGACCATCAGCGCGAAGTACTCCGCCGGACCGAACGCCAGCGACCACTGGGCGAGCAGCGGCGCGAACAAAATAATACCGCCGATGGCGATCATTGAGCCAAAGAAGGAACTGACGGCGGAAATCGACAGCGCAACGCCGCCGCGACCCTGCTGGGCCATCGGATAGCCGTCGAGGGCGGTCATAATGGCGGCGGCATCGCCGGGCACGTTCAACAGAATTGATGAAATACGCCCGCCGTATTCGCAACCGATATAGACCGTCGCCAGCAGGATCAGCGCCGATTCCGCGGGTAAATGCAGGGCGAAAGCCAGCGGCAGCAGAATCGCCACGCCGTTGATAGGCCCCAGCCCCGGCAGGAGGCCGACGATAGTCCCGACAAAGCAGCCGATCAGGGCGATCAGCAGGTTCTCCGGCGTCATGGCGACGGCGAAGCCCTGCGAGAGATAGATCCAGGTATCCATAAACGCCTCCGTTAATTAAACCAGATGCCAAGGGGCAGGGTGACATCGAGCAGGGTGTCGAAGGCGTACCATAACGACACGCCCATCGCGACGCCGGCAATGCCCGCCGCCGGCAGCGTCGCGCCGAACAGCAGACCAATGATCGCCGTCAGCAGCGCGGTGGCCAGCGGAAAACCGAGCCATTCAAACCCCCAGGCGTAGACCACCAGCACCACGACCATGGTCAGCAGACGCTGCAGCACATGCCGTCCCGGCCACTCGACGGCGTCCGGGCGACGTAGCAACATTAACGCCGAGCACAGCAGCATCAGGCCGATGATCCCGAGCGGGAAGGGACGCGGGCCGACGGGTTCATAGGCGTATTCGCTGTGGATCTGCCAGGCGATAAACAGACCGCCAATACATAACAACAGCCACACTCCGGCAAAAATACGATCGCTCATTAGCGCCTCCGCGGATTATTTTGCCAGGCCAAAGGCTTTCGCCTGTTCGCGATAGTCGTTGACCTGCTGCTTAACGTAGGTATCGAGCTCCTTGCCGTTCATGTTGAATTCAAACAGGCCGCGCAGTTCACGTTGCTTTTTGAACGCTTCGGTTTGCTGCAGTTTAGTGAATTCATCGACCCACCACTGGTACTCGGCGTCGCTGACTTTCGGGCCCATAAAGAAGCCGCGAATAATCGGCCAGACCAGGTCGTAGCCCTGCTCTTTAGCGGTGGGGACATCGGCGAGCGCGCCCGGCAGTCGTTCACTGGAGAAGACCGCCAGCACGCGGATTTTATTGCCCTGCAGATAGGGCACCATCTCGCTGAGATCGCCGGAGACCGCCTGCACATGGTTACCGAGCAGCGCGGTCACCGGCTCGCCGCCGCCCTCAAAGGCGACGTAGCGCATTTTATGCGGGTCGACGTTGGCTTTTTGCGCCAGCAGCGCCGCTTTCATCCAGTCCTGGCTGCCGATGGAGGCCCCGGCGCCAATCACGATGCTGGAGGGATTTTTCTCCATCGCGGTCATAAACGACTTCAGATCTTTCCATGGCGAATCGGCGCGCACGGCGATCATGCCGTAGTCGGTGCCGACGCTCGCCAGCCAGCGCACGTCATCGACGCTGTAACGGCCGAATTTACCCTGCGACAGGTTCAGCAGCGAGCCGCCGGAGAAGGCGACGACGGTCCCCGGCTCTGCCGGGCGCTGGGCGACAATGGCGTTGTAGGCTACCGCGCCCACGCCGCCGGGCATATAGGTGACGCGCATCGGTTTCTCGATAGCGCCGGTTTCCATCAGGCTCACCTGAATCAGCTTACAGGTCAGGTCAAAGCCGCCGCCGGGTTTAGCGGGCGCGATACATTCAGTGCGGGACGGGGCCTCTGCGGCGAAGGCGGATGTGGTGCAAAGGCACAGCGCGATGGCGCTCAGATGGCGGAAAAATGGCGTTTTCATAGGCTTCCTCAGCAGGTACAGGGCAGGTTTTTTTGATTATGTGAACCGACATATGGCGATTCGGTTGCATGATTGTTAAAACAGTTACCTTTCATTTCCCTTTCAATGCAGCAGCAACGTTACAGGATGTGATATGCGTCTCTTATTAGCCGAGGATAATCGTGAGCTGGCTCACTGGCTGGAAAAAGCGCTGGTGCAGGGCGGTTTTGCCGTAGATTGCGTCGCTGACGGGCGTGCGGCCGACCATCTGCTGCAAAGCGAGCAATATGCGCTGGCGGTGCTGGATATCGGTATGCCGGGGTTCGATGGTCTTGAAGTGGTGCAGCGGCTGCGCAAGCGCGGGCAGACCCTGCCGGTGCTGTTGCTGACCGCCCGCAGCGCGGTAGCGGACCGGGTGAAGGGCTTAAATGCCGGCGCGGATGACTATTTACCCAAGCCCTTTGAGCTGGAAGAGCTCGACGCCCGCCTGCGGGCGCTGCTCCGGCGCAGCGAAGGGCAGGTGCATGAGGTGCAGCAGCTTGGCGAGCTGGCGTATTGTGACGAAGGCTATTTTTTACTCCGCGGCCAGATGTTGTCTCTGACGCCGCGCGAGCTGGCGCTATTGAAAGTGCTGATGTTTCGCCGCACCCGCCCGGTTTCCCGTCAGCAGCTGTTCGAACAGGTGTTCAGTCTCAGCGATGACGTCAGTCCGGAAAGCATCGAACTCTACATTCATCGTCTGCGCAAGAAACTTCAGGCGAGCAATGTGCGTATAACCACCCTGCGCGGTTTAGGCTATCTGCTTGAGTGCGAGCGCCATGAGATGGAGTAAGCCGCAATCGCTCTATGCCCAACTGTTGCTGTTTCTCGGCCTGCCGCTGGTCCTGCTGTGGGGACTCTCCGCGTTTAACAGCTACGTCAGCGCGCTGCAGGCGGCGACGCAAGCCTACGATCGTACCCTGCTGTCGTCGGCGCGGACGGTGGCCGAGCAGCTGGTGGTTCGCGGAGGGCAACTGGAGGTGAATGTGCCCTGGGTGGTGCTGGACAGCTTCGAGCTCAATATGAACGATCGTCTCTATTACAAGGTGCTCGACCCGCAGGGGAAGGTCATTTCCGGCTATGACGATCTGCCCGCGATGCCGCCCTCCACCTCGCGAACTCAGCTCTATCCGGCGCTGGCGTGGTTTTATCATACCGAATATCGCGGTCAGGCAATCCGCGTGGCGCGCCTGCTGCAGCCCATCAACGAAGGCGGCATCGTTGGCATGGCGGAGATATATATTGCCGAAACGCTGCAGTCCCGCCGCTGGCTGGCCGGACAATTACTCTTCTCATCCTGGGTGTCGCAGGGGTTACTGGTCCTGTTGACGCTGGTGCTGGCAGCCTGGCTGCTGCGCCGCGTGCTGCGGCCCATGCGTCAGCTCTCCGCGCTGATGGTGCGCCGTGAACCCGGTCTGCTGACGCCGCTGCCGGAGCTGCTGCCCTGGTCGGAAACGCGGCTGCTGATTGTCGCGTTCAACCGCTACATCGACCGCCTGCGGGTGATGATCTCCCGCCAGGAGCGCTTCAGCGCCGATGCGTCCCATCAGCTGAAAACACCGCTGGCGGTGCTGAAAACGCAGGCTTCGGTAGCCCTGGCCAGCGACGATCCGCAACTGTGGCGCGAAAGTCTGCAGGCGATGCGCGCCACGCTGGACGATACGGTCTTGTTAACGGAGCGGTTGCTGCAGCTGGCGACGGTAAAACAGCGGGAGCAGGCGTTTGCGGTGATTAACTTGCCGGAGATTGTGCGCAACAGCTGCTTTTCACGTATCGCGCAAGCGCGGAGCAAACATATCGATCTTGGCTACGAGGGCGAGCAGTCGGCGGTATATGTGGCAGGCGATAGCGTTCTGCTGGGGGAGCTGTGCGCTAACCTGCTCGACAATGCCATTCGCTATACCCCGGAATATGGAACGGTCACGCTTAGCCTGCATCGCGACGGCGACGCCGTGTTGCTCAGCGTGGAAGACAGCGGTCCGGGAATTGACGACCACCAGGTACACCAGGCGCTGATGCCGTTTCGCCGCCTCGATAACGCGGGCGCGATTCCCGGCGCCGGGCTGGGCCTGGCGCTGGTTAACGATATCGCACGTTTGCATCGTAGCCACCTGCAGCTTTCGCGCAGCGAAAGCCTGGGCGGACTGAAGGCGACGCTGCGCCTGCTGACCGTGGCGTCAGAGTAGCCCCTTCATGCTCAGGGTGAGGCGGGTGGCGGCATTGAGATCGTAGTTTTTAAGCTCATCCGCTTTCACCCAGGCGTAATCGTCAAACTCCTCGTTGATCGTTACGTCGCGATTGGCGCTAACGCAGTCGAAGATCAGATAGATCATATAGATCGTTTCCTGGCGCCCGTCGGGATAGGTTTTCACGCGGGTATCGTCGCGGAAGCTCCATGGCGTGATACAGGTCAACTGCAGTTTTTCGCCAAGCTCCTCGCGGACTTCGCGTCGCAGCGCCTCTTCAATACTTTCCCCCGACTCCACGCCGCCGCCGGCCAGCGCCCACTGTCCGGGAAAAACCCCGCGGTCGGCAGCCATCTTGCACAACAGGTAATGGCCATCATTTTGGATTAGCGGGCAAACAATCGTCCTTTGACGCATGATTTTTCTCCTTCGCAGTAAGTCGGGCCGGGTATCGAGGAAACAGTTTGCGAGGCGCCTCGGCAAACCGCAAGGGAAATACGGCGCTGGCTTTACAGAGTGATAAGTTAAGCGAAAATTATCGTATGGAGAGCCACCATGGAAAGGACCACCCATTCCCCACATGACGCCGTGTTTAAACACCTACTGTCGCATCGGGCGACGGCGCGGGATTTTCTGGACATTCACCTTCCTGAACATTTGCGAGAATTATGCAATCTGCAAACGCTGCAGTTGGAGTCCGGAAGTTTTATCGATGAAGACCTGCGCGCCAGCCATTCCGATATTCTTTACTCGCTGCAAACCCAGGCGGGGGACGGATATTTCTATCTGCTTATCGAACATCAAAGCTCTGCGGACCGTCATATGGCATTTCGCCTGATGCGTTATGCGATAGCAGCGATGCAGCGCCATCTGGATAAAGGACATACGCAACTGCCATTGGTGATCCCGCTGCTTTTTTATCATGGGCAAGTCTCGCCCTGGCCGTATCCCATGTGCTGGCTGGAAGGATTTGCTCATCCGCAAACCGCGCGGCAAGTATACAATCAGGATTTTCACTTAATCGATATCACGGTGCTTCCTGACGATACAATAATGCAGCACCGACGGGTCGCGATGCTTGAGTTACTGCAAAAGCATATCCGGCAGCGCGATATGATGGAACTGCAGGAGCAACTAGCCAGCCTGTTGGCGCTGGGATACACTAGCCGCAGACAGCTCAGGACGCTGCTTCACTATTTATTGCAGGCAGGAAATGCCGCCGATCCGGTCGCCTTTTTACGTAATCTTGCGCAAAATGTCCCCAGACGGCTGCATAAGGAGACGCTAATGAACATTGCCCAGTTTCTGGAACAACGCGGCCATCAGCAGGGCCTTGAGCAGGGCCTGCAGCAAGGTCTTGAACAGGGAGAACAATTGGCTGCGCAACGTATTGCCCAGGCGATGCTGGAAAACGGGCTTGATCTGGCGCTGGTGGCGAAGCTGACGGGGCTTGCGCCGGAGCGCCTGGCCCTGCTCGCCCATTAATTTTTCTGCTTCCTTCAAACAGCCTGCGCGACGGCGATTGCGCAGGTAAATATAGATTTATTTAATCAATACAACCTAATTAAATATAATTCCACTGAATATGAATGCGGTGAAATTTACATTCTTTCGCAAATGCGCGGCGGTATTGCTGTAAAAAGACGCAACTGGTTACACTCTTGTGAAAAATCATTTCGCCAGGTCATTGATTCCTGACGAGTGCGCAGTAGAATTTTCAGGTTTTTTCGGGACTTCTTTGATTTTAATTTTCTGGATAGAGTAAATAATGAAAAAAAGCATTTTTATGGCGCTGGCTGGCGTCATGCTGGTCTCTTCGGCGGCCCATGCGATCAGCGTTACCGGCGAAGCAGGCGAGCATTACACCAACCTTGGGGTCGGCTTCGGCACCGAGTCCACCGGTCTGGCTGTTTCGGGTAACTGGCTGCACAGCGATAACGATGGCGACGCCGCGGGTTTAGGCCTGGGCCTGAATATTCCGCTGGGGCCGTTCCTGGCGACCGTGGGCGGTAAAGGGGTATACACCAACCCGAAACAGGGTGATGAAGGTTATGCGGCCGCGGTCGGCGGCGGCCTGCAGTGGAAAATCGGCGACAGCTTCCGTCTGTATGGCGACTACTACTACTCTCCAGATTCCCTCTCCAGCGGCATTGACAGCTATCAGGAAGCCAACGTCGGCGCCAGCTGGACCATTATGCGTCCGCTCAGCATCCAGGCAGGCTATCGCTATCTGAACCTGGCGGGCAAAGATGGCAACCGCGATAACACCATCGCCGACGGCCCGTACATCGGCGCCAGCGCCAGCTTCTAATCTCCTCCGGCGCGGTCTCTTCTTGCCGCGCCAGATTTTCCTCCTCGTCAGCCTCCCGCTTTGCGTTATAGTATTTGCCACCTGGCAGGCAAGGAGTGAGCAATGTTGAATGTGGAAATGCTGTCCACTGGCGATGAAGTGTTGCATGGTCAAATCGTTGACACCAATGCAGCATGGCTGGCGGATTTCTTTTTTAATCAGGGTTTACCATTAACGCGCCGTAATACCGTCGGCGACGATCTCGATGCGCTGGTGGCGATTCTTCGCGAACGCAGCGAACAGGCGGATGTGCTGATCGTCAATGGCGGCCTCGGCCCAACCAGCGACGACCTGAGCGCGCTGGCCGCGGCCACCGCGAAAGGCGAAGGACTTATTTTGCATCCGGAGTGGCTGGAAACCATGACCCGCTTTTTTGCTGAACGCGGGCGGCCGATGGCGGAAAGCAACCGTAAGCAGGCGGAAATCCCCGCTAGCGCCGAGATGATCAATAACCCGGTGGGCACGGCCTGCGGCTTTGCCATCCAGCTCAATCGCTGCCTGATGTTTTTCACCCCCGGCGTTCCCTCTGAATTCAAAGTGATGGTCGAGCAGGAGATTTTACCGCGCCTGCGCCAGCGCTTTACGCTGCCGGAACCGCCGGTATGCCTGCGGCTGACCACTTTTGGCCGCTCGGAAAGCGAGCTGGCGCAAAACCTCAATCCGCTGACGTTACCGCCTGGCGTAGTGATGGGCTACCGCTCGTCGATGCCGATCATTGAGCTGAAGCTGACCGGACCGGCTGAGCAGCGTGACGCCATGCTGGCCCTGTGGCCGGAAGTGCGTAAAGTGGCTGGCGACAGCCTGATTTTCGAAGGCACTGAAGGGTTACCGGCGCAGATTGCACGCTGCCTGCAGGAGCGGCAGCTGAGCCTGACGCTCAGCGAGCAGTTTACCGGCGGTCTGCTGGCGCTCCAGCTGTCCCGCGCCGGCGCGCCGCTGCTGGCCAGCGAAGTGGTCCCGGCGCAGGAGGAGACGCTGGCGCAGGCGGCCCGCTGGGCGGCCGAGCGGCGCATTAACCATTTTGCCGGCCTGGCCCTGGCGGTGAGCGGCCAGGAAAACGATCATCTTAACGTGGCCCTGGCCACCCCCGACGGCACCTTCGCGCTGCGGGTGAAGTTTAGCGTCACCCGCCACAGCCTGGCGGTACGCCAGGAAGTCTGCGCCATGATGGCATTAAACCTGCTGCGTCGCTGGCTGAATGGCCAACCGCTGGCCAGTGAACATGGCTGGATTAACGTGGTGGATTCCCTCTCAATGTAAGTCGTTTCCCGGCGCGCGGGCTTCTCCCGGGCGCCGGTTGTCCAGCCTGTTGTACTCTCCTGAAAAAATTCTGTGCGTTAAGTCGCAATTTTCCGCTGCGAACGGTCCAGCATACGGGAAAGCGATTGCCCCGCGATGTCGCTCACACTTTACCGCCCGGACAACCGCAACACTGATTCCAGTATTCAGGATTGGAGTCCAGTATGTTGGAATCAACGAAAGTCCCGGCGCTGACCCGCGCGATTGAGATCCTCAATTTAATTGGCCGCATCGGACCCTGCAGCGCGGCGACGATAATAGCGGAGCTGGGGATCCCGAAAAGCACGGTTTATCTGCTGCTGGGCGAGCTGAAAAAGCAGCGCTTCATCAGTATGGATAATCAGGATAACTACTGCCTGTGGACCAAACTGGTGGAGCTGGCCGGGCAGGCGCTAAGCAAAATGGACCTGCGCGAGCTGGCGCGGCCGCGCCTGACCCGGCTGATGGATGAGTGCGGCCTGCTCTGCCATCTGGGCATTATCGATCACGGTAACGCCTACTACATTCTGAAAATTGAATCACCCGCCACCATTAGCGTGCGTTCACACGAAGGCAAGAGCCTGTCGCTTTACCGCTCCGGGATCGGCAAATGTCTGCTGGCCTGGCAGCCCGCCGGGGTTCAGGCATCGATTATCGATGAACTGCAGTGGGAGCGGGCTACGCCAACGACCATCAGCAATGCTCAACAGCTGCGGGAGGAGCTGGGGCGGATCCGCGCCCGGGGCTGGAGCTTTGATAATGGCGAGGACTATCCGGACGTGCGCTGCGTGGCCGCCCCGGTTTTTAACGCCAATAACGACCTGACCGCCGCCATCTCGGTGGTGGGTACCCGTCTGCAAATCAATGAAGACAATCGCGATTACCTTGCCGGTAAGGCGATTGCCTGCGCGAAAGATATTTCACGACTGCTGGGGTGGAAAAGCCCCTTTGAACAACTCGCCTCATCATAAGGAGAACACCATGACCCTACCAAAAATTAAACACGTCCGCGCCTGGTTTACCGGCGGCGCCACCGCAGAACAGGGCGCCGGCGGCGGCGATTACCACGATCAGGGGGCTAACCACTGGATTGACGATCATATCGCCACCCCGATGAGCAAATACAAACAGTATGAGCAGTCCCGCCAGTCGTTTGGCATCAACGTGCTGGGCACGCTGATTGTGGAAGTGGAAGCCGACAACGGGCAGACCGGCTTTGCCGTGTCGACGGCCGGAGAGATGGGCTGCTTTATCGTGGAAAAACATCTCAACCGCTTTATCGAAGGCAAATGCGTCAGCGATATCAAACTGATCCACGACCAGATGCTCAACGCCACCCTTTACTACGCAGGATCCGGCGGTCTGGTGATGAACACTATCTCCTGTGTCGACCTCGCGCTGTGGGATCTGTTCGGGAAAGTGGTTGGCCTGCCGGTCTACAAACTGCTGGGCGGAGCGGTGCGTGACGAAATCCAGTTCTATGCCACCGGCGCTCGTCCGGATCTGGCGCAAGAGATGGGCTTTATCGGCGGCAAAATGCCCACCCACTGGGGGCCGCACGATGGCGACGCCGGGATCCGCAAAGACGTCGCCATGGTGGCGGACATGCGCGAAAAATGCGGCCCGGATTTCTGGTTAATGCTGGACTGCTGGATGAGCCAGGACGTTAACTATGCCACCAAACTTGCCCATGCCTGCGCCCCTTACAACCTCAAGTGGATCGAGGAGTGCCTGCCGCCGCAGCAGTATGAAGGTTATCGCGAGCTGAAGCGCCAGGCGCCGGCCGGGATGATGGTGACCAGCGGCGAGCACCACGGCACCCTGCAGTCCTTCCGCACCCTGTCGGAGACCGGAATCGATATTATGCAGCCCGACGTCGGCTGGTGCGGCGGCTTAACCACGCTGGTGGAGATAGCGGCTATTGCTAAAGCGCGCGGGCAGCTGGTGGTGCCGCACGGCTCGTCGGTTTACTCACATCATGCGGTGATCACTTTCACCAACACGCCGTTCAGCGAGTTTCTGATGACCAGTCCTGACTGCGCCACGCTGCGTCCGCAGTTCGACCCGATCCTGCTCGGCGAGCCGGTGCCGGAGAGGGGGCGCATTCATAAATCGGTACTGGATAAACCCGGCTTTGGCGTCGAGCTCAATCGCGACTGCAACCTGAAACGTCCTTATCAACACTGATCCCCCGGGCCGCCCGGCGGCCCACGCCTGAGGATATTATGATGAGCAACACTCTGCTGGAGAGCGTGGTGAAGAAAAACCGCGCCCGCTTAATCCCCTTTATGCTGGCGCTGTACGTGCTGGCGTTTCTTGACCGTTCGAATATCGGTTTCGCCAAAGAGACCTACCAGCTGGACACTGGCCTCAGCAACGAAGCCTATGCGCTGGGGGCGGGGATTTTCTTTGTGGTCTATGCCTTTCTTGGGGTGCCGGCCAACCTGCTGATGCGTAAATTTGGCGCCAGAAAATGGATCGGCTGCACCACGCTGCTGTGGGGCGTGCTGTCGGCGGCGATGGCGTGGGCGGATACGGAAGCGAAATTCCTGCTGGTACGTACCCTGCTGGGCGCGGCGGAGGCGGGCTTCTTCCCCGGAATGATCTACCTCACGTCTCAGTGGTTTCCCCAGCAAAACCGCGCCAGCATTATGGGGCTTTTTTATATGGGGGCGCCGCTGGCGCTGACCCTCGGTTCGCCTTTATCCGGCGCGCTGCTGGAGATGCATGGGTTTATGGGCCATCCCGGCTGGTTCTGGATGTTTGTGATTGAAGGCCTGCTCGCCGTCGCCGCAGGAGCGTTCACCTTCTTCTGGCTGGACGATTCGCCGCAGCATGCCCGCTTCCTGAGCGCGGCGGAGAAACAGGCCCTGATAAGCGAGCTGGCACGAGAGGAGGAGAAAAAGGTCACTTCGCGTCTGTCCGATGCGCTGCGTAACGGGCGGGTCTGGCAGCTGGCGCTGATCTACATGACCATTCAGGTGGCGGTCTATGGCCTGATTTTCTTCCTGCCCACTCAGGTCGCCGCGCTGTTGGGCACCAAAGTCGGCTTCATTGCCTCGGTGGTGACGGCTATTCCGTGGGTGGCGGCGCTGTTCGGCACCTGGCTTATCCCTCGCTACTCCGATCGTACCGGCGAGCGGCGCAATATTGCCGCGCTGACGCTGCTGGCGGCAGCGGTCGGGATTGCGGTTTCCGGGCTGGTGGCGCCGGTGCTGGCTATCATCGCGCTGTGCGTGGCGGCGGTTGGGGTGATTGCCGTGCAGCCGGTCTTCTGGACGATGCCGACGCAGCTGCTCTCCGGCACGGCGCTGGCCGCCGGGATTGGCTTCGTTAACCTGTTTGGCGCCATCGGCGGCTTTCTGGCGCCGATCGTTCGCGTGCAGGCCGAAACGCAGTTCGCCAGCAGCGCCGCTGGACTGTTAACCCTGGCCGGCGTGGCCATCATCGGGGTGATCATCATCTTCTCATTAAGCCTCACCCGCGCGGTTCCTCAGCGCGGCGGCGTACAGCATTGATTAAAGGAATCGCTATGAACGCACTGTTATCTAACCCCTTCAAACGTGGATTATTACGCGGTGAGACGCAAATAGGCCTGTGGCTGAGCTCGACCTCCTCCTATCTGGCGGAGATTGCCGCCACTTCCGGATATGACTGGCTGCTGATCGACGGCGAGCATGCCCCGAACACTATTCAGGACCTTTATCATCAGCTCCAGGCTATCGCCCCTTACGCCAGTCAGCCGGTGATCCGTCCGGTGGAGGGCAGCCGCAGCCTGATAAAACAGGTGCTGGATATTGGCGCCAGAACGTTGCTGGTGCCGATGGTCGATACCGCCGAGCAGGCGCGGGAAGTCGTCTCGGCAACCCGTTATCCTCCCGTCGGTAGCCGCGGCGTTGGCGCCGGCGTGGCCCGGGCGGCGCGCTGGGGCAGAGTGGAGAATTATATGGCGGAGGCGAATGACGAACTCTGTCTGCTGATTCAGGTGGAGAGCCGAACCGCGCTGGAAAATCTGGACGCTATCCTCGAGGTGGAGGGCATTGACGGGGTGTTTATCGGGCCGGCGGATCTCTCCGCTTCGCTGGGACACCCGGACGATGCTGGCCATCCTGACGTGCAGCGGGTGATTGAGCAGAGCATCCGGCGCATTCGCGCGGCGGGAAAAGCGGCTGGATTTCTGGCGGTCGACCCGGCGATGGCGGAAAAATGTCTCGCCTGGGGGGCCAATTTCGTCGCCGTCGGGGTCGATACCATGCTGTACACCCAGGCGCTGGACCGCCGGCTGGCAATGTTTAAATCCGCCAGCGCTCAGCCGCAGGAGAAAGCGAGCTATTGACGGCGCAGGCTGGCGCCGGACTCAGGCGAGCGCCTGCGCCAGCACCGTCAGCGGATGTTCGCAGCGTTTGCTGGTGGACATTTCTATCTGCCATTTACAGGTCTCGCAGTCGGTGACGACGATGTCGGCGCCGCTCTCCTCAATCTGACGGAACAGCGGGGCGCCGATAGCCTGGGATACCGCGTAATTCTCAGTCTTAAACCCGTAGGTGCCGGCGATGCCGCAGCACTGCGAATCCAGCACTTCCAGCTGCAGGCCAGGGATCAGCCGCAGCAGTTCGAGGGTATACAGCGACCAGCCCATTTTCTCCATGTGGCACGGCGTGTGATAGACCACCTTCAGCGGCAGCGGGCGCAGCGGCAGCGTTTTGCCACTATCCAGTTGTTTCCAGATCCAGCGAGTGGCCAGCTCCACCCGGTCGCGGAGATCGCTGTTGTCGACATCAAGGAGATGCGGGTATTCATCGCGCAGCGTAAAGGTGCAGGTCGAGGAGGTGGCGATGATCGGCAGCGCGTTTTCCCGCATCGCGGCGACGTTGCTCTGCGCCTGCTTACGCGCTTTGTCAAAAAAGCCGTTGGCGATCAGCGGCACGCCGCAGCATTTTTCCCGTGATAACAACTGCACGCCGGTGCCCAGCGCATTGACGACGCGAATCAGATCCTTGCCCAGCTGCGGGTGGTTATAGTTGACGTAGCAACCATGAAAGAAGGCCACCTGCTCAGGGTACTGCGCCTGTCTGGCCGCGAGCTGGCGGTAAGCGCGGCGGAAGGTGCCGAAGCCATATTTTGGCAGCGTGCGGCGATGATCGATATTGAGCGCCGCGTCGAGCAGGCGGCGTACCGGTTTTAAGCCGGTGGTGGCGTTTACCAGTGGGGCAAAGGGGGTGGAAAGGGTGCCCATCAGGTCGGTATGGCTGAGAATAGCGTCGCGCAGGGTCGGTTTTTGCTGGCCATACTGTGCCCGGGCGCGCTGAATGATATCGCCAATTTTCACATCCGACGGGCAGGCGACCTCACAGCGCTTGCAGTTAATGCAGTACTTGAGCGCCTCATCGTACAGCGCGCCATCCTTCAGGCGCAGGCGTTCGCCGTCCGGCCCCGCCTGTTTCGGCCCGGGATAGCGCGGATTGACCCGGCTGACCGGACAGGTGGTGGTACAGACCGTGCACTTAATGCAGCTTTCAAAACGGGTATCGTTCATGGTCGGCCTCCGGCGAGGGCGTGGATCTGTCTGGCGGCGTGCAGTGCGGTGACGGCGCAGACCCCGCCGCCGCAGCCGAGCTGAATGGCATCGAACCCGCCGAGCAGCGAACCGATGGCGAAAAGATTGCTGAACGGCTGCCCGCCCAGCATGGGGCGCAGCAGGGCATCGGTTTTCACCCCGAAGCGCTGCCACGGCTGGGAGGCAAAGAAGTCGCGCTGGTACCAGTCGTCGCGCGGCAGGGTCTGCTGTAGATCGAGACCGAGAATGGGTTCGCGCACGCTATCCCGCGTGGCGACAAGACCGTTACTGAAAAAGCTGCCGCTGGCCAGCACGGTAAAACGCGGACGCAGCGCAATATCGCCGTGATTTCGCGTCCAGACGGCCTCGACGGCACCCTGTCGATGGCTGATGTTCACCACTTCATCGCCGGCAAGCCAGGTGCCGCCGCCGCGAATAAACTGCCGCTGCAGCAAACTGTGCAGGCGCATCCCGGGAACCGAAGGCGGCAGCGTCGGCAGCAGACGCAGCGGGCAGGGCAGGCGCGCCTGCAGCCAGTGGTACAGGCGATCGTCGGCGAGGCCAAAGCAGGCGGGCATGATCAGCAGCTCATGCTGTTGCGCCAGCGGCAGCAGCGCCGCATGCAGGGCAGGCCAGTGGTTTTCATCGTCGAGGAGGCGGGCGATATTGGCGGCGCGAAACTCGGTGGGGTTGTCACGTAAAACATCCAGCAGCGGTAACTCGATTTCCACCGCCACGGCGGTGACGCCGGTTTGCCCGAGCGCGGCGGCGGCGAGATGCGGCTGAAAATCGGCAAAGCCGCTGATCCCCACCAGGCAGACCCCCTGTCGGGGGAGTGGCGCGACAGGAACCTCCTGCGGCGATAGCCACGCCGCGCGCAGCGTCCCCAGCGGTGTTACCCGCCGGTGCGGGCGGTGCGCGTCGCCCTGCATCACCGCGCCGCAGGCGGCCAGCAGGGCTTCAGTCTGTTTAGCGTATTCGAGCACCGCCCCGGCGCCGAGCCGGGAATAAGGGTGCTCAGGAAGCAGTTCAGCGAGCTGCTGCAGACCTTGCGCGAGGTCAGTGACGTTATCGCCGTTCGGCAGCGCCGAGAGCAGATCTAACGACGCGGAGGAAAAATGCAGCGCGCTTTGCCCGCGGCTGATGATAACGCTGCGCAGGCCGGACTGATTCAGCGTCAGGCCGCACAGCAGGCCGGCCAGTCCGCCGCCGATAATCGCGCAGTCAAATTTCATCCTGATGCTCCTGTGGTAGTCCGCACAGGCCGAGGTAGACCCAGCGGGTGAATTCGCTTTCGCGCAGCGCGTCGCCCCAGGCGATGGGCTGCACGCCCTTCCAGCGCTCATTGAGAAACGCCGATAGCTGGGTCAACGACTGCGAGGGGGTGGTGACGTTAAAGCGCTGCAGCAGACCGGCGGCGCGGCAGGCGCAGAGTTCCCCCTGGCAGGTCCCCATGCCAATCCGGGTACGGCGGCGCAGGTCGAGCAGGGTGTGGACCGCCAGATTTTCCACCGCGTATTTCACTTCACCAGCGGTGACGGCTTCGCATTCGCAGACCAGACTACGGTGCTGGCGGCTGTCGCCAAGCCAGGCCGGCGTGCGATCGCCATGGCGGTAGACAGCAGAGCCGCGCAGCGGGCCCGGCAGGGAGATAATTTTTCGCAGGGTGCTTTCCGTCGGCTCCTGCGACCCGGGCAGCGGGCTCTCGGCCGTGGAACAGGGGGTGGTGTTGCCCAGTTTACGACAGACGGCGTCGGTGGCCCACTCGGCCATCAGGCGATAGGTCATCAGCTTGCCGCCGGTGATGGTAATGAAGCCTTCCATGCCGTCGCGCTGAGCATGGTCGAGCAGGACGATGCCGCGGCTGACGCTGCGTCCGCTGGGATCGTTGTCGCTGGCCACCAGCGGGCGCACGCCGGAGTAGGCGCGGAGGATCCGGGTGCGGCCCATGACCGGCGCCAGCTTTTCACCTTCGCGCAGCAGGGTTTCGACTTCCGCGGTCGTTACCCGGTTGTCGTCAATTTCGTCATAAGGAATATGCATCGAGGTGGTGCCGATCAGCGAGATGGTATCCCCGGGCACCAGAATATCGGCATCGGCCGGCTTACGGCAGCGGTTGATCACCAGGTTGTTAATCCGGTGGTCAAGGATCAACAGCGATCCCTTCGCCGGGAACATGGTGATGCGCAGGTCGGCATATTCCGCAATGCGCTGCCCCCAGATCCCGGCGGCATTGACCACTACCCCGGCGTACAGGGCGCGGGTCTGGTGAAGCTGACGATCGTATACCTGGACGCCACAGACGCGGTCGCCCTGGCGCAGCAGGCCTGTCACTTCGCAGCCGGTGAGGATCTGCGCGCCGTGTTCGCGGGCGTCGAGCATATTGGCCGCGGTGAGGCGAAACGGGTCAATGGTGCCATCCGGGACCTGCACCGCCCCCAGCAGCGTCGGGTTGACGGCGGGCTCGCGGCGCAGCGCCTCCTGCGCAGAAAGCGGCGTGGCCTCTATGCCAGCCTGCTGGCAGGCGGCGATAAAGGTCTGCTGCCAGGCCAGATCGTCTTCAGGCAGGGTAATGAACAGACCGCCGGCCGGTTCGATACAGTGACGGGCGATGCGGCGCAGGATGCGGTTCTCATTGATGCATTCGCGGGCGGATTCGTTGTCGGTCACCGCATAGCGGGCGCCGCTGTGCAACAGCCCATGATTACGGCCGGTGGCCCCGGTGGCGATATCATGGCGCTCAATGAGCACTGTGCGTAATCCGCGTCGGGCGCAGTCGCGGGCGATGCCAGCGCCGGTTGCTCCGCCGCCGATGATGATGACCTCGCTATCAAGACGTCCCGTCATCTTCAGCTCCTCTGTTTTCGTTTACCGCCATTTAGCCACAATCAATAAGGGTATTGTTTGATTTCGAGCATATTCGCGCGTTATTTGAGCGAATTATGTGATTTTGTGCTCACAATGGAACCTTTTGTCATATTTATGTAACAAATTGTGCGATGTTTCACAGTATCAGCTCTACGTATTGCCTACCATCGCGGCCAGATTCGAAGTTGGTGATTAATCTGGGATTGTTGTCGTGACGTCAGTAAAAAACAGCAAGGGCCACGGAGGCTGATATGTTAAGTATTTTTAAACCCGCCGCGCATAAAGCGCGTTTGCCAGCCGCGGAGATCGACCCGCTCTATCGTCGGTTACGCTGGCAGATTTTTATCGGCATCTTCTTTGGTTATGCCGCTTACTATCTGGTTCGTAAGAACTTTGCCCTGGCGATGCCCTATCTTATCGAGCAAGGTTTCTCCCGCGGCGATCTCGGTTTCGCCCTTTCCGGCATCTCCATTGCCTACGGATTTTCGAAATTCATCATGGGATCGGTCTCTGACCGTTCGAATCCGCGCATTTTCCTGCCGGCGGGGCTGATCCTCGCCGCGCTGGTGATGTTGGTGATGGGCTTCGTACCGTGGGCCACCTCTAGCATCATGATCATGTTCGTACTGCTGTTCCTCTGCGGCTGGTTCCAGGGAATGGGCTGGCCGCCGTGCGGCCGTACCATGGTCCACTGGTGGTCGCAGAAAGAGCGCGGCGGAATTGTTTCAGTGTGGAACTGCGCGCATAACGTCGGCGGGGGGATTCCGCCGCTGCTGTTCCTGTTGGGTATGGCCTGGTTTAACGACTGGCATGCGGCGCTCTATATGCCGGCTTTCGGCGCTATTCTGCTGGCGATTTTCGCCTTCGCGATGATGCGCGATACGCCGCAATCCTGCGGCCTGCCGCCGATCGAAGAGTATAAAAACGACTACCCGGACGATTACAGCGAAGAGCATGAACAAGAGCTGACGGCGAAGCAGATCTTTATGCAGTACATTCTGCCGAACAAGCTGCTGTGGTACATCGCGGTCGCCAACGTCTTCGTTTATCTGCTGCGCTACGGCATTCTCGACTGGTCGCCGACCTACCTGAAAGAGGTGAAGCACTTCGCGCTGGATAAATCCTCCTGGGCCTACTTCCTGTACGAGTACGCGGGGATCCCGGGCACCCTGCTGTGTGGCTGGATGTCGGATAAAGTGTTTAAAGGCAACCGCGGCGCCACCGGCGTGTTCTTTATGACCCTGGTGACCATCGCCACCGTTGTCTACTGGCTGAACCCGCCGGGTAACCCGGGCGTCGATATGGCCTGTATGATTATTATCGGCTTCCTGATCTACGGCCCGGTGATGCTGATTGGTCTGCATGCGCTGGAGCTGGCGCCGAAGAAAGCCGCTGGCACCGCCGCAGGCTTCACCGGCCTGTTCGGTTACCTCGGCGGTTCCGTGGCCGCGAGCGCCATCGTCGGCTACACCGTCGATTTCTTCGGCTGGGACGGCGGCTTTATGGTGATGATCGGCGGCAGCGTGCTGGCGGTTGTCCTGCTGGTTATCGTGATGCTCGGTGAACGCCGCCATCATCAACAGCTGAAGCAAGCCTAAGGAGCGGCGATGAACATGAAACTCACCACGCTAATGAGCGGCATGATGTTGGCCAGTTCTGCGCTGTGCTTCAGCGCGGCAGCGGCGGATAAAATGGTTATCGCCCACCGGGGCGCCAGCGGTTATCTGCCGGAACATACCCTGCCGGCGAAAGCGATGGCTTACGCTCAGGGGGCGGATTACCTTGAGCAAGACCTGGTGATGACCAAAGACGACCGACTGGTGGTGTTGCACGACCACTATCTGGATCGGGTGACCGACGTCGCTCAGCGCTTCCCGCAGCGGGCGCGTCAAGATGGCCGTTTTTACGCCATCGACTTTACCCTGGCCGAGATCAAGTCGCTGACGTTTACCGAAGGCTTTGAGCCGAAAGATGGCAAGAATGTGCAAACCTATCCCGGGCGTTTCCCGATGGGCAAATCCGATTTCCGCATTCATACCTTTGAAGAAGAGATTGAGTTTGTCCAGGGGCTGAATCATTCCACCGGCAAAAACATCGGTATTTACCCGGAAATCAAAGCGCCGTGGTTCCACCATCAGGAAGGCAAAGATATTGCCGCCAGCACGCTGAAAGTGCTGAAAGAATATGGCTACACCAGCAAGCAGGATAAGGTCTATCTGCAGTGCTTTGACGCCAACGAGCTCAAGCGTATTAAGCATGAGCTGGAGCCGAAGATGGGCATGGATCTCAAGCTGGTGCAGCTTATCGCCTATACCGACTGGAATGAAACCCAGCAGCGGCAGGCTGACGGCAAGTGGGTGAACTACAGCTATGACTGGATGTTCAAGCCGGGGGCCATGGCGCAGATTGCGCAGTACGCCGACGGCATTGGTCCGGATTATCATATGCTGGTGGCGGAAGGCTCAAAGCCGGGGGCGGTGAAGCTGACGGCGATGGTGAAGGAGGCGCACGCCAGCCATCTGCAGGTGCATCCGTATACCGTGCGCGCGGATCAACTGCCGGAGTACGCCAGCAACGTCAATCAGCTCTATGACCTGCTGTATCGCCAGGCGGACGTCGATGGCTTGTTTACCGATTTCCCGGATAAAGCGGTGCAGTTTCTGGACGCTAAGCAGTAAAAAGCCGGGTTTACCCGGCCTGTGAACGGCAGTTTTGTCGGGCGCATAAGCGTTACGCCGCCCGACAAAACTTACATCTCAATTTCGATATCGCCCTTCGCCCGGCAGCAGCAGGGCAAAATTTCTCCCGGCTGGATAAAGGCCAGCGGCTCGGTCAGCCAGTCAACCTGGCCGGAGACCAGACGAGTACGGCAGGAGCCGCAATAGCCTGCGCGGCACTGATACTCGACGTCGATATTATGCGATTCAAGAGCAGCCAACAGGGAAGGGTGTTCATCCTGACACTCAAGGCGAGTGTCAGAGATTTTCAAGAAGATCCGCTTCATTACAGCTGGAAGTTGCTCAGGTCGTCGGCATCGACTTCAGAGTCGATCTGGCCGACCAGGTAAGAGCTGACCTCTACTTCCTGCGGCGCCACCTGGACGTTGTCGGAGACCAGCCAGGTGTTGATCCACGGGATCGGGTTGGAGCGGGTCTGGAACGGCAGATCGAGGCCCACCGCCTGCATGCGGATATTGGTGATGTACTCGACGTACTGGCAGAGAATATCTTTGTTCAGGCCAATCATCGAGCCGTCGCGGAACAGGTAGTCCGCCCACTCTTTCTCCTGCTGCGCCGCCAGCACGAACAGGTCATAGCACTCCTGCTTGCACTCTTCGGCGATTTCCGCCATTTCCGGATCGTCGCTGCCGGAGCGCAGCAGGTTCAGCATATGCTGAGTGCCGGTCAGGTGCAGCGCTTCATCGCGGGCGATCAGGCGGATAATTTTGGCGTTGCCTTCCATCAGTTTGCGCTCGGCAAAGGCGAAGGAGCAGGCGAAGCTGACGTAGAAGCGGATCGCTTCCAGGGCGTTGACGCTCATCAGGCACAGATAGAGTTTCTTTTTCAGCTCGCGCAGATTGACGGTCACGGTCTTGCCGTTGACGGTGTGGGTGCCTTCGCCCAGCAGGTGCCAGTAGCTGGTCATCTCGATCAGCGAATCGTAATAGTGGGAGATCCCCTCGGCACGCTTCTGGATCTGTTCGTTGGTGACGATATCGTCGAACACGGTCGCCGGGTCGTTGACGATGTTGCGGATGATATGGGTGTACGAGCGCGAGTGAATGGTCTCGGAGAAGGCCCAGGTTTCCACCCAGGTCTCCAGCTCCGGGATGGAGATCAGCGGCAGCAGCGCCACGTTCGGGCTGCGGCCCTGGATGGAGTCGAGCAGCGTCTGGTACTTCAGGTTGCTGATGAAAATGTGTTTTTCATGTTCCGGCAGCGCCTGGTAGTCAATGCGATCGCGGGAGACGTCAACCTCTTCCGGGCGCCAGAAGAAGGAGAGCTGTTTTTCAATCAGCTTTTCAAAGATATCGTATTTTTGCTGATCGTAGCGGGCCACGTTAACCGGCTGGCCAAAAAACATTGGCTCAAGCAGCTGATCGTTTTTCGTCTGTGAAAAAGTGGTGTATGCCATTGAAGTGAGTCCTGTTGAACTGTACTGCCCGGCGGCGATGCGTTGGCCGGGCCTACAAAATCGTAGGCCGGGTAAGCGTAGCGCCACCCGGCAAAAATACCTTAGATCTTACAAGCGCCGCTTTCGCAGCCGTCGTCCTGGATGGACGGGGCCAGGTCATCCTGAGCGTCTTCAGCGCCATCACGGGTGTTGTGATAGTACAGCGTTTTGACGCCGAATTTATAGGCGTTGAGCAGGTCTTTCAGCAACTGCTGCATCGGCACTTTTCCGGAAGGGAAGCGCGTCGGATCGTAGTTGGTATTCGCAGAGATCGACTGGTCGATAAACTTCTGCATGATACCCACCAGCTGCAGGTAGCCGTCGTTGTTCGGCATTTCCCACAGCAGTTCGTAGGCGTTCTGCAGGTTTTCGTAGTCCGGCACCACCTGGCGCAGGATCCCATCCTTCGACGCTTTGATACTCACGTGGCCGCGCGGCGGCTCGATGCCGTTGGTGGCGTTGGAGATCTGCGACGAGGTCTCGGACGGCATCAGCGCGGAGAGCGTGGAGTTGCGAAGGCCGTGGGTTTTGATGGACGCGCGCAGCGCTTCCCAGTCGTAGTGCAGGGATTCGCTGACGATGCCGTCCAGGTCTTTTTTATAGGTATCGATCGGCAGGATACCCTGCGCATAAGTGGTTTCGTTGAACCACGGGCAAGCGCCCTGTTCGATAGCCAGTTCGTTGGAGGCCTTCAGCAGGTAGTACTGAATCGCTTCGAACGTTTTGTGGGTCAGGTTGTTGGCGCTGCCGTCGGAGTAGCGTTTGCCATGCTTCGCCAGATAGTAAGCGAAGTTGATCACGCCGATGCCCAGCGTACGGCGGCCCATTGCGCCGCGTTTGGCGGCCGGGATGGGGTAATCCTGATAGTCGAGCAGCGCGTCCAGGGCACGCACCGCCAGCACCGCCAGCTCTTCCAGCTCGTCGAGGCTGTCGATAGCCCCGAGGTTAAAGGCCGACAGGGTGCACAGCGCGATTTCGCCGTTTTCGTCGTTGACGTCTTCCAGCGGTTTAGTCGGCAGGGCGATCTCCAGGCACAGGTTAGACTGGCGCACCGGGGCGACCACTGGATCGAACGGGCTGTGGGTGTTGCAGTGGTCGACGTTCTGGATGTAGATGCGGCCGGTGGAGGCGCGCTCCTGCATCATCAGCGAGAACAGCTCAACCGCTTTAATGCGCTGCTTGCGAATGCTGTCGTCCTGCTCGTACTGGGTGTACAGGCGCTCAAATTCGTCCTGATCGGCGAAGAAAGCGTCATACAGGCCCGGGACGTCGGAAGGGCTGAACAGGGTAATGTCGCCGCCCTTCAGCAGACGGGTGTACATCAGCTTGTTGATCTGCACCCCGTAGTCCATGTGACGAACGCGATTGGCGTCGGTCCCGCGGTTGTTTTTCAGCACCAGCAGGCTTTCCACTTCCAGATGCCACATTGGGTAGAAGAGGGTCGCCGCGCCGCCGCGTACGCCGCCCTGCGAGCAGGACTTCACCGCGGTCTGGAAATGTTTGTAGAACGGAATGCAGCCGGTGTGGAAGGCTTCGCCGCCGCGGATCGGGCTGCCCAGCGCGCGAATGCGGCCGGCGTTGATGCCGATGCCGGCGCGCTGGGAAACGTATTTCACAATCGCGCTGGAGGTGGCGTTGATGGAGTCCAGGCTGTCGCCGCACTCGATCAGCACGCAGGAGCTGAACTGACGGGTTGGGGTACGCACGCCGGACATGATCGGCGTCGGCAGCGAGATTTTAAAGGTCGACACCGCATCGTAGAAACGCTTGATGTAGTCCAGACGCGTTTCGCGCGGGTAGTTAGAGAACAGGCAGGCAGCCACCAGAATATAGAGGAACTGCGCGCTCTCATAAATTTCGCCGGTGACGCGGTTTTGTACCAGATACTTGCCTTCCAGCTGCTTAACGGCAGCGTAGGAGAAGTTCATGTCGCGCCAGTGGTCGAGGAAACCGTCCATCTGCTGGAACTCTTCTTCCGTGTAGTCTTCCAGCAGATGATGATCGTATTTACCCTTCTCGACCATCTTCACCACGTGATCGTAAAGCGCCGGCGGCTCAAACTGGCCGAAGGCTTTTTTACGCAAATGGAAAATCGCCAGACGCGCGGCGAGGTACTGGTAATCCGGCGCCTCGCGGGAGATCAGATCCGCAGCGGCTTTGATAATGGTTTCGTGGATGTCCGCGGTTTTAATGCCGTCATAGAACTGGATGTGCGAGCGCAGCTCTACCTGGGAAATCGAAACGTTATTCAGTCCTTCTGCCGCCCAATCCAGTACGCGATGGATTTTGTCGAGATTGATGCGCTCGGTGGTTCCGTCGCGCTTTGTCACCAGCAGACTCTGATTCATGTGGATTTTACCTGTCCGTGAAAGAAAATATCCCCCGTTTATCCACAGAAGGCCGTTGTGACTAACTCTGTGGATAAATACTATATGTAGGGGGTTGTCGATAAAAGGAACGCTATATGGTGAGTATTTTAGTAAGGAATCTTTTGAGTACAAGGGTTGATTTTGACGTTAAATTGAGGTTGCGGAAGGGTAATAATCCGCAAGTCCACGTCGCATAAGGCCTGGAGAAGAAGTCAATAAAACAGAAAAAAAAATGAAAATTTGATCGAGTGCTGATTTCTTCATCGGAAGAAATAATCACGCGGCTTGATGCCGCGCAATCATCATAAGCGCAGGTGCTGACGTCACGCTTTTTTGGCGCTGGTATGCAACATATAGTTAACATCAACCCCCGGCGCCAACTTGAAGGTGTTGGTCAACGGATTGTAATGCAGGCCGATGATATGCTGCTCTTTCAGAGAAGTCTGATCTACCCAGCCCAGCAGTTCGGCCGGCTTGATAAACTTTTTCACATCATGAGTGCCTTTGGGCACCATCTTCATGACATATTCCGCGCCGACCACCGCCATCAGCCACGCTTTACCGTTACGGTTGATGGTGGAGAAGAAGACCTGGCCGCCAGGCTTCACCAGCCGCGCGCAGGCGTGGACGACCGACTGTGGGTCAGGGACGTGCTCCAGCATCTCCATGCAGGTGACGACGTCATACTGCTGCGGATGCTTCGCGGCATGTTCTTCAACCGTTTCCTGAACATACTCCACCTGAATTCCGCTCTCCAGGGCGTGCAGTTTCGCCACCTGCAGCGGCTCGGCGCCCATGTCCAGCCCGGTGACCGTCGCGCCTTCGCGCGCCATGCTCTCGGCGAGGATGCCGCCGCCGCAGCCGACATCGAGGACTTTTTTACCGAACAGGCCGCCAGAGCGTTCGGCGATATAGCCCAGCCGCAGGGGGTTAATGCGGTGGAGCGGTTTGAACTCGCCCTCCAGATCCCACCAGCGCGAGGCGACGGCTTCGAATTTGGCGATTTCAGCATGATCGACGTTAGGGGCTACCGACGTTTTTTCGGCATTCATGGGCGCTTTTACTCCTTTTCTGTTCAGACCTGCGAGTATATCAGCAGCGCGCCATGAATAAACCGTATTGCTTTACCTCTCTTAGCGCGGCTGTGTTATAATTTGCGACCTTTGAATCCGGGATACAGTAGAGGGATAGCGGTTAGATGAGCGACCTTGCGAGAGAAATTACACCGGTCAACATTGAGGAAGAGCTTAAGAACTCTTATCTGGATTATGCGATGTCGGTCATTGTTGGCCGTGCGCTGCCGGATGTCCGAGATGGCCTGAAGCCGGTACACCGTCGCGTACTTTACGCCATGAACGTATTGGGCAATGACTGGAACAAAGCCTATAAAAAATCAGCCCGTGTCGTTGGTGACGTAATCGGTAAATACCACCCGCACGGCGACTCCGCGGTATACGACACCATCGTACGTATGGCGCAGCCGTTCTCGCTGCGTTACATGCTGGTGGACGGCCAGGGTAACTTTGGTTCCATCGACGGCGACTCCGCTGCGGCGATGCGTTATACCGAAATTCGTCTGGCGAAAATCGCTCATGAGCTGATGGCCGATCTTGAAAAAGAGACGGTCGATTTCGTTGACAACTATGACGGCACGGAGCGTATTCCGGACGTCATGCCGACCAAAATTCCTAACCTGCTGGTAAACGGCGCCTCCGGGATCGCCGTCGGGATGGCCACCAACATACCGCCGCATAACCTGACGGAAGTGATCAACGGCTGTCTGGCCTATGTCGACGATGAAGACATCAGCATTGAAGGGCTGATGGCGCATATTCCTGGCCCTGATTTCCCGACCGCCGCCATTATCAACGGCCGTCGCGGCATTGAAGAGGCCTACCGCACCGGTCGCGGTAAAGTCTACATCCGCGCGCGCGCGGAAGTGGAAGTGGACGCGAAATCCGGCCGCGAAACCATCATCGTGCATGAAATTCCCTATCAGGTGAACAAAGCGCGCCTGATTGAGAAAATCGCCGAGCTGGTAAAAGAAAAACGCGTGGAAGGCATCAGCGCGCTGCGTGACGAGTCTGATAAAGACGGGATGCGCATCGTGATTGAAGTGAAGCGCGACGCGGTAGGGGAAGTGGTGCTCAACAACCTCTATTCCCAGACCCAGCTGCAGGTCTCCTTCGGCATCAACATGGTTGCGCTGCACCATGGCCAGCCGAAGATCATGAACCTGAAAGACATCATCGCCGCCTTCGTGCGCCACCGCCGCGAAGTGGTGACCCGTCGCACCATTTTCGAGCTGCGTAAAGCCCGTGACCGCGCGCATATCCTCGAAGCGTTGGCCGTGGCGCTGGCCAATATCGACCCGATTATCGAACTGATCCGTCGCGCGCCGACTCCGGCTGAAGCGAAAGCGGCGCTGGTTGCCCAGGCGTGGGATCTCGGTAACGTCGCGGCGATGCTGGAGCGTGCCGGTGATGACGCCGCGCGTCCGGAATGGCTGGAGCCCGAGTTCGGCGTGCGCGAGGGTAAATACTACCTGACCGAGCAGCAGGCCCAGGCGATTCTGGATCTGCGTCTGCAGAAACTGACCGGCCTTGAGCATGAAAAACTGCTCGACGAATATAAAGAGCTGCTGGAGCAGATCGCGGAACTGCTGCACATCCTCGGCAGCGCCGACCGTCTGATGGAAGTGATTCGCGAAGAGCTGGAGCTGATCCGCGACCAGTTCGGCGACGAACGTCGTACCGAAATCACTGCCAACAGCGCTGATATCAACATCGAAGATCTGATCAACCAGGAAGACGTGGTGGTCACCCTGTCGCATCAGGGCTATGTGAAGTATCAGCCGCTGACCGACTACGAAGCACAGCGTCGTGGCGGTAAAGGCAAATCGGCAGCGCGCATTAAAGAAGAAGACTTTATTGACCGCCTGCTGGTGGCCAACACCCATGACACCATCCTCTGCTTCTCAAGCCGCGGTCGTCTGTACTGGATGAAGGTCTATCAGCTGCCGGAGGCCAGCCGCGGCGCGCGCGGTCGTCCGATCGTCAACCTGCTGCCGCTGGAAGCCGATGAGCGTATCACCGCTATCCTGCCGGTCCGCGAGTATGAAGAGGGCGTCAACGTCTTTATGGCCACCGCCAGCGGTACCGTGAAGAAAACCGCGCTGACCGAGTTCAGTCGTCCGCGTTCCGCCGGCATTATCGCGGTGAACCTGAACGAAGGCGATGAGCTGATCGGCGTCGATCTGACCTCTGGTCAGGACGAAGTGATGCTGTTCTCCGCGGCCGGCAAGGTCGTGCGCTTCAAAGAGGATGCCGTTCGCGCCATGGGCCGTACCGCCACCGGCGTACGCGGCATTAAGCTGGCGGAAAACGACAGCGTCGTCTCGCTGATTATTCCGCGCGGCGAAGGCGCGATCCTGACGGTGACGCAAAACGGTTACGGTAAACGTACCGCCGCGGCTGAGTATCCGACCAAGTCGCGTGCCACCCAGGGCGTTATCTCGATCAAAGTCACCGAGCGTAACGGTTCCGTGGTCGGCGCCGTACAGGTGGATGATTGCGATCAGATCATGATGATCACCGACGCCGGGACGCTGGTGCGTACCCGCGTTTCCGAAGTGAGCATCGTGGGCCGTAACACCCAGGGCGTGATCCTCATCCGCACCGCGGAAGATGAAAACGTGGTGGGGCTGCAGCGCGTCGCTGAGCCGGTAGACGACGAAGAACTGGACGCCATCGACGGTAGCGCGGCGGAAGGCGATGACGATATCGCCCCGGAAGCGGATACCGATGACGACATCGCCGAAGACGAAGAGTAATCGTCCCAGGTAAATGTTCTGAAAGGGCCGGGTATTCTCCCGGCCCTTTTTGCATTAACATTGCGGCAAAGCCGGTTTACCGCTACTTTAACCCCATTCTGTTGAGTCCCTGACGGCCGAGCATCGCCACATTGAAATATCTTGCCTCTTTTCACACAACCCTGAAGGTTTCACGTTATCTGTTCAGAGCGCTGGCGGTATTGCTGTGGCTGCTGATTGCGTTTGTCTCTGTGTTTTATATCGTCAACGCGCTGCACGAGCGGGAAGCCGAGATCCATCAGGAGCTCAATCTCAACGCCGATCAGGCCCAGCGCTACATTCAGCGTACGGCGGATGTGATTAAAGAGCTGAAGTACGTCGCCGGTAACCGGCTGTCGGCAGGGGATGCGGTAGCGCAAGGGCAAAGCGGCGATATTGCGATCCCCAGCTTTGAACCCCTGTATCCTGACTCCGACTGCAGCGCGATGAGTAGCGCCTGGCGTAATTCGCTCCAATCGCTGGCGTGGTTTATGCGCTACTGGCGGGATAATTTTACCGCCGCCTACGACCTTAACCGCATCTTTCTCATCGGCAGCGATAATCTCTGTATGGCCAACTTTGGCCTGCGTGACGTGCCGATTGAGCGCGATCAGGCGCTGAAAGTCCTGCATCAACGCATTGAGCAATACCGCAATGCGCCGCAAAACGAGCGCGGCAACAACCTGTTCTGGATAAGCCAGGGCATGCGCCCCGGGGTGGGCTATTTTTACGCCCTGACGCCGATCTATATGGCCAATCGCCTGCAGGCGATGCTCGGCGTTGAGCAGACCATCCGCATGGAAAGCTTCTTTACGCCGGGCAGCCTGCCGATGAGCGTGACTATCTTCGACGATAACGGCCAGCCGCTGATCTCGCTGGCCGGCGCGGAAAGCAAAATCCAGAGCGAAGCGAAATGGATGCAGGAGCGAATGTGGTTTGGCTACAGCGCGGGTTTCCGCGAGCTGGTGCTGAAGAAAAGCCTCGCGCCGTCCTCCCTGAGCATCGTCTATTCCGTCTCGGTAGACCAGGTGCTGGAGCGGATCCGTATGCTGATCATCAACGCCATCGTTCTCAATATCCTCAGCGGCGCGATGCTGTTTGCGCTGGCGCGGATGTATGAGCGGCGCATTTTTATCCCTGCGGAAAATGACGCTCAGCGGCTGGAAGAGCATGAGCAGTTCAACCGCAAAATCGTGGCCTCCGCCCCGGTGGGGATCTGTATTCTGCGCACCCTCGACGGGACCAACATTCTCAGTAACGAGCTGGCGCACAACTATCTGAACATGCTGACCCATGAGGACCGCCAGCGGCTGACGCAGATCATCTGCGGCCAGCAGGTCAACTTTGTCGATGTGCTGACCAGCAACCATACCAATCTGCAGATTAGCTTTGTCCACTCGCGCTATCGCAACGAAAACGTGGCGATTTGCGTGCTGGTGGACGTTTCCGCCCGCGTGAAGATGGAAGAGTCGCTGCAGGAGATGGCCCAGGCGGCGGAGCAGGCCAGCCAGTCGAAATCGATGTTCCTTGCCACCGTCAGCCATGAGCTGCGTACTCCGCTGTATGGCATCATCGGCAACCTCGATCTGCTGCAGACCAAAGCGTTGCCGAAGGGCGTCGATCGCCTGGTGACGGCTATGAACAACTCCTCAAGCCTGCTGTTGAAAATCATCAGCGATATTCTCGATTTCTCCAAAATCGAGTCCGAGCAGTTGAAGATCGAGCCGCGGGAATTTTCACCGCGCGAGGTCATGAACCATATCTCCGCCAACTATCTGCCGCTGGTGGTGCGCAAGCAGCTGGGTCTGTACTGCTTTATCGAACCGGACGTTCCGGAACAGATGTCCGGCGACCCGATGCGCCTGCAGCAGGTGATCTCCAACCTGCTGAGCAATGCGATCAAGTTCACCGACACCGGCTGCATTATCCTGCACGTCCAGTGCGCGGGGGATTATCTGCAGATTAGCGTCCGCGACACCGGGGAGGGGATCCCGGCGAAAGAGGTATTGCGCCTTTTCGACCCCTTCTTCCAGGTGGGGACCGGCGTGCAGCGCAACTTTCAGGGCACCGGCCTTGGCCTGGCGATCTGTGAAAAACTGATCAGCATGATGGATGGCGATATCGCCGTGGAAACGGAGCCGGGAATGGGCAGCCGCTTTACCATCCGCATCCCGCTGTATGGCGTGCAGAACACGCCGCAGATGACGGCGAACGGTTTCGCTGGCAAGACCTGCTGGCTGGCCATCCACAACACCTCGCTGGCGATGTTCGTCACCTCGCTGCTCAGCTATCACGGCCTTACGGTACGTCGTCATGCCGGAGAAACCCCGGAGGCCGAGGATGTCTTACTCACTGACGATGAAGCGCTGAGCGGCTGGCAGGGAAGGGCGATGGTCATCTTCTGCCGTCGTCATATCGGTATTCCGCAGGAACGGGCCGCCGGCGAGTGGTTGCATAGCGTGACGACGCCGCATGAACTGCTGCCGCTGTTGGGGCGTATTTTCCACGTCGCGCTGGCCAGTGCGGATAATAGCCGGGCGCTGATGGCGCCGGAGGCGCAGGCCGGCAATAACGACGACATGATGATCCTCGTGGTCGACGATCATCCGATCAACCGGCGCCTGCTGGCGGATCAGCTGGGATCGCTCGGCTACCAGTGCGTGACCGCGAACGACGGGGTCGACGCGCTCAACGTCCTCAGCAAGCAGCACATCGATATCGTGCTCAGCGACGTTAACATGCCTAATATGGATGGTTATCGCCTGACGCAGCGCATTCGTCAGCTTGGCCTGACGCTGCCGGTGATTGGCGTCACGGCCAATGCCCTGGCGGAAGAGAAGCAGCGCTGTCTGGAATCGGGGATGGACAGCTGTCTGTCCAAGCCGGTGACGCTTGACGTGCTGAAGCAAACGCTGACGGTATATGCGGCGCGGGTACGTAAAGGGCGGGAATAACGGGGAACTCCGTCTCGCCGGGGCGAGACGGAGAGAGCGTAGGGTTACTCTTTGTCCGTCGCGCTCAGCGAGACGGAGGAGAGGTAGTTCAGCAGGGCGATGTCGTTTTCGACGCCCAGCTTCATCATCGCCGACTTTTTCTGGCTACTGATGGTTTTGATGCTGCGGTTAAGCTTTTTGGCGATCTCGGTCACCAGGAAGCCTTCGGCGAACAGACGCAGCACTTCGCTCTCTTTCGGCGACAGGCGTTTATCGCCATAGCCGCTGGCGCTGATTTTTTCCAGCAGACGAGAGACGCTTTCCGGGGTGAATTTCTTCCCTTTCTGCAGCGCGGCCAGCGCTTTTGGCAGATCGGTCGGCGCCCCCTGCTTGAGGACGATCCCTTCGATATCCAGATCCAGCACCGCGCTGAGGATCGCCGGGTTGTTGTTCATGGTCAGAACAATGATCGACAGATCCGGGAAGTGGCGCTTGATGTATTTAATCAGCGTGATCCCGTCGCCGTATTTATCACCGGGCATGGACAGATCGGTGATCAGCACATGGGCGTCCAGCTTCGGAAGATTGTTAATAAGGGCCGTGGAGTCTTCAAACTCGCCAACGACGTTCACCCACTCAATTTGCTCAAGTGACTTACGAATACCGAACAGTACGATCGGATGGTCATCGGCAATAATTACGTTCATAGTGTTCATGTATAAGGCTACCTTCTACAGCAAGCTCTTGACGTAAGCGTCAATGTCGCTGATATATTTTTCTATGCCTTGCGCATCCTTTTCGCGAATCAGATGCTCAAGCGTTTCACATAACTGCTTGCCGGGTATCAGATTAAGCATAGCAAATGCCCCTTTGAGGCGGTGGGCGGTTTGTGCCAGAGCAGCAAAATCGCCCGCTTCGATTTCAGTATACAATCTCTGAACATCATCCGGTACCGTATCGGCAAACAGTGCGTAATAGCCGCTGGCATGGAGTTCGGCGTTACTCTCGTTTCCTGAGGTGGCGGGCTGAACCGCCTCCTCCGCCAGCTGCTGCTCAATAAGCTGCAGGATAGCCTCCTGCATCGCCGTGCTAATATTAAAGTTGACCCGCAGTTGGCCCGGGCCGATTTTGCGTATCCCAACCTCATCATCGCTTAAAAGCAAGCCCGAAGCAGTAAGATTAGACGGATTATCCGTTAAATACAGATCGAACGCTTGACTTGTCGCCCGATCGTCCGGCGTGATGCAGGACGCCCCCCAGCTCTCCAGCTGGCGGGTGACAATCCGCCGCACTTCGCTGGAGGTCACATCCAGCAGGACGATAACGTCATCCAGCAGATGTTCTCCCGCCTCTGGCGCCTCTTCGCTGGCCGGCATTTTCAGATGCAGGCTATAGCGAGTCCCCAGCGACTCCCGCGCTTTGATGGTCAACTGCCCGCCCAGCTTGCGCGTCATGCGGTCACATAACCAGAAGGTGAGGGCGTTCGCTTTGCCGTACAGATCGCTCTGGGTCTCATTGAGATACGGGAAGTGCATATTGTCGATCTCGTTAGCCGAGACCCCGTTGCCGGTATCGAGAATGCGGAAGGTCAGGCGATCGCTGGCCGACTCTTCCTGGCAGACGTCGAGGGTGATCTTGCCGATCGGCGTGGTGGTGACGGAATACTGGATCAGCAGCACCAGCGTGCGCCGCAGCGCTTCACGGTCGCCATAGCGTTGCTCGCCGGCAGGCAGCGCGTTATTGATAAGCAACTGCAGCCCCTTGCGCTTCATCGCCGGCAGCACCTCCGGTACGACGTCGTCGATCAGCTCCTGCACCGAGAACAGCGACTGGCTGGTTTTCCAGGCATCGCTTTCCAGCAGGTTAGCCAGCTGAATGTCATCGATCAGTGTGACCAGCTCATCGGCATGCTGCGCCAGCGTCCGGTTCTCCGCGCCGTCGAGCGCCGCTGCCTCGGCCGCCAGGTTCAGTGCGGGCTGCTTCAGGGCGCTGCCGATATGCTGCATAAAGGCCGCCCGGCCCTGCTGGTTTTTCTCATACAAGCGCTGGGCCTGTTTGAGCTTTTTATTGACCAGCACTTCGCGGTCCTGGTCTCGGATGATCAGGATCTGCGTGCGCGGCGCTACCTGGCTGCGATACTGGCGGATCTCATACTGTTCGTTGTTGACGGTGGCCTGGATCACCCCCTGATGCTGGTCCGCCATGTTGGTGATGTTCTGCAGGTTCAGGTGCGGAAGCAGATGGTCGGCAATCGGGTTGCTGATCACCGTTCGGTTGGCTTCCTGATCGTGGACGAGCAGCCCCAGCGGCAGCAAAGACACAATTTCTTCATTAATGGCGCGCAGTAAACGCAGTTCGCTATTGGCGGCGGAGGGGAGCCCGGCGCCCGAGGCGCTGCTGCGTCCTTTATAATGCCGAAAGGTGGTGAAACCGAACAGGGCCAGCGCCAGCAGGCCAATGTTAAGCAGCAGCGGCAGAAGAATGTTTTGCAGGGACTCCAGCAGCATGGTGCTCATCGGGACCGTCCACAGCACCTGCATACCGGTGGTGCTGATGTCGGTGGCGATGTCAATCTGCATGCCGTTGAAGGTGATCCCGATATGATCGCTAGCCTCTTTCTCGGGGCTGGCGGCAACATTTTGCGAGGGATCAGGCTCGATACGGAAGCTGTCCAGCGCCATGCCCGGCGGGATCAGATCGTTAATCGGCAGGTCGAAGGCGACCACTGTCGCCAGGTGTCCTGGCTGATTGAAGGTAGTACGTAACGTAAAGTAGTGCGCGTTCTGCCAGGCAAGATGGCGCAGCGGCGAGAAGGTCTCGCGCTCATCAAGGGTGTTGGCCTGCAGCAGCATTTCCGCGCGCCGGGATTCCACCACGCTGCTGATGGTTGACTCTTTAAAGCTTGAGGAGAGGTCCTTCAACGGCAGGGTGGAGATGAGAATCAGGCTATTATCCAGACCATTGAGATAGTACATCGACCACGGAATGGTCTCCGCGCCCCACAAAATATCCAGATAATCGGACATTTTCTGCGTCATCTCGAGGGTCGAGCTGTCGTGGGAGCCAAAGATCAGGGCTTCGGTTTTACGTCGGGGCTTCTCCAGATAGTACACGTCCTGCTTTAAACGCGTCTCCTGCAGGCCGCCGCTGGCGGTGTTGGAAGAGGTGGCGGCGATATTGTCGTAGATTTGCCAGGTGGCATAGCGCCAGGTATCAATGCGCTGGTGCAGGGCATGGGAGACATCAACCACCTGATAGCTTTTCTCTTTCAGCCAGGCATTGACGGCGCTTTGAATCATCACCCCCATCGTCGCCAGCAGGACAATAACCATCAAAATGAAGAAGCGGCTGATGTTGCCGGGGATCAGAGAGAATTTTTTCGGGGTCATCTTGTGGCTGAACGACTCATCATTGTTTATAAACAGGATGTAGCGCCAGAGTAACTGGCAACAAAGCAGATGCTGCAGGCAGTATAAAGGCTAATGGCGTAAATCCATACTACAGATTGGCGCCAGCGGCGCGATACCGCCCAGGAATTATCTTAGAAACGAAGCGTAAATGAAACCGCGTCCGCAAGGCTGACAGCTGACGATATTGGCAGAAACAAAAGCGAAGAATCGCACGAAATAACAAGACATTGGCAGAATAAGCACGAAAGGCGGCCTAATTGATTGATTAATAGTCGTTAGGGAATCATTGGCTGTAGCACAGATAAATTAAAGTTGTGTAAAGAAGGGTAAAAAAAACCGGATGCGAGGCATCCGGTTGAAATAGGGGTAAACAGACATTCAGAACTGAATGACGGTAATAAATAAAGTTAATGATGATAGCGACTCTTATTTTAGTCACCAATGATCATTTTGTTTTACCATTCAGTGCTATAGGCTTGGTTTTGTATATCATATTGATTTTGAATGGCTAAATAATTTTTTTGATTATTAGTGCGTATTTCCCTGGCCATTTTGGGGTGAAAAAAAGTTCCGCTACATTTACAAATTGAAACATCTTGTGGGAACTTTGAAACATCTTAGAAGTTTTAGTATCATATTCTTGTTGGATTATTCTGCATTTTGCAGCACAATGAAATAGCCGACTGATTAGAAGGGTAATCAGTAAGCAGTGGCATAATAAAAGGCATATAACAAACAGAGGGTTAATAACATGAAAGTTAAAGTACTGTCCCTCCTGGTACCGGCTCTGCTGGTAGCAGGCGCAGCAAATGCGGCTGAAATTTATAACAAAGACGGCAACAAATTAGACCTGTACGGTAAAATTGACGGTCTGCACTACTTCTCTGACGACAAGAGCGTCGACGGCGACCAGACCTACATGCGTGTAGGCGTGAAAGGCGAAACTCAGATCAACGACCAGCTGACCGGTTACGGCCAGTGGGAATACAACGTTCAGGCGAACAACACTGAAAGCTCCAGCGATCAGGCCTGGACTCGTCTGGCATTCGCCGGTCTGAAATTTGGCGACGCGGGCTCTTTCGACTACGGTCGTAACTACGGCGTAGTATACGACGTAACGTCCTGGACCGACGTTCTGCCGGAATTCGGCGGCGACACCTACGGTTCTGACAACTTCCTGCAGTCCCGTGCTAACGGCGTTGCAACCTACCGTAACTCTGACTTCTTCGGTCTGGTTGACGGCCTGAACTTTGCTCTGCAGTACCAGGGTAAAAACGGCAGCGTCAGCGGCGAAGGCGCGACCAACAACGGTCGTGGCGCTCAGAAACAGAACGGTGACGGCTTCGGTACCTCTGTAACTTATGACATCTTTGATGGCATCAGCGCTGGTTTCGCGTACTCTCACTCTAAACGTACCGACGATCAGAACAACCTGGTTCTGGGTAACGGCGACAACGCTGAAACCTACACCGGCGGTCTGAAATACGACGCGAACAACATCTACCTGGCCACTCAGTACACCCAGACCTACAACGCGACCCGCGCTGGTTCTCTGGGCTTTGCTAACAAAGCGCAGAACTTCGAAGTGGTTGCTCAGTACCAGTTCGACTTCGGTCTGCGTCCGTCCGTCGCTTACCTGCAGTCTAAAGGTAAGGATCTGGAAGGCTACGGCGACCAGGACATCCTGAAATATGTTGACGTTGGCGCGACCTACTACTTCAACAAAAACATGTCCACCTATGTTGACTACAAAATCAACCTGCTGGACGACAACAGCTTCACCCGCAACGCCGGTGTTTCTACCGACGACGTGGTTGCCCTGGGCCTGGTTTACCAGTTCTAAGTTGCAAGCTGTATAACAAAAAGGCGCCTCTGGCGCCTTTTTTTATGTCTGGTTTAACCTCGCTGGTATACTCTTGTCGCCCTGGTAAGAGGAGCCTCGATTAATGGATATGACTTTCTTTCGCGCCGCGCTGTTGGGCGCCTGCGTACTGTTCTCTGGCTGCGATTCAGCCACCACTCCCGCGACACCCGCCTCAACGGCCACCGTACTGGATGGTAAAACGATGGGCACCTTCTGGCGGGTCAGCGTTATCGGCGTGGATGAGGCAAAGGCCCAGGCGCTGCGCGCCAAGGTTCAGGCCCAGCTGGACGCCGAGGATCGCCTGCTGTCGACCTGGAAAAACGACTCGGCGCTGATGCGTTTCAACCACGCGGCGGATACCCGGCCCTGGCCGGTGAGCGAAGCGATGGCGGACATCGTGACCCTGTCGCTGCGGATTGGCGCCAAAACGGACGGCGCGATGGACATCACCGTGGGGCCGCTGGTCAATCTGTGGGGCTTTGGCCCGGATAAACAGCCGGTCGCCACCCCGGATGCGCAGGCGATCGCCGCGGCGAAAGCGCGCACCGGCCTGCAGCATCTGCAGGTTATCAATCAGAGCGGCAGGCAGTTCCTGCAAAAAGATATTCCCGATCTGTTTGTCGACCTCTCCACCGTGGGGGAAGGCTATGCCGCCGACCACCTTGCGCGCTTGATGGAGCAGGAGGGGATCTCCCGCTATCTGGTGTCGGTGGGCGGGGCGCTGGTCAGCCGCGGGATGAATGGCGAAGGCAAGCCCTGGCGGGTGGCGATCCAGAAACCGACCGACCGGGAAAACGCCGTTCAGGCGATTGTCGACATCAATGGCCACGGCATCAGCACCTCCGGCAGCTATCGCAACTACTATGAACTCGACGGGAAACGTATCTCTCACGTCATCGACCCGCAGACCGGGCAGCCGATAACCCATAAGCTGGTCTCGGTGACCGTTATTGCGCCAACGGCGCTGGAGGCGGACGGCTGGGATACCGGGCTGATGGTGCTGGGGCCGGAAAAAGCGCAGCAGGTGGTGCGCGAGCAGGGGCTGGCGGTCTACATGATCGTCAAAGAGGGGGAGGGCTTTAAAACCTGGATGTCGCCGCAGTTCCGTACCTTCCTCGTCGGCGAAAAAAATTAAAAAGCAAGATTGCGGGTTTTTTGCGGCGGGCTTTACCGCAGACTGAGGATACACTTACAGCAGGAGACCCGTGATGAAACCGATAGTTGCCGATACCGATGACCGCCGCTGGCAGGCGGTCTGCGAGCGTGATACCCGGGCCGATGGTCAGTTCGTCTTTGCGGTACTGACCACCGGCATCTGCTGCCGTCCCTCCTGCCGCTCGCGGCGCGCGCGGCGGGAAAACGTGCGCTTTTTTGCTGACGTCGCTGCTGCCGTGGCGGCGGGATTCCGCCCCTGCAAACGCTGCCAGCCGGATAAAGACTGCCCGCAGCAGCAAAGGATCGATAAAGTGGCGCAGGCCTGTCGCTTGCTGGAGCAGGAGGCGCCCCTGACCCTCGAGGCGCTGGCGCGCGAGCTGGCGGTCAGCCCGTTTCATTTCCACCGTTTATTCAAATCCGTGACCGGTATGACCCCCAAAGCCTGGCAGCAGGCGTGGCGCGCGCGACGCCTGCGCGAGGCGCTGGAGCAGGGGAAACCGGTGACCCGCGCCGCGCTGGCGGCCGGCTTCCCCGACAGCAGCAGCTATTATCGCCAGGCCGATGCCGCCTTAGGGATGACCGCCAGCCAGTTTCGCCGCGGCGGCGCCGCCGCCGTGGTGACCTGGACGACGGGCGACTGCGCGCTGGGCCGCTGCCTGGTGGCGCAAAGCGAACGCGGCGTCTGCGCCGTGCTGCCGGGTGATAACGATGCTGCATTGCTCGACGATCTGCGCCAGCGCTTTCCCCGCGCCGAGCTGCGCCAGGGCGACCCTGAGTTTCGTCGTCAGATGGCGGAGATTTTCGCCCACCTCGACGACAGCCGGCGGCCGGTGTCGCTGCCGCTGGATCTGCAGGGCACCGCGTTCCAGCTGCAGGTCTGGCAGGCGCTGCGGCAGATCCCGGCGGGTGAGACCCGCAGCTACCGCCAGGTGGCGGAGCATATTGGCCAGCCGCGGGCGGTAAGAGCCGTGGCCGGCGCCTGCGCGGCGAATTCGCTGGCGGTGATCGTTCCCTGCCATCGGGTGGTGCGTGAGAATGGCGCGCTGTCCGGTTATCGCTGGGGAACCGCGCGAAAAGCGCAGCTGCTGGCGCGCGAGGCGCAACGAGAGGAGGAGTAATGCTCGATCTGTTTAGCGATACCCCACCGTGGCAGGAGCCGCTGGCCCCCGGCGCGGTGGTCCTTCGGCGCTTTGCCCGCGAGCGCGCTCCGGGGCTGCTGCAGGCGATTGCCGACGTCGCCCGTCAGTCGCCGTTTCGCCAGATGGTCACGCCGGGCGGGTACACCATGTCGGTGGCGATGACCAACTGCGGCCGGCTGGGCTGGACCACCGATCGCCACGGCTACCTCTACGCCCCGGTCGACCCGGTAACTCATCACACCTGGCCGCCGATGCCGGCCGTATTCCGTGAACTGGCGCTGGCGGCAGCCGCGGCCGGCGGCTACCCGGGCTTTTCCCCCGACGCCTGTCTGATTAACCGCTACCAGCCCGGCGCAAAGCTGTCGTTGCATCAGGATAAAGATGAACAGGATCTGCGGGCGCCGATCGTCTCGGTCTCGCTGGGGGTGCCGGCCATCTTTCAGTTTGGTGGGTTGCAGCGCAGCGACCCGCTGCAGCGGCTGCTGCTGGAGCATGGCGATGTGGTGGTCTGGGGCGGGGAGTCGCGCCTGTTTTATCATGGCGTTCAGCCGCTGAAAGCGGGCCATCATCCCGAGACCGGAGACTGTCGATATAACCTCACCTTTCGGCAGGCGGGCCGTCCCGGCGATTAAAATAAGAATTATTCTTGATGTCACCGGCGAGCCGTTTAAACTGCTGGCTGTTTTGCTTTTCCGGATAGCCTGTTATGGAACTTCTTTCTCTCGTCTGGCGCCAGTATCGCTGGCCGTTTCTGGGCGTTATTGCCCTCAGCCTGCTCAGCGCCGCGCTGGGTATCGGCTTAATCGCTTTTATTAACCTGCGCCTGATCGCCACTGTCGATACCTCGCTGCGGGTGCTGCCGGAATTTCTTGGCCTGCTGGGGCTGTTGATGGCGGTGACCCTGGGCTCGCAGCTGGCGTTGACCACCCTCGGCCATCATTTTGTTTATCGCCTGCGCGGCGAGTTTGTGAAACGCATCCTCGATACCCAGATTGAACAGGTGGAGAAGATCGGCAGCGCGTCGCTGCTTGCCGGGCTGACCAGCGATATCCGCAATATTACCATCGCCTTTGTACGCCTCCCTGAGCTGGTGCAGGGGATCATTCTCACCTTCGGCTCCGCCGCTTATCTGGCCTGGCTGTCAGGAAAAATGATGCTGGTGACGGCCCTGTGGATGGCGCTCACCATCTGGGGCGGTTTTGTGCTGGTGTCGCGGGTCTACAGACATATGGCCAGCCTGCGCGAAACGGAAGATAAGCTCTATCACGACTACCAGACGGTGCTGGAAGGGCGCAAAGAGCTGACCCTCAACCGCGAGCGCGCGGAGTATGTGTTTAATCAGCTCTACCTCCCGGACGCCCGTGAGTACCGGCATCACATCGTTCGCGCCGATACCTTCCATCTCAGCGCGGTCAACTGGTCGAATATTATGATGCTTGGCGCCATCGGGCTGGTGTTCTGGATGGCCAACAGCCTCGGCTGGGCCGATACCGCCGTGGCGGCGACCTACTCCCTGACGCTGCTGTTTTTGCGCACGCCGCTGCTCTCCGCCGTCGGCGCGCTGCCCACGCTGCTGAGCGCCCAGGTGGCGTTCAACAAGCTGCGCCAGTTCTCCCTCGCCCCTTACCGGGCCGATTTCCCCCGGCCGCAGCCGCAGGCTGACTGGCAGACGCTGGAGCTGCGCGATGTCACTTTCCATTATCCGGACCATCGCTTTGCGGTAGGGCCGCTTAATCTGACGCTAAACCGCGGCGAGCTGGTGTTTCTGATCGGCGGCAACGGCAGCGGCAAGTCAACCCTGGCGATGCTCCTGACCGGCCTGTATCAGCCGGTTTCCGGTCAGATTCTGGTGGACGGCCAGCCGCTGGCGGCGGATAAACCGGAGGCGTACCGCAAACTGTTCTCCGCCGTGTTTACCGACGTCTGGCTGTTCGACCGTCTGCTCGGGCCGCAGGGCGAGGAGGCCGATCCGGCGCTGGTGGCAACGTGGCTGGAGCGTCTGCAAATGGCCCACAAGCTGCAGCTGGAAAACGGTAAGATCGGCGACCTGCGGCTGTCGAAAGGGCAGAAGAAGCGCGTGGCGCTCCTGCTGGCGCTGGCCGAGTCCCGGGATATCATTCTGCTGGATGAATGGGCGGCGGATCAGGATCCGCATTTCCGCCGCGAGTTCTACCAGGTCCTGCTGCCGTTGATGAAGCAGATGGGGAAAACCGTGTTCGCCATCAGCCATGACGATCACTACTTCCAGCACGCCGATCGCCTGCTGGAAATGCGTGCCGGCCAGCTGTCAGAGCTCACCGGCGAAGAGCGGGCGCAGGCCTCCCGCGATGCGGTGGCCCGCACGGCCTGATTCACGCTGTGCGCCCGGGGAAAGCCCGGGCGCCGCTGAAATTTTCAGCGTCTACATTGCTGACGGTTATTATTTCCCCCTCCTCGCGCTATGCTTAAGGCTTCCGGCCCGCAGGCCGGCTCACTATTCTCAAAAGGATTGCCCGACCGATGTCCGTTTTGCATAAAAAAAGCGCCCGCTTGCGTGACGAAGAGCGCGCCCGTCTGATTTGGCTGTTGAGCACCGATAAAGCGGTGACCTCTGCGCTGCTGGGCAAACTGACGCTGGCAGAACGTTACGATGAAGGTACGCTCGCCGATGACCTGGCCGAAGTGGAAATCCTGGTCTCGCATCTGCCGCCGCCGGATCTCGCCGATGCGCTGGAAGCGCTCCCCTATGACGCCCGCACCGCGCTGTGGTGCCAGGTGCCCGACGATAAACGCGGCGAAGTGCTGCTGGAAGCCTCAGAAAACGTCTGGGGCGACCTCATCGATAAGATGAGCGACCACGAGCTGCTGCAGGCGATGCAGCCGCTGGATATCGATGAACAGGTTTACCTGCTGCAGCATCTGCCGCGCAACCTGACCGGACGGTTGCTGGCGACCCTGCCGGCCGAGAAGCGCGCCCGTATTCGCCAGATCATGCGCTACGCCGACAACAGTGTCGGGTCGATCATGGAGTTTGAGGTCATTACGGTGCGGCCGGAGGCCACCCTGGCGGCGGTCCAGCGCTATTTGCGGCGTCTCGGTAAAATGCCGGAGAACACCGACAAACTGTTTGTCACCACCCGCAATAAGCTGTTGCTCGGCGAGCTGGAGCTGCAGACCATTCTGCTCAACGATGCGCAGAAGCGGGTGGGGGAGGTGATGGAGGGCGATCCGGTCACCTTTCAGCCGCACGAAGAGGCGGAGAAGGTGGCGCGCACCTTCGAACGTGATGACTTGCTCAGCGCCGCCGTTATCGATGCCGATGGTAAGCTGATCGGCCGTCTGACCATCGATGAGATCGTCGATGTGGTCTATGAAGAGACCGACAACGATCTGCGGCGGATGGGCGGTCTGAGCGATGAAGAAGATGTCTTCGCCCCGGTCAGCAAGGCGGTGAAAACGCGCTGGGCGTGGCTGGCGGTCAACCTGTGTACGGCGTTTATCGCTTCCAGGGTCATCGACGGCTTCGAACACACCATTTCTCAGCTGGTGGCGCTGGCCTCGCTGATGCCGATCGTCGCCGGGATCGGCGGCAATACCGGCAACCAGACGATCACCATGATCGTCCGGGCGATGGCGCTGCAGCAGATCCAGCCCGGCAGCTTTACCTTCCTGATCCTGCGTGAAATGGGCGTTGCGCTGATTAATGGCCTGGTGTGGGGCGGGATCATGGGGGGCATCACCTGGTGGCTGTATGACGATCCGCAGCTTGGCGGAGTGATGACGCTGGCCATGATGCTCAACCTGCTGATGGCGGCGATGATGGGCGTCATAATCCCGATGGTCATGGTGAAGCTGGGGCGCGACCCGGCGGTCGGCTCCAGCGTGATGATCACCGCTATCACCGACACCGGCGGCTTCTTTATTTTTCTGGGGCTGGCGACGCTGTTTCTGATGTAGCCTGCGCTTTTGCCCGCAGGCGGCGGGGGATGATCGCCATCGCGACGATCCCCGCCAGCACGCCAATCGCCAGATTGCTGGTTCCCACCGTCGCGCCGACGGTCACCAGCATCACCAGCGTTTCCGGCCACGGATTGCGCGCCAGCTCGCCCGGGCGAATGCTGTGCCAGCTAAAGGTCTTCACCGCCACGATCACCATCACCCCGGCCAGGACCGCCATCGGGATCTTCGCCATCACCTGGCTGAGCGCTGTCACCAGCAGGAGCAGCACCAGACCGGCGATCGCCGTAGAGAGACGGCTGCGGGCTTTGCCCATTTCCACGTTAACGATGGTCTGGCCGATCATCGCGCAGCCCGCGATACCGCCATAACAGCCGGCGAGGATGTTGGCGATACCCAGCCCGGCGCTCTCCCGCGATTTATTCGACGGCGTATGGGTCAGGTCATCCACCAGCTTAGCCGTCAGCAAAGACTCCATCAGGCCGACAAAGGCGATGCTGAGGGCGCACGGCCAGATAATCTGCAGCGTGGCAAGATTGAGGGGAACGGTCAGGGCGGTGAATCCCGGCAGGCCGCCGCTCATCGAGCCTTCATCGCCGACGGTCGGCAGCAGCTGGCCGGTGGTGACGGTATAGAGAGTGAGCGCGACGATGGCGATCAGCGGCGCCGGGATAGCCTTAATAAAGCGCGGCGCCCACAGGACGATAAGCAGCGTCAGGACAAACAGGCCGACGATGAGCGGCTGGCGGCTCCAGAAGTGCGGCACCTGGGCAAAGAAAATCAGGATCCCGAGGGCGTTGACGAACCCGGTCATCACCGCCGGGGGGATAAAGCGCATCAGGCGCGCCATGCCGCACAGACCAAACAAAATTTGAATAATACCCGCCAGAATGACGGCTGGCAGAATGTAACCCACGCCGTGCTGATGCACCATCGGGCCAATGACCAGCGCTACTGAGCCCGCGGCGGCGGTGACCATCGCCGGGCGTCCGCCGAGTAGCGACATCGCCAGACAGAGCACCACGGAAGCAATCAGGCTCACCTGCGGGTCAACGCCGGCGATGACAGAAAACGAAATCACTTCCGGGATTAACGCCAGGGCGGTGAGCACGCCGGCCAGGGCTTCGCGCGTCAGCAGCGACGGAGAATGGAGGATCGGGCGCAGGTTGCCGGAAGCGGCGGAGTCAGAAACTGGAGGCATAAAAAAAGTTCGCAGCTTATAAAAAAAGGAGGAGCGGTGTCAGACCCAGCTTCCGTGCGGTCTGTCACAAAACCAGGGATGATAGCGCGGAATCTACCAGCGCACCAGTACAAAAAGTGATTTGCTGTATACATTTATTAAACATTTTTATAACGGATCTCAAAACAGAACTTAAAATTTAAACAATATTTAAATTTTTGAGCTTCGGTGGTAACGTGAGGGGTGAGAATCGTATCACCTGCGCTAAATAAAAACAGCGAGTAAAGTAAGGCTCAAATCCGATGAATAAAAAGATGGCCGTACCACGCTCACAGGCGGTTGGTCCCAACAGCACTCGGACCAACACCCGCCATGAGCAAGAGACGGATGTATTGTTGATTGGCGGCGGCATTATGAGCGCCACACTGGGAACCTGGCTGCAGGAGCTTGAGCCAGACTGGTCTATTACCATGGTTGAGCAGATGTCCAGCGTGGCGGAAGAGAGCTCAAACGGGTGGAACAATGCGGGGACCGGCCACGCGGCGCTGATGGAGCTGAACTACACGCCGCAGACCGCCAACGGCATCAATATCGACAAAGCGGTCGACATCAACGAAGCCTTCCACATCTCGCGTCAGTTCTGGGCGCATCAGGTGACGCGCGGCGTCCTGAACAAACCAAAATCATTCATTAACAGCGTGCCGCACATGAGCTTTGTGTGGGGCGAAGATAACGTCAACTTCCTGCGCGCGCGCTATGCGGCGCTGCAGCAGAGCGAACTGTTCCGCGGCATTCGTTACTCTGAAGACCATCAGCAGATCAAAGCCTGGGCGCCGCTGGTGATGGAAGGCCGCGACCCGCTGCAAAAAGTGGCCGCCACCCGTACGGAAGTGGGAACCGACGTCAACTATGGCGAAATCACCCGCCAGCTGATCGCCAGCCTGCAAAAGCATGATAATTTCTCCCTCCAGTTGGGCACCGTGGTGCGTCGCTTCAAGCGCAACGCCGACAAGAGCTGGACGGTCACCCTGGCGGATGCCGACAACCGTCGTCAGAAGCGGGTTATTAAAGCCAAATTTATCTTTATCGGCGCCGGCGGCGCGGCGCTGACCCTGCTGCAGGAAACCGGCATTCCGCAGGCCAAAGAGTATGCGGGCTTCCCGGTCGGCGGCCAGTTCCTGGTCTGCGAAAATCCGGAGGTGGTAAACCACCATCTGGCGAAGGTTTACGGCCAGGCCGAAGTGGGCGCGCCGCCGATGTCGGTGCCGCATATCGATACCCGTATTATCGACGGTAAACGCGTGGTGCTGTTCGGGCCGTTCGCGACCTTCTCGACCCGCTTCCTGAAGAACGGTTCGCTGTGGGATCTGCTGGCCTCGACCAATACCTCGAATATCCTGCCGATGCTCAACGTCGGCCTGGACAACTTCGATCTGGTGAAATATCTGATTAGCCAGGTGATGCAGAAAGATAAAGATCGTCTGGCCGCGCTGTGCGAATACTATCCGGAAGCGCGGAAAGAGGACTGGCGGTTGTGGCAGGCCGGTCAGCGCGTGCAGATCATCAAGCGCGATGCGAAGAAGGGCGGGGTACTCCGCCTGGGCACCGAAGTGGTCAGCGATGACGAAGGCACCGTCGCGGCGCTGCTCGGCGCATCGCCAGGCGCCTCCACCGCGGCGCCTATCATGCTGCAGCTGATGGAAAAAGTGTTTAAGGACAAAGTTAATTCGCCGGAATGGCAGGCCAGGCTGAAGGCGATCATCCCGACCTACGGTATTCGCCTTGATGGCAACCCGGCGGAGATTGAGAAAGCGCTGGCGTGGACCAGTGAAGTGCTGGAGCTGAAATATGAGCCAGCCGCCGCGATGGATGAAGCCCCGCAGGCGGAGCTGAAGCCGCTGAGCGGCGGCAAGCCGATAGCGGATATCGCGCTCTGACAAAAACGGCAGCCTGCGGGCTGCCGTTTTTTTATTGCCGTTTTAATGGCGCGCCTTAGCGGACCTCGGCGTTACCGATAGTCTCCTCCGCGCGCCAGATGCGATATTTCACATCGACATTGGTCGGCGTGTAGACGACGATCGGCAGCTTGCTGTTGTAGCGCAGCATGGCGTCATCGCCGAGGCCGGCAGTCACAAATTTCTTCGTTTTCTTGCCGTCCGGGCAGGCCATCATGGTGGATACCGGGCCGCTCAGCTTATCAAAAACATAGTAGTCATAACCCCAGCCTTCCAGGGTTTTGCTTTCCAGCTCCCCGCCAAGACGATGGTGGTTGCAGTCAACTTCCAGCGTCTGGCCGATCATCAGCTCAACCTTCAGCGCCGATTCATCCTGCTGCTGCGGCAGCTGAATAACCTGACGCTTCATGCCTTTTTCCGCTTTCGGGAACGGCGCGACTTTTTCCAGCGGCTGGTCTGCGGCCAGGGCGCCGGCAGACATGCAGGCGGCGGTCAGCAGAGAAACGGCTAGCGTAGTGATTTTTTTCACGGTTGATCATCCTTTATTTTCGTTCCTGACAGAGATAGCCTATCATCACTTTGCTAAATGTTAAGATTTATTTACCAATTTTTGCAAAATGAATAGTGTTATCTACTGGTAAGGCGTCGGCCGCGCAGAGCGCAACAGGGGCGCTGGCAGGCCGCCAGAGGCCAGCCGGTGAAATTATTCATTACGGCTATTTTTCGCTTCCTCAATAAATTCTTCATCGATTTCATCGGTGTTGCCAGCGTGTTCCCGCCCCGACAGCAAATTCCAGCAGGCGATAAACAAGGCGGCGATCAGCGGGCCGATAACAAAGCCGTTAATACCGTAGATCTCCATGCCGCCGAGGGTGGCGATGAGGATCAGATAGTCCGGCATCCTGGTATCCTTGCCCACCAGCAGCGGACGCAGAATGTTGTCCACCAGGCCAATCACAATGACAAAGAAGCCGACGATAAAGGCGCCCTGCCACAGCTGGCCGGTGGCAAACAGGTAAATCGCCGCCGGCACCCAGATAATGGCCGAGCCTACCGCCGGGATAAGCGACAGGAACGCCATCAGCGCGCCCCAGAGAATGCTGCCGTCCAGACCGGCGATCCAGAAGGCAAAGCCGCCCAGCGCCCCCTGCGCCAGCGCCACGGCGACGGTGCCTTTTACCGTGGCGCGAGCCACCGCGGCGAACTTAGCGAACAGGTGCTGCTTCACGTAGCTGGATAACGGCAGAGACTCGAGGATCAACAGCACCAGGTGAGGGCCATCCTTCAGCAGGAAGAACAGCAGGTAGAGCATAATGCCGAAGCTGACGGTGAAGCCAAAGGTGCCTTTACCAATCAGAAACGCGCTGCCGGCCAGATACTGGCCGCCTTTCAGGGCGACATCGGAGAGCTGCTGCTGGATCTGCTGCGCGCTATCCAGGTTATGTTCGGCGAGGAAGCTTCTGGCCCAGCCGGGGAGGTGGGCGATCAGGCTGGCGACCACCGTCGGGAACTGGGTATCGTTATGCTGCAGTTTGCTGTACACCACGTTCAGCTCGTAGGCCAGTGACGACAGGATAATCGCCAGCGGCGTGAACACGATAAGGCAGATAATGACGATGGTCATCAGCGCCGCAAGGCCGTTACGTTCGCCGAGGCGGGTGCGCATCTTGTTTTTGACCGGATTGAAAATCACCGCGAGGATGGCGGCCCAGAGGATGGCGGAATAATAGGGTGAGAGAACATCAAAAAAGGCCAGGGTTACAATGAAGACGATAAGGATGAAAAATCCTTTGGTAAGTCCATTAACTCTCATGTCATCCGCTCCTGCTTATGAGTCATACGGTCGAATAATAGATGCTACGACGTAATTTACCATCAGGATAGTCGTACTCTATACGCTGTGGCGCGGAAAGGGCACAAATTCAACGAGCTGAGGGGAACAGGCGTAAAAGAGGGGCATAAAAAAACCAGCCTTAAAAGGCTGGTTTCTCAGGGATTTTTGGTCGGCACGAGAGGATTTGAACCTCCGACCCCCGACACCCCATGACGGTGCGCTACCAGGCTGCGCTACGTGCCGACGCGTGGGGAACAATATTACCCGTTCCCCAGGCGAATGCAAGCGGGTCGCGCGCGATTGATTCATAATTAATCAATCAGTTAGCGATAAAGCGTTTTTCATCGGTCAGGACCTGCAGCAACAGGCTGAGCTGCGGTTTCTGATCTTTGATTTTCTCACCGTCGCGGCTCCAGGTGGTATAGGTGCCGTTATGGTTGAGGACCACGGTGATAGCCGGGGTGGTAATGGCCAGCGTATCGCCGTTGGCCGCGGTGACCCAGTTCCGACGCCGCGCGGCGCTGAACAGATCTTCCCCCTGCGAATACTCATTGGCCGGCGTCGACACGTGAAGCAGGCGCTGCATCAGCGTGGTCATCACATCTTTGTTATCGGTCAGGGTGGCAATTTCCTGGGCCGGCGTGCCCGGCCAGTGAATAACCAGCGGCACCTGCAGCTGCTCGCGCGACCAGTCGAACGGGTCGTGTTTGACGTTAAGCGGCTTGCCGTGGCCGCCGGTGATAATGACCACCGTATTATCGAGCTTGCCGGCTTCGCGCAGCGCGGTCAGCACCCGATCGATCTGGGCATCAACGTCGCCTGCCGCCTTGCTATAACGGCGGACAAAGCCCTGCTGCTGCGTATCGTCGAGGGTGGTGCCATTGAGCGAGACCCACGAGAACCAGCGATTCTCATCCTGCGCGTAACGGTCCAGCCAGCCGATCCACTGATTGGCGGTCTGCTCGTCGCTCTGGGTCTTCGCGCTCGGCAGCGAGAAGTCGGAGAGCAGCGCCTGGCGATACAGCGGGCTGCTAAACCCATCGGAAGAGAACAGGCCCAGCTGGTAGCCCTGCTGGTTGAGAGCGGTGATCAGCGCCGCGGGAATACGCGCCGAGAGGACACCGTCCATATAGCCTGGCGAAATGCCGTAGAACAGGCCAAACAGGCCGCTGTCGGCGGTATTGCCCGAGCTCATATGCTGGGTAAAGTTCACGTTTTCTTTGGCAAACGCCGCCAGCGCCGGCATCGTTTTTTCAAACCGCGAGTAGTTCAGGTTGTCGACGGTGATCAGTAGCACGTTATAGCCCGCGCCAAGGTCGCGGTAGCGCAGGTTACTGAGCGGATACTGGACCGATACCGCCTCCGGCGCCCCTTGCTCCACCAGGCGACGCTGATAATCCTGGGCGTCGAGCAGGCCATGTTTCTCAAGGAAACGTCGGGCGGTCATCGGATAAGAAAGCGGTAGATTCGCTCGCTGCATGGTGATCGGGCGATAAAAATTGGCATCCGCCCAGATATAGACCAGGTGGCTGCTGATGAACGACAAAAAGAAGAACCAGGCGACCGGGCGGGCATAATGGCGGCGACGCGTCAGGCTGCGCAGCTTTTGCCAGCTCCAGGTGGCGAAGAGCATTTCAATCAAAAAGATGACCGGGACGCTGATAAACATCAGCTGCCAGTCGCGCGCCATCTCATTCTGGTCAGGGTTGATGACCAGCTCCCAGACCACCGGGTTTAAATGAAGATGAAAGCGGGTAAAGACCTCGCTGTCTATCAGCAGCAGCGTCATCCCGGCGGTGGCAAGGATCACCGACAGGAAGCGCATCAGGCGCTGCGAGACCACGATAAAGGTCAACGGAAAGAGGATCAGCACATAGCTGGTAAACACCAGGAAGCTGAAGTGCCCGACGAGACTGACGTACGAAAAGAGTCGTCCGGCAAGCGTCGTCGGCCAGTCGGCGACAAAAAGGTAGCGGCTGCCGAGCACCATGGCCAACAACATGTTGAACAGGGCGAACCAGTGCCCCCAGCTAACCATCTGGGAGACTTTTTCTCGGTAGGGCTGACGTAGAGTCACCATATACTGTTGCTGTTATCCTTAATGCGCTGGATCGTCGTTAATCGAAGATTGCAAAGCCTGCGCGAAAGAACGGGCGATGGCCTGACGCTGCGCCGGCGCGACGCTACTGTTGATCAGGTTGGTCACCATATTGCCTAACACCATCAGTGAAAGGTCAACCGGGGCTTTGTGTGATTCCAGGACGTTCGTCAGCTCGCTGAGCAACTGTTCGACCTGTTGATCGCTATAGCGGGAAATTTGCGGCATAAACTCAAAATCTGTTTGTTCGTGAAAGGGCAACATATTACCGTAGCAGCAGCTTTTTTTCCGCATTTTTTCGCCGCGGCGCAAAAGCGCACCGATCGTCAGTCATGACGTCGAAATGTGTGGCGCCAGTTGCGTCGGCAACCCGGCGGTGGTTGAATACCGCCCGGTCTAAAAGGAGAGTTTAACATGAGTCTGGATATCGACCAGATTGCCCTGCATCAGTTAATCAAACGTGATGAACAAAATCTGGAGCTGGTGCTGCGCGAGTCACTGCTGGAGCCGAACGCGACGGTCGTCGAGATGATGGCTGAACTGCACCGGGTTTATAGCGCCAAAAGCAAAGCCTATGGCTTGTTCAATGAAGAGAGCGAACTGGCGCAGGCGCTGCGCCTGCAGCGTCAGGGGGAAGAGGAGTTTCTGGCGTTCAGCCGCGCGGCGACCGGCCGCCTGCGCGATGAGCTGGCGAAATACCCGTTCGCCGAAGGGGGCATTGTCCTCTTCTGTCAGTATCGTTACCTGGCGGTCGAGTATCTGCTGGTGGCGGTGCTCAATAACCTGAGCAGCATGCGCGTCAACGAAGAGCTGGATATCCGCTCGACCCATTATCTGGATATTAACCATGCCGATATCGTCGCGCGCATCGATCTGACCGAGTGGGAAACCAATCCGGAGTCGACCCGCTACCTGACCTTCCTGAAAGGGCGGGTGGGGCGCAAAGTGGCCGATTTCTTCATGGATTTCCTCGGCGCCAGCGAAGGTCTCAACGCCAAAGCGCAGAACCGCGGCCTGCTGCAGGCGGTGGATGACTTTGCCGCCGACGCGCAGCTTGATAAATCCGAGCGACAGAATGTGCGTCAGCAGGTCTATGCTTACTGCAATGAACAGCTGCAGGCCGGGGAAGAGATTGAGCTGGAGTCGCTGTCCAAAGAGCTTGCCGGCGTCAGCGAAAAGAGCTTCCAGGAATTCACCGCCGAGCAGGGCTACGAGCTGGAAGAGAGCTTCCCGGCGGATCGCAGCACCTTACGTCAGCTGACCAAGTTTGCCGGCAGCGGCGGCGGTTTGACCATTAACTTCGACGCGATGCTGCTGGGCGAACGCGTATTCTGGGATCCCGCCACCGATACCCTGACCATTAAGGGCACCCCGCCGAACCTGCGCGACCAGCTGCAGCGCCGGACGTCCGGCGGCAACTAAGCGCCACGCCCCGTCAGCGCGACCGCTGAACGGGGACGATCTCCATGCCGCTCTGCACCAGCCGCTGGCGCAGCGCGGCGTCGGGCTCCCCATCGACGATAAGCGTACTGGCGAGGTTCAGCTCGCCGATGGCAAAGGCCGACGCGGCGTTGAGCTTTTCCCGGGAGGCCATCACCACGGTTTCCGCGGCCCTGGCCGCCAGCGCGCGCTTGATGCCTGCCTCTTCATAATCACCGGTGGTAAAACCCGCTCGCGGGTGGACGCCGGTCACCCCCATAAAGAACACATCGGCGTTGATCCGCGCCATTGCTTCCAGCGTTTCGGGGCCGACGGCGACAACCGAATGCTTAAACACTTTGCCGCCGAGCAGGATCACCTCGATTCGCGGGTGATCGACCAGCGCCACGGCGATGCCGGGGCTGTGAGTGACCACCGTGCAGCTGAGGTCGGCGGGTAATAAGCCGATCATCGCCGCGGTGGTGGTGCCGCCATCGACAATCACCACCTGTCCAGGCTGGATCAGGCCGGCGGCAGCGCGCGCCACCGCCTGTTTGGAGGCGATTTGCATGCTTTTGCGTGTTTCAATAGGGGCGATGGCGGCAGAGACCGGCAGCGCCCCGCCGTGGACCCGCTGCAGTTTTCCTTCCGCCGCCAGCTCGCGCAGATCGCGGCGAATGGAGTCCTCAGAGACGTTAAACCGTTGGCTCAGCTCCCCGGACATTACCTGTTTTTCCTCCGCAAGGATCTGCAGGATTTGCTGTTTTCGTTGACTGGCGAGCATGATTTTTCCTTAACGAGTGATCTTGTTTGTGCACGATTATGCATGTTATGGTGCCTGCTGTCATCTGAAAGGGGATATAACATGCAAACTCACGCACCGCACGTCCGTCACGTTCGCGAGACGCTGCTCTCTGATAACTGGTACACGCTGAAAAAATATACCTTCGAACTGCAGCGCCGGGACGGACGCTGGCAGGAGCAGAGCCGCGAGGCCTACGATCGCGGCAACGGCGCGGTCATTTTACTCTACAACCGGGAAAAGCGGACGGTGGTCCTGACCCGTCAGTTCCGTTTTCCGGTGTTTACTCACGGTCACGACGGATATCTCATTGAAGCGGCGGCCGGGCTGTTGGATAACGCCACGCCGGAGGCGCGGATCGTTGCCGAAGCGGAAGAGGAGACCGGCTTTCGGGTGACGCGCATCGAGCCCCTCTTCACCGTCTTTATGAGCCCCGGATCTGTCACCGAAAAACTCTACTTTTTTATCGCCGAATATCAGGCCGATGACCGGCAGGGAGACGGCGGCGGGCTGGCGGCGGAAGGTGAGGACATTGAAGTGCTGGAGTGGCCCCTGGCGCGGGCGCTGCAGGCCATTCGCGATGGCGAGATCATGGATGCCAAAACCATTATCCTGCTGCAGCACCTGGCGCTGAATGCCGACACGCTCCTCGCCGGCTGAGCGGCAAGGAGCAGGGAGGGTTAACGCAGCTCGCGGGCAATGGCGCTGTACATCAGCGCCGCTTCCAACGGCTGGGCGTTAAAGGAGGGTTCCGCCTGCGGCCAGGTCGACCACTGGACGATCACCAGGTGTTCCGCGCGGTTCACCATGATCACCTGGCCGTAGATCCCCAGCGCCCACAGCGAGTCTTTCAGCCCTTCCTGCGGCGTCGGCTGGACGTTTTGCGCATTCGCCGGTATGGCGTTATTCCACCACTGATAGCCGTAGATACCTTGCGGATGTGCCGCCGAGACCGAGTTTAGCGCAGTGGTCCAGCTTGCGGCCTGATCGAACCAGCCCGCCGGCACCAGCTGTTTGCCGTTGCTTAACCGACCATCGCGGGCGACGAATTCTCCGAAGCGGCCCCAGTCTTCAAGGGTGGCGTTAAAGCCGTGGGCGCCGACATCGTGCTTCCCTTGCTGATAAGCATGCCATACGCCGTCGTGGGCCATCCCGGCGGGCTGCCACAGCGACTGCTCAAGCCAGGCGGCCAGCGACATGCCGGTGGCGCGCTCCAGGATATCGCCCAGCAGCCAGGCGCCGCCGGAAGAGTAGGACCACTGCTCGCCCGCCGGATGTTTGCGCGCCAGGCCGGTGACGATCTTGCGCACGCAGGCATAGGCCCCGGGCTGCGCCTCGCACTGGGTCAGGCGGGCGAAGTGCGACTGCGGGTCGGTGTAGTCTTCATTCCATTCCACACCGCTGGTGTGCTGCATCAACTGCTTCAGCGTCACGCCGTCCCAGGCGGTGCCTTTCAGTTCGGGTTCATAAACGGTAATCAGATCATCGAGGGAGTGGATCTTACCCTGCTGAATGGCGATGCCCACCAGCGTCGAGACCACCGATTTTCCCACCGAGCGTGAGGTCCACAGGGTGGTATCGGTGTTGCCGTCGCCAAGATATTTCCAGGCGACTTTGCCGTCTTTCAGCACCAGCATACCGCTGACGTTCTCGCGCTTCAGGTAATCCTGCAGGGTCCAGGTGTGGCCGTTAAGGGTATAGCGGGCATCGGTCAATGGCTTTTCAGCGCGTTCCAGCGGCGCCGAGGCGCCGTGGCGGAAAACATCGCCGGCATAGTTGCGATAGTCATTTCGAAAGCCAATCACGCGTGAAGTCTGATCCCAGCTGAGCATATCTTTGGCGGCGGGTAGCGTTTGGTCGTAAGGCGTTGGGCAGACATCCAGCGTCAGGTCGCCGCAGCGTTGTGCCATTGCCGCGGCCGGCAGCGCCGCCAGGATTAACGCCAGGGCCAGTGGTTTTCTTATCATCATCCTTTCCTCGTTTGCCATAGATTCGCATCGCAGTATATAAATCGGCGCGCGGCGGCTAAAATCAGCAAAGGGGGGATTTTCCCCCGCAAGGGAGAGAAGGATGAAAACCCTGCAGTATTCTTTCGCGCAGATTGAAGCATTCGCCACCATCGCCGAGACCGGCAGCCTGTCGCGGGCGGCTATTCGGTTAGGTAAAGACCGAACCACGCTGCGCGATCTGCTGGACTATCTGGAAGATGCGCTGGGCTATCGGCTGTTCAGCCGGGAAGGGCGTACCCTGACCTTAACCGCCGAAGGGGAGCAGCTTTTTCGTCAGGCGCATCTGCTGTTGCGCCAGGCGCAGGCTTTCGAGTCTTTTGCGCAAACGCTGCCGCAAACCGCCGGGCAGGCGCTGCGTCTGGTGTACGATCCCTTTATCCCACGTGATTTTCTCTGCGCGCTGGCCGATACGCTGGCCCGGCGGCAGATCCGGTTAAGCTGCTGGAGCGCCTCACGGCGCGAAGCCGAGCAGGCGCTGAGCGATGGCGTGGCGGATATGGCGATGTGCCAGGCCAACAACCGCACGCTGGGCAGCGAAATGGAGTGGCGGGCGCTCGGCACCGTGGATCTGCGTTTCTACGCGGCGGACCGCCTGTTCCGGGATGCCGCGCGGCCGCTGACGCTGCTGAATCTGTCGTTGACGCCGCAGCTGGTGATGCACCGGCGCAGCGACGATCAGATTGCCCGCCGGCTGCAGATCTCCGGCCATACGCTGTATATGAACGAAATTACCCTGCTGCGCCATGCGATGGAGCAGGGGAGGGGCTGGGGGTTTTTACCGGACCATTTGCGGCCAGGCGAGTGGCGGGGAGTCGGTGAAATCGCGACGGAGGTCGGCAGTCAGGGGCTGAACGTCACCATGGTGATGCTCTGGCTGCCCGGAATGAATAAGCACCGGCTGCTGAGCGACATCGTGGACGAGGCGCCGGCGCTTTGGCGGCGCGGATAACAAAACGCCCCGGAGCCGAAGACCCCGGGGCGCTTGCCATACAACTTGCTATCGGCGATTACGCGCGAACGAAGTCGATGTGAGTCAGTTTCGGCTTGAACGCGTGGCGCTGAACAGCCTGAACTTTGACTTTTTCTTCTTTGCCATCAACAACGACGGTCAGAACTTCGCCGTAAAACTCAGCTTTGCTCTGCATGTTCCATACTTTGTCGTGGTCCAGTTCGATAGCAACCGGAGCAGCTTCGCCACCGTAGATGATTGCCGGGAACTTGTTAGCTGCGCGCAGGCGGCGGCTCGCACCCTTACCCTGCTCTTTACGTACTTCTGCGTTGATAGTAAACATTGATGTCTCTCTATATATAAAGCCTGCTACAGGCGACCCAGCAACAGGCGGATTATCTGCTTTGCGAATGCAAAAGCGGGCGGCATTATAGCCGCCAAACGACACCCGGGCAATCAAAACCTCAGCTTTCGGGTGATTAACGCAGCTCGTTGGCGCGGCGAAAACGCCCCTGATAATCGAACACTTTTTCCCGCACCTGCCAGTACTGGCCTTTCATGCGGGCGACGACAAAGTCCGGATGGCGCAGCAGCGCCTGCTGGGCCACGATATCCGCCGGCGTTATCCAGCGCAGCGGCACTCCCGGCGTGCGGGTATGCGGGCGGATAAACAACTGCTCAAAGGCGGTACGCTGGGCGGGCGTTTGCAGACGGAAGCGCTCACTGACGTCGGCGCCGTCCTCATCGTAGTAGGTGATTTTCAGCCACGGGCCTTTCTCGTCGCTACCGTGCTGCAGGGCCATGCCGCTGCAGCGCAGCACCAGCGCGTCCTTCAGCTTCAGCGCCGCCTTCAGCATGTCGTCCGGGTCAACCAGAATGGTGTCGCACTCCCGGCAGCGACGGGCGGCGATATCGTTTTCCGCGTTGCACTGCGGGCAGTTTTTGAAGCGAAAGCGGAAGTCGCACTGTTCGCGGTGGCCGTCGTCGTCTTCGAACCACCCCTGGCAGCGGCGGCCAAAATGCTCAATCAAGGTGCCGTCGGCGGTGGTTTTTCCCCAGAAGGTGTTGGCGAAGCCGCAGGCCGGGCAGAAGACCTGCACCGGCACGTTGTCGCTTTTGCCCTTCGGCGTCCCCACTTCCGGGGCGTACAGGTCGTGCGGGTTGCCGGCGTAGTCGAGGATCAGGCAGTCGGTTTTTCCCGGCGCCAGGCGCAGGCCGCGGCCAACGATCTGTTGGTAAAGACTCACCGACTCGGTGGGGCGGAGGATGGCGATCAGGTCGACGTGCGGGGCGTCGAAGCCGGTAGTCAGCACCGCGACGTTCACCAGATAGCGATACGCCTGCGCTTTAAACGCCTCGATGATGCGATCTCGCTCCGGACCCGGGGTTTCCCCGGTGATCAGCGCCGCCTGGCCTGCCGGCAGCAGGCCGGTCACTTCCCGGGCGTGCTCCACGGTGGCGGCGAAGATCATCACCCCTTTGCGGCTTGCGGCGAACTCCACGATCTGGCTGACGATATGCGGTGTAATGCGCTGCTGTTTTTTCAGTTCGTGATTAAGATCGGCCTCGCTGAACAGGCCGTTGCTTTGCGCCTGCAGGCGGCTGAAATCGTACTGTACCACCGGCATATCGAGGCGTTCCGGCGGCGTCAGGTAGCCGTGCTTAATCATATAGCGCAGCGGCAGCTCATAGATGCAGTCGCGGAACAGCGCTTTTTCATCGCCACGCACCATCCCGTGGTAGTGGAACTGATAGATCCACCCCTTGCCGAGGCGGAACGGGGTCGCCGTCAGGCCGAGCAGCCGGAGCTGCGGGTTGACCTGCCGCAGGTGGCTGATGATCTGCTGATACTGGCTGTCGTCATCATCGCTGATGCGGTGGCATTCATCGACGATCAGCAGCGAAAACTCGCTGCGAAATTGCGCCAGATTACGCGCCACCGACTGCACGCTGCCGAACACCACTTTGCCGTGGCTCTCTTTACGCTGCAGTCCGGCGGCAAAGATATCCGCCTCGAGGCCAAGGGCGCAGTATTTAGCATGATTCTGCGCCACCAGCTCTTTGACGTGGGCCAGCACCAGCACGCGGCCGCGGGCCAGTCGGGCAAGCTCGGCGATCACCAGGCTTTTGCCCGCGCCGGTGGGCAGGACAATCGCCGCCGGCTCGGTATGGCGACGAAACCAGGCGAGGGTGGCATCGACGGCTTCTTGTTGGTAGGGACGTAATGTAAAAGTCATGAATTCACGGGGCTAATTAACTCGCGAATAGTATGCCATGAATCTTTTCCCTTGAGTGGTGTTAAGAGCCCGTTATACTAGCCAGTGAATTTCTTCTTTTTCGGGCGATTTGCCCGCTCCAGCACTTTGACAGGCTAAAAAAATCTCATGCGACTTGATAAGTTTATCGCTCAGCAGCTTGGCGTCAGCCGGGCTATTGCCGGGCGTGAAATCCGCGGCAGCCGCGTTACCGTGGACGGCGACATTGTAAAAGATGCTTCCTTTAAGCTTCAGCCGGAGCACGAGGTGGAGTATGACGGGAACACGCTGACCCAGCAGAACGGCCCGCGCTATTTTATGCTCAACAAGCCGCAGGGGTACGTCTGTTCCACCGACGATCCCGATCATCCGACTATCCTCTATTTCCTCGACGAGCCGGTGGCGCATAAGCTGCATGCCGCCGGTCGGCTGGATATCGACACCACCGGACTGGTGCTGATGACCGATGACGGCCAATGGTCGCACCGCATTACCTCGCCGCGACACCACTGTGAAAAAACCTATCTGGTGGCGCTGGAAAACCCGCTGGCGGAAGGGACCGCGGAGCTGTTTGCCAAAGGCGTCCAACTGCATAACGAAAAAGATCTCACCAAACCGGCGGTGCTGGAAGTTATCACTCCGACCGAAGTGCGCCTCACCATTAGCGAAGGCCGCTACCATCAGGTGAAACGCATGTTCGCCGCCGTGGGCAACCACGTGGTTGGCCTGCATCGGGAACGCATCGGCGACATCCTGCTGGATGAATCTCTGGCGCCGGGTGAATATCGTCCGCTGACGGAAGCGGAAATCGCCAGCGTGGGCGCCCCGCAGCCACGGAGCAAAACGTGACGCTGAAGCAAAATTCGTCTCTGGGGATTGTCTTTATCCTTGGCCTGCTGGCCATGCTGATGCCGCTGTCGATCGATATGTATCTTCCGGCCCTGCCGGTGATCGCTGCCCAGTACCACGTGCCGGACGGCAGCGCGCAGATGACCCTCAGCACCTATATCCTCGGCTTTGCGCTGGGGCAGCTGCTGTACGGTCCGATGGCCGACAGCCTCGGCCGCAAGCCGGTGATCCTCGGCGGAACGCTGGTCTTCGCCGCGGCGGCGGTGGCCTGCGCCCTGTCGCAGACCATCGAGATGCTGATCGCCATGCGCTTCTTCCACGGTCTGGCGGCCGCGGCGGCCAGCGTGGTGATCAACGCCCTGATGCGCGATATCTATCCGAAAGATGAGTTTTCGCGGATGATGTCGTTTGTCATGCTGGTGACGACCATTGCGCCGCTGGTGGCGCCGATGGTCGGCGGGGCGGTGCTGGTCTGGTTCAGCTGGCATGCCATCTTCTGGATCCTCGCCCTGGCGGCCCTGCTGGCGTCGCTGATGATCGGCCTGTTTATCCGCGAAACGCTGCCGGCTGAAAGGCGTCAGCCGTTCCACCTGCGCACCACGATGGGTAACTTTGCCACCCTGTTCCGCCATAAGCGGGTCCTGAGCTATATGCTGGCGAGCGGCTTCAGCTTCGCGGGCATGTTCTCTTTCCTTAGCGCCGGGCCTTTCGTCTATATCAATATTAACCACGTCGCGCCTCAGCACTTTGGCTACTATTTTGCGCTGAACATTGTCTTTCTGTTCCTGATGACCATGTTCAACAGCCGGTTTGTGCGGCGGGTAGGGGCGTTGCGCATGTTCCGCGCCGGGCTGTGGATCCAGTTTGCCATGGCGGTGTGGATGGTGGTTTGCGCCCTGCTCGACGTCGGCTTCTGGTCGCTGGTCATCGGCGTGGCGGCCTTCGTTGGCTGCGTATCGATGGTATCGTCGAACGCGATGGCGGTGATCCTCGATGAGTTTCCGCATATGGCGGGCACCGCTTCGTCGCTGGCGGGGACTTTCCGCTTTGGTATCGGGGCGATTATCGGCGCGCTGCTGTCGATGGCCACCTTTACCACCGCCTGGCCGATGCTGATCTCCATCGCCTTCTGCGCCACCAGCTCTATTTTCTTCTCCCTTTACGCTTCCCGCCGGCGAAAAATCGCACGCTAGGTCACATTTTCAGGGGCGAAATCGCCCCTTTCTTGATGCACGTCAACCGCAATGGGCTTCAGGGTTCTGCGATTTGTTTCCTTTATGTAAAATCAATTAGTGTAAAAAGTCGCATTGTTGCGATAAAAAAGTTGTTTTGGATCACAGAAACGGGTACATATAGCGCCAATCGGCTTGCCGGGTTAAAAAATAACACGCTGGAATATAAGCGCTTAACCCTGGGCCGCCGCGGCTGTAAACGTTTTCTGCGTCTGAGCAGGACTATTTGTCAACAGTGTGTTAATATTGATGTAAATTTATTGTGAAGCCTTTTGCTTCCGGGGAAACCACGTGAATACACAACAACTCTCTATCGTACACCGTCTGCCGCAGAGCTATCGCTGGCTGGCCGGTTTTGCGGGTTCCAGAGTTGAACCGATTCCGCAAAACGGCGCGCAGAACGAAAACAGTCTCGTCGCCCTGAAGTTGCTGAGTCCGGACGGTGAAAAAGCCTGGCCGGTGATGCATAAGCTCAGCCAGGCGTTAAGCGACATCGAAGTCGACTGTTCCGTTCTGGAGTGCGAAGGCGAGCCCTGCCTGTTCGTTAATCTGCAGGATGAGTTTGCCGCCACCTGTCGTCTGAAAAACTTTGGCGTGGCGATCGCCGAGCCCTTCTCCGGCAATAACCCTTTCTGACCGTCAGCTTAGCGCCAGCAGCTGGCGGGTATACTCATGCCGGGGCGCGCTGAAGACGGACTGGCACTCGCCCTGTTCGACCACCACTCCCTGCCGCAGCACCATCACCTGGTGACACAGCGCGCGCACCACGCCTAAATCATGGCTGATAAAAATATAGGCCAGCTGATGCTTCAGCTGTAACGCTTTCAGCAGATTCAGGATCTGCGCCTGAACGGTTTTATCCAGCGAGGAAGTCGGCTCGTCGAGGACGATAAGCTGCGGCTTGACGATTAACGCTCTGGCGATGGCGATACGCTGGCGCTGGCCGCCGGAGAAAGCCGCCGGGTAGCGCTGGCGGCTGGCCGGGTCGAGGCCGACCTCCTGCATGGCAAGGATCACCGCCTGTTCGCGTTCAGCCGCCGTCAGCGTCGGCTGGTGGACGCGCAGGCCCTCCTCAATGATCTGCTGCGCCGTCAGGCGCGGATTGAGCGACGAGTTCGGATCCTGAAAAACCACCTGCATCTGTCGGCGCAGCGGCAGCAGCTGTCGGCGACCGCGTCCCTGAATCGGCTGGCCGGCAAAGGTTATCTTGCCCTCGGAGGGGATCAGGCGCAGCAGCGCCAGACCGGTCGTGCTTTTGCCGGAACCCGATTCTCCCACCAGACCCAGCGTCTCGCCGGCCCGTAGCTGGAAATGGAGATCATTGACCACCCGATGGTGATCGACCACCCGACGCAGGATCCCCCGGCGAATGGGGAACGCCACCTGTAACGCCTCCGCCTGCAGCAGCACCGGGGCATCGGCGGCCAGCGGCACCGGCTCGCCGTCCGGTTCGCTATCCAGCAGGCGTTGGGTGTAAGGATGGGCCGGCGCGCTAAACAGCGCCCGACAGTGATTGTGCTCCACGCAGCGGCCGTTCTGCATCACCGCCACCCGGTCAGCCAGCTGGCGGACGATGCTCAGGTTATGGGTGATAAACAGCAACCCCATGTTCAGCTCCCGCTTTAGCTCGCGCAGCAGCTGCAGTATTTGCGCCTGCACTGACACATCGAGGGCGGTGGTCGGCTCGTCGGCAATCAACAGCTCCGGGCGCGTCAGCAGCGCCATGGCGATCATCACCCGCTGGCGCTCGCCGCCCGAGAGCTGGTGCGGATAGTCCGCCAGCCGCCGCGGCGCCTGACGGATCCCGACGCGCTCCAGGCAGTCGAGGATCTCTCCGCGCGCCGCCTCTTTGCGCATTCCCCGGTGTAACGACAGCACCTCGTAGAGCTGTTTTTCCAGGGTATGGAGGGGATTGAGCGACACCATCGGCTCCTGAAAGATCATCGCGATCCGGTTGCCGCGCACGCCGCGCAGGGTCGCCTCATCCGCATGCAGCAGCGACTGGCCATGAAAACGGATATCGCCGCTGGGGTAGCTGGCCGGCGGGGTAGGGAGCAGCCGCAGCACCGACAGGGCGGAGATGCTCTTACCGGAGCCGGATTCCCCCACCAGGGCCAGCGTTTCGCCGGCCGCCACCTCGAGCGACAGATTATGCACGACGGTCTGCGTCTCCCCCTGCTGGCGAAAGGCGATAGAGAGATTGTCGATAGCTAACAGCGGGTGGGTCATATTACACCGCCTTACTGGGGTCAAAGGCGTCGCGCACCGCTTCACCGATGAAAATCAGCAGCGTCAGCAGCACGGCGACAGAGAGAAACGCGGCAATGCCCAGCCAGGGCGCCTGCAGGTTGTTTTTGCCCTGCAGGAGCAGCTCGCCGAGGGAGGGCGAGCCGAGCGGCAGGCCGAAGCCGAGAAAATCCAGCGACGTCAGGGTGGTAATAGAGCTGCAGAGAATAAAAGGCAGGAAGGTGAGGGTCGCCACCATCGCGTTGGGCAGCATATGCCGCAGGATGATCTGCCGGTCGCTGACCCCTAACGCCTGCGCCGCCCGGATGTAGTCGTAGTTGCGGGTGCGGAGAAATTCAGCGCGCACCACGCCCACCAGCGTCATCCAGCCAAACAGGACGGTGATCGCCAGCAGCCACCAGAAGCCCGGCTGCACGACGCTGGAGAGCAGGATGATCAAAAACAGCGTCGGCATACCGGACCAGACTTCGATAAAACGCTGCCCCCAGAGGTCGATTTTACCGCCGTAATAACCTTGTATCGCACCCGCCAGCACCCCCAGCACGCTGGAGAACAGCGTCAGCAGCAGACCAAACAGTACCGAGATGCGCGTCCCATAAAGGATCCGCGCCAGCACATCGCCGCCGTTGGCGTCGGTGCCGAGCCAGTTGCTGGCCGAGGGCGGTGATGGAAAAGGAACCGTGCTGGCAAAATTGATCGTCGTCGCGCCGAAGCGCACCGGCGGCCAAAGCGCCCAGCCGTGGCTGGCCAGCTGCTGCTGCAGCCAGGGATCCTGATAGTCGGCGGCGGTGGCGAATGCGCCGCCGAAGGTCTGCTCGGTATAGTTTTTTAACACCGGGACGTACAGCTGGCCCCGGTACTGCACCAGCAGCGGCCGATCGTTGGCTAGCAGCTCAGCCCCCAGGCTGCAGAGGAAGAGGATTAAAAACAGCCACAGCGACCAGTAACCGCGACGGTTGTGGCGAAAGCGCGCCCAGCGGGCCTGATTAACGGGACTGAAGAACGACATTAGCGGCCCTCAAAATCAATACGCGGGTCGACCAGCGTATAGCTGATATCGCTGACGATATTCAGCAGCAGGCCGATCAGGGTGAAAATATAGAGCGTGCCGAACATCACCGGATAGTCGCGGGAGACCGTCGCTTCATAGCCCAGCAGCCCCAGACCATTCAGGGAGAACATCACTTCGATCAGCAGCGAGCCGGTAAAGAACATACTGATAAAGGTGGCCGGGAAACCGGCGATCACCAGCAGCATGGCGTTGCGGAACACGTGTCCCCAAAGGATCTGTTTCTCACCGACGCCTTTGGCGCGGGCGGTGACCACATACTGTTTGCGGATCTCGTCAAGGAAGCTGTTTTTAGTCAGCATGGTCAGGGCGGCAAAGCCGCCGATCACCGTCGCCAGCACCGGCAGGGTGATGTGCCACAGATAGTCGAGGATCTTTTCATACCACGGGAGGGTGTCGAAGTTTGGCGAGACCAGACCGCGCAGCGGGAAGAGGTCGAAATAGCTGCCGCCGGCGAAAATCACGATCAGCAGGATGGCGAACAGAAAGGCGGGGATCGCATAGCCAATGATAATCAGCGTACTGCTCCAGATGTCAAAGCGGCTGCCGTTGCTGACGGCTTTGCGGATGCCCAGCGGAATGGAGACCAGATAGATGATCAGCGTGCTCCACAGCCCGAGGCTCACCGAGACCGGCAGGCTGTCTTTAATCAGCTGCAGTACGGAGGCGCTGCGAAACAGGCTGTCGCCAAAATCAAAGTGCAGATAATCGCCCAGCATCTTCAGGTAGCGCTCGTGCAGCGGTTTGTCGAAGCCGTAGCGGTGGGTGATCTCGGCGATGACTTCCGGATCGAGGCCGCGCCCCCCGCGATAGTGACCCTCGCTGATATTGCCGGCGCCGGTACGGGCATGGCTGGCGCCCATCCCGCCGTCGCCGGCGCCTGGCATTCCACCGTGCTGACCAAATTCGATGGCGGCGATGGCCTGGTCGACCGGGCCGCCGGGAGCGATCTGTACAATAAAAAAGTTAATGGTAATGATGGCCCACAGGGTGGGGATCACTAACAGCAAACGGCGGATCAGGTAGCTGCCCATGGTATGTCCTTAGCGTCTGTCCGCGGGGAGGGTGGCCGCTTTGTTCGCGTCATACCACCAGGTATCAAGGCCGGACGAATAAATGGGGCGGGTTTGGGGGAACGAGAATTTATTCCACCACGCGGTGCGGTCCTGCGCCATATACCACATCGGCAACATGTAGTGGTTCCAGGTGAGGACGCGGTCCAGCGCCCGGCCAAGCGGGATCAGCTTCTGCTTATTACCCTGCCACTGCAGGATCTGCGCAATCAGTTTATCCACCACCGGACTTTGCACCCCCGGCGCGTTGTAGCTGGAGTGAATATAGTCCGACGCCCAGGAGATTTGCAGGTCAGTCCCCGGCCAGGGCATGGCGCGCCACAGGCTCGGCATCATGTCGTAATCGCGGCTGCGGCGGCGGTTGCTGTACTGCGAGTTATCCACCTGACGAATATCCATGACGATCCCCAGGCGCTGCAGGTTGTGCTGAAACGGCAGCACCCAGCGGTCATTGCTTCCGGCCGGCATCAGCAGTTCAAAGCGCAGCGGCTTGCCGGTGGCGGCGTTAACCCGGCGCTGGTTCTTCACCGTCCAGCCCGCCGCGTTAAGCAGGGCGTCGGCTTGGAGTAAGTTGGCGCGGTCGAAGCCATCGCCGCGGGAGACCGGCGGCTGGTACACCTGGCTGAAGAGCTCGGGGGGCAGTTCGTTTTTCATCGGCGTCAGCAGGGCCAGCTCGGCCGCGTCGGGCAAGCTGCGGGCGGCATATTCGGTGTTCTGGAAATAGCTGTTGGCGCGCTGATACGCGCTGTAAAACAGCGCCTTGTTCATCCATTCAAAATCAAACGCCAGGGTAATGGCCTCCCGCACCCGGCGATCGGCGAATACCGGGCGCTGAATATTGAACGCCAGCCACTGGGTATCCTGCGCCGAGGTGTTGGCATACTCCTCTTTAATGATGTAGCCGCGGCTGAAGTTGCGGCCGACGTAGCGGGTGGCCCAGTTTTTGGCGACCGTCTCTTCCCGGCGGTCGACGGCCCCGGCTTTAAAGGCTTCGAAAGCGACGTTGTCGTCAAGATAATAGTCATAGCGCAGCGTATCGAAGTTCCAGCGACCGCGGTTGACCGGCAGGTCGGCCGCCCAGTAATCGGCGACCCGGGAATAGGTAATATACTGTCCCATCCGCCAGGCGCTGATGCGGTAGGGCCCGCTGGCCAGCGGCGGCTTTGACAGCGGGTCGCTGAGTTTGTGATGACGCCAGAACGCCTCGGGCATCACCGGCAGGCTCAGCAGGCTCAGCATGTTCTCTTTACCGGGCTGGCCGAGGTCGATACGCACGGTCAACGGCGCGATGGCCTTCACGGTGGTGCCTTTATAAAAGAGGCGGAACTGCGGCACCCCTTCGGTCATAAACTTATTGAAGGTAAAAGCGACATCGCGGGCGGTGATTGGCGTGCCGTCGTGAAAACGGGCGCGCGGGTTGAGGGCGATCTCCATCCATGAATAGTCCCCGGCGTAGCGCGCCCGCTCGGCAATCAACGGATAGTAGCTGCCGGGCTCATCATCCGAGGTGGTGAACAGGGGATCGTAGAGCGCTTCAGTGCGTACCGCGGGATTGCCGCGCAGCGCGTAGCGGTTGAAGTTGTCAAAGGTGCCAATCGCCGCCAGGGTGAGGGTGCCGCCTTTCGGCGCCTGTGGATTAACATAATCAAAATGGCTGAAACCGGCGGCGTATTTCGGTTCGCCGATAATCGCGAAGGCGACGCTTTCCTGAATGGATTGCGCTTTAGCGCTCAGGCTAAACAGAGCAAGCAGAAGCAGAAAAAGTCGCGCATACATAGGCGGCAGAATACCCTGTCATAGCCGGCCCCCGTGGCCGACTTCTGTTCCCGCATCATAAGTGAGACTTAACGCGTTGTGAAATAATTCGCGGGTTCATCGTGCGCGGCCACCAGCGCCGCCAGCGACAGCGGCCGGCTGATCCAGTACCCCTGCAGGAAATGCACTCCCTGAGCGCGGAGCCACTCCGCCTGCTCCTGGGTCTCCACCCCTTCGGCAACGGTCATCAATTTCAGCCGACGGCTGAGGGTCAGCACCGCATCCAGCACTGGCGAGGTGACGGTTTCGGTGCCGATCGCCTGCACAAAGCCGCGATCGATCTTCAGATAATCGAAGTTATAGCGTTCGAGATAGATCAACGCGCTATGCCCGGTGCCAAAATCATCGATCGCGATTTCAAAACCGTGCTGGTGCAGCCAGGCGAAGTTAGCGACCGATTTTTCTTTGTCAATCATCGCCCGCTCTGTGACCTCCAGCACCACGTGAAAATGGCCGGCGGGCAGCGCGGCGGCGAAGCGCAGCATATCGTCGCGGAAGCTGTCGGCCTGCAGATGGGCGGGGGAAATATTGAGCCCCAGCTTGACGCCGTGCGGCAGAATACGCTTCAGCGCCGGCGCGTCGCGGGCGATCAGCGCCAGCAGGTGATCGGTCAGCGGCACGATCATCTGCTGGGTTTCCGCGAGGTTAATAAAGACGTCAGGCGGAATTTCGCCTACCACCGGATGGCGCCAGCGCATCAGGACCTCCACGCCGCTGATACGCAGAGTCTGGGCATTCACCACCGGCTGATAGACGACGTAGAACTGGTTGTTTTTGATCCCCAGCAGAATGGATTTTCGCGGATCGGATTTGATCGACAGCACGTAATAGCAGAGCAGCCCCGCCAGCAGGCCGCACACCACCCCGAGCAGCAGAGCAAACTGCGTATTTTCCGCCAGCCAGCTGTTGGCATACAGGTAGACCTTGAGGGGGAAACCGTCGATCTGCACTTCGCGGATCGGCACGTTATGCAGCGTTTGCGGATCCACCAGCCGGTTACTGAAGGTGGAGATAGCGGTGTGACCGATGACCAGCGCAATACCGCTGAAATCATTCTGCCGTGCGGAATAGAGGATATACGGCGTGAGATTGGCGTTAATCGACACGAAAATGCCGCTGTTTTCATCACCGGGTTTGCCTACCCATAGCGCCAGCGCCGCGCTCTTCGGCATCATCGGCGTGCCTGGCAAAATCGCCATATCAAGGGGTTTGCGGATATCAATGGCCGGGATCAGCTGGGTGAGGGGAGTATTCATGGCGCCGGTTGCCGAGGAGCAAAAGGCCACGCCGTTTTTGACCAGCAGGAAAGCGCGGACGTTGGGGCTGAACGCGGCGTGGGAGGTGAGCCCGGAGTCAATATTCTCGCAGGGCTGCTCCACCAGCGGCTGCAGGCCGTCAATGGTCTGGCGCAGGTCGTGAAAATAGCTTTTCAGATAGGTATTAACATTGTTGATAATGGCGTCGAAACGCTCGGCCCGGTTATGGTAAATCACCATAAATTGAATGCTGCCAGCCAATAGCGCGACGATAATGCCCACGCACAGGCTGGTTAGCCAGGTTTTACGCTGGGGCGAAAAGTAGCGAGTCAGCATAGCTATAGTCTTTCCGTGTTATTGATGCGCAGCAACGGGTTGTCAGTCGTCGTTTTTCTCATTCCCACTTAAAAGACATAGCTTATTTTGCGTCGTTCAGAATCAGGTGGCAAAAAAAAACACTGCCGGGGCAGTGTTTTTTATCCCGCTTCCAGCCAAGGGATAACCGGCGGCGGTAGAGGACAGTTTACGAGCGGCTCAGGACTCGACGCGCTTCGTTGTAGCGCTTTTTCCAGTATGGCTCATCCATGCTGGAGATGGTCACTCCGCTGCTGGTAGAGGCGTGAACAAACTGGTTGTTGCCGAGGTAGATCCCGACATGGCGGCCGGTAGAGCCGGCGCGGAACAGAACCAGATCGCCAGTACGCAGCTGGGTACGGGAAATCGATTTTCCGGTTTCCTGCTGTTCAGAAGTTGAACGCGGCAGTTCCAGACCAAATTGTTCGCGGAAGGTGCGCTGCACGAACGCCGAGCAGTCGATACCTTTGCGAGTGCTGCCGCCGAGGCGGTAACGCACGCCTTTCCAGCTGGCATACTGATCCATTAAACGGGACTTCACGTCCAGGTTACGGACCATCGTTTCAAATTCATCCTGAGAGGCTTGCAGTGATGATAAATCGCCACTACCCACAGCATGCGTCTCAGAATGCATATTCCTGGCGGTACTTGTTGAACTACACGCGGAAAGCAGAACCGCTACTGCAATCGCGGGGGCTACCCGCAAGATGTATCTCAAAATCGGCTGAGATTTGACCATGCTGTTTATTTTCCCTTGTTGTCCTTAACGACAATGTCGTTATAAAAAATGCCAAACGTGTTAGAGCCTAAATACCCATCCGCAATGAGACAATTCCTTAAGCTTAAATTTGTGCAGTCACGCACAATTTTATTCAGGGCCTGAATTAATGTTGCGGAAAAGGCAAAACGAGAACGAGATTACCCTATCAAACGCCGCATGGCGAGCGGTTTTGCGCGATTTCTTATAAGTATTTTGGTGACAAAAAGTGAATCATCGGGAAAGGCCAAAATTGCGGCAATTACGGGCAAAAAACAGACAATTCCTTCATTTGTCACGGGATTAATGTGACAAGAAGATGAACGTGATGTTGAAAAAAAGGACAATTGAAAAAAGGGACCCAAAAGGTCCCCTTATAGATAATGCCCCTGGCGGCGGCCCGCGGCTTTATTTGGCCGATATTCCGCCGGGTAAGTAGCGATCGAAAAAGGCGATCAGTTTATCGCTCAGCGGCGTCATCAATACCCAGGGCGCGCCAATCAGCACGGCGGTCAGAGAGCCGACGGCAATATCGCTGAACCAGTGGGCGCCAATCATCACCCGCGGGAAAGCAAAGACCACAAATATCACCAGCGCCACGGTCAGCGCGCGGCGGCCAAAATAGCGCCACATAAAGCTCGCGAAGATCAGCAGCATCATCCCATGATCGCCGGGGAAGCTGTCCTTGGAAGCATCCTTAGTGGGGAAGTTAACGACGTCGCTGACGCGGGTGACATCGCTGAAAAACAGCGACGGACTGGCGCGCTGAACCGGCATCAGGTGCTGCGCCAGCTGGTTGATGATCACCGCCGCCAGCAGCATTACCACGCCCATAATAGCGATCTGACGACGGCCTGCCGCCGGCGCCTTGAGCCAGTAGCTGAGCATCAGGCAACCCATCGCCAGCAGCGAGCAGGCGTCGAAGGCGCGATTGTTGATGATCGCCAGCAGCCAGGCGTAAGCGCGGCTGACGCTGACGCCATGGTTAAAGAAATGGAAGATCGCGGCGTCTACCGGCGCCCACGCGCCGTGGTTGGCTGGCAGATACCAGGAGCAAAATAGCGCCACACCCGCGATGTTAAGCAGCAGGATTAAAGGAATTCGGTTTTTCATCATAGCCATTGCGATTTTGTGACAGTCGGCGGCAACCTTAGCCGCCTTAACTTAAACGAAGCCTCAACAATGAGGTCTGGAGCGCGTTCCAGTCGGCTTCATGGGCGGAGATAAGCTCGATGCGGCTATCGGGCGGGGCGACGCTAAGGGTCTCGATATGCAGATCCTCGCCCTGGCGGTTGATCCGCACCGCCCCTTCGGCAATGCGCAGCACACCTTTGACGCGCGCCACCGGCGCCAGCCGGGCCCACTCCAGCAGGGCGATGGTGTCAAAGACCGTTTCCGCGTCGAAGATCCAGCCGCAGGCCTGATAGCCCTGGCCGCTGTTAAGGTGGCGGCGCCAGCGCTGGTGTTCCGCCAGACTAAGGGCGGCGAGACCGGCTGTGGGGGGATGGCGGTGGGCGTGCTCCGCGCTCGCCGGCAGCGGGGCGGTATTGCGCCGCGGTTCATCAAGCAGGGCCAGGTCGATATTACCCTGGGTCGCCGACACCTGGCGGCGATCGCCGCCCCAGCGTTGCCACCAGTCGACAAACGCCTGAGCGCTTTCGGGCGTTTCCCGATCGCTTTTATTGGCCACGATGATATCCGCCGCCGCCAGCTGGTCGCGAAAGTTGTCGTTGTTGACCGCTTTCTCGTCCAGTAGCTGACGCGGATCGAGAATGCACAGGGTCGCGCGCAGATCGATCCAGGGTTCATACACCGCCGCGGTGAGGATATCGAGGATCTGCTTTGGATGGCCAAGTCCGGTGGGCTCAATCAACAGACGATCGGGTTTCCCCTGGCGCAGCAGGGTATTCAGCCCGACCTGCATCGGCAGGCCATTGACACAGCACATGCAGCCGCCGGGGATCTCCTTGAGCAGGGCGCCGCTGTCGGCCAGCAGGGCGCCGTCTATCCCGACTTCGCCAAACTCGTTAACCAGTACGGCCCATTTTTCATCCGCAGGCTTCTGCGCCAGCAGATGAAGAATCGAGGTCGTCTTACCGCTGCCGAGAAAGCCGGTGATCAAATTGGTTCTGGTCACTCTTTTCTCCAGGATAAATGTAATGTTGTAACAGTTACGCCTATCCTGACGAAAAAAGAGGGAAAAGAGAAGTCCTGAGGCGGACAGAAGGAAATTCTGTCCGCATAAGCGCAAATATTGTTAAGAATTGAGCGCGCGGGCAACCGCCTCGCGGGCGCCGTGCATCGCCAGCTGCTGCCAGGCGGCGCGGATCCCGGCGACAAACTGCGCGTTGCGCGGCAGGTCGCGGCCAAATATTTCCTCCAGACCCAGCAGGGCGTCAACGCGCTGCTGCTCATCGCTCTGCGCCACCCGCTGCTGGATCTTGTCCACCAGCGGATCGCGGACGTCGATGGCCTGACCGGCATCGTCCGTACCGCTGACGTAGCGCATCCAGCCGGCTACGCCGAGGGCCAGCAGCGGCCAGCGGCTGCCGCGCTCAAGATGCACGCGAATACCGTCGAGCATACGCTGGGGCAGCTTCTGGCTGCCGTCCATGGCGATTTGCCAGGTACGGTGTTTGAGCGCCGGGTTGCTGAAGCGCGCGATCAGGCTGTCGGCATAGGCCGCCAGATCGACGCCGGTAATGGTCAGCGTCGGGGCCTGTTCGTCAAGCATCAGCTGGCGGGCGGCGCGGCGGAAGACCTCATCCTGCATGCAGTCGCTGACGTGCGCATGACCTGCCAGATAGCCAAGCCAGGCGAGGAAAGAGTGGCTGCCGTTGAGCATCCGCAGCTTCATCTGCTCCCAGGGCAGCACGTCGTCGGTCATCTGCACGCCCGCCGTCTCCCAGGCGGGGCGCCCGGCGACAAAGTGGTCTTCGACCACCCACTGAATGAAGGGTTCGCAGCTGATGGCGCAGGGATCTTCCACCCCCAGCACGGCGGCGATTTCCGCCAGCGACTCCGCGGTGGCGGCGGGAACAATGCGATCCACCATGGTGCCCGGGAAGCTAACGTTGTCGGCGATCCAGCTCGCCAGCGCCGGACCGCGTTTTTCCGCCATGCCGAGGACGGCATTTTTCACCACGTGGCCGTTGTCGGGAATGTTATCGCAGGAGAGCACGGTAAAGGGCGGCAGGCCCCGTTCCCGGCGGCGGGCCAGCGCTTCAACTAAAATACCGGGAGCCGACTGCGGCAGCGTCGGATTTTCCAGATCGTGAACGATACGCGGATGCGTCGGATCCAGCTTGCCGGTCGCCGGATCGATGCAATAGCCTTTTTCCGTGATAGTCAGTGAGACAATCGCTACCTGCGGCTCGCAAAATTTCTCGATAATCGCCGCCAGCGAATCGAGCCTGGCGTTCAGGCATTCGTGTACCGCGCCGATAACAATGGGCTGATTACCGTCGGCGCCTTTTTCCAGTACGGTAAACAGGTGGTCCTGTTCGCGAAGCTGGCTCATCAGCGTATCGCCGCTGAACAGACTGATTTCGCAGATCCCCCAGTCGCCGCCGATGTTATTCAGCACGCGATCGGTCAGCAGCGCCTGGTGCGCGCGATGAAACGCGCCAAAGCCGAAATGGACAATACGCGAGCGGAGCTGGCTGCGATCGTACTGAGGACGTTGCACGTTTTCCGGTAGCGTAGCGGTTGCAATTGTTGTCATTCTTTACACACCTGTTTAACTGCTTATTAACATTGCCAGTCTAAAGTTATATGACAGGAAATTAAATTGGTAAGCCGAAATTATCCGCTGACTGTGAGCTGGATCAATCAATGCGCCGGCACTGTTTGCAGCCTGACGAGAAACATGTATGGTAGTCGTCATGATTGTCGCCATTATTGGTATAACAACTTTTGTGAGGGCATAGCGATGGAGCAAACCTGGCGGTGGTATGGGCCGAACGATCCGGTATCGCTTGATGATGTACGACAGGCGGGGGCGACCGGGGTCGTCACTGCGCTGCACCATATTGCAAACGGTCAGGTCTGGCCGGTCGACGAGATTAAAGAGCGTCAGGCGCTGTTAGCGGCGAAAGGGCTGACCTGGTCGGTGGTCGAAAGCATTCCGGTGCACGAGGATATTAAAACCCACAGCGGGCAGTATGCGACCTGGATTGCCAACTATCAGCAGAGCATCCGCAACCTCGCGGCCTGCGGCATCGATACCGTATGCTACAACTTTATGCCGATCCTCGACTGGACGCGCACCGATCTGGAATATGAGCTGCCGGACGGCTCCCGGGCGCTGCGTTTCGATCAGATCGCCTTCGCCGCCTTTGAACTGCATATCCTCAAACGCCCGGGGGCGGAAGCGGATTACAGCGAAGAAGAGCAGCGCCAGGCCGAGGCGTATTACAAGGCGATGAGCGAAGCGGACATTGAGAAACTGACCCGCAATATCATCGCCGGCCTGCCGGGGGCGGAAGAGGGCTACACCCTCGACCAGTTCCGCGCGCGCCTGGCGGAATATGACCACATCGATAAAGCGCAGCTGCGCGAAAATATGGCCTATTTCCTGCGGGCCATCGTACCGGTGTGCGAAGAGGTGGGGATCCGACTGGCAGTGCATCCGGACGATCCGCCGCGGCCGATCCTGGGCCTGCCGCGTATCGTGTCGACCATCGAAGATATGCAGTGGCTGAAAGAGACAGTGGACAGCATCAATAACGGCTTTACCATGTGCACCGGATCCTATGGCGTCCGCGCCGATAACGATCTGGTGAAGATGGTGGAGACCTTTGGCGATCGCATCCACTTTACCCATCTGCGCGCCACCTGCCGCGAGGCGAACCCGAAAACCTTCCACGAGGCGGCGCACCTAAGCGGCGACGTCAATATGGTGGCGGTGGTGGATGCGATTCTGCGTGAAGAGCAGCGGCGTAAACAGGCCGGCGATCTGCGCCCGATCCCGTTCCGTCCGGATCATGGTCATCAGATGCTGGACGATCTGCGCAAGAAAACCAACCCAGGCTATTCGGCGATTGGCCGTCTCAAGGGGATGGCGGAAGTGCGCGGCGTGGAGCTGGCGCTGAAGATGACCAAATACCCTGAACTGCTGTAATCGCGGCAACGGGGATAACAAAAAGGACAGCCAGCGGCTGTCCTTTTTTCTGGTCAACTCGTCACGGAAAATTAATCCGCGCGGCCCATATAGCGGCACTCTTCGATATGAATGCGGATTTTCTCACCGGTGGTCAGGTATTCCGGCACCTGAATCACCAGGCCGGTGCTCATGGTGGCGGGCTTGGTGCGGGAGCTGGCGGATGCCCCTTTAATACCCGGCGCGGTTTCGATAATTTCCAGGTCCACGGTCTGCGGCAGCTCAAGCGCCAGCAGCTGGCCGTCCCAGGTCAACACCTGCATATCCGGCATGCCGCCTTCCGGAATAAACTGCAGCTCTTCTTCGATCTGCTCTTTCGTGAAGGTGTAAGGGGTGTAGTCTTCTTTATCCATGAACACGTATTCGTTGCCATCGACATAGGAGAAGTCAACGAAACGGCGGGTCAGGGTCACGGTATCGACGATATCGTCGCCTTTGAAGCGCTCTTCTACTTTCAGGCCGGTACGCACATCGGAGAAGCGCATTTTATACAGTGTCGCAGCACCGCGGGCGCTGGGTGACTGAATATCGATATTTTTTACAATCAGCAGCTTGCCGTTGTAATTCAGCACCATACCTTTTTTAATTTCATTCGCTCTTGGCATTGCAGTAATCCTGTCACTTAACGAGTCAAAAATATCGCGTAAAACTACTCGCGCCCGGGCGTTCAGGCAAGTGGAATTCGCGAGTTTTGCTATCTTCTGGCAAAACGTTTAGGCTGTGGTGCAAAATGAGCGTTTGGGAGCAGGGTTGTGGAATGTCGTACTGATTGTGGCGCATGTTGCATCGCCCCCTCTATATCCTCGCCGATCCCCGGCATGCCGCAGGGCAAGCCGGCCAATACCCGCTGTATTCAGCTCTCCGAGCACAATCTGTGCCTGATTTTCGGCTCCCCATTGCGTCCGAAGGTGTGCGCCAGCCTGCAGCCCTCGCCGGAGATGTGCTTCACTCATCGTGATGACGCCATCACCTGGCTGCTGGAGCTTGAGCTGGCCACCGCGCCCTGAGCTTAAAGCAGCAAATGAGACAGGTTTTTGATATGGACGCTGAGGCCGTCCAGCAGCGCCTGGACGCGTAGCGGAAGAATGTCCCGTCGCTGGTAGATAAGCCAGGCCTGCAGATCGATACAGCGCTCCTTCTTCAGACAGGGAACCAGCTGTCCTGCCGCCAGCTCGGTGGCGAGTGAATAGTAGGGCGCATAAACGATCCCCATCCCCAGCTTCGCCAGCTCCACCGCCGGCAGCGTGTTATCGCACACGAATCCCCCCTTTACCGTGAGATTGAGCGGTTTGCCGTTTTTGCTTTTGAAGGTCCAGATATTGTCGCTGCCGCCCAGCATGCGCAGGGTGATGCACTCATGATCCACCAGCGCCTCCGGCTCGGCGATAGGGTGTTGCGCCAGGTAATCCGGGGAGGCGAAGACGCCGGTGCGAAAGCGGGTGAAGGGGCGGGCGATAAGGTTTTCATTCTGTGGCTTAAAGGGGCTTATCAGCAGATCGCAGTCGCTATTGAAAATGGCGCCGTATTTCTGTTCCCGCTCGCTGGCGTTGCGAGTGACCAGATTGATCTGCAGCTCCGGCAGCGTTTTTCTTAGCGCCGGCAGAATATAGCGCCCGAGAAACTGGTGGATGCCGATGGGCGCCCCAAGGGTGACGACGCCCTGCAGCGTGTTTTTATAACGGTCGGCGAGGTTGATAAGCTGCTCATGCTGCTCAAGAACGGCGCTGCTGGCGTGAATAAACTGCTCGCCGAACTCGGTACGCACCAGTTCCCTGGCGGTGCGCAGAAAAATGGCCAGGCCGACTTTCCGCTCCACGCTGGTCAGCGTCCGCGAGACGTTAGACTGGGGCATATTCAGGCGCTGTGCTGCCCGGCTTACGCTGGCGGTTTCGGCGATGGCGCAGAGGATCCTTAGCTCATCCATTTTAAAGTCTTTCAACATCTTATCGCTGCCTGATATTGATGGTATATCAAAAATGATATACCAGTTTGGCGGAATTGCCATGTGATTTATTGATCTGCTGAACGTATGATGGCCTTTGCCGTGAACAGTCGGTTATTTAAGGAAGCCTGTGCGTTTTATTACTTCTTTTGTGGTTCTCGACGTCATTAAAAATAACGATCTTCCCGCTGGCTTACTGAGTGTATATGTACCATGCTGCTTAATTATTTTGCTTTGTTTGTATTAATACTGGTTTTTCTCATACTGTTTTATGGAGTTATTATTATCCACGATATTCCCTATCACATCGCGCAAAAACGCCAGCACCCCCATCAGGACGCGATTCATGTGGCGGGCTGGATAAGCCTGTTTACCCTGCATGCTATCTGGCCTTTCCTGTGGATCTGGGCCACGCTGTACCGGCCCGATCGTGGCTGGGGGATGGCTTCGCAGTCCGAGGGACATCAGCAGCGAGCGGAGCTGGAAAAACGCATTGCGTTACTTGAAGCGGCATTAAAAAACAGCCAGCAGGCGTCGGCGGAGAATAGCGAGAAATAATATGGATCTGTTAATTATCCTTTGCTATGTCGCCATTTCCTGGGGCGTGTTTAAGATATTTCGCATTCCAGTAAATAAATGGACAATCCCGACAGCGATATTAGGCGGAATAGTGGTCGTTGGCGCGTTAATATTAACGATGAACTATAACCACCCCTATACGATGCGAGCGCAAAAAATTGTCGTCTCCATTCCGATGGTGCCCCAGGTATCAGGCGAGGTGGTGGAGGTCACCAGTAAAACCAATGTGTTAATGAAGAAGGGCGAACTGCTGTTCCGCATCGACGATACCCGCTACCGCGCGCGGCTGAACAAGCTGAAAGCCGATCTGGCGGCCGAAGAGGCCACGCTGCGGGCGAAGCAGGCGACCATTGACGATGCCCGTGCCAGAGTACAGCAGGCGCAGGCGGAGTACGACCGGGTCACCCGTGACAACCAGCGCTATGCTCAGGGGGCGGCCATGCCGGTGAATCCTTTTTCGGAACAGGATGTGACTCACGCCAGGCAGCAGGTGCAGATCCAGGCGGCGGTCCTGCAGGCGGCGAAAGCGCAATTACAAAACGCCAGAGAGCAGGTGTCCGGCCGCTACCACGGGCTGGATGCCAATATTGCCAGCCTGAAATCGCAGATCCTTGAGGCGGAGTATAATCTGGCGCAAACCGTGGTTCGCGCGCCGAGCGACGGCTACGTCACCCAGCTTCTGGCGCGGCCGGGGATGACCGCGGTGCGTCTGCCCTTCAAGCCGGTGCTGGTGTTTATTCCCCAGCAAAAGCGCCAGGTGGTGGCGGTATTCCGTCAGAACTCGGTCCTGCGTCTGACGGCCGGGGACAGCGCGGAGGTGGTGTTTAATGGTCTGCCGGGCAGCGTCTACAGTGGTAAGGTATCGCGCGTGTTGCCGACCGTCCCGGACGGCAGTTACCAGGCCAGCGGCGCGCTGCAGGGGCTGAACGCCGGGGCGGGGAAAGAGGGCATTTACGTGCTGATCGACCTCGATCCCCATCCGGAAGTGGAACATTTACCGGACGGGGTCAGCGCCCAGGCTGCGGTATATACCGATTATTTTGCCCATGTGTCGATTATGCGCAAGGTGCTGCTGCGCATGACCAGCTGGCTGCATTATCTCTATTTGGATCACTAATCCGCACTGCCCGGCTCCGGCCGGGCAACCTTATCTATACGTCCCTGATCCGCCACAGGCAGGCCTGAGTGGCGAGCCCCATAACCAGCGCTATCCAGAACACCGCATGATAGCTCCAGATCTCTGCCACCACGCCCGCCAGTGAGCCGGCGATGATCCAGCCGACGCGGGTGGTATTGGTGTAGAGGGTGGTGGCCGCGCCCGCCTGCCCGGGCATCAAATCCTGGAAATAAAGCATGCCAATCCCGGCGAGGATCCCGATATAGATGGCGTTCAGCACCTGCATCGCCAGCAGCAGCGCCGGCGTATGCACCGTCAGCATGCCCACATAAAACAGCACCCCAGCCACCGCGGAAAGGCGCATCAGAAAGCGTTTACCGAAGCGCCGGGCGTAGTAACCGGCAATCAGCATGGTGGGAATTTCCAGCCCGGCGGCGGTCCCCATCATCAGGCCGGCCAGCTTCTCCGGCAGATGCAGCTCGTTAATGATAAACAGCGGCATATTAATGATGTACAGGCTGTTGGTGCCCCACATCAGCGTGCAGATGCTGAACAGCAGCAGCGCATCGCGGCGGTGCGTGCGCGGGGCTTCCAGCCGGCCAGTCGCCACCGCCTTGGCTTTGCGCATGCTGGGCAAGAACAGCCAGACCATGATCCCGCAGACGATAAACGCCGCCGCGGCGCTGAGGTACATCGCGGTAAAGCCAAACCCCATCGCCAGGGCATAGGCCAGCGGGGGACCAATCACCCATGCCAGGGAGACCTGGGCGCGCAAAATGGAGCTGAACATCACCGCTTCGCGGCCGGTTTTGTCGGCATGCTCGCGCGCGAGGGCGAACATCTGCGGGTTGGCGGTCGAACCAAAGCTGCTAAGGAATACGCCGATGAACAGCAAAATGAAATAGTTCCGGTTCCAGGCAAACAGCACGCAGGCCAGCACCCCCAGCAGGCAGCAGACGACAATCAGCTGCTTGCGATCGCCCTGACGGTCAGAACGACCGGCGAGGAACTGGCTGACCAGAATGCCGATGACGGCGCTGCCGGTAAAAAAGAAACCCACCATCGCCGGGCGGACATGCACTTCATTGGTCAGAAACAGGCTCAGGGTCGGCGTCTGCAACGCCCCGGCAATGCCCGTCAGAAAGGCGACGATCAGGAAGGCGGAAGAGGTGACATCGAACCCGCGTCGGGGGAGGGCGGCGCTTCGGTTTTCCATGTGTTTGGTTTTCTGTAGTTTCAGGAGACGGCGCGGAGTTTACGCCTGCTGGCTGAAAATAAACAGTAGTATGGCACGAATAATTAAAAAGGCGTTTCAAAATAGAGGGTTCAGCAAAAAGCTGACGTTTACCGCGGCCAGGCGCCAGGGCTTCAGCAAAAGTGTGCAGTACCTCTAAGTTCTGCAATCAAGTCGCTGACGTACCTTGCGCGTTGAGCAAGAAAGGTACAGAATTCTTGAAACGTTTCAGCGTCATTCGGCATATCGTTCACCGTCAGATGGCGCCTTTTTTCTCAAGTTAGCTGAAACGATTCAATTCAGCAGGAGAGGAGAACCATGTTCCAGTTATCTGTGCAGGATATTCATCCCGGCCAGCAGGCCGGTAATAAAGAAGAGGCCATCCGGCAGGTCGCCGCCGCGCTGGTCAGCGCCGGCAACGTGGCCGATGGCTACGTGAACGGCATGCTGGCGCGCGAGCAGCAGACCTCCACCTTCCTCGGCAACGGGATCGCGATCCCGCACGGCACGACGGATACGCGTGACCAGGTGCTGAAGACCGGCGTTCAGGTGTTTCAGTTCCCGCAGGGCGTCACCTGGGGCGAAGGGCAGACCGCCTATGTGGCGATCGGGATTGCCGCCAGCTCAGATGAACACCTCGGCCTGCTGCGTCAGCTGACCCATGTGCTGAGCGATGACGCGGTCGCCGCCCAGCTGCAGTCCGCCACCACCGCGGAAGAGCTGCGTGCGCTGCTGATGGGGGAGAAGCAGAGCGAAGCGCTGAAGCTGGACAACGAGACTCTGAGTCTCGACGTCGCGGCCAGCGATCTGCTGACCCTGCAGGCGCTGAACGCCGCGCGTCTGAAAGAAGCAGGCGCTGTGGATTCCGCCTTCGTTAGCCACGTCATTAACGATACGCCGCTGAACCTCGGTCAGGGCATCTGGCTGAACGACAGCGCCGAAGGCAATCTGCGCAGCGCCGTGGCGGTCAGCCGCGCCGCCACCGCCTTCACCCGCGACGACCAGCCGGTTTCCCTGTTGGTTACGGTGGCGATGACCGACGAACAGCCAACCGCGGTGCTGAACCGCCTGAGCAAGCTGCTGCTGGACAAGAAAGCTGACCATCTGCTGAAAGCCGACGCCGCCACCGTGCTGGCGCTGCTGACCAGCGACGACGCGATTGCCGAAGATGTGCTGAGCGCCGAATTCGTGGTGCGCAATGAGCACGGCCTGCATGCCCGTCCGGGCACCATGCTGGTCAACACCATTAAACAATTTTCCAGCGACGTCACCGTCACTAACCTCGACGGTTCCGGCAAGCCGGCCAACGGCCGCAGCCTGATGAAGGTCGTGGCGCTGGGTGTGAAAAAAGGTCACCGTCTGCGCTTTACCGCGCAGGGTGAGGATGCGCAACAAGCGCTGGATGCGATTGGCGAAGCGATCGCCGCAGGCCTTGGGGAGGGCGCATAAATGAGCAGACGTGTAGCAACCATTACTTTAAACCCGGCGTACGATCTGGTGGGCTTCACCCCGGAGATCGAGCGCGGTGAAGTGAACCTGGTGCGTACCACCGGCCTGCACGCCGCCGGGAAAGGCATCAACGTGGCGAAAGTGCTGAAAGATCTTGGCATTGACGTCACCGTCGGCGGCTTCCTGGGGAAAGACAACCAGGATGGCTTTCAGCAGCTGTTCAGCGAGCTGGGGATCGCCAACCGTTTCCAGGTGGTGCAGGGTCGGACCCGCATCAACGTTAAGCTGACGGAAAAAGATGGCGAAGTGACCGATTTCAACTTCTCCGGCTTTGAAGTCACCCCAGGCGACTGGGAACGCTTCGTCAACGACTCCCTGAGCTGGCTGGGGCAGTTCGATATGGTCTGCGTCAGCGGCAGCCTGCCGTCCGGCGTCAGCCCGGAAGCCTTTACCGACTGGATGACCCGTTTGCGCAGCCAGTGCCCGTGCATCATTTTCGACAGCAGCCGCGAAGCGCTGGTTGCCGGACTGAAAGCGGCGCCGTGGCTGGTGAAACCGAACCGTCGCGAGCTGGAGATCTGGGCTGGCCGTAAGCTGCCGGAGATGAAAGACGTTATCGACGCCGCCCATGCGCTGCGCGAGCAGGGGATCGCCCACGTGGTGATTTCCCTGGGCGAAGAGGGCGCGCTGTGGGTGAACGCCTCCGGCGAGTGGATTGCCAAACCGCCTTCAGTCGAAGTGGTCAGCACCGTTGGCGCCGGCGATTCGATGGTCGGCGGCCTGATTTACGGCCTGCTGATGCGTGAATCCAGCGAGCATACCCTGCGCCTGGCGACCGCCGTCGCTGCCCTGGCCGTCAGCCAGAGCAACGTCGGGATCACCGACCGTACCCAGTTGGCCGCGATGATGGCGCGCGTCGACTTACAACCCTTTAATTGACAGCAGGAGAGGCATAATGAAAACGCTGCTGATTATTGATGCCGGACTCGGACAGGCGCGCGCCTATATGGCGAAAACCCTGCTGGGTGCCGCAGCGCCAAAAGCGCACCTTGAACTGATTGATAATCCGAACGACGCCGAACTGGTGATTGTTCTCGGGTCGGCGCTGCCTACTGACAGCGCGCTGAACGGCAAACAGGTCTACCTCGGCGATATTAATCGCGCCGTGGCGCACCCGGAGCTGTTCCTCAGCGAAGCCAAAGGCCACGCGACGCCGTACGCGGCGCCTGCCGCCGCGGCAGTCCCGGCGGCCACCGGCGGACCGAAACGTATTGTCGCGGTCACCGCCTGTCCGACCGGCGTTGCCCATACCTTTATGGCGGCTGAAGCCATTGAAACCGAAGCGAAAAAACGCGGCTGGTGGGTGAAAGTGGAAACCCGCGGCTCCGTCGGCGCGGGCAATGCTATCACCCCGGAAGAGGTGGCCGAGGCGGATCTGGTGATCGTCGCCGCCGATATCGAAGTCGACCTGGCGAAATTCGCCGGCAAGCCGATGTATCGCACCACCACCGGTCTGGCGCTGAAGAAAACCGCCCAGGAGCTGGACAAAGCGGTGGCTGAAGCCAAACCGTACCAGCCTTCCGGTAAACCTCAGGCTGCTGGCGAAGGTAAAAAAGAGTCGGCGGGCGCCTACCGCCACCTGCTGACCGGCGTCTCCTACATGCTGCCGATGGTGGTGGCGGGCGGCCTGTGTATCGCGCTCTCCTTTGCCTTCGGGATCAAAGCGTTTGAAGTGAAAGACACCCTCGCGGCGGCGCTGATGCAAATCGGCGGCGGCTCGGCCTTCGCGCTGATGGTGCCGGTGCTGGCGGGCTTTATTGCCTTCTCCATTGCCGACCGTCCGGGTCTGACCCCGGGTCTTATCGGCGGTATGCTGGCGGTCAGCGGCGGCTCCGGCTTTATCGGCGGGATCATTGCCGGTTTCCTTGCCGGTTACGTGGCGAAAGCCATCAGCACTAAGCTGAAACTGCCGCAGAGTATGGAAGCGCTGAAGCCGATACTGATCATTCCGCTGGTCTCCAGCCTGATCGTGGGCCTGGCGATGATCTACCTGATTGGTAAACCGGTCGCCGGTATCCTCGCCTGGCTGACCCACTGGCTGCAAACCATGGGCACCGCCAACGCGGTTCTGCTGGGCGCGATCCTCGGCGCGATGATGTGTACCGACATGGGCGGCCCGGTGAACAAAGCGGCCTATGCCTTCGGCGTTGGCCTGCTGAGTACCCAGACCTACGCGCCGATGGCGGCGATCATGGCGGCCGGTATGGTGCCTCCGCTGGCGATGGGTATCGCGACGCTGGTTGCCCGCAATAAGTTCGACAAAGGGCAGCGGGAAGGGGGTAAAGCCGCGCTGGTTCTCGGCCTGTGCTTTATCTCTGAAGGGGCGATTCCTTTTGCCGCCCGTGACCCGATGCGCGTGCTGCCTTGCTGTATCGTCGGCGGCGCGGTAACCGGCGCTATCTCGATGGCGATTGGCGCGAAACTGATGGCGCCGCACGGCGGGCTGTTTGTTCTGCTGATCCCGGGGGCGATTACGCCAGTGCTGGGCTACCTGCTGGCGATTATTGCCGGGACGCTGGTGGCGGGCCTCTCCTACGCGGTGCTGAAACGCCCGGAAGCGCAAGTAGCGGAAGTCGAAAAAGCGGCATAATCTCTCCGCAATAAAAAAGGGCCGACTGTTCGGCCCTTTTTTTATGTCTCTATTTACGCCACTTCGGCGATCTGCTGCGCCCGCAGCCAGGCAATCTCTTCCGCCCAGATATCCGGGTTGATGGTTTCCAGAATCAGCGGAATGCCGTCGAAGCGGTTGTCCTGCATGATCCAGCTGAAGCAATCGTGGCCGATGTTGCCTTCCCCCAGACTATGGTGACGGTCGACCCGGCTGCCGAAGGCGCTCTTGGCATCGTTGAGATGCATGCCGCGCAGATACTGAAAGCCGACGATACGGTCGAAGTCGGCAAAGGTCTTCTCGCAGGCTTCGGCGCTGCGCAGGTCATAGCCGGCGGCGAAGGCGTGGCAGGTATCGATGCAGACGCCGACGCGGGTTTTATCTTCCACGCCGTCGATGATGGCCGCGAGGTGCTCGAACTTAAAGCCCAGGTTGCTGCCCTGGCCGGCGGTATTTTCGATAACCGCGGTGACGCCTTCGGTCTTCGCCAGCGCGATATTGATCGATTCGGCGATGCGCGCCAGACACTCTTCCTCCGGGATCTGCTGCAGATGGCTGCCGGGGTGGAAGTTGAGCAGCGTCAGCCCCAGCTGCTGACAGCGGGTCATCTCATCGATGAAGGCGTCACGGGATTTTTCCAGCGCCTCTTCCACCGGGTGGCCGAGGTTAATCAGGTAGCTGTCGTGCGGCAGGATCTGTCCGGGGCCAAAGTGATACTTTTCACAGGCGGCTTTGAATTCGGCGATGGTCTGGTCGCTGAGCGGCGCGGCGCGCCACTGGCGCTGATTTTTGGTGAAGAGGGCGAAGGCGGTTGCTTCGATTTCGGCGGCGCGAATGGCGGCATTGGCCAGTCCACCTGAGGCGCTCACGTGCGCTCCTACGTATTTCATAAAAAAACTCCAGTTAAAGCCGCTGGGGGGTGGGTAATGATAGCGGCTTAACTGGAGAAAGATGTAGTGCTTTATGCCATCAGGCTGTGGATGGCGACGTTAATGGCCCCGCCGCCGACAATCAACCAGACGAACAGCATAAGCGCCATCAGCAGCGGTTTCGCCCCGGCTTTTTTCAGCGCGCTGACGTGAGTGGTCACCCCAAGAGCGGCCATCGCCATCGCCAGCAGGACGGTATCCAGCGTCACCAGCATATCCACGACCGCTTTCGGCAGCAGATGGAAGGAGTTAAACACCGCCACCAGGATGAACATAATGGCAAACCACGGAATGGTGATTTTGCTTTTCTCGCCGTTACCCGCCGGGGTCAGCTGTTTAACACGCGCCGCCAGGAACAGCAGGAACGGGGCCAGCATCATCACGCGCAGCATTTTAGCGATAACCGCGGCGTTCTCCGCATCCGGGCTGACCGCATGGCCGGCGGCGACGACCTGCGCCACTTCATGCATGGTGGAACCCATATAGATCCCGTAGGTCTCCGGGGTAAACCAGTGCGCCAGCAGCGGGTACATCGCCGGGTAGAGGAAGATGGCGATGGTACCGAAGATCACCACCGTGGCGACGGCGACGGTCACTTTACTGGCTTCGGCTTTGACCACCGGCTCGCTGGCGAGCACTGCCGCCGCGCCGCAGATGCTGCTGCCGGCGCCGATCAGCCAGCTGGTGTGCTTATCGAGCCCAAACACTTTCTGGCCCAGGAAGCAGGCGATGAAAAAGGTGCTGGAGAGCGTCAGAACGTCAATCAAAATACCGCTCACGCCGACGTCGGCAATTTGGGCGAACGTCAGGCGGAAGCCGTAGAGGATGATCCCCAGGCGCAGCAGATACTGTTTGGCGAAGATCACCCCGCCGTCGCATGGCTGCCAGATTTTCGGATAGACCGTGTTACCGACGACCATCCCGAACAGAATAGCGAGGGTCAGGGCGCTGAAGCCCGCCCCGGCGATGGCCGGGAAGCTACCGGCCCACAGGGCGGCGCCGGTCAGGGCGGCGGTCAGCGCCAGGCCTGGGACAAAATGCCACAGGGAACGATGTTTGGTGGGTAAAGTGAGTGCTGTCATAACCTTCTCCTTTGTCTGCCTAAAGGTTACGCCGCGCGGGATTAAATATAAAATTGATTATATGTTTATAATCAATCGTAATAAGTGGTTAATGACCGCTTCGCTGGCGACAACGGGGCAGGGGAGTGAGGCGCGCAAGCGAGCTGCTCTTGTCAGCAAGACGATGATTTTGTGACGTAAGGGGATTTTCCTTCCGTCAGCCGCCTCGATTTGTGTCACCATAGTAAGGAAGGTTATTCAGACTGGATTACTAAACGGGTGGGTTATGCATATTACGCTGCGGCAGCTGGAAGTGTTCGCCGAAGTCCATAAGAGTGGGTCGACCACTCAGGCGTCACAGATGCTGGCGCTTTCGCAATCGGCGGTCAGCGCCGCGCTGACCGATCTGGAAGGGCAGCTTGGCGTACAGCTGTTCGACCGCGTCGGCAAGCGGCTGGTGGTCAATGAGCATGGACGGCTGCTCTATCCGCGCGCCCTGGCGTTGCTGGAGCGGGCCCTGGAGATCGAGCAGCTGTTTCGCGGCGACAACGGGGCGATTCGGGTCTACGCCAGCAGCACCATCGGCAACTATATTATGCCGGAGATCATTGCCCGCTATCGCCATGACTTCCCGGATCTGCCGGTTGAGCTGAGCGTGGGCAACAGCCTGGACGTGATCAACGCCGTTGCCGACCTGCGGGTGGATTTCGGGCTGATCGAGGGGCCGTGCCATGCCGCCGATATTATCGCCGAGCCGTGGCTGGAAGATGAGCTGGTGGTGTTTGCCGCGCCTGACTCGCCGCTGCTGGCGGGGGAGGTGACCCTGCAGCAGCTGGCCGAGGCGCCGTGGATCCTGCGCGAGCATGGGTCTGGCACCCGGGAGATTGTCGATTACGTTCTGCTGTCGCATCTGCCGGCGTTTCATCTGGGGATGGAGCTGGGCAACTCGGAGGCGATCAAACACGCTGTGCGCCATGGGCTGGGGATCAGCTGCTTATCGCGGCGGGTGATTGCCGAACAGCTGGCCTCCGGCACGCTGGCGGAGCTGAAAGTGCCGCTGCCCCGGCTGACGCGCACGCTGTGGCGGATCCACCACCGTCAGAAGCATATTTCCAAAGCATTACAACGTTTTCTGCAGTATTGCCAGGTGTAGCGATCCGGCTTTATCGCCTGATAAAGGGGGGGAATTTGCTGGCAATTCCGCAGGTTAGTGCTTTACTAATAATTTGCGGTCGATCATGAAGCTCTCTTATAACTTTGCATTTGTACCGGATGGAACCCCGATCGTCTGCTACAATCGCGCCTCATTTTTTGGATGGATAGCATTATCACATGGTTTCGGAAACTAAAACCACAGAAGCGCCCACGCTACGTCGTGAACTAAAGGCGCGCCACTTGACCATGATCGCCATCGGCGGTTCCATCGGTACGGGTCTTTTTGTTGCCTCTGGCGCAACGATTTCGCAAGCAGGTCCCGGCGGGGCGCTGCTGTCTTATATTCTGATCGGTCTGATGGTCTATTTCCTGATGACCAGCCTGGGCGAACTGGCGGCGTTTATGCCGGTGTCCGGTTCCTTCGCCACCTACGGGCAGAATTATGTTGAAGAGGGCTTCGGCTTCGCGCTGGGCTGGAACTACTGGTACAACTGGGCGGTAACGATCGCCGTTGACCTCGTGGCCTCGCAGCTGGTGATGAGCTACTGGTTCCCTGACACCCCAGGCTGGATCTGGAGCGCCTTGTTCCTCGGCATTATGTTCCTGCTGAACTGGATCTCGGTGCGCGGCTTTGGTGAGGCGGAATACTGGTTCTCGCTGATCAAAGTGGCCACCGTCATTATCTTTATCATCGTCGGCGTGATGATGATTGTCGGCATCTTCAAAGGTGCGCAGCCTGCCGGCTGGAGCAACTGGGGGATCGCGGATGCGCCGTTTGCCGGCGGCTTCTCGGCGATGATCGGCGTGGCGATGATTGTCGGCTTCTCCTTCCAGGGCACCGAGCTTATCGGTATTGCCGCCGGTGAGTCTGAGAACCCGGAAAAGAACATTCCGCGCGCGGTGCGCCAGGTCTTCTGGCGTATCCTGCTGTTCTATGTCTTCGCGATCCTGATTATCAGCCTGATCATTCCGTATACCGATCCGAGCCTGCTGCGCAACGACGTTAAAGATATCTCCGTCAGCCCGTTCACGCTGGTCTTCCAGCACGCCGGTCTGCTGTCGGCGGCGGCGATCATGAACGCCGTTATCCTGACGGCCGTTCTGTCGGCGGGTAACTCGGGGATGTACGCCTCTACGCGTATGCTGTATACCCTGGCCTGCGACGGCAAAGCGCCGCGCATTTTCTCGAAGCTGTCGCGTGGCGGCGTACCGCGCAACGCCCTGTATGCGACCACCGTTATCGCGGCGCTGTGCTTCCTGACTTCGATGTTCGGTAACCAGACGGTGTACCTGTGGCTGCTGAACACCTCGGGGATGACGGGCTTTATCGCCTGGCTGGGGATTGCCATCAGCCACTATCGTTTCCGTCGTGGCTTCGTCCTGCAGGGTAACGATATTAATAATCTGCCGTATCGTTCCGGGTTCTTCCCGCTGGGGCCGATCTTCGCCTTCGTGCTGTGCCTGATCATCACCCTCGGACAGAACTACGAAGCGTTCCTCAAGGACACCATTGACTGGGGCGGCGTGGCGGCGACCTACATCGGTATTCCGCTGTTCCTCGTCATCTGGTTTGGGTACAAACTGGCAAAAGGCACCCGCTTCGTTCGCTACAGCGAAATGACCTTCCCGGACCGCTTTAAGCGTTAATCTTCGCTATTGTGCGATAAAAGCCCTCTGAAAAGAGGGCTTCATCGTGCTGGCCAGGTGCAATCTTCAGGAATTGCCCGGCGGCGCTGCGCTTGCGCGGGCCTACAGATATTTGCGTAACTGTTTGATAT